>CAZOLI010000063.1:0-11683 GCA_964580675.1 uncultured Planctomycetia bacterium
TATTCGAAAAAAGGTTTGACCCGGCGTCAAAAAATAACGTGCACTCCGGGCGACGGGTGTCGCCCTCCGTACACTACAACGAACACGGCGGCATCGTTTCAGGTTTGTTCTTCGGGGAGAACCCCGTCATGAACACCAGCGATTTATGGGGAAAGACAAACATAAACAAACCAAACAACCCGGATCTTACAGCGTGTGCTTGAAACCCCTACCCTTCTTGGATATAAGTAAGTAAGCATATACATACTTATCTTCAATCGGGCCCACCACATGACAGACAGCGATTCACGTTCACGACTGCCCCTCGCGGAACGAAAGGAAAAAACCCTCAAACGCGTCGCCGAAGAATTCGCCGAAAATGGGTTCGCCGGCACGCGGATGACCGACCTCGCCGATGCGGCTGAAATCAGCGAGGCCATGCTCGTGAAATTATTCGACACCAAAAAAAATCTGTACCGTGCCCTGATCGAACACAAGGCCGATCAGAATCCCGGTACCGCGTTTCCGGACAACTCTGACTCGATGAGCCCGGACGAGGTTCTCCGTACGCTTGCACGCAATATTGTGAATCGCTGCAACGAGGACACCACGTTCTTTCGCCTCCTGTACTACAGTGGCCTGGAAGACAATGAACTTGCGGACATGTTTTTCGAGGCACGGGTTGACGAACTCCGGTCCCGCCTTACCGGTTATCTGCAGAAACAGATGGACGAAAACAAACTCCGTGACCGGGATCCGGAAACGGTTGCAACGGGGTTCATTGGTATGATCACTCACCTGCTGACGCTGGAACACATTTTTGGTTATCCAACGCCGGGCGATCGAGAACAGGAGGAGATCGTTGACCAATTTGTGGACATTGTTATGAATGGACTCAAGGCATGACAGAAAATCGCCTTCACACCACGTTTTTGCTGGTTTTCATCTTCGCCGCTACCGGAACCCTTCTCTCCTGTGGCTGGTCCGGTGATCGAGCAAATGAAATCTACCTGGAGGAAACCTACGCCGATCTCCGGAGGACCGATCACAGGGATACCCCGAAGAAACCACCGGAACGGAAAACCCGTTCCGAACCGGGCCAGAACCGGCTCCGGAACCGGATCAGTGGCCGGCCTCTTACGTTAAAAGACTGCCTGCTGCGGGCTCTGCACCACTCCCGGGAACTTCGGATACAGGCCGAACAGGTCTACGAACAGGAACTCACCAAACGAAAGACCATTGCCGAAATACTTCCCACCGTACAGGCACACGGTTCCTTCGAGGAGGATGAGGCAGAAATCCAGTTCGGGGGCAGTAGCTTCCGGCCGAAAAACCGCACCGAATACTGGTTTACCGCAAGCCAGCCGATCATCGACGGCGAATTCTTTCCGGCGCTCGAATCCGCCGAAAAAACAAGGAAAATTAGCCAGCTCCGGTTCAAGAAAAAACGGAACGAATTGCTGTTTCAGGTGGCCTCCGAATTCTATCGAATCCTACAGCTGGAGGCCGATATAAAGAGTTTACAAACAGCACTGAAAAGCAGCCGCGAATTCCACAGTGTCACCCGGGCACGCAAGCAGGCGGGCGAAGCCTCACGGGATGAAGTATTGCTTGCCAGCTCCCGTGTGAGCAACGTACGGACGGAACTGATCCAGGCACGACGGGACCGAAAGAACGCCCGGGCGCGGCTCGAAGAACTTCTCCAGATGAATCCCCTTCCCGAAAAACTGAAGGAGGATTACGAACCGAAACTTCAGAATTCGGGACGGCGTCATCTCGTAAAAAAAGCCCGGTCCCGGAACGAGGACGTACAAATCGCCATGGAGGCCATCGAGCGGGCAAACGCCGAACTGGACCGTGCGCGTTCCCGGTACATTCCCTCCGTGGACCTCACGTACACGCAGTGGACCGAAATTGAAGGCGGATTTAACGAGGTAAACGACTGGACCCTGAGCATCGACGCGCTCTGGACCCTCTACGACGGGGGAGGCCGGGAAGCCGAGGTGGCCACCCAGCACAGCCGGATTCGTCAGAACCGCCTTCGCGCCAAACGAACACGCGAACGGGTCAGCCGTGAAATCCGGGAGGCTCTGAATGAATACGAGTCCCTGAACAAATCAATTTCTCACCTGCGGAACCGGGCGGACGCCTCGGCGGAAGCCGCCCGAATCGTGGCGGACCGGTACAGTGCCGGCAGCGCCACTAACCTCGACGTGCTCCGGGCGCAGGAGACGGCCGAAGAGGCCGAACGAAACCTGAAGCGGGGACAATATGCCCGAAAACTCGCGGCCCTCCGCATCCACCTTTCCGCCGGCACGATGGAGACCGCCAAACTCGTACAAAACATACTGAAGTAATTATTCATTCCGTACTTATGATCCGTCTTCGAAAACAACTTACATACGCACTACCTCTTCTTCTCGTTCTCGGTATCGGATGTGGTCAGAGTCAGGACAAGGAAGAAGAATCCGCCCGGAAAGGCCCACGTTCCGTGCTTGTGGATGCCCGAAAACCCAATCTCCAGACCGTGAAAGAAACCATTGAGGTGGTTGGGTCCCTGAAAGCCTCCAGACGAACGATGGTGAGCTCCGAAATTGCGGGGAAAATTGAAAAAATTCACTTTGAGGAAGGGGAATCCGTCCCCGGCCCCATTAATGGAACGGAGGAGGCACCGATCCTTGTCTCCCTGGATGATGATTTGCTTCAGGTGGAACGCCAGGAGGCGGAAGCAAGCCTCGAATCAGCCCGATCGGAACTGGAAAAAGCCCGGGACCAATTTCAACGACAGAAGATGATGCACGAAAAGGGAGCCACAACCGAGGCCGAGTTCACCCGATCAAAAATCGAAGTAAGTCGGGCCAGAGCGGCCGTAAAACAGGCGGAGGCACGACTTGAACGGGCAAAGGAACGTTTGAGCAAAACAAAAATTCGGGCGCCCTTCGCAGGGGAACTCGGTGAACGCCTGAAGGACGAAGGCAGTTTCGTCCGGCCCGGAGATGCCCTGGTGGAAGTGGTCAAACGGGACCCGATCGAAGTGACGTTCGACATTCCCGAGAAACACAAATCACAGCTGCGAAAAGGGCAAACTGTTAACGTGCGTGTGGAAGCATTTCCGGACGAAACCCGTTCGGGCAGCGTCTTCTATCTCTCCCCGTCCGTATCCCGGCAATCCCGGACGATAACGGCAAAGGCCAGACTGAGCAATCCCGAGGGGAAACTCAATCCAAACATGTTTGCCCGGGTCCACCTCGTCACGAACGTTCGCCATGACGCCCCCGTGGTTTCCGATACGGCCCTTGTTCCAAGAAACAACAAAAAATACATCTACACGGTCTCCGACGGGAAAGCTCACATTCACCAGGTACAGATCGGACAGCGATTCGACGACACCGTAGAAATCCGGGGTATTCGATCCCCGGAACAGGAGGAATGGCAAAATCTCAGCGCCGGCGTGCCCGTGATCACCAGCGGCCTACAGAAAGTAAGTGACGGGGTTCCCGTGAATGTGAGGAACTCGAATCCCTAAACTCGAAATCCGAAATTCGAAATTCGAAACACGAAATATGAACCGAACCGATTCGCGTGAAACTAATTACGATCTTGAAGAACGAACCGAGAAGTTCGCAAGGAACGTTCGCAATTTTATTTCGAATGTTCCTCGGACTATTACCAATATTGAAGATTGCAAACAGCTGACCAAATCATCGGGTTCAATAGGAGCGAATTATATTGAAGCCAATGAACATCTTAGCGAAGATGATTTCCTCTACAGAGTCAAAGTATGTCGAAAAGAAGCAAAGGAAACGCGTTATTGGCTGAAAATTATGGACCTGAACTCCAACGAAGAATTAAGTAAAAAGCGAAATGACCTGATCCAGGAGGCCACGGAATTGATGAAAATTTTCGGTTCGATAATTCACAACTGGAAATAATTTCTCAAGGCACCTCTTGATCATCTAATGTGTTCCAACAATTCTTATTTCGAATTTCGGATTTTTCGAATTTCTTATTTCGAATTTCGGATTTAAAACCGAATGTTTCTCTCCGACACAAGCATTGATCGACCGGTGATGTCGGTCATGGCCATCACGGCCCTGGTGGTGTTTGGCATCATTTCACTGTCGCAACTTTCGGTTCGGGAATTTCCGGATGTCGATCCTCCCGTCGTAAACGTCAGGGTTCCCTACCCCGGCGCCAACCCGGAGGTGGTGGAGAAACAGGTCACCGAACCCATTGAAGAACAGGTAAACACCATTCAGGGCGTAAAAACACTGAAGTCGAACAGCGGAGCGGGGGGAGCTCAGATCACGGCGGAATTTACGCTGGACCGTGATATTGACGTGGCGGTGCAGGACGTTCGGGACAAAATCAATTCCATTCGTGGTCAGCTTCCCGGGTCGGAACAGATTGAGGAACCGGTCATCGAAAAAGTCAATCCGGACGAACAACCGGTGATGTGGATCAGTGTCAATTCCGAACACCGTGATCAGATTGAATTATCCACCTACGCGGACCAGACCATAAAACCCAAACTGGAGCGCCTGGAGGGTGTTGGTCGAATCCGACTCGGCGGATTGCAGGAATTTTCCGTCCGGATCTACCTGGATCCCAAGAAAATGGCCGCAAACAACATTACGGTGGAAGAGGTTCGAAACGCACTTATGACCAACAACCAGGAACTTCCCAGTGGCGAAATCGAGGGAAAAGGCCGGAGGTTCACGGTCCGCACACAGGGAGACATCAAATCGGTTGAAAAGTTCAACGACCTGGTGATTGCCCGCCGCGGAGAGACACAGATAGAACTGCGGGACGTGGGACACGCCGAACGTGGACCGCGTGATACTCAGGTAACCGCTCACTTCACCAAACAGGGAGAGTACGTCGGCCGGCCCAATGTGGGTCTGGGGATCGTCCGTCAGACCGGCTCCAATACGGTTGCCGTCATCAACCGTGTCAAGAATCGACTTGACGAGATAAAGGAAACAACCCCCCCCGGTATATCCCTTCAGATTGCCTCCGACGACTCCAAATACATTCAGCAGTCCATTGACAACCTGAAAGAACACCTGTTCTTTGGTGGTCTTCTTGCGGCCATCGTGGTGTTTCTGTTCCTTGCGTCCGGCCGGCCAGGATTGATTACCATCATTTCCATTCCCACCTCCATCGTGTCGGCGTTTTCCGTCATGTACTTCCTGGGATTCAGTCTGAACAACCTGACGATGCTGGCCATGGTGCTGGCGGTGGGCATCGTGGTCGACGATTCGGTGGTGGTTATGGAGAACATCTTCCGACACCGCCAGGAGGGAAAAAGCCGGATGGCCGCCGCCCGGGAGGGGGCCGCCGAAATTGCCTTTGCGGTGCTCACGGCAAGTGCCAGCGTGGTTGTTGTGTTTATGCCGCTTCTGTTTGTTACCGGTATCATCGGGCAGTACTTTCTTGAATTCTCTATATCGGTTGCCGGTGCCATCATGATTTCCTACCTGGTGTCACTGACCGTTATTCCGATGCTCGGAAGCCGGTACCTGAAGGAGGAACACTCCGAGGGATGGTTTTACAAAACGGTTCATGGAACCATGGACCGGGTTTCTTCTGTGTATGCCTATCTTCTGCGAAAATGTCTGAACGTGCGCTGGCTGCTGATTATCGGGGCCATCGGAATCGTAGTGGGCACCTGGTTCCTGTTCCAGAACATCGGCAAGGAAATGACCCCGGACGCCGACCAGGGACAGTTCGTCATCTTTATGCAGGCCCCCGAAGGATCAACCAAAAGCTACACGGAAGAACACCTGAGTGAGGTGGAACACATCATCGCGAACCAGCCGGAAGTCCGAACCATGTTTTCCGCCATCGGCCTCGGCGCCGGTGGTGGTTTCGGCCAACCGAGTGAGGCCATTGCGTTTGTCCGGCTCAAACCGCTCGAATACCGACAGAAAAATAACTTAAGAGGGCAAAATGAGTTGATGAACGATCTCCGGGGGAAACTCATGAACGTCCCCGGACTCCTTGCGTTTCCAACGCGGATTCAAAGAGGCTCACAGACCGGAAAACCCCTACAGGTGGTCCTGCAGGCCAGTGACTACCAGCAGCTGTTCGAGGCTTCCGAGGAAATTCAATCCCGGTGGAAGGAACAGGAGGGAATTGTGGACGTCGACTCGGACCTGGAAATGAACAAACCAAAAGTTCGGGTCCGGCCCGACCGGAAAAAAGCTGCGGACCTGGGCATTCCCCTGTCAAACATCTCGAACACGTTGCGGGTACTTCTCGGTGGAGACGACATCACGGAATTCGAACGCGGCGGGGAACGGTACGACGTGATGGTACAGTTGAACCGGAAGGACCGAAGCGTGCCCGACAAAATAAAACAGATCTACGTACGGACCGATCAGGGGAAACAGGTACCACTTTCCTCGGTGGTCAACGTCGAAGAATACACCGGGCCGGAAACCATCAATCACTTCAACCGGTCAAGAGCCGTCATCCTCGAGGCCAACACGTCAGGTATTCCCCTGCAGAAAGCCGTAAACCAGGCAACGGATATCACCGAAAACGTGGCCGACAGCATGCTGAAGGAGGGATACGACATCTCATTGACGGGCCAGGCCCAGGATATGCGTGAGATGTTTCAGGACTTTATCTTTATCTATTTTCTGGCGGTCGTTGTCATCTACATGGTGCTGGCCGCACAGTTCGACCACTTCATCCACCCCCTGACCATCATGGTGTCCCTGCCGCTGGCGGTTGCCGGATCGATCGGATTCCTCTACGTCATGCATTTCACGATTAACCTGCCGAGCATCATTGGTATGCTGATGCTGTTCGGCATTATTCTTCGAAACGCCATTTTGCTTGTCGATTACGCGATCCTGGCCCAGCGGAAATGGAACATGGAGCGGTTCGAGGCCATCGTGGAAGCCGGTAAGGTTCGACTCCGCCCCATTCTGATGACCGGGCTGTCCACGGTTGGTGGGGTCTTCCCCACCTTACTGGGTCTGGGCTCAGGATCCGAAATTCAACGTCCCCTGGCCGCCGCCGTGATCGGAGGCATGGTTGCCGGAAACCTTCTAACCCTGTTCCTCGTTCCGGTGGTTTATACGTACCTCGGACAGTTTACCGATGCCGTCCTGAACCTGTTTGGCGCGGCGGACAAACCCGCCGATCATGACGTGTCTGTTCAGGGTTCGGCCACCACCGGTGATTGACGCCGAAACTCAACACCCTTTTTTCATAACGTTTTTTTATAATCCCATGAACATGAATAATTACTGTATCGCTACCGTATTTCTCCTGGTAATAGCCTCCTGCACACATGGAAAAAACATGAACAACAACACGGGGCCGCAGAACAACGATCCAAAAATCCAAACCCGCTCCGTTGAATATCAACACGGGGACAGAACCCTCAAAGGATACCTGGCCCACCCAGAAAACCCCGGTGGGAAACGGCCGGGCATCTTGATCTGCCACGAATGGACCGGTCTCAGTGATTACGAAAAAATGAGGGCCCGCCAGCTTGCCGGTGCCGGGTACATTGTTCTGTCGGCGGACATTTACGGAAAGAACCTTCGACCCGAATCCCACGAAGAAGCGGCGGAAGCCTCCGGACGGTTCCGGAAAAACAGGCCCCTGTTTCGGAAACGGGTGCAGAAAGGACTCGACGTACTGAAGAACCAGCCGAACGTAAACAAAGACAAACTGGCCGCCATCGGATACTGCTTCGGAGGAACGGCCGTTCTCGAACTGGCCCGAAGCGGATCCGATATTAGCGGTGTCGTTTCGTTCCACGGCGGACTGTCAAATCCCAATCCGGAATCGGCGGCCAACATCCAGACAGGGATCCTGGTTCTGCACGGTGCCAGCGATCCACACGTGGAGATGGATCAGGTCAACAATTTCATGAATCGAATGAAAAAACATGACGTGTCGGACTGGCAGGTGGTTGTGTACGGAAACACGTACCACAGTTTCACAAACCCGGAATCCGGATCGGATCCTTCCGGTGGCAGTGCCTACAACGAACGATCCGCCCGACGGGCCTGGCAGGACATGATGCAGTTCTTCGAGGAACGGTTTTAATTTGATCCTGTCCAAAAAGGCTGCCCTTTACCTATACGTTAATTTAAAGAGGATAGGGATTAATTAATGATTGTGTTCGTTGTAGTGCACGCAGCGAAGCGAAGTGCACGTTTTCTTTCGGGTTGAGTCGAGTAGGGCCTATTACAAACGTGTACTCCGGGGGGCTCAGTGAGTGTCAATTTACGAAAAATTAGCCAGAATGAAGGAGCCCCCTAACAATGGGTGGTTCTTCCGAGTGGAATCTATGAACAACACCCCCAAATTACGGACCGAAAACCTTACACGCACCGTGGGCGACAAAATGGTTGTTGACGGCATCTCCGTCGAGGTCCCGAGCCGGAAATGCACGGCCGTGGCCGGTCCGTCCGGAGCGGGAAAAACGTCCTTCCTCCGACTGCTGAACCGCCTTGACGAACCCACGGAAGGAACCGTGTATCTGGATGGGAACGACTACAGAGAACTGAACGTTCGTGAACTCCGAAAACGCATCGGCATGGTGCCACAGGAACCCTCTCTCCTGGAAGGCACGGTTCGTGAAAATTTGGAACTGGGTCCGAAATTGCGAGAGGAAAAAATGCCGGAGGACCACCTCGATACGCTGGTTGACCGTATGGAAATTACCTCACTGACGGAACGGGACGTGGAAACACTGTCGGCCGGTGAAGCCCAGCGGGTCGCCATCGGCCGGGCTCTCGTGAACCATCCCGAGGTCCTGCTCCTGGATGAACCCACCGCTCATCTGGACGATCGGGTCGAAAGGGAAGTCGAAAAAATGCTGGAGGACCTGATGAACACGTTTGACCTGACGGTGGTGCTTGTCACTCACAGCAAAGAACAGGCCGGGCGGCTGGCCGGTCGAGTACTGCTTATGCGCAACGGACGTCTGGAAACGTCGGGCCCCCCTTCCGTATTATCATAACAAAACAGCTCGCTCCTTTTCGGACAGGGTCAATATATGTGGACATATTTAGTTCATGTGTATGTTGTGGTCGACGAAAATGAGCGAGTGGACGCGCCTTTTCTCCGAAACCCGAACGAGCAACGGCACGTGTCCTCCACTTACGATCCGTCCACTGAAACAAACACATTCATCAAACTTGGACTGCCCCCCAATCGACGGATTATTTCCGGTCAGACATTCCGTTGCGAACCTTCATTATTCTGCCTCCTGAAATTAAAAATATTCCTCCTATGATCGAAATTCTCACGGATCCCGACGTAATGAAGGGATTATATCAACTGATCCCCGCCGGCCTTCTCGCCCTGCTTGTCCTCGTGCTCTCATATTTTCAGAATCTTCGTCTGGAAACCGAACTCGCAACCTCCCTCGGGCGAGCACTTGTACAGGTGTTGCTCATCGGTTCGGTCATCGGACTTCTCCTGACCTCGGAATCGGCCCTCGGTCCTCTTGTTCTGATCGTCATGGTGGTTATCGCGGCCTGGATTTCGAAACGTCGCGCCGGTCAGATCCCCGACGGATTCCGCATTTCCCTCATCGGCATCGGCACGGGTGCCGGAACGGTGATCGTGCTGATGACCCTGACCGGAACCATTGAATACACCATACGAAACCTGATCCCGGTGGGAAGCATGATTATCGCCAATGCGATGAAAACCAACTCGCTTGCACTTGATCGCCTGAAAGACGAAATTCAATCGAACAGACAAAAAGTGGAAGCCGTTCTGGCTCTCGGGGTTTCCCCGAAAAAGGCCATGTCCCGCTACGTCACCGAAAGTGTTCGGGCCTCCCTTATTCCCATAGTGGAATCCATGAAGAGCCTGGGGCTTGTGTTTATTCCCGGTATGATGTCGGGCATGATTCTGGCCGGAGCCAACCCGATTTACGCCGCCGAATACCAGTTTATTATCATGGCAACCCTGTTCTCGGCCAACGGCATGACCGCCGTCATCACAACGTCCCTGGCCCGCCGCAACATGTTCACCGACGCCGAACAGCTCATTACCCCCACTTAAACCCGGGGAATTATAAATCCGGAGGTTCGTTCGGAACAATGAATGTGACCTGGAGAGCAAAGGGGTTTCTTTCTTTATTTCCGGAAAACGGTTCGATATAATTTCCCTAACAGTTTTATCATTCCGGTATGAACAACAGAAGACCAATAACCCTGTATATACTGTACGTCCTTGCTTTTCTAGAAGGCGGGGGCGTCATGGCCTGTGAGTTGCTCGGGGCGAAACTCATCGCCCCGTTCTTCGGCAATTCTCTCTATGTATGGGCCGGGGTACTCGGGGTTACCCTTACAGCATTGATGTGTGGATACTACCTGGGAGGATATCTCGCAGGCAAGTTTTCCGACCCGAAATTGGTCTTCTGGCTCCTCCTGATTTCCGGCGTGCTTGTGCTATTCATGCCCTATTTAAGCAGAGGAGTAATGGAAAACACACTCGGAATGGGGGTCAAATTGGGTGCCACACTCTCGCTGTTTGCATATATGTTTCCTCCCCTTATCCTGCTTGCGTCAACCCCTCCGCTCATCATTCAAACCATTACCTCCGCATCGGATTCGGCCGGTCAGAATGCCGGATCCATTTACGGCATCTCCACGTCCGGTGGCATCATTTCCACGTTCCTGATCGGGTTTTACCTTCTTCCGGAAGCCGGTATTTCACTCTCCTCCATTATTTATGGCTCTCTTCTTGTTCTCCTCCCTCTGACCGCTTTGCTCAGGGAAAACAATTTCTGGGGGGTTTTCTCCCTCATTCCGCTTCTGTTCGTTCTCTTTCATCATTTTGGCGCCCCAGAAACGTTTTCCTCGGATGATCTGACCCTGAAGTATGATTCAGAAGGTATACTCGGACAGGTTCGGGTCGTGGACTTCGACAATTTTCCGACCGCCGAAGGCTCGAAACCGGGACGGGTACTGCTGGTCAACAACACGGCTCAGACCATAATGAACAAAAACAAACCCCGGTACTCACTATGGCGCTGGGCATATTATTTTCCCGCCGCGGTGAGTACGTATCCCGAGGGAAGTGATGCCCTGCTTCTGGGCCTCGGGGGAGGCTCCCTCGTCAAACAGCTCCGCCGGCTCGGGTTTCATCTGGATGTTGTGGAGATCGACCACCGAATTGAAGAAGTCGCGAAAAAGTATTTTTTTGTTGATCAGGACACGAACGTCATCATCGACGACGCCCGGCACTACCTGAACACAACAAAAAAATCATATGACGTGATTGTGTACGACCTCTTCCTGAATGAGACACCGCCGGCCCACGTGTTCACACTGGAAGCTTTCAGGACCGCAAAAGAAAAACTGAACCGGGGTGGAACACTTATGATCAATTTTTATGGATTTATTTCGGGAGAAAAAGGACGGGCGTCCCGATCCGTCTACAAAACACTAAAAAAAGCGGGGTTTTCCGTCTCACCGGTTGTCACTCCCGGAGCCGAAAAGAGCCGAAACCTTATATTGCTTGCCAGCCAAGAAACAAGAAACGTGAGTAATATCACGTACAACCCTCCTCACCGAAAAAAAGTCGAACTCGGAAATCACATGCTTGAGCCCGAAGTGTTTGACCTGAAAGACGCCGTTATCCTTCGGGATGACCGTCCCGTCCTCGAAAAAATGTACCTGCCCGCCGCACTGGAATGGCGAAGGAACCAGAACCA
>CAZOLI010000064.1:0-9026 GCA_964580675.1 uncultured Planctomycetia bacterium
CGCTCATTCAACACCCGTGCCGTTGTCGGCGGCGGTCCGGGCACCGAACCCGAGGGATTCGCTGGTCCGGTTAAATTCATTCCGTATTTTCCGCTTCTGCTCCTGAAACTCCTCCAGCACCTCACGAAGGGAACGGTCGTACAGGCGGGACCGTAGGACCATTTCCTTGATGTAGGCGATGCTGTAATCCGCGAGGTCCTCCACCAGATCGTCCGGGACGTGATCGGTGTCCAGGTAGTGTTTTAAAAACCGGCGCCGCTCCTCGGCGTCGGGGTGATCGACCGGAATCAACATGTCAAATCGTCCGGGCCGGTCCACGAGGTTGCCCGGCAGTTCCTCGGGATAGTTCGTGGTGGCGATGTTGTAGTGACGGCTCCACCGGAACTCCCCGTCCAGGAAATTGAGCAACAGCTGCTGATCTCGCTTTGCGAACTCCGTGATTTCCTCCATCACCACCACGGTCGACCGGTCCCGAAACAGCGCGTTTAACTCGAAGAACTCCCTCAGGTTGTTCTCCTCCGGATGAATGTAAAACACCAGCAGGTCCTCTTCGTCACAGAGCGTTTTCAGACACCGGATGATGCTGAACGTCTTCCCGTTGCCCGGCGGACCAAACAACAGGGCGCCGCGCCGGTGGATCACGTCCATTTCCTCGTACAGCTCCACGCTCTCGAAAAACGTCCGGAGGTCGCTGCTGATGCGATCCGATCCGTCCGTCCGCGGCACGTACCGGTCCTGTTCGGGGACCTCCATCGGCACAAAGAGGACCCGGTCGGTCATCAATTTGTTTTTGACCCGGTAAAACCCGGCGGGCATCCTTCTCCCCTCGGCCTCCTGTCTCGATAACGGCCGAATCAGGCCCAGGTACGAACACTGCCCGTACGTGTTATATTCCACGACATGCCGGTCCGGTTCGTACGACGAAAAGATCTCAGCGTATGCCTCGTCCTCGTACGCCCGTGCGGTTTCCGGGGTAATGGGCTTCATCTTCAGGACGTCATAGGCCTCACCAGCAAAATAATGTCCTTTCTGTTTGTTCTTCTTGATGATTTTTTCTGTCATCATTCGTTCTCCTCAAAAATGAAGAAAATCGAGATGTGTTATGCGTTATTAGCGTTAGTGGCGTTATTAGCGTTATTGGCGTTATTTGCGTTATTGGCGTTATTTGCGTTTGTTGCGTTAATAGCGTTAATTGCGTTATGAACAAAACGGAAAAACACGAAAATTACGACAACGGCAGCTTCTCGTTCATCTTCTCCCAGTACGCCTCGGAGAGATCCTCGAGAGGGGGTACGGCCTCGCCGGTGAAAATGGTATACACCTCGTTCTGTTCGGCCCAGTTCAAAAGAGAACCGGGGAGATCCTGTTCCACGTGTCCGTCGGTGACCACCAGAATCCGTTCCAGGTGATCACTGCGGGCGTGCTCAAGCACCGGTTCTATTTTGGTGCCGCCGGTCATGCGCTTCCCCTCCCGGAGTTCCTGGAGGGACAATGCCTCCACCTCGGTGGCAAACATGTACACGGGCCGGGAGATCAGATCAGAGGTCCCCAGCACCAGCTCGGAGATCAGGTCCACGATCCCGTCTCCCATGGATCCGGAGGAATCGATGTAAACCCGGGCCGCCTCCTCCGCTCTCGTGATGCCCCGAACCGTGTTTTTGAAGAAGACGGGCCACCGGTCCCGGGCGAGAAAAAAGCCCGCACGGCGGTCCCGGCCGGGACGGACGGTCTGCTCGGTGCGTAATCCCTGTTTTTCGACCGAATGTTTGGCGTTTTCACAGATTGCCTGCTCGATCACCCGGGAAAATTTCTTGATCCGTTTCTCATGCCGCTTCCGGGTCCAGGCGTCGTAACTTCCCGTGTCGCCCCGGGCCCTGCCATACTGAGGACCCACTTTGCCGTGTCCTCCCAGGTACAGAATGGATTTGCAGCTCTGAAGCGAAAACGGAAGAACCCGAACCAGTTTCTTCGCCGCATGTCTCAGCGGGACCCGCCCGGTCCAGACGCGGAGATACAGCCGGACCAGTTGTTCAAGACCTTCCTGCTCCAGGTCCGACACCGCCGGCTCCTCCCGGTCCTCGGACACGGGGTGCTGCCGGAGAGCGGCGGTCAGCACCTCCCCCACCTCCATCACGAACCCCGGTCCGAGATTGTCTTCGCGAACCTCCGACCAGAACGCCACCGGGTCGCTGCCGTAGCGGCGGAGCCGGGACGTCGCCGCCGGGCAGTTTTTCAGCTCCTGAAACAGCACGTGGGGGGGCATCAGGAGAAACGACACGGTGCCGGCCGAGTACAGACGTTTCGTCAGCGTCTCCCTCGGGGGGAAGCCCTTCAAAAACAGGTGGGAGTTCACGTACATGTCCAGGATCAGGTTGGCCACCTTTCGCCAGACCCCGCTGTCCAACTCCCAAACCACCCGGCTGAAATCCGAACGATACACGTGGGCGGCTTCGTGCAGAAACAAAAACGCCGCATCCCGGGTCGCCCCCTGCTTCCGCCGGAGGATGTGTTTCCGGCAGAACGGAAAATTTACGTGAAGATACACATTTCCCTCCCCTTTCCACTCGACCGAAGCGGTATCTGTGTTGCCGGACCACTTCACCCGCGTCACGGCCCCGAGGGTTTCCAGGAGACGACCGGCGAGGTCGGTCTCGCCGAAGGGGTGATCCAGCACCCAGGACACCACCTTCTCCAACAGCGCGTGAAGCCGGTGGGATGCCGGCGTTTTTTCGATGTCCATAACTATTTCGGAATCAATTGTTCCACTCATATCATTCGCTACCCGCGAAGACTGAACCACACCTCCTCCGGCACCGGTTCCATGAACTCGTACGACAGGCCGGATCGCTCCGGCACGTACACAAACCCACTGGTCCCGGAAAGCAGCTCGGCAACCACCTCCGGATCCCGAACGACCCTATTTGCATAATTCACGGAGGGCTGTCGCACGTCGAAGACGTACCAGGATCGGCTCAACAGTTCGTCCGGTTCTATCCGGACATTGCCAAACTTTTTCCTGAACGTTGTTTTCATTGAGGTTTCCGGGCCGTTGTCGCTGTTCATGTGCTCCCGAATTTTTTCGGTGTCTCCCCCGACGATCCGTCCGCCGGTCGTGAATTTTGTCGCCAGGGGAAACTGAAACCGGTCCGGAACCGGCACCTGGCGACCGCGGCGATTTAAATCTTCAATCAGACGGTGTGGGACGGCGTCCGCGTCGCTTTGAACTCCCTGTTCTTTCCCGTATTTCCAGTACAATTCGTCGTTCAGTTCGAGGACGAAGTTCCAGGTTCGGGGCTCGGGTCCCTCCTCGTCCTCCCGGGAAAAAATGGGTTCGTCCACCACGTACAGGGACCGGTACGAGGACTGCCGCATGGAGTGATTTTGATCCTGAAGCGTCTCCCAGGACGGGTTCCACTGATCCACCATCCGCTGTCTCAGGACCAGGTACTCCTCCTTGCCCTTGCTGAACAGAACCGTTTTACGGGAATCAAATTTTTGCTGTTTGGGATCATCACCGGTCAGAACGATTGCGGGAGACAGTTGATCCAGGTACCCGGTATCGGACGCGTGCTCCACAAGGGCTTCGTACACGTCCAGGTTCTCGCCCGAGTCGATCTCCTCCGTGCCGGCGTCGGGAAGCGCCTCGGTCAGAAGGTGAGCCGACGCCGCTGAATCCAGGAACCGGGCGAGAAAGACCGCCATCGTTTTCCGGGACTCGCCGACGATCAACCCGGTGGTTTCCACGGTACCCCCGTGTTCGGGGTGTTTCCAGGCAAATGATTTGGGCGTGAGCCCGTGCGCCTGTTCCGGGGTGGCCGCGGACCCTTGACGTTCGAGTTCTCCCTCCACGGCGGAGAAGAGGGCACGAAGGTCAATTGCGTCGGCATCCAGCAGGGTTTTGACGGGCAGTTCCAGTCCGTCCGGCTCCATCACGCGAACGTCCTTCCAACGGTACGTGGTGCAGTAGGTGTTCAGTTTCATGTCGACCTCCTAGTTACGAAGTCGCTGTTCCAGTGCGGTGGCGAGCGTGGAGACGCGCTGATCCAGGTTCTCGTTCAGGTCCCGGAGGCGCGTGCTCCGATGGCGAACGCCTCGTTTTAGCTGGTACTTCTCCTGGACCCACCAGGAGATCAACAGGAGGGCCAGGTCCTCAAACCGGTCGGTCTCTTCCCTGAAGAAGGTCAGGAACGTCTCACATCTGGGAAGGGAGCCGTACCGGAACAGGGTGGAAAACAGGGTTAGGCCCGTGTGTACCACCCGGCGAACCGGCTCCAGGTCGGTGGTCTCCCGGCGTTCGAGATCGGTCAATTCGTTCACGTATCCGCCGAGGACGGTCAGGTACGAGAAGGCCTCGCGAATGCTCTTTGCCTCAAGAGCCCGGTTGATGGCCGCCCGCGGTGTCACGTCGCGGTTCCGGTAGGCGGTTCCATCCGAGAACGCCGCCTCGAACGCAATCTGATGAGCAACGGTAATCGTGTGCTCCGGTATGCCCAGGTCCCGTGCCCGGTACGGTAGCGAATTGTCGAGGACGGTGCGAAACAGGGAAAGCAGATCCCGATCCTCCTCCTCGTCTCGAACGGCAATGGCGGTGAGCAGGTTCCGGTACAGGAACCCGAGCCGGCGCCCGTCCAGCGGTTGCTGGGCCTCCTCTTCCTCCCGGTTTTCCTCAAAGGCCCCCGCGAAACAGCTCAGGTACCTTCGAACGGTCTGACCGAACCGCTCTCGAACCGCCGGGAGTCGGTTCCGGACCCGTTTGATGATGTTTCGGAGCGAAACGGAGGGCTCCGATCCGCCCACCGTCGTATCGAACACGTCCCGGGCAAGGGGGGCGTCGTCGGCGCTGACGGCCCCGATGACCGTTTCTCGCTCCGGCAGCTCCATGTCGGTCACCCCGGGCACCGACACAATCCACGCGAACCGGCCCGCCAGGGCCGCATCCAGCGGCCGGGTGCCCCGGTATTCGCCGGGTGGGTTCATCGCGGCAAAGATGTACTTGAGGTCCGAAAGCGGTTCCCCCATCAACGTCCGGGACCGGATGATCTCCAGCCAGTTGGACTGGGTCTGGTGGTTGGCCCGGGAGATCTCGTCCACCAGCAAAAACTCCTTGTCCCAGAGGGTCAGGTCGGTGTTGACGTACGCCATCCGCCCCTCCCCCAGCTCGGACGGATTCGGAAACCCGACGATGTCCTCAAACAGCGCCTTGGACGCGTCGTAGGCGTGAAACCGCAGTCCCAGGTTCTCCGCGATCGCACCGGCCAGCGCCGTTTTGCCGGACCCGTGGGTCCCGATCATCAACAGCGGATCACCCGTCACAAGACTGGACAGGACGGGCAACTCCAGCCCCTCCAGTCCGGCGAGGCCAAGTTCCCGGAGAAATCCCTCCGGAATCTCCTCTTCCTCGTCGTTCCGGGTCGGTTTCTTCAGTGACCTCTCCATGGTCTGCTCCTGTTAAATTCGAGTCGAATTCGTCGAATGATCAAAACGATGTTCCCCAATCTCACCGCCCGGTTCCGGCCCGGGCCAGATGTGAAATTCTCCGCCCGGTTTGTCGCCGGACCAAAGCCACCGGCCCCAGATGCCGTATCCCTCCTCGAGGAACCCGTGATACCGGACCGTGTGACGGCCGATGTACCGTTTCCTCAGGACCACGTCACTGCGGGCCGGTATCCGTCCCTCCACCTCAAATGGCCCCACGTCGTCGGTTCCTGCTCCGTAAATACGGGTCTCGGCCACCACCAGATCCATCCGCATCCCGTGTTTGTCGTCCCCGAAATGACCCCGGTAGGTGTAGTACCCGATCCACGGGGCCGATTCCGAGGGTTCTTCCGGCAATTCCGATGTCGGATTGTTGTTCATACATACCTCCCTGGTTGGTTTTCCAGCACAAAACACCCTAAAACGAAAATTTAAAAGATTATTTCTTAATTAACCCAAAATTGTGAAATATAACAGAATATAATATCGTGTCATGATATCTGTCGTTATATTTAACCACATGTACATCTTAACATGGGGGGACTTTCATGTCAAATATTAATGCTGGACGTAATTAATTTATTAAAATTAAACAGAGGATGGAGGGGTATGGCCGTACGGAAGGGGGGGTCGGGGGAATGGTCGAAGGGGAAACCGGGATCGGTCAGGATGCAGGGATGTTTTCCTTCAACATACCGGCCACAACGCGGTCCTCCAACCGGGATCTGGACCGGTCCTGTGTGATACGCCGGTACAGGTCTTCGGTGCGGTCGGTGAGTTTCTCCTGTGTGTCCACCGGGGGCAGGGGGATGGAGAGTTCTTCCAGGTTCTCGATGGAAATCACCCGCCGCCTGGTTCGACCGGAGGCCCGGCGGCGTATCCGGTGGGACACGGCGTCGGTCAGCAGAAGACCCCCGAGGTACATCGGTCGGATCCGGTCGGTGTCCGGTATCATCACGTAAAAACCCGTCGTCAGCAGAACGCCCGGGGATTCATGAACCAGTGCCACGTTCACCTCGTCCGTGACGGAGCGGCTGAACACCAGCTGTCCCGGGCGGGCGATTCGATCTCGATGGTCCGGACGTTCGTATTCCTCGTCCGCGGCCGGTTTGATCACGAGGGTACCCATGTGTCGCTTGCGAACGAGTCGCATCTCCGGTTGGTCCGCCGCCTCAGCGGCCTCCTCCTCTTCTCCAGTTCCGGCCCGCACGCCGGAGGAGATCTCGACCACCGTTCCCAGGTTCACGAGGGGCCAGTCCCCGTCGTACCGGTACGGAGGCGTCCGGTAATAACCGGGGTCCAGCCGATCATCCAGCTCCTCCCCGGGCAAAACAAACCGGGGATCCGACGCCTGTTTTCGATACCCGAGCGACGACTGCAGTTCCTGAATTTCGTCCCGGATCTGGTTCGGGTCGGCCGGGTTCCCGAGTTGCTCCCGGAACGAGGCCACCAGTTCCTGCTGCCGATCCACCGGCGGCACCGGCACGGCAAGTTGTCGGAGTTCCTCCTTGGAGATGCGCTTTCGCACGTGGCCGGTTGAGCGACGCTCGATGTCCTCCTGCAGCGGCCGGCTTCGCAGGGCCATGGTCAAAAACGCCGGCACCATCTCCGGTGCCGGACGAATGATCCAGTAATCGTAGGACACCAGCATGCGCCGGTCGATGACGTAACAGTTCCGGTAGTTGGAACGATACAGGACGACGTCGTCCTTCCGGGCCCACTGCAGGTACCGGTCGCCGGCGGCCTCTCCGGATTGCGTCCGGGCCTTCAGGCGGGGATTGTCGTTTTCGTCGTCCAGAACCGATGCATCCGGGTCCGGGTCCCGAACGCGGTCCCGGCGGACGATGGTGGCCACCTCGGCCAGCGGACGGGTGGGAACGGACCAGTGATGCCCGGCGGCCGGGTGCAGAAAAAACCCGGGATCCAGGCGATTCTTCTCCCGGATACGATCCTGTTTCAGTACGCCGGCTTTCATGATCCGTCGATTTTCTCCCGGTAAAACGCCAAAATTTCCTCCGATAACCCCCCCAGTTCCTCTTCGGGTTCCTCGGGATCCTCCACGACCCCCATGAACACGTCCTCCTGCGGTTCGTCGGAATCGATTTTCTTCCGGAGCACAAGGCAACCCTGGTTTTCCCGCCGCTCGACGGCGTGGACGGGCATCTCCAGGGACGCTTCGATCACGGCTCGCTCCCGGATGTAATCGCGAACCGGCTGGTCCCGTTTGCCGGAGAGCAGAACGGGCGGCACCACGGCCACGAGGCGGCCGCCCGGTTTGAGCATGTCCAGAGCGCCCTCGATGTACACCGCGGCGTCCGAAAAGGATTCCGCCAGGTCAAAGTCGTCCGAAAGAGATTCCGCCCGGCGTCTCCGCGGGGGAATCAGGGAGAAGTTGTCGTATTCTTCCTCAAACTGCTCGACGATGTTCGAGGCGACGGGATCCACCGCAATAACCTCGTTTTCTTCCGTCAGCTCCTGGGCCCACAACAGGGAACGGATGAGCTGGCGAACGGCAACCTCGTCGTCAAACACGTTGACCGACTCCTCGCCGGCCTCGGCCCGGGACAGGCCGATTTGACCGACGTTGTACTCAATCAAGCCGAGATTTTCGCCGGGAAAGGCGGCGAGAAGATCGGACAGGAACTGTCGTTCCCGGTTCTTGAGAAGATACCGAGACTGGCCGTCTTCCTCCAGTATTATGCTCTGGCGAATTTGCTGGAACCAGCCCGTAAATCGGCTCCACCGGAATGAATCCGGAAACGCAAAGGAGTTGAGGTACCGCCAGATGCGGTCCCAGTGTTTCTGCAGTTTGCGCCGGTGCTGTTTCAGGAACTCGGGCAGGCTTCCGTAACTCAGGGAGGTCTGGAGACTGGCCTTGCTGGAGGGATCGAAGTCGAGCACACCACGGTCGTGGACGTATTTCAGAAGAAGGGCGGTCAGCAGAACACCCTCCCGTTTTTTTCGGGCATCCAGTGCCCGGCGGAAAAAGGTGTGAATGTCCTCAACGGCTTCACTCCCGTCGATCAGCCGGGCGCCGGTTCCGGGTTCCGGCGGCGACGGGGGGGAGGGAAGGCGTCCATCCTCCTCACCGGCGTTGAACCAGTAATCCTTCGATCCGTTGGTGACGTAAATGTAGGACGCGTCAAGGTGATCCGCGTAGGGTTGCATCTGGTCCCGTGCCCAGGTGCCCACGTTCTTCTTGACGTCCACCACGACGTAGGGTTGTTTCTCCCCGTCCTCGTCAGCCACGTAGACGACGGCGTCCAGGATGAACGCCCGTTCCCGGTCGGGGGGCTTCACACGAACGTCTTCCTCGATCCAGGAAAACCCCCGCTCTTCCAGACGCCGGAGCGTCTCCCGGCGAACGGTGCGTTCGTTCCAATCCTCTTCGTCAGTGGCCATAAAATTAGTATATATAACAGAACCATGAATTATATCCTCATTATAGGGGTGTATCGGTTCGTTTTAAGTTGTGTTATTTGCGTTTGTGGCGTTTGTTGCGTTATTGGCGTTTATTGCGTTTATGGCGTTATTCGTTGTGCGTTGGGCGT
>CAZOLI010000064.1:9126-11632 GCA_964580675.1 uncultured Planctomycetia bacterium
GTTGCGTTATTGGCGTTTATTGCGTTTATGGCGTTATTCGTTGTGCGTTGGGCGTTATAACGGCAGGCGAGGGGCGATTGGCGATTGGCGATTGGCGGTAGGAAAAACAAAAAACAACAAAATATTCGAACGCAGAGGCGCAGAAAATCAGGCGGTGGGCGGTAGGCGGTTGGCGATGGGAAATAGGGCAGGGGGGCGGAGGTGCACGGGTGCTGGGATGCGGAGGGGATTGGTGAACAGTTCTGGGTGTGAATGTTCGGGCTTGCAATGTTATAGATTAACAGCTATATTATAAATTAACACATATAATATAAACTGTCATTTATAATTTGGGTTTCCGACGTAATGGATGCAGAAAGAAAGAACAACGGGATAAAGCGGGCAAAAACGTTTTTAAAACACCTCGATTTTTCAATTGAGAAAGAACAGGTTTCAATCGACCAGCCCGAGGGAACAATTCGGATCGATCTGCTGGCCAGCAAACATGGAGAGACGTTCGCAATCGATGTCATCTCCTCCTCCAGCTTGCGTTCGTTTGCGAACACGTCCTTCTATAGAGCAATTGCAAAGGTAAGGGCCGCCTGCGCAATAAAAAACTGGCATCCGCTGGTTATGCTGATTCTTAAGGAACCAATCCGGGACGCATCCCGAAAAATACCCAATAAATTTCACCTGTATGCGCCGGAGGTAAACTGGGTCTGTCTTCCACCGGACGGAAAACCGATGTACATCATCGAGGGAGAAAAACAATTGCCGGGGCAGGAAAAGGTGGCCGAACAGTTAAACGATTATGAAAAAAGCGAGAGGAAGAAATCTTCTCCAGAGAAACAGAAAAAAACGCTGCGATTCAGCGACCTCGAACTCTGGATGTTGAAATACGTTCTCTATTCGAATCAGCTCGCGGGTGAAGAGTGGAATAAATGGAACCGGAAGAAGGGAAGTCGTCTTAACGAATTCAGACGTCCGTCCCGTGATTCGAATCGAGTGTACAACGGCAATCAACTGGCGGAGGAGGCCGACGTGTCTCTGCCCACGGTGTACAACTGGTTTGAGGCGCTGGAGAACGAAGGGTTCCTGCATCGGAAAAAACGGATCTCCATCCGGCTACAAAAATTAAACGAATACGTGGAGCTGTGGACGGGAAGGTATCGGTTCCGCGATAATGAGAATCTAATTCAGCTTCAGTTTGTCAGGAAAACAGAAAACCCGAGGCAAAAACTTCTGGATCAATTGCGGTCGCTTCCTGAACAGAGAAAAGATCGGTATCTCCTGACGGGACATCCGGCCTCAAAGGTCTACGGCGTGTCGGTAACAACAGCTGCATCACTTCAGCTCTACAGGCGGACGGACGATTTCCAGGGACTTCGGGATGACCTTGACCTGATTCCTGCAGAAGAAGGGCCGGGAGACGTCATCTGTTATCGACCGAAATTCGAAGAGGCGGTGTTTCGAGCCCGGATCCTGCTGGACGATTTTCCGGTTGTCGACCCGCTCCAGCTGTATCTGGATTGTTACCACCTGAACGATCGCGGGCGAGAACAGGCGGAGGCGGTAAAGGAAAAGTTGCTGTTGAACTTCAGGAGGAGCAATGGATCAGGAAATTGAACAGTACGTTGGAAACATCCTGGATGCATTATCTCCCTACCGTAAGGAATTTGTGGTGGTCGGGGGCATCTGCGCGGCCCTCTATCACCGTGAACAGGGAGAAGACATCGGGGAGCAACTCTTTACCACTGATCTCGACATCGGCTGTCCCGCGGAGGGAATCGGTGTTCGGGAGAGGTCGTTGACGGAGATTTTGAAAGAGGTGGGGTTTGAAGAACAACTCAGCGGTTCGGAAAAAGGAATTTCGAAATTTGACCTGTCCTCCGATAGAGGAATACTCTTTGAAGTGGAATTTTTGCTTCCGGCCAGAGGATCGGATCCCGATTCGGTTGGATCTGTTCAAAACGACCTCGCAGGAGAGAAACTACGATATTTGGATCTGCTTCTGTTTGAACCGGAGATGATTCAATTAAATCTCGGCAACAAAGACGTTTCTTTCCGTAGACCTCTTCCGGGATTGTTTATTATTCATCGTATTCTGGCCTCCGAGAAACGAAAAGACTCCGAAAAAAGAATGAAAGATTACGGATATATTCTGGATCTCATTGAGCTGTTCAGTGATCGGTTCGCGGAAATGAAAAATCACATAACACGGGCAACGAAAGCAAACAGGGAATTTGATGCATGGCTCGATAACGGCCGGAAAAAGTTACGAACATCTTTTCTGAATGACTCCGAGCCTCTTGAACACGCCCTCGATCGTGTGCCAAGATTGGATGAGAATCGAGCGAAAGCGTTGATTGAAGATTTTTTGGATTGCTTGCGTTAGCGGCGCTGGACGGTTCTGGGCGGGGGTGCACGGGTGCTAGGGGGCGAGGGAGCAGTTCTGTGCAGGGGTGCAGGGGTGTAGGGGTGCAGGGGTGCGGGGGATCAACCGGTTTTCTTCATCCAGTTTGAACCA
>CAZOLI010000065.1:0-6973 GCA_964580675.1 uncultured Planctomycetia bacterium
CGGGGTCCGGCAGCCGATCCATGCCGTGGCGACCAAAGCAAGGAGAACGGGCAAACTAAATCGTAGCGAAGTCCGTTTAAACAATGACATCATCCGTTTTTCTCGGAAATTTAAAATTGTGGCAAACCACGAAAACTTCACCGCGTCCGTGCCGGTCCAATCGGCAACATTAGTTTTCGTCCGATCCGGTTTCAACCGGAACGGAAACTTCAATCCACAACCGGTTATGCATGGGAGGGACTCGATCCAGAATCCATTTCGCCGGCCCATGTGTCCGGTGTAAAGGCCGTTGAGGGTTCTCTCTTAAGTTATTTGTTGATGGGTCATTCTCGGCGATGGGGGAAAGGCACATGGATACACATAGAATAATGCAATACGTTCCCCACAGGAAAGACGAATCCCTTGATCCTCGCCCGGGTTCTGCATATACTTGGAAGTTCATCACGCAGCATCTCCCGGTTTGTGGTGGTGCCTGTCCTGTCGTTTTCGTCGTTTCGGGTGTTCAGGGTCGATAAATCGGGAGATACATCATGACTATGCGCGGTTCATACCTCCTCTCTGCTTTTTTCCTTCCGTTTCTTCTGCTCGGGTTTCTTGCCAGTCCGTTAACGTCACAACGGGAAACCGAACGTGTGAAGTGGGATCTGACCGAAGATGAGTGTCTGATTTATACGTCGTCGGGTGGATCCGTCAAGGTGCGAAATCGCTCGAAGAAACTGCGAAAGCGGTTTTTGATCTACGGCGATCACACAAAGGACGGTCAGCTCCTTGAGAGCTGGGTGCACAACCGGGAAGACGTGCTGCTTTATCTTGCCGGATTTCTTCCGCCCAGGCCCATACAGGAGGGTCAGCTGTATGAATACAAATACACGTTTCAGAACAATCTTCTGTTGCCCCAGATAATTCACGTCCGTGGGCGATGGATCAAGAACGTGAAACGAAATCGCCGGACGTTCATGAAGATTCGGCAGAAGATTACGCTGAAGAGCCCGCGGAAGTCGAAACGGCAGCAGAAGGGGAACTGGCTGTTTGGGGTGAAAGGACGTGTCAAATCCACCATTCTGTACGATCCGGAGCGGGACCGGGTGCAAAAATTGAAATACGATGGCGAGGTGTCGTTTCAGAAGGGGGCGGGTTCACCACCGTTTAGAGAAGGGTTTCCCCTGACGGTTACCGAGAACGCCACGTACGTGTTTGACGCGAAGAGGGAGAAATCGGATATTTATTCCAACACCAAACCGGTAACTCCCGCGATAAGTCTGGCGGTCGATTACCTCAAAAACAGACAGAACAAGGACGGTTCCTGGGGAGGGAACACGGAAATCGCCTTTTCGGCAGCCGGGTTTACCCCGAAACTCATTAAAACCGGGGAGACGGCGCTAACGCTCCTCGCCCTTCTTGCCTCCGGGGTCAAATCAGACGCTTCCTGTATCGAGGACGGGTTTGAATACCTGCGAGATCAGGAACTTCGATGGACGTACACCATAAGTCTGGTGCTTATGGCCATCGAGTACAAATACATCTCCGCCGACGAACGAAAACGGATGACGGAGTACCTGAAGGGAAAACGGGCTTCCTTTAAGGCGGGAAAGCGAAACCTGAAACCAAAAGACAAAAAGTGGATGAAGAAACTCGCCGGCAGGTTGAAGAAGTCGGCCCGGGATGGTTCCTGGCGATATCTCCTGGACTCCGCGGATTACGACAATTCCAATTCACAATTCGCCGTTCTCGGTCTTCATGCCGCCCGGCGTTGCGGCATTAATGTACCGGGTCATGTCTGGAAAAAAATTCTTCATCACTGGATGGGGGATCAGGCCGAAGACGGCCCGGAGGTCAAAATGAAACGCATCGTGTACGGCGGTAAGGAGGATCAAATTGTGGACGAAATCACGGCGGAGTCAAGGGGCTGGGCCTACTTCCGAGCCACCGTGAAGAATCAGAACTCCGAGGCCCTGCACCGTCCGTACCTGAGCATGACTGCCGCCGGCATCAGCAGCACACAGATCGCTTATCACCACCTGAAAAAGACCGATCGAAAAATCGAGAAGAAATTCAAAAACCGCGTGGAGGACGCGATCATGTGTGGGCTGGCCTGGCTGAAAAAACACTATGCCCTCAGCCGGCGGGCCGGCAAACTTTATGGATGGAAAACGGTTCTGATCGGCCGGCACGGCATGCTTTACGCTCTGTACGGGCTGGAGCGAGCCATGATGCTGACCCGGACCCGGCGAATTGGAAACCAGATGTGGTACCATGATGGGGTGAAGATTCTTCTGAACCTGCAGCGAACAAACGGAGCGTGGAGCGGCGCATACCCGGATCATCTCTTCGATAAACAGGATAGCATTTTGAACACGTCCCTCGCTCTGTTGTTCCTGAAGAAACCCACACTTCCCGTTCCGGGAGAACAGGAGGAAGACGAGGAGGAAGAGGGGCCGGAAACGAAATAGGGGTAAAATCCGCCGGCATCTAACACAGGAGAGTGTGGTCCGTATACAAATGTCCCGGTATAATCGGGGTGCGTCTATCTTGATTTTCGGAAAACATGTACGGAACAGGAGGTGTACATGAGGAGAAATAGATCCAGAAAACAAATGCCGGATCGGGAACGGCCATCCGGACAACCTTCGGAAAGAGGAAAACAAAACGAGTACCGTTCCTGGGAAATAACCGTTAGGGATGAGGACGGAGAAACGGTTTATTCGGCTGGATGGTTACCGGGGGAGGATCAAATCACCGTAGGTCGCTCATCGGATTGCGATATACAATTACGTTACCGGACGGCTTCGCGAGAACACTGCCGGCTTTCCCTGTCGAACGAGGAATGGCGCGTGGAAGATCTCGATTCGTCCAACGGAATTGTCGTGGACGGGGAGAAGGTCATGGAGGCAATGTTCCACGAACGTGGATCGTTTCGGATTGGTCAGTGGAGCGTCACTGTTGAACCGGTTGTAAATAAACAGGAACATTCGATACTTCCTCGTTCAACGACCGGACGTCTTGCGACCGCCGCTGCGGTCATGCTGGTGGTTTCGGGTATTACCTGGTTTCTATTAAGTTCGGGAGGGTATCTATCCTCCGGGGACAAAGAAAGCGGAAACACACAAAGTGTGGAATCGGTCTCCGGGGACAAAAAGGTGGAACCTGTTTCGCCGGATCGGATCCGGTCACTTCATGAGAACCACAAACATCGCAGGGCATTTGAACTCCTCAAAAAGGCCTATCCGAAATACGGTGACGAGCGCAAAGAGGAGGTAAATGATCTGAGAGACGACGTGAAATCCATCCGAAAGCACCAGAAACGGATGGAGTCCGAATTCAGGAAGTTAAAGGAAACCGCGGGCAACGCAGGGGATCAACCAGAGGAGAAACGGAAGGACACCTATCGTCAACTCGTGGATCGCATTCGTACGTTTCGGGAGACACACCGAACATTTCTTCAACAACATCCGGAACTACGGACGCCGTCAACGAACCGGGGTTATCTCAGCGCTACTCGGAAATTGTTGTCCCGGGTTCGAAATGAATGGAAGAAAATGTACGAAGAACGGCTACAGGAAGGTCGGGAACAGGTGGAGGATTATGTACGAAAAGCGTATTTCAAAAAAGCGCTGGATCAAGCACGAAAATTAAGATCCATTACGAACGGGACCCCGGCTCAGAACGAAGCGGAAGAATTGTTCAAATCCACCCGAAAGCAGATCGAAACGAATTTGAAAAAACAATTAAAGAAGGTAAAGGACCGGGCACAAAAGGAAAGCCGGGAACGGGCACTTTCCCTGGTGAACCTGCTGAAAAAACAATATTCGGGAACGAAGTACATGAAGAAAATTCATCGGGCGGAAGAAACCGTGAAAAATCTGGACCGCCGGGAGACGGCCGGGAAATCGGATGGTGACAAGGAAGACGACGCCGACGATCGGGGAAAACGGAAAAAAGACTCGATACGGTACCGTCAGCTACTTGAGACCGTTCAGAACCACGAAACGAAGTTTCGTTTTCAAAAGGCGGCAAGGACGTTTCGTGAACACCGCGGTGAATTTCACACGGAGAAGTACCGGACACTCCGTAAAACAAGAATATGGGTTTACGGCAAACTGAATCGAATGTTTGATCGGTTTATTCGCTGGACGAATGAAGAGGATGATCGAATCAAAAAGGTATCAACCGGTGGGAGAGTGCTAAGACCGGAAAAGGCCACCCGGGAACATTTTGTTGTCAGTGCCGCGGGGTCAACCATCGAAAAGCCGTGGGCCGAGATGTCGGATCTTTCGTTTTTCCTGCAATTTTTAAACGTGGACGAACTGGACGATGAAGATCATTTTTCCCTCCTTCTCCTGAGAATGGAGCGGGGAAATCGGGAAAAAGCCAATGCCCGGCTCATTACGTTCGTGCAAAACCATCTCGATTTCCGGGAGGAAACGTGGCGGTACATCGCCATGAGTCGTGAGGAAGAGGTGCCGGAAGGCGGCTATGTGGCGTACAACGGAATCTGGCTTCAGAAGAAGATGAGGAAGAAGCTGAAAAAAGCCGAAAAGAAGATCAAAGAACAGGTTACGGATATTCGCTGGGAGATACCGGAGAAGGGATCAGCTCTTTATGTCTGGCCCGAAAAGGAACACGGATTCTGGTTGCGCGGGCACAGTATGAAGCCCCACCGGCCGTCCGCGGCCCTTCTGAATAATTTCCGGGATGTGCCCGTGTTTCTATCCATGATTCTTCCGGAAAAGTTGGTGTTGAATGAACCGTACGAATTCCGGGAGCAGTTTGACGCCCGTCGTCCCCTCGTGCCGGAAACAGTAACGGTTCGAGGCCGGTGGACCGGCATTGAACAGGTGGACGGAACGCTGAATTTGGTCTTCAGGAACAACATCATCATTGACAAAGGGGGAACGAAGCCATCGTCTGAGGAGGGGAACGGGTCCCCCCCACGTGTGCTGGAGGGAGGACGAATCTCGGCGACGCTGTACGTCGATCCGGAACGGGGTGTGGTTTCCCGTTTGACCTTTGATGCCTCGCTCTCCTTTAACCATCTGCCGAAAAAGCAGGAAAAACGAACACCGGTGAAGGGAGATTACCCCGTATCGGCCAAATATAAATTACGGGAGTTCAACCGGGGCGAAGGGGAAGAAACGGCGAAGAAAGGTTCGTTTCAGTGGAAAGTCAACAAAGCCATTGAGAAGGGCGTGAAGTACCTCGGCAAGAAACAGAGGAAGGATGGATCCTGGCAGTACCGTCACAAACGGGGATATCCAGCCGGGGAAACGGCACTCACAATGCTGACGCTCCTCGAAGCGGGCGTTGACAAAGAATCCCCGGTAATGAAAAAGGCCATGAACTTCCTGCAGAAGCAGGAGTTCCAGAAAACCTACACCGTAGCCATTTCGATCATGGCGGTGGAGCGGATGTTTACCCCGGAAGAGGAACACAACAAGAGGGGGGATTATGAACCGGACCGCCGGGATCTCTCCAGGGAAGCCGAGCGGTGGATGATCCGGGCCGTCGCCTGGCTGTTGAAGAACATGAAGAAAAGCGGCACCTGGTCCTACGGAAAGAAAGATCCGGAAGGGAAGATCGGCAAAAAACCCGTCTCAACGGACAAAGGGAGTGGTGTGGTTCTACACAGAAAGGACATGGGAACGGGGGAAAAGGACAGTTATGACCATTCCAACACCCAATATGCGATACTTGGCCTCCATGCAGCGGCGAGGTGTGGCATATTCATCCATAGAAAGCACTGGTTGCAGATATTGAACCACTGGGTGGAGAATCAGGAGGAGGAGGGACCGGAGGTCGACCTGAAAATAAAGGGTTGGAACGCCGGTGGAGGGGGCAAAAACGAGTCCGGTGTCGGGCCCATTCAGGCGAACGCCCGCTCCTGGGGCTACAGAAAAAGGGGCAGAACAAACAACGAGAGCATGACGGCGGTCGGTGTGGCAAGTGTGAAGATTGCCCGACAGAACATTCGGAAACTGGGTGAATTGCCGAAGAAGCTGGAGAAACGGTCGAAGCAATCCCTGTATGACGGCCTCGCCTGGATGCAGAAAAATTATCAGAATTATGGCCTTACAAAAAAACCGGAACCTCGTGATGGTTACGAGGACATGTATGAATTGTACGCGGTCGAGCGAGCCATGATGCTGAACCTGATCCGCGAAATTGACGGTCACCGGTGGTATCGAGAAGGAGCCAAACAATTAATAGAGTTGCAGTCGGACGACGGGTCCTGGGGAGAAAAAAACGCACGAAAAAGAAAGGGCGGACCGGAGGACAGGGACATATCGGAAACCTGTTTTGCCATTCTGTTCCTCCGGAGAGCAACCATACCGGGCACCGGCATTGCCACGGGAAAATGAAGGAAAGCTCGCGAAAATGAGGCGAAAAATTCATTTCCGAACCTGAAGTAACAATTGTGCGAGCTTTTTTTATCCCGGGTTTTGATGGGAGCCGCCACCGGTTTACTCATTAAGAGGATGTCCCGACGTAAAACCTTCTTCCGGACGGTCCATTTCGTCCTCGACGCCCGTCGCGTTCGCAACGTCGGCGAAAAATTCCGCCATCCAACCGTTCAGTTCGTCAAGAAAGTCATCATACGCGGATTCCAGTGATGATTGAGAGAGGCCCTTGCTTTGTTGAAACTGGTTCTGAAACCAGTTGATCGGGTTTTCTTCGAGGTGTTCGTAGCGAAAAGCCTCACTGTGGAAATCCGAGGTCGTAATGGAAAAATCGGCTTCGACCGTTCCGTTTGTGTGGATGGAAAATAGGTCGTACTCGGCCATGTCGCTGTCGTCCTCCAGTCGGAAGGTAAGGCAATCATCGTCGGCCGCGATTTCCAGGAGGACACGTTCAACACCTTCTTCGGCCACGTCTTCAAAGACCTGTTCGACGTCCTCGGCGAACGTCTCGAAAAACGCTCGTTCCGAGGTTCCGGCGTTCTCCTCAAGTTGTTCAAAAAACGCATCTGTGCTGTCGT
>CAZOLI010000065.1:7073-11406 GCA_964580675.1 uncultured Planctomycetia bacterium
GTTAGCGTGGCGGAATAATGTTGTTCACACCGTTCTTCTTCCGTGCAAATTTAATGCCATCCGATCCGCGTCCGAAAACGCAGTTCAACAGGGAGAAGAAGCCAATCATGTTGTTCAGGAAATGTCTGATTTGCGGAAATGCAAGCGTGGTTGCAGGAATGCATCAATGTGTCATCGGATTTCCGGGTTCGGATCAAAAAGATAAGCAATCAACATTTCTGAAATGACCACAATCCGTTGGCTGGACACAGGATATGTTATGATAAATATGGATGGATGGGAGTGAGGAATTTTTTACCCGCCTTCCTAAAAAAAATCGGGAAACCGATCCGGACCGGAACCGAATTCATGGTGGAGGCAAAAACCGTTGTTAATCGACCGGCTTGAGTGCGTACAGTGCGGTGAATCCTATGTGCCCGCGCAAATTCAGTACCGGTGCGACGAGTGCGGGGAGTCGCTGGACGTCAAGTACGATTACGAAAAGATCGAGGAGAACATCGAGGGCGTCACCTTTACGGACCGGCCGTTCACGCAGTTTCGGTACCGGGAGTTCCTTCCCGTCGTCAGCAGAAAACACATGATCAGCATGGAGGCCGGTGGCACGCCGATCATCCGGGCCGGTCGAATCGAGACGGATTTTGACCTGCGATTTAAGATGGAAAGCCACAACCCGACGGGGAGTTTCAAAGATCGGGGCACCTCGGTCGAGCTGGGGAAGGCACTGGATTACGGGAAGCGGTCCATCGTCGTGGCTTCCACCGGCAATATGGGCTCCTCGATCGCCGCCTACTCCGCGCGGGCCGGGGTGGATGCCCGGATCTATGTTCCCGCCGGCACAACCGGGCCGAAGCGGAAACAGATGGAAAGCCATGGGGCGGAACTGGTGGAAGTAGACGGGGGATATTCGGCCGCCGCCCGGAAGGCCTGGGCGGATTGGGAGGAGCGGGACCGGTACCTGATGGGGGACTACCCGTACCGGGGCGAGGGGGAGAAAACGGTTGGTTTCGAGATCGCGGATCAGACGGATCCGGATTACGTGGTCCTGCCGATCGGCAACGGCACCCTGATGCACGCCGTCTGGAAGGCCTTCGTGGAATTGCGGAACGTGGGGTTGGTTTCCGATGTGCCCGTTATGGTGGGGGTGCAGGCGGAAGGATGCAACACCGTTGTTCGAGCGTATCAGGAAGGGGAGGACCGTGTCGAACCGGTTGATCGGGCGGAGACGGTGGCCGGGGCCATTGCCTGTGAGGATCCGCTGGACGGCGAGCCTGCTCTGCACGCGCTGCAGGAAAGCGACGGGGCGGCCGTGACGGTTTCCGACGATGAGATTCTGCGCGCAAAAGAACTGCTTGCGGAAAAGGAGGGACTGTACGCGGAGGAAGCCGGAGCGGTTGCACTGGCCGGTGTGCTCAAACGGCGGAAGATGTTTGGCGAGACAGACACCGTGATCTGCGGCGTCACCGGGCACGGATTAAAAACGTAATTGAATCGACCTATTGTTCCGGCCTCTGAAAATCAGCCGTCTTCCTTCCATGTCATCTTCCGGGGGAATCGAAATTATTTGAATCCGGCCAACAAATAATAAATCCCTTTGGGCACGGTGTGTTTACGTTCGGTTCTCGATGGAGGTTCATGTTCTTGCCGTCCGTTGACAGCCGGACATCGGACGACGGAATCAACCGGCCCGGAACGTCCGTTCCGCTGGAAACGCCAACGCCGTCGTTCATTATGGACTGTGCTATTGGTATCATTGGACACGCTCCTTCCGGTATTGAGGGAGCGAAAGAAACGCCACACATTTTGTGACAATAAAGTTGGCCGAAGAAGGCAAATGGACGTATCGCTGTTGATTGTGTTTGGGGTCATAACGGTGGCGGTGATTCTGTTTGTCACCGAATGGATCCCGATTGACCTCACGGCCATCGGGTTGATGGTGGTGCTGATTTTGCTGGAACCCTGGACCGGAGTGGGTGTGGAAGAGGGGATTCGGGGGTTCTCGAACCCGGCGACACTGACGGTGCTGGCGATGTTTATGCTCAGCGAAGGCGTCCGCCGAACCGGAGCCGTACAAATACTGGTGAAGTGGTTGGATTCGGTTATCCGCGGCAGCGAGAACCGGTCGCTCCTCGCCATTTTTGCCCTGGCCGGTCCCCCGAGCGGCATCGTGAACAATACGCCCGTGGTCGCCGTGTTAATCCCGGTGGTTCGAAACCTCGCCCGTCAGGTCAAGGTATCGTCGTCCCGGTTTCTTATGCCGCTGTCGTTCATTTCGATGTTGGGGGGGACACTCACACTCATCGGCACCTCCAGCACCATACTGGCGTCGGAACTCTCCCAGCGGTTGATCGGCCGATCCATCTCCATGTTTGAATTTACTCACCTCGGCGCTGTGCTTCTCCTGGTCGGAGGAATTTACATGTATACCCTCGGGTGGTACCTGTTGCCGGACCGGCTCCGGGCGGAGGAGAACCTGGTGGAGGAGTTCGAAATGGAGGCGTATCTGACGGACGTGGTGATCCGGGAGGGATCCGGCCTCGTGGGAAAAACCGTTCGCAACTGGAAACGGGAGAGCGACCTGGACCTGGACGTCATCCAGGTCATCCGGGACGGACGCCGGCTCAGCGGGGGCGTGGATCAACGATCTCTGCAGGCCGGTGACATCCTCGTGGTCCGGGCCAGCCGGGAAACCCTCGGAACCCTGATTGATTCCGAGCACCTGGAGATACACGGGCTCGAGCCGGATGAGGTGCCGTCCCACATTGAAGATGAAGCGCATCCCGCCTCAGCGGAGCCGTCCGACGAGGTCGAGGAGGGAGACACGTTCGTGGAGGTGGTACTGCTATCGACGAGTCCCGTCGTCGGACAGTCCATCAGGGACATCCGGTTTCGGGACCGGTTCGACGCCATGGTGCTGGCGATTCGACGGGGAGGGGAAGTCATACGGGAACGAATGAAGAACATCGAACTCCGCGCCGGGGACACGCTGTTGATTCAGGCCAGTCCGGAAACCGTGGACCGCATTTCGGACCGGCCGGGCTTTGTGGTGACCGGGGCGGACATGATGGTCGGCACGCGAACCGGTCGAATCCCCATGGCGGGTGTGATCATGGCGGGCGTCATACTGCTTCCGGCACTGAACGTGATGCCGATCGTTCTCAGCGCGTTCTGCGGGGTCATTGCCATGGTGCTGACCGGCTGTCTTCGGATGCGGGAGGCGTATGAAGCGGTGAGCTGGGACGTCATATTTTTGCTGGCCGGCGTCATTCCGCTGGGAATGGCCATGGAGAACACAGGGGCCGATCAGTTTCTGGCGGACCTCGTTCTCACGACCGCCGACGTTCTGCCCGCCTGGGGAATCCTGTTTTTTCTCTATTTGTTGACCGTGACATTGACCAATCTCGTCAGCAACGTGGCCACGGTGATACTGATGATGCCGATTGCGGTGACCGTGGCACAGTCCACGGGGGCAAATCCGTTTTCCTTTGTCATTGTCACCACACTTGCCTCCGCCACCGCGTTCATGACCCCGATCGGATACCAGACGAACCTGATGGTGTACGGACCCGGGGGATACCGGTTTTCCGATTTTGCCCGGGTTGGGGCCCCGCTGCAGGTTCTGATCGGTTTCACCGTGACCTTCGGCACCATTCTCATCTGGGGAATATAGATAGACCCCATCTGAAAAGTGATATGAACCTCAGCGTCCCGTATTTTGGTCCTGATTGAGAAATTTCGACGAAAAAATGTCGTCTAAAAGTGCGTTATTGAGGGATCTTCAGAAGGAGGAAAGCACGGATCCTTCGGTCGTAGTAACGAAAGCAAGATGCATTCGTTCCAATTATGGGACTCGAAACGGTGCCTGTCTGAAATAATTGGAACGAAGGCTTCCAGCCTTCGGAAATTATTGCAAAATGAAACCATCCATTTATGGGACGCTTCCGTCTCCAGTGGGACGGTCCGGAGGACCGTAGATGAAGATAAAGATAAGGATAAAGATAAAGAGTTGAACATCCGTTGATGGGTTTATGGGTTGATGGGGGAGAGAAGCGTCTAGCGTTCGACGTTGTATTTTTTGGATCTTGAATGTTGGATGTTATCACGTCTTTTCACCCTTAGAAAAGAGGGAGGGCGTCCGAATTGGGGCGAAGGCATCTTGCCTTCGTAAAGGGGAGATAAAAGAAAAAATTTAATTGATATTGCGAAAGCAAGGATGCTTCCGCCCCCAGTCGGAAAAATATCCGTTTGTATGAATTTACCAAAAGCGCCCTCCGCTGCCGCTTCGTGCGCCACGACGAACGTTTCTGTAACCAACGTCCCCGGGGAAGTTCGTAGT
>CAZOLI010000066.1:0-6649 GCA_964580675.1 uncultured Planctomycetia bacterium
CCCTTCTTGTTTCACAATCCGATAAGGCCTCCGGGATCGGGGAACAAATCTGGGAAACGGACATTCCCGGGGAGACATCGGGCGCTCCGGTTATTTTTGGGGATTCCCTTTATGTGGGGGGAGAGGACGTGTACGGCCTGAATCTTTCCAGCGGGGAGATTCGCTGGACGTACAAAACCGACGCACCCGTGGTGCAAACCCTGACGGTCAACAAAAAGTACGTTATCGCCAAAACAAGGAACGGTCGTGTACACGCCATTCACCGGAAGAACGGAAAGAAAGCCTGGACCCGGAAAACAAAAGGAACCGGCACCCGCGCCCGGCGACCGGTCATCATGGATGGGAAGGTGTATATCAGCGGGAAACGGCGGATGTATTGCATGCGGGCGGACGATGGGACGGTGCTCTGGAAAGCGGGGGGTGGACCGGGCCTGTACCTTCGCACAACCAGCGTCTACCGGAACGTCGTTCTGGTTGTGGCCGGCGGCAAGAAATTACTGGCCTATAACCGGACGACCGGGAGAAAACTCTGGACCAAAACCACGGAGGAACGCATTCGGTTTACCCCCGTGTTCGTTCGGGAGGGCATTCTGATTGTGGTGAACAGGGTCATGTACTGTTTAAAGTTTCAGAAGGGCACCATTAAGTGGAAGTATCAGCATCCGGAACCGTTTTCGACGCCCCCGTCCGTTCGCGGAAACGCCGTGTTTATCGGCACCGAGGACGGCAAACTGCACGTGATATCACGGAACAGGGGAAAGCGGATCGACGTGATCGACACGACCGGAAACACCCGCGGCAAACCAATACACGTGGACGACCGGACGTACCTGGTCACCAAAAACAACAAACTTCACTGCCTTGACGCCGAGACCCGGAAGTCCCTCTGGAGCCGGGACGTCGGCGAAGAAGTTACGGAAGGGGCCTGTGTACGGAAACGGGATCGTCGTGGTGGGGAAGGACGTACTGAAAGCCTTTCGGGCGAAGGAAACACCGGACAACAAAAACTGGCCCGCTTACGGCGGGAACCCGGCTCGAAACGGCCAACCGATGGAGTCAAACAACAGCGAACCGAAGGAAGACCGGGAGGATCCCGAAGACGGAAACGGTGAAGATTCGTCGGATGCCGGGGCATCTTCCGACAACGAATCCGGCGACGATAAATAACCCTCGTTGGTGCCAGACCTCTGCCAGATGGTATGTTCCGGGAGAGGATTTGTCTGAGGCCACTTCCCCGGTACTTCCCTGGTACAGGTTGGCGGGCGGACCTTCAGAACCTGTTCGCGGGTGTGAATTCCCTGCGGCCGGTCCGGCGTTTCCTCAAACAAAAACTCGTGATTAACCGTTTGTGCTGAGCCGAACCTACCGGGAGAGCCAGTCAATCAGACCCTGTGTGACGGTCCGGGGTTCAAAAATGGACTCCCTCGAAATGGCCACGCTGGCGTCCTCACACTCCTCCGCAATGGCCTCGGGAATGGAACCGAATAGAGCCTGGGCAACGGCCGTGCTTCGCGTGGCCCCGACGCAGATGGTGTCAAAATCCGACACGGCGTTGATGATTGTTTCTTTCGGGTCGCCGTCGGCCACCAGGACCTTAGAGGTATAATCCTTTTTTAGACCGGCTTCCTTGGCGACCGAATCGATGATGGCCGTCCCTTCCTCCTCCGGGGAATATTCCTGGTCCTCTTCCGGAGTCTGGACGTTCAACAGCGTGAGTTCCGCATCCGGATTCATCCGAACGAAGTCCCCGGCTCTCCGAACGGCAATTCTTGTGTGTGGACCTTTCCCAACAAGAGCAACGATTCGGTGAACCTCTTCGGAACCCATTTTCAGAAGGGTCATTTCACACTGAGCAGATTTTACGATCGGGTCGATGTTTGAACCGAGAACATGTTTATAGGCTTTCCGTTTCCCCGACCAGCCGAGGACGACGTGTGAGGCCCGTTCCTCCTCAATGACGTTAAGAACGGCCCGGTCAACACTTCGACCCACAATGGCCCGGGTTCGAATACCAACCCCCAGATCTTCGGCAAAGGACCGGGCATTCTGTAAAAGTTCCTGCTGCCGCTGTACACGTTCCTCCTCGTAATGAACACCCTGCTGGAGGGAGGTCTGCCGGGGTACCTCAATTACGCTGACAACCACCAGTTCGGCGTCCCGTTCGAAATCTTCCGCGTGACCGGACGCGATCGTGGCACCGAGTTGCATCAGCATGCGTTCCGTTTTCGGGTTGGCCACGGGGATCACCACCCTGTACTGGCCACCTGGCTGTGTTTTCGGTGCCGCTTCCCGGCCCGCGATGGCTTCCCCGACCAGACTCACCTTCTTGGCATGGCTGCGGGCGTAGAACCCGTACCACGTGGCCCCGAGAACAAGCATGCCCGTTCCGATGCCGATGACCAGCATTTTCATCTGTGCGATGATAAGCACACAGCTAACAAGGCCGAGAAACGGAACGATGGGATAGGCCAGCCCGGGGAGCTGAAAGTCCGGTTCGTAGTTCTCCGGTTCCGCCCGCCGCATTACGATGACGGCCAGATGAACCAATGCGTAGGTGACGAGGTACGAAAAACTCGCCACGTCCGCGAGGATTTCGAGTCCCACCCGGAATGTGATTAACGCCAGGACAACCGCGCCCGTAACGAGGATGGCCCGGTAGGGGGTTCGGTAATTCGGATGCACATCGTTCAGCCAATCCGTCATGATCCGGTCCCGTCCCATGGCAAAATTTACCCGGGCGGCCGAAAGGATGGACGCGTTTGCGCTGGACACCGTGGCAAGCACCGCACCGATAACCATCATCAATGCACCAATTTCCCCCAGGTACTCCAGTGCGACATCCGCGACCGGAATGTTTGACACCGTCAGTTTTTCCACGGGTAGTACCCCCGTGGCGACGAGCATCACCAGTGCGTAAAACACCGTCGGTGTTATGACCGAGGCAATCATGGACAGCGGCAAGTTTCGTCCCGGGTTTTTGATCTCTTCGGCACTGGAGGCGATAACTTCAAATCCGATAAACGTAACGTAGACCGTCGCGGCAGTCGAAGCAACCGCTCCCCAGCCCTTTGGATTAAACGGTCGGAATACCTCCCAGTCAATATGGAAGAACCCGGTGGACACAAACACAAGTATAAACCCGATAAGCAGCACGACAATCAGGTTCTGCAGAGCCCCCACCTCCTTGACCCCGCGATAGTTGACCACGACAAGGATCGCCGCCATTCCCAGAGCGGAACCGGATACGGGCAGGGAACCGTAAAAATACGTGAGGTACTGACCGAACCCAACCATGTAGAACGCTGTTGCAAACATCAGCCCCCCCCACATGCTCCAGCCGACGATGGACCCGAAGAAACTGCCAAGAGCGGTATTTACGTAATAGTAACTTCCCCCGGCCCGGGGCAGTCCTGTGGCAAGCTCCGACATCGACAGTGCCGTCAGCAGTGACACACAACCACCGATCAAAAACGAAATCATCCCGGCGGGACCGGCGTTTCCGGCGACGATACCGGGCAGCACAAAGATCCCGGCCCCGATCATCGTCCCGACCCCGATCGTGTACGCCTCCAGAAACCCGAGGTCCCGGGACAGTTCCTGTCCAGCACCCTCCATTCCTTCGTCCTGACCGATCATGGCAAACCTCCTTCTTGGTTCCGCTTTCGCCAGGTATATCAAAAACGCACGCCGGTACCCGACACAGAGGAACCTGTTGACATTATGAACTCTGGCATGAGCGAATACCGGTGGGATGGGAAATCATTCAAAAGAATACCGGTTTTTCGTTAGAGGTTCAATATTTTCCATCCCGAAGAATTTGTTTTGTGTTTTTCAGGTGCCATACGGACTTTTCGTTGTTCTACCGGACGCCAAGATGTCCGGGATCTTTCTGACATTTGACGGAGGTGTTCGATCAAAAGACCGGAACACAATTTGAGTGTGTGCTGTCGTCCTTCCTGTATGACATCTACTATTTGAGGGGAGGATCCGAAGTGAATCCATAGAAACAAACTGGTCGAAAAAATCACTTCTTCCAGTCAGGATTTGACGTTTTATCTAAGTACTGCAATACAGAAAAATCGAACGTAGAGTAAAAGAGAATCATTTTGGTGGGGTGAAAAAATAACAACGACAATTCCAGGTGGTGAATTCAGGAGCCAAGGGGCAGCCGTTTGATCAGCCAGCAGACCGCAATGCCATACAAGCAACCCCCGAGGGAAAAAAGAAATGCTATTCCAAGTGCGAACATATGTGACACCACATGTTCCTTTGGAATTCCCATTCCTGATAATAGTTTCAGCCCTATGGCTGTCCAGAGGGCACTGAAAATTGCTGAAGAATCAAATACCCGATGGAGTTTGAATTGTTCAAGAAAATACCTCCTCGAAGAATGCCAGAATTCAAAAAATAAGATGAATTTTAAAGCCGGCAGGAATACCGGTACGTCCGGTGCATTTTTCAATTATTGGTTTCCTGGGAGAACGTTTTCCAGATTTGTTCCCTCCACTTATTTATTTTTTGGATTTGCCTATTCTGGATTACCTCCTATAAGACGACAAAAGCCCACCCGTGATTATGGGTGGGCTTTGTTACGTGTTTAAACGTGGGCCGGATCCGTTCCAATCCCGGTGAATTTTCCTTTTTGTTACGCCGGTACTTTTTTCGCTTGTGCCGCGAGTCGGCGTGCTTTTCTTTGCGCCTCCTTTAGGGCCTTCGTACGTGTGTCCGAACCACCGCCATCCATCGGCTGTGCGTGAACGGTTTGGATGGGATCCACGCCCATAAACGACAGAATCGTTCGCAGGTACGGTCCCTGGTGATCAAGAGCCTCCGCCCCGGATCCCTCACTGTAATCTCCCCCCCGGGACGTGATCACAACGCCGGACGCATCCAGAAGCCCCTCGGGACCGTCCGATGTGTACTGAAAGGTGTAACCCGGCTGGACGATGAGGTCGATGTATTGCTTCAGCCGGTACGGAATGCTGAAGTTCCACATCGGGGCGGAAATGAGCAGTTTGTCCGAGGAACGGACCCGTTCGATTTCCTGTTGCACGGCGTTCCATTCATCATCGGGATCAGAAACTCGGTCCTCACCAAGAAACTGGTAAGAGTCACCGACGTCCCGGACGGTCAGTTCCGGAAGATCCGCACGAAACACGTCGACCTCCTCGATGGTGGCGTCCGGGTGTTCGTTCCGGAATTGTTCGAGGTAGGCGCCGGAGACCGAAAGTGTTCTGGAATCAGAACCTCGTGGTGATGCGTTCAGGTGAAGCAGTTTCATGGTCATCCTCCGTTCGGTATCGTGAGAAAAGGAAAAAGGAAGAAGAACGAGAGTTGTTTTTGGTTCGTTTCAGTAACGCAAAACGAGTTATTCCGATTCCTCCCCGGCCCGTCCAACCTTTTTACATAGCTGAATCAGGGTGTTCTGTTCCTGGATCGTCAGTACGTCAAACGCCTCCACAACACGGTCAAGGTGTTCAGGAAATTCGGATTCGAACAGTTCTTTGCCTTTCTCCGTGAGAGACACAACGTGGCACCGGCGGTCGTCGGGGTCCGGTTTTCGTTCCACCAGGTTTCGTTCCTCGAGGTTGTCGATGACCGTGGTCATGTTGGCCTCGGTTTTCAGGTTTTTTTTGCCGATTTCTTTTTGATTCATGGGACCGATGTGATACAGGGCATCGAGCGTGCCGAACTGGCTGTCCGTCAAATTCGCGTCCTTATAGGTCCGACATCGATCACCCACCGAATCCGCCGCCCGCTGCAGCGTAATCAAAGCGTTCAATGCGCGCTTCTCTTTTTTGGACCCGTTATATTTCGTGGCCATGAGTTGTTCAGGAACCAATTAGTTAAATATCTAACTATTAGATATTAAAGTATAAGGGTAAACTTCTGCTCTGTCAAACGGGGGGAGGAGAAGGTCGGGCAGGAAGAGAGGGAAACGAGGAACGTTTTCTATAAGGAACGGAAGAGGTGGCGAAATGAGAGGGATGAAATGGGCCCGGTAGGATTCGAACCTACAACCAACGGATTATGAGTCCGCTGCTCTACCATTGAGCTACGGGCCCGTTAAATCATCTTTATCTTTATCCTTATCCTTATCTTTATCTGCCGTTTTTTGTTTTGTCGTTATTTTTCCCCGGTGCAAACGATCGATGATTGATAAAGATAAAGATTAAGATAAGGATAAAGAAAAAACAAAAGAATTTTTTATCCTGATTTTAATCCTGTGTCACGTACTCTTCCTGACCTTCGTAAGCTCGGTCGGAATTGTTTCGAATTAATCCGATCAACATGGATATGATTTCCTGTAGCATCTCTTTTCCTTTCTTTACCTCTTCTTCTTCAACAAGCTGTTTGGCCACAAGGAGATCAAGACAACTTGCACATTCAAAGGCAGATCCTTTGGCCGTGTCAAAATAACTGCACCGGTCCTTTTCCCTGAACTTTCCGTTGCCCTCGGCAATATTTAACGAGATTGAATCTGAAGCACGGTCCAGTTGTTTGACCGCCGGATCGCCGGACGAAAGATCATTTATGAGAAGATCCACATAACGAACGAACTCCAGCGACTCCTGGTAAACATCCAACTTTTCATGGCTTAGGCCTTCCATTTCTAAATCATCTTTATCTTTATCCTTATCTTTATCTT
>CAZOLI010000066.1:6749-9110 GCA_964580675.1 uncultured Planctomycetia bacterium
ACGCTCGATGATTGATAAAGATAAAGATTAAGATAAGGATGAAGAAAAAACAATACTTTCTTCGTTCTTGATTTCGATGACGTTTCAAGAGTTGTGTTTGAAAATGGAATGGGGTATCCTCCCATGATTTCGAATCTTTAAAAACTTGAAGCCATTTTGGGAAGATCCTTATGCTCAGTGTACCCGATGACCTTGCCGTTCGTCAACTGCCGGGGGGAGGTGGTGTCGTTCGGCAGGAAATTGGGGACGGTGAAAACGATGGTCAACTGTACGCCACTCGGGGAGTAACCGCGCCGTTGCATGGAATTGATAACCACCTTTTCTTTCATCTGTAAAAAGCGGTTTGGTCGCTGGGGCGTTCCATACGATCCACCCCGTTCGTGTGGGCACGAACGGGGTCCAAATTATTTTCGGATCCAGTGAACCCCCGGGTTCCGCTCGTGTCACTCGCTTCACCCGGTGTTAGGCGCTGTCACCCCTGCCGGGGTTCGGTGTCAGCTTATCCACGGTCTTCCTAAATTTGGATGACGTTTTCCCGTCCCCGACATCTATAAAAAAAGAGGGGCCTTATACCGGGTCCGTGAAAGTTACCTCCCCCAGGCCCCGAAGGGGATGGCAGAACAGAGCTCGGGGTGTAAACCCAAATACAATGTATTTCCTGTCGTCCATTATGAAATAGGGATATACTGCGGGTATTTCCAAACACCGGGCCAGTGGATGGCTACCCACAGAACCCCGAAGAGGGTGGCAACAAAAAAGCCCAGGGTGAAGTGAGTGAAACGAACGAAACCCTGGGTACAAATATCAAAAACAACAAAATGGATTCCCGGGCGCAGCGAGGGAATGGATCGTATGGAACGCATCATAGCGGACCGGATCTCACCTTCATTTCGACAATACACGGGTCAGGTGTTCTACCGGATACAGGAGGTATTCGGGGGATGGAGAAGGCAACTCTCTTTTTGGGACGGCGAGATGAATGATTGCGGTTATCCGCTGGAGGTCACGGTAAGGGAAACACGGTGCCGTTAAGAAAGTTGTGTTTGGTCGAAGTTGGGGTATTGATTTGTTTTGATGGAAATAGGCATTTCATTACTCCTCTAGAATTATTTCTGTGACAAAAAATGTGGGTAATTTTTCTTTTTCCTGTCCTTCCTCAGCTGATGAAAATTGAAAATATCCCCCGTAATAGCTAAACACTCGGGCATTGGTATCTGGCTCAAGTTGGTTGTACGGATGATTTGAGGGTTTTGTATATCTATCCGAAACATAAGCGAAAAGGGCGATCTCTTTCCCCGTGTTTTTTTCTCGGTAGAGAATCAGAAAATGATTGTATTTTTTTGTTCTTCGTATCCGGATGATCTTGCCGTCGAGAAAATAATACCGCCCTATATTGTTGATGTCGCCAAATTCCTCCGGTGAGGAAAGATCTCTTGCCAACTCATAACGGGCTCTGTATCTACCTTTTGATTCCGGTTTTCCTTTTGTTATGCCTGAATTTCTCAGTTGAAAATTTCTCGCTACTTTGGTTGGTGTTACATTCGGAGTAGAAGGAAAGTGCTTTATAATTGGGTCGTAATTTTGAAATTTTTTATATCTGTGTTCAATTACTTCTTTTGAACTTTCATACTTTGCTTCATAATTACGCCCCCCGCTTGCACCGGGCCAGCGAATCCCTGGATTACATCCTGAAGCGAGAATATAAAGACAAACGAGACCAATAAACCGATTAGTATACCGCATATTTAACCCGTTAATTGTCCGATATATTTTTTCTCGTGCCCATCAAAAATTCCACGAACTTCATCACGTCGGAGTTTTTGATGGTTTTTTCACTTCCCAGGGGACCGGTCGTCCTGTCTCTTAATTCGCTGAAAAAATCAATGAAGATCCGTCAGGGGAACTGGATATAGTAATAAATCACTATTGACAGTATGTAAATAGGAACCCATCCCAGAACCCACCGTCCGTTTTTCCCGGAGAGGTAAAAAATCACGATTGGAATGTAGACGCCTCCGGTAACCAACCAGACCTCGAACCATGGATACGGATCTGCGGAAACGTAATTCCACAGTACACAGGGAATGTACAACGCAAAGATAAAATAGACCACATATTTTTCGTCTCTGTCCCCGTCAATTTTCAATGGGTCCGTTTGCTATAACGACACATTGGGTTCGGAGATCGAAAGACCTTCTTCGGATCGCCGGAACGTATTAAAGAGTACATCACAGGAAAAGAAAAGAAGCCGTTGCCGGCCTACAACGGTTGCGCAAGTATGCGGTCATAACGCGGGAACAAGCCTGAAAGGCTTGTGGACGATAGCCCGGGGTTGGTCGAGAGATCAACCCCGGGGGACCG
>CAZOLI010000066.1:9210-11309 GCA_964580675.1 uncultured Planctomycetia bacterium
GAGGTATCCGGGGCGTATTCCGGCGGGTTCTCGTGCGTTCGATCTGTGTTGCTTCCGAGACCTTTTTCCGTAAGCGTATTTATGATTCCTTTGGCGATCTGTTTTTTTGGCCCCGGGTTTGATTTGTATCAATCTATTGTTGTATTTTTACCAACTTCCGGAGATCAATTCCGTAGAATATCTCATGGTGCGCCGGAGCTCTGTCCGGCGTTCCACCGTCATTTCCATTTTAAGAGAAACACTCATGAACGACTACGAACAAAACAAACCCCTTGATCTGTCGAAAGGAGACCTGTTCGACGTGGAAACCGCGCTCGAATTTGATGATCCGATGGGGATGAATCAATATTACGTCGACCTCGAGAAAGAGACGGTCGTAATGTACACCGATGACACGGGGGTCAGTGAAGAAAACGATCGACTTGGATCCCTCATCGACGAAAACCCAGGACGGTTTGTCCGGATTCATTCCACGAGTTCCGACCGGGATTGGGAGGTGATGTCAGCTTTCATCGATGATGAGGTGGAGGATCCGGTGGTCAGGGACCGTCTTCGGGACGCCATTAAAGGTTCGGGGGCGTTTCGCCGGTTCAAAAATGCGGTGCGTGAAGAGGGGTTAAAAGATCGCTGGTATGCGTACAGGAGCCGGGCGAATCGAAGAGCGGCCATCAACTGGCTGGAGTCCCATTCTCTGATCTCCAGGGAGAAAGCCGAGGAGTTTCGAGATCTTGTTCATACATCCGAGCAGAATGCCGAAGCAGAAGACAAAACCAAAGAAGAACAGATGACCGAGGGCGGGGTTGTGGTCTGCCGAAGGGAGGGCGGACATAAGGGACTGTCCGAAGGAACCGAATACGAAATTCTGGACGAACGCCCGGGCGATAAATTGATCCAGATCCGCGATGACCGGAACAACAAGAAATGGTATAACAAACAAATGTTTGAGGTGGTGGAGCCCGGGCGCGAACGGGACCTGGACGATTTACTGATGAACATCGAAGTGGAGAAGAAAGGAGAACACATCGCGGAAGCCCGTGTACTTTTTGATCAGGGCGGTTACTGGACCGTGTACGTGGCCACACCGGACTGGGTGAAAAAAAACATAGATACCACGGAAAAGGGAGCCCACCTCGGGATTCGAAAAATGGTCATCGTTCCCTCCCTTGATGAGCTGGAGGTCAATCGATCACTTACCGCTTTAAGCCAGGAGAAAAATCTGGCCCCGTTCGCTTTAAAAAACGAGTAAACGGGTATGAAGTCAGGTCTCCTCTCTTTGTTTTCTTTATGTCGAATTTTCACTTTGTCTCTACAACGGCAAAACTTTTCAGGAGCCGAACATGAACCACAAAAATGTTGTGCTGGTACTCTTTGTCTTGACCCTTCTTTTTCTTCCGGCCTGTCAGGATCGTTCGTCATCGAATTCGGAGCAACCCGAACCGGATGCCACGGAGAACACCTCAGAAAAAGAGGCTTCCGCCGACGACGCCGGGGAGGAGGTGAACGAGGAAAATGAATCCGGTTCCGATCAACCCGACCCGGCCCTGTTCGATCCGTCAAAGGCGGACGAAACAGCGCCGGATTCCTTTCGTGTCAAAATGGAGACCACGAAGGGCACGTTCGTAATCGAAGCCCACCGCGAGTGGTCCCCTCACGGTGTGGATCGGTTTTATAACCTGGTAAAGATTGGCTACTTCAGAGAGATTGCGTTTTTCCGTGTGATCGATGGGTTTATGGCACAGTTTGGAATCCATGGAGATCCCGAAGTAAACGAAGCCTGGAAGAACGCGACCATTCCGGACGATCCGGTCGAGAAATCCAACAGGCGAGGATTTGTCACGTTTGCCAAAACACGCGAGCCCAATTCACGATCGACCCAGCTCTTTGTGAATTATAAAGACAACTCACAGCTTGATCAGCAGGGGTTCGCTCCCATCGGCGAGGTCGTGAAGGGCATGGACGTGGTGGAAGACCTGTACGCGGGTTACGGGGAAGGCGCTCCCCGCGGAAACGGTCCAAACCAGGGAAAGATTCAGCGGCGGGGAAATAAATACCTGAAGGAGCAATTTCCGAAACTCGACTACCTGAAGAACGCGGAAATT
>CAZOLI010000067.1:0-11267 GCA_964580675.1 uncultured Planctomycetia bacterium
GTTCGGGGACGAACACGGCGGGGTAGTCCTTCGCAAATTTACGAAAGGGGAGTAAACGTGGGGCTTATCACGACAAAACATTGCTAACGCGTGTCGTAACAGTCCGGGATCTGTAGAAGAAGTTCAGGAATGCCGTTGCCGATTAATTATCGAGAAGAAACGACCAGGGTAAACATCCCACAGACCGGGTTAGCACCACCATAATCACCAGATATTTATTAGGGGGAGTTCAAATTTGAAGGAGGATATGATGGGATTTACAACCGTCTTCGGGATTAATATAGTTTATCATCGTACATCAAAAAGAAGATGACCCAAAGTAGGTTCTGACCGTTCGAAATATCCCGTTACGACTCCTCGATCCGATCATCCAGGTTCATCCGTTTGAGGAGACGCTTTTTGATTCGTTCCCGACCCCTACGGAACGTCTTTGCTGAGGTATCCTCCTTCAATTCGTCCCGGGTGGATCGACCGCTGATTAACTGGCCTTCGAGGTAATCCCTCATGGATTGGTAGAAAGACTGCAGAAAATCAACGGCTTCATCGTCGGGTACCTCCTCCGGATAATCCAGTTTCTCAACCACCTTGCGTTTGATGTCTACGAGTAGTGTTTGGCGATCACCTCCCCGGTAGCGTTTTTTCCGGGAGAAAAGGTGTTCTTCAAGAACCTCCTGGAGCGCATATAGCTGAACTTTTCCGTACACTTCGAGCATGTCGGTGGAAAAAAAATAATCAGGTTGTCCCTCGATCTCCCCCCTCATTTGCATGACTTCTTCCGGAAGTTCAACAGGGGATGGGGATTTGACAACGGCCGTGCCCGCCGCAACGTCTCCCAGTCTCCGGTTGAATGTATCGAGCAGAGGATAAAGAAGAAGTGAGAAGCAGCCCAGGAACGCATACGGTACCTGGTGGCCGATCAGGAGAATGAGAAGTACCCGAATCGGCATCCATACTTCCACCTCCTTAATAAGGTTCCGAACGAGAATAGCCGGAAACGTTAACCTTCCTCCTTCGTTCCGGATCACCTGTATGCCGGCCAATCGTTTTCCGGGGGTCGTTCCGTTCCAGCGCCACTCAAACCAGATGCCGTATCCGTTCCAGAGGACAAAATGAACCAGGCCGAATAAGACGACGGAGATGTCTTCGACGAATTCGGATCGTGTGATCAGGATGGGGGCGTAAAAAAGAAAAAACAGCCCCACGGTTACAAGGGTCAATATCACAACATCCGTGAGAAACGCATACAGGCGCGTGAAAAGTGGAGACGTATCCAGCTGAACACGAAAATCATCGGGTGTCATCCATTCGAGCTGTTGTCCCCGGAGGGAAATCTGATTTAGTAGAGATGTGTCCATTCTTTTTGTGTACCCCCGGATACCGGTTCCGAAAATAGATTGTCAATCGTGAACCGGGGAAAAATTCAGGGTGCCAAAACGTTTTGCGAATGTTTTGAATTTCGTCAATCTATTGCTTTTAATGCGATTATAGAAAATCAAAAATCAGTTATCCAATTTCGCGAACAGGCGGATGGATCTCACCGAGTTACGGAAGGAACGGGAACGTCACTGGAAAAAACTGGATTTGCTCCTCAAACGGGTGGAGAAAAATGGTCTTGAGAGTTTATCCGCCGAAGAGGTACGGAAACTGGGAAGTTTATACCGGCTCACCGTCAGCAGTTACTCCGTCCTGAAAGGACTATCCCTTGATCGCAAGCTGATTCATTACCTTCATAACCTCATTACCCGGGCATACCTGGTCCTGTATCACTACGACGATAGGTCAAAGGTGAAACCGTTGCGGTTCTTTACGGATCTCTGGCCGGCTCTTGTTCGAAAACACTGGATCAAATTCGTCATCTCGGCGGTCACATTTTGTCTTGCTGTGTTTGTTTCGCTTTATTCTACGTGGAACGACCGCCAGCTTACGAACGTGTTAATGCCTTCGTCGGTCGCGCAGGGACGAAACAGTTTTTCGTCTCGGCAGGAACTGATGGAGGTCCTGAGATCAGGCCGGGGCATGTCCGGATCCAAAAAATCGATGTTTGCCTCGTTTCTGTTCCGGCACAACACTCAGATTGGTATTCTGTCGTTTGGTTCCGGGATTTTGGGCGGTGTCCCCGCGGTAGCCCTGGGCGTGTACAATGGGGTCATTCTTGGGGCGTTAGCGGGTCTGTACCACTCGCACGATATCGGTTACGAATTCTGGGGTTGGGTTCTTCCCCACGGGGTTACGGAATTGCTGGCGGTCATCCTCTGTGTACAGGCGGGTCTTATTATTGGTATGGCTGTGGTAAAATCGGGAGAGTATCGGTGGCGGGATGCCGTGGCAAGGGCGGGAAAAGAGGCGGGTTTGATCGTTCTGGGGACCGTCCTCATGTTTTTTGTCGCGGCGCTTATTGAGGCGTTCCTTCGACAAACCTCCATATCGTGGCAGGCACGCCATTCATTTTCGATCTTTACGTTTGCCCTCTGGGTCCTGTACTTCGGATTTGCGGGAGACCGGGAGGAGGTTGACAAAATGGAAGAACATTCCGAATCTCCTCATGTGAAACGAACATCATATGTCTCTGAATTGTAAATCTGGGGTCCTATGAACATTTCGTGTCCGGAATGCGGTGTCTCGCTGTCTGCGAGCGAAGATCTGTTCGGTAAGGACGTCAAATGCAGCAACTGTGAAAACGTGTTCCGTGTACCGGAACCGGAGGACCAAAGCCCAACCGATAGGGAAGACGAAGGAGAAGACGACATTCCCCTGTTTGGTGAAGAGGCCGGGGAAGAATCTGAACCGGACGGACCACCGCGGGAAACAGACTCCGGAAGCGGACGAGTGTCACCGGAGGAAGATTCTCCCCGGGCCACCGGTTCCGAACGGGAACGACCGGCAGGAGGTGAGAAACCGGAACGTGGGCCCGACACCGACAAACGAAGTAAACCGAGACGACGGGGACGACCGGGCCAGAGACGACGCCGGAAAACCCGGTCCATGCCCGGGGGAAGCGCAGAACCACAGTACACGTCCAAAGGGGTAAAAATCGGCCCTCTGTCCTTCAGCGAAGTGATCACAAATACGTTTTCCCTGATTTTCAACCACCTTGGACATTACGTTATTCTGCTTCTGACCATTGTTTTTCCCCTGGTTATCGCAGGAAAGTGGTTCTCGAATACCGCCGATGCCGGGGCCAGCTGGCTTCCGTTGGTTCTGGGCCAGGTTGGGTTCTGGATGGCCGGCCTCTACATCACCGGGGTTGTCGTTTATTCGTTCGGTCGTCATTACCTGGACGAAAAACCCAGTATCGGCCGGTGTCTCGAGGTGCCATTAAAACGGATCCACATCATTATCCTGTCAACACTGCTTATAATCCTTGCGTACGCTTTGGTATTTTTGCTTGGCGGTCTTCCGATGATGCTCCATCCGATTATCGGGTTGGCTACGCTGGCTGCGGCGTTTCTCTTTTTCCTATTCGTCAAGTTCATGTTTTTCGTCTACATTCCGGTCATCGTCGTGGAGGATGGCGGAATCATCGAAGCACTAAAACGAAGCAAACGGCTCATGGCCAGCCTGAAAACACGGACGTTCCTGATTATGTTTTTAATTTACTACCTTCCTTATATTTTACTCTCGGGTGGTGTGGGTGCGTTATCGGTGATTGGCGGCAGCGTGACTGAGATGCAGCGAATCACCGTATTGACGGCTGTTGAGGGCCTCTACGTCATCATTACTTCCGGAATCATATCAACCGTTTATTTTGATGCTCGGGTCCGACACGAGAAATTTGGTCTGGACAACCTTGCTGCTCTTTTTGAATAACGCGGTCCGGGATTCACTTCGGACAAAGAAATCATCAAACTCCCAGACCGGTTCGGGAAAACGGGGTCCACTGATGTTTTTTTTCTTTGTGATCCTGTTTTTAGGCGCCTTTCCTGTTCATCTGGTGGGACAATCTCCTCCGGAGAATCCCGAACGGACCGAGACGCCCCGCTCCCTTCGTGAAAAAGCACGTAGGATTTTGAGCAACGACGAATACCAGAAGGAAATGGTTTCTCCTGAGCGACGGACCGATCGAAGGAAACGGCGCCGCTCCGAACGGAACGAAACCCGTACGGTGAACAGAACCGGTGGAGCCCCCGGAGAGGTTCTCGAGTTGTTTGCCTGGGGGATTTTGATCGTCGTGGGGGTGGGTCTTCTGGTGGCTGTTGTTTACAGGGTGATCGTAGACCGTGACAGAAAGGACTCAACGGGTTCGGAAAGCCAGGAGGACGAACTGGACCGTGAGGATATGAAATCGGTGATGAAGGAGGCGGAGGAACTCGCGATGGATGGCAGTTACACGGCGGCGGTTCGATACATGCTCCGGGATGCGGCGGATCGTATATCGAATCACAGAAACATTTCTTTGCCCGATTCCGCAACGAATCTTGAATATCTTCGCCGGTTGCCGGAAAACTCTCCGTTAAAGAAACTCGTGGGGATTCTTGTGCAGGCACTGGATCGCTGTTATTACGGGGGACGCGAATGCCGGGAAGAAGACTTCGAAAAGTGCCGGTCTGCCTGGAAGAAAGTGGTATCAGGTACAGGAGGAGGTTCAACATGAGAAAAGCGGCTCCCCCGGTTCTGCTTACCTTTATTCTGCTTGCAGCGGCAGCGGTCATCCTGGGGCTGTACAACGTACGAAAACGAGTTTCCCATCGGCCGAATAGTTTCAGTACCTCGTTCGTGGGACACCGGGCCACGATTGAACTTCTCCGGAGATCCAATTTTGACGTTCAGATCAATCAGAGAGTGGACCCGGGCATAAACGGAACGGAAACCGAGGTCGGTCTGGCTGTGCTGTGCCCGAGGATAAAAAATTTCGGAAAGCAGGTGATGAGACGGATTTCCGGCAGAGGGATTCCTCCGGAAGAGCAGTACTCCTGGGAACGGCTCCAGGACAAATTCCAGCACCAGCTGATCGTCCTTCCGAAGTGGATTCCGAAAAACAACAAGAAACAACCGAACTGGATAACGGAAAAGAACCTTATGCCCGCGAATCACGTGTCCGCGTATCTCAAGGAGGGAGCCCCTGAAACAATCAAACGTCCGTCAAGTTCCAAGGGGTCACGAACGGTACGGTTTGACCGGGACAAACAGTTCAAAATTTATACCCATGGATTGCAGGTGTTTCCGGAAGATCCGGATTTTGAGGTCGTGGCATCGGTGGAGGGCAAACCGGTGGCCGTTCGTGACCGAAACCACTCCAGTCGTATCTGGGTGTCCGATCCTGATACTTTTTCGAATCAGTTCCTCGGGAACGAAGACAACGCCCCGTTTGTTTACGAGATATTTTCCACCGCATTTCCGAACGGTCGGGTATTTGTGGATGAAGTCCACCACGGGTTCATCGTGAACCACACGATCGGGGAGATTGTGTTTACGTTTCCCGGTGTAATTTTGACGGGAGACATCCTGCTGTTGATCGGCCTGTTTTACTGGGCGCTGTACAACAAATGGGGAGGGAGGAAAAAAGTGGTTGCCGAGGAGCGAAGTCGGATTCAGCAGGCCGAAAATGCCGGGGAGCTTGCGCACCGGCACGGCGATCACCAGAAAGCAGTGATGCTGTATCTGCAAAACGTGCTTGATTATATACGAGAGTCGCTTAATATATCACGGGGAAATTCCCTGGATGAGATTGAAGCGTATTTTGAACGATTGAAATCACCTCTGACGAACCGGATCCGGGAACTGAGATCCGACATCCGGATGGTCGAGGAGAGACAACCCTCCAAGGAGCAACTGGTGCAAATTGCGAGACGGGCGAACCGGCTCATGAAAGAGGTTCGAAATGAAACAGGTCAAAAAGCTCCGCACAAACCTTCTTAACGAAATCAAAAAAGTCTTTTTCGGCCAGATCCGAATTGTGGATTACTGTTTGATGTCCCTTTTGTGTGAGGGACATATTCTCATTGAGGGAACACCGGGCACCGCCAAAACGCTCCTTGCGCGATCCATTGCCGCCGCCCTGAACCTCGAGTTCGGCCGGGTGCAGTTCACGCCCGACCTCCTGCCGAACGACATTACCGGCACGAATATCTATAATTTTGACGCGAATGAGTTCGTGCTTGCAAAAGGACCGGTGTTTAACAACATTCTGCTGGCGGACGAAATTAATCGGTCCCCTCCCAAAACCCAGTCTGCCCTGCTTGAAGCGATGCAGGAACGTCAGGTAACGATCGATCGGGACACCCACGAACTCCAGGAACCTTTTCTGGTCATGGCGACCCAGAACCCGATTGAACACGAAGGAACATACCCGCTGCCGGAAGCACAGCTGGACCGGTTTCTCTTTAAGGTGATTATTGATTATCCGGAGAAGGAGACCGAGGAGAAAATCGTGTCCGAATACTCGGGAGACAAGAACGTGCGTCAGATGGGGAAAACCGATGTCTCCCGTGTAGCAGGATCGGAAGATATTCTTCGTGCACGAGATAACATCAAATCCGTGAAGGTGGAAGAACCAGTGGTGGATTACATCGTCCGGATCGCCCGGGCAACCCGAGAAGCCCCCCAGGTGCATACGGGAGCCTCACCTCGTGCATCGGTTATGTTGACGATCGCGGCAAAAGCGATGGCCGCCCTGCAGGGACGTGATTACATCAATCCGGACGACGTAAAGCGTATTGCCCAACCAACGCTTCGGCATCGTCTTGTGCTTTCATCTACGAGTGAAATCGAAGGCATAATGCCGGACCAGGTGATTGAGGAAGTGTTAAACCGGGTGGAGGTTCCGCGGTGATCCCTGAACCCAAAATTCGTGGTTTCCGGTAAAAATACTTCCTGGCCTTCGGCAAAGGAGGCCGCAGAATTCACACATATTTCTCATTGTAATGCTATATCCCAGCCGACTTTTCCTGTACCTTCTTGCGGTCTGCTGCGGTACGGCGTTTCTTCCCGTTTTTTATCCCGTCACGGGGACGCTTGTTGCCGGCCTGTCAAATTTCATCCTGGTCTCGGCCGGCATCCTCGACTTTATTCTGACGGAACCGGTTACTCCCGACCAGGTTCGTTTCGACCTGCCGGAGGAGATGGGGGTCGGCCGAAGGAAAACCATCACGGGAACAGTCACATCCCTCAATAGTCTTTCGGTATTATTTCAGGTTCGAATTTTTACAACTCCGGGTCTCGATCCTCAGCAAACCGTCTGGGACCTCGAACTGACACCGGGCGATGATACGGATTTTGAGACCTCCGCACGTGCGGTAGAACGGGAACAGGCCCGCGTGGGACCGGTGCAGTTCCGTCATCGCGGAATCCTCGGGCTACTGGTGTTCCGGGACGAGATCGAGGTGGCCGGCAACGTCAATATCACCCCGGACATCCAGGACATCAAGAACAAAGAGCTCCAGATCCATCAAATCGTAAACCTCATTTCCGGCGCAAAAACACAAAAACAACGGGCCACGGAAGGAGAATTTGATTCCTTGACCGACTACAACCGCGGCATGGACCCGCGAAAAATTGACTGGAAAGCCAGTGCCAAACATTACCGGATGCTCACCAGAAAGTACCGGCTTGAGCAAAACCACCACATATATCTCGCACTGGACACCGGCCGTCTGATGGGCACAAAGGCGGAAGGTCTAACGAAATTGGATTATGCCATCAACTCTGCCCTTCACCTCGCGTTTCTGGCGTTGAGCGTCGGGGATCAAGTCGGTATGCTCGGGTTCGATAGCGACATGGTGGAGTTCGTGACTGCCAGCAAAGGGATGACTCAATTCGAAAATCTTACTGAGCGGGCCAACACACTGAAAGATTCGGACTGTGAAACGAATTTTATGAGAGCATTCCGGATGTTTGACCAGAAACAGAAACGGCGTTCTCTTCTGGTCGTGTTTACGGATTTCGTGGACCGGGTGTCGGCCTCACTCTGCCTGGAAGCCCTGACGTTCGTCCAGCAGAGTCACGTGGTTCTGTTTGTCGCATGCCAGGACGTGGAACTGCAATCGTCCTTTCAGGAAGAACCGGACGAACTGCTCGACGTTCATCAGCAGAACGAAGTGTTTCGCCTCCTGTCGGAACGCAAAAGAGTTATTCGCGAGATGGAACGCCTCAATATCTCAACGATCGACACGGACGTGCGGAAGATAACACCGTTGCTATTGAATCGTTACCTGGAGATGAAAACGGCCCAACAAATTTAACGGACCCTCCCGCAATTTTTCTTCCCTTATTCGCTACTTTGATCGTTCGATCGAAACTCTCTCCTTGCCTGTGGTGTAAGAAGCATTGCCACCGGAAATCCTAACAAAACCTCAATGAACACCGTGACCACGGTAAACGTTCGAAGAGAGGGATTTTCGTAATGTTTCCAGAAGAACTGCACACTCATCTGACCCGTTCCGTGGTACAGAACATAGCCATACAGGCCGAGAAGAACTATCATCACAAACCCACAAACGCCGATCGTCCAGTTTCTCGCGGTGGGGTTGTGCCGTACGAGGTGGTGTCCCGCCCAGAACATCAGAAGAAACGTAAAATCAACACGGAGCGAATGAGAAAGCAGAAATTGAATAGCAATGGTTAACAGGCTCACAACACCCATGACCTGAAAATATCGCCCGACGATTTTTCCGACGTCCTTCACCATGTCGATCCAGTTCTATTTCCTTTTCTTATGGAAGGAGATATGAGACCGCTCGTTTCGGTTCAGGACACAGAGGCGGTGAAATAGGCGGATACCGTATCCCGGTGAGAGCATCGCCGAAGATGAATAAGGTTGTTGATGTCAGAATAAGGGATGGGTTCTTCAAAAATGAAACAGTCTCCTAGGTCGAGAGGGGGCTGGTCACCAATGATCAAATTTCGGGGCGTGGACGTGACTTATTGCGCACGCAGGTGGTCAATCGTTATTTTCCGAATCACCTCCCGAATTCGTTTTCGCACTTCCGGATTGTCGTGATTTCGGTTTTTCTTCAGAATCGGAAGGCTTTTTTTGCCCCAGGTTCGTAATTTTTTCATCGCCTTTTCTCGGGTCGTAATTTTTTTGTCGCCCAGGCGTTTAATTTGATGCCGTATTGATTTTGCCGTCTTCTTTTTCGGGTCCGGAAAATTCTGTTCGACAAATGTTTTGATCCGTTTTTCACGATGTTTCTTCAGTAACTTGATGATGTTTTTAAACCTATCGAGCTTCAGCTTTTTGTTCAACTTCCTGCGATATTGTTCCGGAAGATCCTCGATACGGTCCACACCCATCTGTTTCAGGTATCGTTTGACGGTCTTTTTTCGGCTTTTATATTTTTCCCGGGTTGCTTTTAATATCTGAGAGGATGTTCCCTTTTTTCCGGGAAGAAAAATTTTGGCATCGTGCTGCAGGAGTATTTTGACGATTTTTTTGTTTCCCTGTTTTGCTGCTTCCCGCAGGGCGGATTGGTGTCCGTCCTCCTTTGGCACATCCGGTTTCGCGCCGTGTTTCAGGAGAAGTTTGACGATATCCATTCGATTTTGCTCGGCTGCCTCCGGAAGGGGAGAATAACGGGCGTTTATGTTCGGATTCGCTCCGGCATCGATTAATGCCTTTGCGATTTCCCGTTTTTTGGTTTTCGAAAGAGCACAGTATCCGCGTTTGTCCACGTGGTTTGGATTTGCCCCGTGGTCCAGTAACGAGTTAACGATTTCCGTATGGCCCTTCTTTACCGCCACCATCAATGGAGTTCTACCGACCCGGTTCGTGACCTCAGTTTCGGCACCGGCCTCCAGTAATATATTGACAATTTCACCAAGTCCCTGTGTGGCTGCCTCGTACAATGCCAGCCCATGCTTTCCGGACAGATCCGCTCCGTTTTCCAGCAGAAACTCGACGATCTGTTTATGTCCCCGTTTTGACGCCTTACTCAGTGCGCTCTTATGTTCCTCCGAAAGAATGTTTACGTCCGCTTTGTTTTTTACGAGGATCTTTACGGCGTTCAGGTGTCCCTTTTCCGCTGCCTTCATCAGAGCCGTTCGGTCTTCCTCATCACGAACATTCGGTCGGGCGTTTGACGAAAGAAGTGTACTGATGATGTCCGTATGGTTGTTGGTGGCGGCCAGGAACAGGGCCATCCGCCCCCGGTCGTCCGACACGTTTGGATCGGCTCCTTTTTGCAGTAGCATTCTGGCCGTTTCTCGTTTTCCATGCTTCGACGCGACCATCAGAGCGGTGGTTCCACGAATGTCGGAAACATCCGGGGAGAGTTCATTCTGTTGAAGGTGCGATTTTACGTCACTCTTATGGCCATTCTTTGCGGTGTTCAATATTGTTTGAAGGGTGCTTCTATCAACAATTGTTACTTCTGATTGTTCGGCGTTAAACGACCGGTTTTCCTTCTTGCTGTAGGCGGTATTGATGCGAGATTCGACAAAATCAGCGAGATCCCGGGCGATTGGACGAATTTGAGAAGGGTTATCCGTGGCGTTTTCAGGGAACGTAAGCGCCGTCAGGAAAAAACGAATCAGATCACCACGGTTTTGATAACGGGACCGAAAATTTGTGTTATGTGGATAGGCAAACGATATAATCACGGAATCCCGGGCGGCAAATAGAACCCCCTCCTCACCAGCCACGTCAAATCGGACGGTTATTTCTCCGTCTTCGGGTGATCGGGTGGCCGATAGGTCGGTGCCAAAGAGGGATTCGTACTGAATGTTCGGCGCGTCAAATGAAGGGGATAGTGTTCCCGTAAGCGGTGATTCTCCAATACATCTCTGTTCGGGCTGGTTATGGTTGTACTTCTCGAGCAATCGAATGGTAATGTTCCGGCTGATGCTGATTGGTTTTTTCTGGAATTTATACGTTTTCTTGCTGGACTTATCGGGTTTGCCCTTTTTTTCCTGTGCACTGCATGGGAGAACCCCGCTGATAAATAGAATTGCGGGGATAAGTAGAAGGATCGATATGGTTCGATACGTGGTTGAATTCAGGGTTTGAACGAAGGTCATGAGTTGTGTGAAAAATTAAATACCGAATTAGAGAAATGGGTCTAATTTCATTTGGCATTTCATTAGATGCGTTGCACGAAAAAAAAGTTCCATGTGATCGTGACCGGATGCTTCCGTCTGTTTTTTCTCGTCCGTTTTTCAAAAGAATACAGGAAAACGCAAATTTCATTGTTGTTCCGGTCCAACTGCTATTTGTTTTGCTCCGCGCTTGTCTGTTTTCAGGAGAACCGGGGCCATTCACATCGGCGTTTTGGGTGACACCAAGGGCGGATCGCGTTAAACCATACCCAGTATGCTGTAGAATGCATTACGTATTT
>CAZOLI010000068.1:0-11096 GCA_964580675.1 uncultured Planctomycetia bacterium
CCCCACCAGGCAACGGAGGTGTTCGAACCGGCCTCTGCGGGTTTGGTCATGTTCCTCTTCTATGTCCCCTGTGTTTGAAGAGAACGTATCTCAGACGGTATCGAGTTGTGAAATGTTACCTCACCGTTACAACACTTTCAAAAGGAAATGTTCTGTTTTCGGAAAAGACCCAGAATCACCCGGAATTCGGTCAAATTGCGTGAATACGATCAGGGGAGGTAGAGGGACTGTTCGATAAAGACCACATTGATTTTGCCAGCGGTGACTGATAGTCTTCACCCCTTGTCGGAACCGCATTTATTCCGAGGGAGACACCGATGAGCGATACCGATACCATTCTGATCGCGGAGGATAATTTCAACTTTCGCCGCCTGATCACCAAGCGGCTGGACGAGGAGGAGGTGAAGGTCCTGATGGCCGGTACCAAAGAGGAGGCTGTTGACCAAATCGAGGAGGCCGGGGAGATTGATTTGTTTCTTATCGACGTCATGCTGCCGGACTGCCCCGGATACGAGCTTTTCGAAGAGATCAAGGAACGGGGGCTGGACGAAAAACCGGTGCTGGTGGCCTCCTCCGTGCAGGAGGAGGTATTTAACCCCCCGGAGCAGGCCCGGGTCAATTACGATAAGTACATCGATAAACCCGCTCCCGTCGGGGACATTATGGACGAAATTCAGGCCTGCCTCAGCCAAAAGAATTAACCTGAAAGCTCCTCAGACACCCTCGGGAGGTGGGGCCGGTTATTTGGTGTCCCGCAACTGCACGCACCCGAGGGTTTTCCGGCCCGCCGGGTATAACCGGTGGGCCGGTATTATTTTGCCACGAAGACTGTACCGGAACTTAAGAGAAGTCGGTCGGGACCGTTTAAGTTGTGTGAGCCAAAATAAAAAGGCCGTCCCCGGTGGAAGGCGGGGACGACCTGTATATGTGGTTATAAAGCGGGGTCCGAATTAAAAATGTAGAGTAAATGTAAGACCTCTCCGGCGGGCAAGCTTCCCTGAAATGGTGACGTTGAAGGGGTGTTTTTACCCCTCTGATTCAAAAAATCACCTTGAAAATATCCCGGGAAAACCCCCTTGGTTATGATAATCCGACTTATCATAAGCTTATCGGCCCAAACGGCCCGTTTTGGTAGCAGAACCCACCTCGAGAATCCGGCACCTGGACCCGGCATGTATCCCTGATCCTTACCCCTTACCAAGGGGACAAAAACCCCCTACGTCCGATCCCTCTTTGCCCGGACGATCTGGATGCCGGATAAGGTTTATCTGAACCGGATCGAGGTGGATGTGCCGGAAAGGGTATTTGGATAGTGGTTCCCGGTTCCGGGTTTCCTTCGGATCCGCGAGAGCCGGTCACGTCCGGAAGCAACCTTTATTATATTGGGGTCCAGTTGTCCCCGTTATTATGACTGCATGTTTCCTTCAGAACCCGGGCCGACGAACTTCTCCGGCACAGATGATTTCGGGGTTCCGGGCGGATCGGCAAGTCCCGTTCGGCCGCTTCAATAAACCGGGTCCGTGATCGGAATGAAAGGAACCTCCTCCCGTTTTCTCCTCATATCGGGGGTATCTTTGTCCTCCCTTCATGGTTCAGGATCGACGGAGGAGTGGTTATGCGGTAAGTTCACCGGGGCCGCTATCCAAAGCGATACCGGGCGAAATACCTCCCACTTGTCCACCAGGCTTGAGGCAAGATCCCGGTGGGGATGTGTTTGTAGCAAGTTATCCGGTTTTTTTGCCGTCCAGAATCCAATTACTGGAGTTCGAAGAAAGGAGAAACTGCCGGTCCTGGTTGACTTTTTTGAAGTTTTTACTTATCCCTACGTGACGAAGAAATTTGTCCGGTCAGCGTCCGATATCTATATACCCTATCATACAGGACGGATGATTATTTACCTCTCATCCGTTATCCCGTTCACCACCCTCAATTTCTGTGAATAAAATGAATTTGATCGTGCTCAGAGAACCCGAACCACCGCCTGGACGGGTAGAGGGGAAAGGTTTCTGGCTTCGGATGTTAGCGTCGGTCCTCGTACTGGTGTTCCTGTCAGGTTGCTGGGCGGACCAGTTGCCCCGGAGGCCGGCGGAAAAAGGGTTCGGAAACAAAAAACGGGTCGACAAGGGAGGTTCTCCACTGGTAATACTTCGCACAGGAACCGGAACTGCGTTTTCGGATCTTACCCGTTCGGGCGTGACGGGTTTCGGAATTGGTACCATCGTTCATAGCTGTTACGATCATGGAACGTACATTTTGACCGTGGGTCACAACGTCGGGAATCGGGAGGAAATGGAGGTCCAGATTTCCCACGCCCTTCTGAGAAAAGAGTCCAGGCAAATCATCACCGGGAAACGCGACCCGGGAGAATCGTTCTCGTATCGACGACAATTCCGGGGATCCCCAAACTGGTATGACTCTGAATCGAAGACCTGGTTAATGGGAAATACACGGGGAACGGTGGTTCTGAAGCGGCAGGTTCCTGAATCCGGTGACAGGAGATCACTGACAAAGGCGATTGTCGATAATAGCTACTTCGACGTGGCCCTGCTCCGGTTGGAAACGGATCTTTTATTTCAGAGTCGTCCGCTCGCCAGGCCCGCTTCGTTGGAACCGCCTTTTTCCGCCAACCTTGACACGATCGCCTCTCCCTGGTTCTTCCTGGAACGGAAATTCGTTCGCATTTCCGGGAAAATGTACCGGTTAACCGACCTGGGAGGGAAATCCCTTTCCGCCGATAACCTATTTTACCTGCGTCGTGAAAACGGCAAGGCAAACGAGGAACCACGAATGTCTCCGTGGATCCAGGAGGGGATGAGCGGGAGTCCGGTCATCGCTGACGGAAACGTCGTCGGTATGATCTCGGTGAAGTTAAATTTTACGCAGAAAGACGACGGGGACAGCAAAAAGGAGGTGGTCCCCCTGGTTCAGGGCATCTCCCGGTTTCGAAACCGGCTTGGCGAGCAATTGCCATCATTCCTGTTCTCGGGTTCATAGGTAAACCCCATTTCGGATAGGGTGTAGTTCCCATCTATTCACGCCCAGGAATAGGAAAACCCGACCGGGATAGGAATTGCATCGGAGGGCTGAAAGGGAGGACGACGAGCGATGTTTAAATTGAGCGTCGGAGTCCGGGGGCCGTTTCCCGGATCGCCGGCCGGGCTGGACAATTGGTTGCTTTCGGACCCCTGGTGGAACGCACGCGGATTGATCCGCTCTGACAAAAAAAGAAAAATGGGGCTTTCGTCCCATTTTCCCTATGTCCGATTCAGGAACTGCACCTGATCGGCCACGACTTTCAGCCGATCGCGGTCCTCGCCGCCAGTCTCCCAGGAGTCCTGGGCGATGCGGCCGTCAACGGCGACCCGGTCGCCTTCCTCGAGGTGACCGGTGGCGGCCTCGGCAACGCCGTTCCAGGCTTCGCAGCGAACGTAATCCGCCTCCTTGCCGCGGTTGACCGCGATGGTGAACTCGGTGACGTTTCCGTTGTCACCGACGGATTTGAGATCGAGATCGTGCGTGAGTCGACCGATAAGCGAAACGTTGTTTAAATCGTTCATGATTTAAGAAAAGTAAATGAAGTGAAAGAAAATGAACGAAACGGAAGCTCCCCTCTATGACGGAAAGCGCGCCGTGTCAACCTCCGGCTGCCGGGGGACAGGAGGTCCGGTAGATAGGTCAAGTCAAACCCGCCGTATTCGCGCGGGGCAAATTGGTATCGAACCGGTTCCCCCGGTTTGGCTGTTTACACGGCGTGGAAGGAGTGACTGGACGCCGGACGCGGGAGGGAACAGTCCGGCTTTATGCTGGATTTCGTTTCGTTCTGCCAGCGACAGGTACCTTCCTCGTTTTTGGGAAGTTCCGAAATCCCTTAGCCGTGAAGCCCGCGGCACGGCGTTTTGATCATGCAAAAAGGAGTTTCGGGAACCATCGTCCGGGAGAGGTAAGCCTGTGGCGCCGGATCCCGGCGATCATTTAAACCAGTTCCCGCAATCATTGTGACAGGACCGCCGGCACAGGAACAGGTCACCGCTCTACTGTCTCCAGGGGGGAACATCCGATTCGGTTGAGCGGTTGATGTAGTTCTCCAGTTTTGGGGGGTTTTAATTCTGATTGTCTGTTCAGATTTTTTCCTGTTAGAGTGTCTACTCTGTTTCCTCCTTTGTCCATTTTTCTAGCAACCTGTAGGGGAAACCGGCAGAAAGGTGTTGAATAAGGACGCAGAGGTCGTTAATCTATTAAATGAATTCATTTAATAGTAATGAAATTGAAAGGAACTCCACCAAGGAAACAAGAAATTCATCCTGCTGTGATTATACGAACTGTACCTGTACTCCGGAGTGCTGCGGAGATTCCGGGTGTGAGTGTGGGTGTAACTGCTCCTGTTGTTCCTGATCATCTAGAGACTGCCAACTTGTCCCGGGGATTGTAACGCTGTTTTTTCTCCTGTTGTTTTTGATCCCCTTCTTCCAATTTTGATATGAGGAACGCCGCATGAGCGAAGAACCCGAATGCTGTCCAACGAAACCGGACCTTGACGACCGTCCACCCCTCTCTTCCCGTCAGGCTACCGAACTGGAGAACCTGTTCAAGACACTCGCCAACGGCAACCGGCTCCGGATCCTTCATGTACTGATTAAGAACGGACGCGAATCCGTCGGAAACATCGCTTCGGAAATCGAGGGGTCCGATCAGGCCGTTTCCAACCAGCTCCGATTGATGGAAGCCCAGGGATACGTTGAGTCGCGCAGAGACGGCAACCATCGGTTTTACCGGATCAAGGACCCCTGCATTCCGGCGCTCATTGATCGGGGATTGTGTTTGCTCGAAGAGGAGGGGGTCCTCGGTGGAGGAACTGGCTCGATCGAACGAGAGCAGGGGAATTGAAGGAGGTGGCCATGGTCACAGAAGGAAAGCACCTTATTTCGGTCTCAACATTATTTGTGTCCAACCGGATTCTTCCAGATGCGTACCACGGGGGAACGTTGCGTCCCCCTCCGCCGGTTCCGGTCCTCCTGGTCTGTTTTCTTATTGTTGGGGTACCGGGACGGCTGGAGGCCCAGCAGGAAGGAGAAACCCTGTTTGCCGAGGGCCGTCAGCTGTCGGAGACCTACATCTATCATGATTTTGATGACGGCCGGGAGCACACCGTCCGGACCACCTTTCAGTACGGACTCGAACGGGACTACACCCTGACCGTTCAGGTTCCCTACCGGGACTTTCGGCATACGCCCGACTCCGGGTCCTTCGGAGATTCGGGTCTGGGGGATTCGACCCTTTTCGGACGATACCGGGTGTACGAAAAAGACGTTTATAAAGGGGGATTGGATGTCTCCCTGGGGGCCGGTTTGGAACTTCCCACCGGTGACACGAACGAAGACGGCGTACCCCGCCACGAACAGCTTGGTTCCGGGAGCTGGGACCCCAAACTCGGTGCCGCCGTGACCTACGAACCCGGGCGCTGGCGGTTTGACGGAATTGCCCTTTACAAATACTCCACACAGGGGTCGGGCGGTTTTCAGGAGGGGGAGACGATACAGATTGAAGCCGACGCCGGCTACCGTTTTTACCTCCCCGATGATTACCGGAAGGGATCCGCAAAAGTAAACGCCGGACTGCGGTGGACCCATAAGGGGTCCGCTGAAGTAAACGGATCCACCATTGGGGGAACGGGAGGTGACACAATATTTGCCCGAATTGGCCTATCAACCCATCCCACACCGGAGACGGATCTGTCCCTGAGTTACGAACGGCCCGTTCACCATTCCGGTGACGATCGGGATAACGAATCGTTTCTTTCGCTAACCGCCGGATTTCGATTTTAACCACACGTCATCATGCAATTCACAAAACCTCGAAGTACCGACCGATTCGTGTATGTGGTTTTGATCCTGCTGGTGGCCGGGGGACTTGCGATTCTTTCCGCGTGCGGAACCTCCAGGAATCCAGCTTCAACCGATCAGAACACACAGAGTCATTTCAAAACCGAACAGTTTGCTCTTCTGAACGTAACGGTCGAGGGCTGAACGTGACCCGACGAAATCCAGGCGATGGTCCAGGCCTGGCAGCGCCAGTTTGGCGTTGACGACATCCCCTTCAGCGTCGACCGAATGACCGGAACCATCCGGTTAACGAGTCCTCACCGAATTGACGTCGGTAAAATTCGACGCGGAGCCAAAGACGCCGGATTCTCCCTGCAACGAATCCGGATTCAAACGGCCGGAATCGTCGAAAAAGAGGGAGGTAAAAAAGTCGAAAAAAATAAGCTGTTTTTAAAATTGCCCGGATCCGGTCAGACCTTTGAGCTTCGGGGAAAGAATCTGGATCAATACGTTGGTAAAAAGTTCAGTGTTCACGGAGAGATAACCGGATGGAAACAGAACTCCCGTCCGAAGATCAAAATTTTGAGCATTCAGCTTACCTCGGGTGGGGGGGAGGATTCCGGTAACAGTAATTGATTCGGTTTTTAGGGGGCCGTGGTTTGATGCTTGAAACGTGGCGGCCAAAGTGACCGAAGTCTGGAGGGGGGGAATGGTCCAGCCCGGCCGAGGAGAAAGCGGAATCCCTTTCGACCGCGTTGCTCCTTTTATTTTTTTTGCTTCTCGGGGGCCACACTCATTGCCGGGATTGGATATCGGATGGAGATGAAATGGATCACGATCCGCACCTTTTTCCTGTTCTACAGTCTTTATAATCTCCGAAAGCCAGCGATGGTCGGGTTCATCGCCGATCGCATGGAGTCCCAAAAACGCGCAACCATTCTACGTACCCACACACAGATTCGATCGATCGTGGTCGCCCTTGTGGCACCGCTGCTGGGATGGGGAGTTGACCAGTACGGCATCGGCAACGCCTTTATCATGGCGGGAATCGGACTTTTTCTCGTCGGTGTTCTTCTTCCCGTATTGCCGAATGAAAAACAGACGGTGTCTTCTTAAACAGGAAATGCGAATAATAGCATTCGCCGTGACGGCTCTACCAGCATTGTAATTTCGTGCCTTCTCGCCGTCTTCTGGTGGGCGGGAACGTCCGAAAGGGGGCTCCGCCGGGGCTTTCGGTGCCGGATCACCCGTCCCTCTCCTTTCTAATAAACCATGTACGAATTCCCCTCAATTGCTTCGCTGAAGCAGAACGAATTTGGAGGGATTTATTTTTCAGTTGCTACTCACCGGTGGAAGTCCCCCAACCATATACGCCGCCGTAAATGAGGTGAAGCACAAGGGTCCCCACCGCTATTTTTGGGGTCTCGGCGGTCCCGAAGAGGCCCCATCCGATCATCGGCAGAACAGCCACCTGCATAATGAGCCACAACAACACGCCAAATCCAAAGCCCCAGTATAAACTTACCTTCTCCTCCAGGAAAAACAACAAAACAGCTCCGGCAACCCCACCGTACAGAAAGTGAGACACCATGCCTGAAATCATGAGAACGGGTTTGGAAGCCTCCCCCAGAAACACCTTAACGATGGCAATGGGAATGGGTTCGGGCATCGGGGCAACGTCGGACGCCATACCCATAACCATGAAGATCGTCATACAGAGCGTCCCTGCGAGTCCCCACAGAAACCCGGATTTAGTGTATTCGTTAATCATGACTCATTTTGAAGGTAATGGGATGAAAAAAAAGATGTCAGACGGCGAAACATCTCCTGGTTCAACGAACAATAGACATATCGCCCCTCCTTTTTCGTTTCGATCAGCCCGGACCGTTTTAACTCCTTCAGGTGGTGGGAGACCGAAGCCTTGGTGATCTCAAGATCCTCGGCAAGTTCGGTGACGTTGCAGCATTTCTGACTCAGGTCGCAGGTCTCCGGGTCCTCACACTCGAGCGCTTTCTCTCGCAATTGATTGAGCAACCGGAGTCGGTTGTTATCCGATAGGGATGAAAAAATGTCCTTGAGTTTTTTCTTATCCATGGGTAGACGATTCAATAATTAGACAACTATCGAATTATAAAACGGAGTAAGGGGACCTGTTTATTCCTTTGATTTCAATATATTCTTGAAGGACATAGAGAATTTGGCATGTATCAACTTCCGATGAGCTTTCCAGTCATCTCTAATTCAGAATCAATAATACAGGAGGCAAATCTATTGGAAGGAACGAAAGAGGCAGGAAATTTTTCTCTTCGGAATTGGAGGAAAGATCAGCGGGGGCCGGCCGGTTAGGATTGAAAACAAATTGAAAAGTGATTGTTGGAAATTGAACCCTACAAAAAGATTTCGGTTATGAAGCCATCCCCGCAAGCGTAATTTAACATAAACGTCGAAGACCGGGATGATACGCTTCGTCGAACTTAGATCCTCCGATAGAAAGACAATATGGGAATTTATCCGGTGGTACTGTTCGTTTATACTGGCACAGAAGATCGAAGGTGGAAAGGGGAGCATTTGTTTTTTCTTCTATTACCGTTAAAGATTAGCCATGTCACCGGATCTCTCGACCAAAAACACGGACTTCCTCTGCGAGGTGTGCTCGGTTCAGCTTGATAAAATGACGGCGGTTGAGCTGCTATCGGGAAAGAATCTGGAAGGGCTGAGTACGCCTGATCGAACTGTAAAAGTCAACCTGAATATTCGTATGGACAACGGAGAAATTCAGGAATTTCCTGCCTACCGGGTGCAGTACAGCCGTGCACGGGGGCCGGGAAAAGGGGGAATCCGCTTTCATCCCGATGTTCACGAAGATGAAGTGGAGGAACTGGCCTTTATCATGGCGCTGAAAAATGCACTTCTGGATCTTCCATACGGTGGGGCGAAAGGGGGAGTGGCGGTGGATCCGTCGGGCTTTTCCGATCCGGAGCTGGAACGACTGAGCAGGGAGTACATAAAGCAATTCGCCTTCCTGATCGGTCCACACCGGGACATCCCCGCTCCCGATATGAACACTGATGCTCAAATTATGGGCTGGATGGTCGACGAATACGAAGGAATCAAGGGCTACTGGGCACCGGGGGTGATCACCGGAAAACCCCTCGAACTGGGGGGAAGCAAAGGCCGAACCCGGGCAACCTCCCTGGGAGGTGCATACGTACTGGACGCCTACCTGGAGGATCAGAATATTGATCCCGAAAACACCACCGTGGCGATTCAGGGATTCGGGAACGTGGGATCTCATCTCGCATCGTTTCTCCATGACCGGGGTCTATCGGTCGTTGCCACCAGCGACTCGGACGGAGCCATTTACGATTCCTCGGGACTGGAGATGCCGGCGGTGTTCGAGCACAGCCAAAACGCATCGGTCTCGGATTTTCCGGATGTGGATTCCATTACTAACGAAGAGCTGCTCAGACTGGATGTGGACGTGCTTATCCCTGCGGCCATCGGCGGGGTCATTCACGAAGACAACGCAGACGATATCCGGGCGAATCTTATTCTCGAAATGGCCAACGGACCGGTCACCCCGACAGCAGATGAGATCCTGTCGGAGATCCCAATTCTCCCGGACATCTTATCTAACGCAGGGGGGGTCACCGTTTCCTATTTCGAGTGGTTGCAAAACCTGGATAATGAATACTGGTCCCGGGATCGTGTGCACGAGAAACTGAAATCCTATATATTGAATGCCTACCGCGATGTGCGGCAGGAGCAGGAAAGAGCGGATATCAGCTTGAGAAAAGCGGCCTACGCGATTGCGATTGATCGAATTCTCAAAGCAGAAAAAGCCCGGGGAAACCGGTAAAGAATTTCGGAATTGGTTCTCGTTGAATTCCCTCTTCACGTAGGTGGGCGGTAACGTCCGAAAAGGGTCCCGGGGTTTTCGGTTCATGATCATTCCTCCCCCTTCTCGTACACCATATGCGGATCCCCACAGACGAGCGATAGCAGAGGAGCGGAGGTGTTCGGGAGCAGGGGAGGGGAACGGAAACATCAGCGGAGGGACTGAGGAGCAGCCTCATTCAATTAGATCCAGCTCCTGAAAATCCTGTACTTCTCTCCACCGACCACCACATGATCGATCACCGGAATGCCCACCACCTCGCCGACCTCCACCAGCCGCTCAGTTATCTCGACGGACTCCTGAAAAGTGGCCTTCGGCCACTGCTTAAGGGGGCAGGCTGAAGGCCGAAGGGTTTTGGTCGTTTGTATTCGATTAAGAACTTCTATCATTTATTGGGTAAAATAATGGATCCTTCAGTCGTGAACCTGGAAAAGATCATTTTTAAAGGAGCAATTTGTGGAAAAGGAGAAACAGTTCTCTTTTGAAGATTTACGGGTATCGCGTAATGCAGTTGAATTGGGAGGATGCTCAAGAAAGTTGGACATGATTTTCGGGTTTTCTTGTGAGATTCCTTTTTCAGACGTCCTCGAAACCCCGAGGGTGGAGAGGACGTCTGAACGGGGTTTTTCTTCTTCTCCTTGATCAGTTGGTTTTTGATTGATTTTGTATCAGATGAGGAGAAGAATCTCACATACCCACTGCGTTCAATTTTTTTGAGCGAGTTTTCCTGGGCTTCAGGCCAAGGATGCCCTCGTTCTACTCTACCGCTACCGGGGTCCCCTCGGCGATGGATGAGTTCAGGCACTCAAGGGAAAAGCCTGAAAGGCTTCCGCACGATAGCACGGGGTTGGTCGAACGATCAACCCTGAGTCATCAAAACCAGAGTGAATAACAACCCTGAAAGTGTTGAGGAATATCCGTATTGTTCAATCCCACAGGTATTGCTCATCATATTCCGTCTCATTCCGTTCGAGGCATTCAAATCCTCTCTAATTTCTCCGGTAATCAGGGGCCTGCGATTTTGGGGGCTGTATATCAGGTGAATCAAATTGTTCACCAGGGATTGTGGCATTGGTTCTGTGTTTTATTTGATTTCGGAACCCCGTTGGGGTTCGGTCGTTTTGTTCGATTTCGTTCCCGGGGTTGGGCGTGGCCAACCCCGGGCTACCGGTCGGAACCCCTTCGGGGTTCTGCTGCTTTTCGGACCATCGACGGCATGAAAGCCGCCAGGCTCCAACTCAACCAATTTGAACACGTGAAAATACGCAGTTTTTCCGGAGTCACATCATTTGGCAGGTCTTCATTTGGCGGCACGGCGCCGACCCTGAAACAGAAACGTTTTATCCACGATCAATGCCTCCCGGTCAAGGGATTTTCCG
>CAZOLI010000069.1:0-6793 GCA_964580675.1 uncultured Planctomycetia bacterium
TTTTCGTGTTCGATCTTTTCTTCGAGCCAGTCCGCGGTCCAGATGACCTCGTCCGGATTTGAATTTTTTTCCACGTTTGATTTCTGTGTCAATGCAGTCTGATTCCAGAAGGGATTAGTCACCATTTCGGAATGCCGTTATCCTAATTGGTCTGTTGCGGATTCTCAATAGTTGATCGATCTAATTTCCGATGATAGAATACGGAATCCGGGGGGGAATATCGTGAATAATGGAATTATATTGCAAAATACGCTATTTATGATTTGTGTGGTATTGTCGGTACGGACCGCCATTGCTGGTAAAATATTTTTGTCTCGAGGTGTAATTTTCCTGAACTTTTTGAGGGTTCTTTTCGATTTAATATAAATGTTCTCCTGGATCGATCAGGAGTACTGTGATGCCCGTCTCGAAACGTGTTTGATAAAATTTCTCCTCGACCATCATGCCCCCGAGCCCGGAACGGCTGAATCCTTCGAAACGAAAGCCCGGAACGGACCCGTCCTTTCGGGAACGAAGCGGGGTGTCCATTCTGGTGCCGGTGGTGTTAATTATTCTGGCCCTTCTGGGAATCCTGCTGTTTACGTACGATCCGGAGACGGGGTTTGCTCTGGGAGGTACTCTTCCGCTCCTCGGGGCGGTGGCGTTTGTTCTGGTCATGGCCGATCTGCGCATCGGGGTTGTGCTGCTGATTCTGCTGGTGGGGCTGTCGCCGGAGTTTACATTGTTTGGCTATCCGCAGTTCCGGGCAGAGGACTTTTTGATGCCGGCGCTGTTGCTGGGTTGGTTTGCGGACGTCAATGAACGGAAAATATCCCTGGACCGCCTGCCGCTGAAAAAGCCAATCTTCGTTTACCTGGTCGTGGCCGGTATTGCCTCGCATCTTGGCATTACACGAGGAACGATATCTGGCGGGGGGTTTTCAGGGGGGACGTACTCCCTGTTTGCCTGGGGCAAGATGATCATGTACTTCATGATGTTTATCATCGTCACCACTTCCATCCGAAACCGCAACGACGTGGCGATGTACGCGGTGGCCATGATCATGGCCAATCTGGCGGTGGCGTTTATGGGCATTTCTCAGTTTATGACCACCGGGGAGGCGTTTTCCCCAACTCGAATTTCCGGACCGTACGGGGAGGGGTCCAACGTCCTCGGGGGCTACTTCATTTTTCACGTGAGCCTGGCCGTGGGGATGTTCGTGGAGCTCGAGGACATGAAATACCGGTTGTTATTGCTTGGGGCCATAGCGCTTACGATGGTTCCGTTTCTGAACACCTTCTCCCGGACGTCTTATGTGGCGCTGGTTGGGGGATTAACCATTGTGGGGTTGCTACGGCGTCGTGCCATTGTGGTGATTTTGTTTGTCGCGATTGTCGTTCTACCGGTTCTACTTATTGATCCGGTCTTTGAGCGAGCTCGGACCATTCTTTACGTGTTTTCGGACAATCCCCCCTCGAGTTGGGAGGCACGAACCTCGGCATGGCGGCGATTTACCGATGACATATTTCGGTATCCCCTCATCGGTCACGGTGTGCGATCCCTGCCGTTTGGTGCGTTGGACAACATTTATATCCAGGTGTTAATTGACACGGGCTTTCTCGGGTTAATCTCCTTTCTGTGGCTTCTTGCGGAAATTGGGAAGATGGCGTTTGACAACCTGAAGGCGGTGTCGGACGATCCGCTTCTTCGGGCGTATTCCCTTGGCTTTCTCTGTGGGTTTTCCGGATTGCTCGTTCACGGTCTCGGGGCGTCCAGTTTTCTTTCGATTCGGACCATGGAACCATTTATGATTGCAGCCGGCGTGGCAGCGGCGATCTGTATGCACCGAAAAGAATGGTTAACACCGGTTGAACAGGTCAAGAAACATGAATTCAATAAACTGCAGGAGAAGGGCATTGAGCTCCCTTCCGAGGCGACCTGATATCCAAAAATATGCGTAGGGTTTCGATGCTATTCCGGCCCGGTGGCGGGATGAAAACACAAAATGAAAAGGCCAATTTCCAGTAACCTCCTCGTGTCCCAATATGCAAAAATTACTTTCCCTCTGGAAGGATTATCTCGTCGTCGAGGCCAACCATGAACAGGCGACGGTACGGGCCTACCTGACGGACGTGAAAGATTTTGCGTATTTTCTTGACCACCGTTACGAGCAACTGCTTCCCGGCAATATCTCGAAAGACCATATCACGACCTACCTGGATCAGCTGCGGCGGTTCGGGGCTGCTTCCTCCACCGTGGCCCGTCGGTTTACCTCCATCTCCCTGTTTCTCCGATTCCTCCACGAAGAGGAGATGATTGCGGAAAACCCGCTGGAGGGAATGTCGGCTCCCTCCACGTGGGATCGGCTTCCCGAAGTTCTCTCACCCGGCCAGGCACAGGAATTGATTAGCGAACCATCGTCGTCGGATCCGTGTGGCGTTCGGGACCGGGCACTGCTCGAACTTCTTTATGCAACCGGTTGCCGGGTTTCGGAGGCTGCGAGTTTACGGTTATCGTTTTTAAATCTCGAGGATCGAACCATTCGTGTTCTCGGCAAAGGACGGAAGGAACGGGTGATTCCGTTCGGCCAGACGGCCCGTCGCTGGCTACAGCGATACCTGAACGAGCAACGCACGTCGTACCGGGAGGCGGCGGAGTCGCCGTACGTGTTTCTGAGCAGAAAGGGAGGCGGACTGCGACGCGAATCCATCTGGCGGCGGGTGAAAAAATACGGAAAGCGGGCGGGTCTTCCGGAGAAGAAAATGTACCCGCATATTTTGCGACATTCCTTTGCAACACACCTGATTCAGAACGGGGCGAATCTCCGGGAGGTTCAGACGTTGCTCGGCCACGCAAGCATCAACACAACAGAGATCTACACGCACCTGGATATGGATCAGATCAAGGAACATCACCAAACGTGTCACCCGCGGGACGAAATGAACGTGGAGTAATGGTTCCGGATTCATCTCCTCCGGAACCCGGAAAAGGAAAGGGATTATTGAGGGGTGTAAATAATTATCCGGTTCTGCTACAATTTCCGCGTATCCGTCATCAGTTCATTTTTGATCTGGATATCGATGTTTCCCGAGAGAAAGCGGTCCTTCTATTCATCCAGTTTGCCGGATTCACTGATTCTGCCGAAACCCCTCCTGTTCTGTTTCGTTCTGGTTCTTGTGGTCGCCGGTACGGCCCGGGCGGGGGACGTGGTTCACCTGAAGGACGGTTCCACCATCGAAGGCCGGGTGGAAGAAGGAGAGGAAAAGGTGAAGATTCACCGGGAGAGCGGATCAACCATCACCGTGGATCGTTCCCAGGTTCGTCGGATTGAGTACGAGAAGAAGAAATCAGAAGGACAGGGGACCGGAACGAACGATCAGGATTCGTCAAAAAAACAACCCGAAAAACACCGGCTTTTCCATGTATATCGGTATGAACTGGAAGGGTTTTCCCTGCTGATTCCGCCGGGTTGGCACAGGGGAAAAGGAGCGGGCGATGCCTACGTCTCGTTCTATCATCGGAAAGGGCCCGCGAAGGACACGGTCCGTGTGGACCTGTTCACGATGGAGGATATCGGGGACCTCAAAAAAGCGGCCCGCAGTCTTCAGAACGGATACCGGGGGGGCGGTCTGTCCTATAATGAGTCGTTTTTTCGGCAAAAAACCGTTGATGGACAGGAGGCCATCGAATACAGGGGATCGTATACGTCCGGAGGCATCCGCATGATACAGAACGACCTGGTCGTCCTCCGGAAGAATCGGCTAACAATGGTTTCGGCCAAAGGACGTGTTCCCGTGTTCAGAGACGAGGAACCACGCGTCTCATTTGTCCTGAACTCCCTGAAGGTGTTTTCGCCGCCGGAACTTGATGAAGACACCCGGACGGGATTTCTTGGAGCGTACCGCCGGGGAAGCGCCTACCTTGACGAAGGGCGCCTGGACCGGGCCGTCGAACGGTTGCAGTCCGCTGCCCGGACGTATCCATTTCCGCCGCGGGTTCACCGAAAACTGGCATCGGCACATCGAGAGCGTCTGGAATACCAGAAGGCCATTCGGGAAATGAAAGTTCGCTTTCAGAACATTCGAACGGGACCGGTACAGTACAACCGGCTCGGCAAACTCTGTTACCGTGCGGGACGATACGAGGAGGCCGTGGCGAATCTTAAGAAAGCAATCTCCCTCAATGACCGTTATTTCCGGGCCCATGAAAATCTTTCGGTGGTTGAATTTGCCCGGGGAAATTTGATGAACGCCGTTCGGCACGCAAGGCGCATGAAATCACTCCGGGAAGAATCGGGACGAGCCCATTTTATGCTGGGGGTCTATTACACGAAACTGAAAAAGCTGGAGAAGGCGGAGGAGCATCTCCAAACTGTTCTTGAGCAGAATCCGGATCACGAGGAAGCCCGTCAGTTTTTGAAGCGAGTTCAGGTGTTAAAAAAGGATTAAACCATGCCAACGCTGGATACCATTATCAGTTTAACCAAGCGACGTGGATACGTATTTCAGGACAGCGAAATTTACGGGGGACAGGCCGCCGTGTACGATTACGGCCCGATGGGGGTGGAGTTGAAACGAAACCTCAAGGACCGGTGGTGGTCCGATTACGTCCACGGCAGGGCCGACATGGAAGGGTTGGACAGCGCCATCATCATGAAGCCGGACGTCTGGAAGACGTCGGGACACGTTGATCATTTTAAGGATCCGCTCGTGGAGTGTAAGAATTGCCACAGCCGGTACCGGGAGGACCAGCTGACCACGGAGAACTGTCCCAATTGCGGCCTGGATGAATTTACCGACCCCCGGCATTACAACCTGATGTTCCGGACGTTTATCGGCCCTGTTCAGGAAGATGCCGAGGAGGCGTACCTCCGTCCGGAAACGGCGCAGGGCATTTTCGTCAATTTTTCGAACGTGTTGAATTCATCGAGACAGGATCTTCCGTTCGGCATTGCACAGATCGGGAAAGCCTTCCGGAATGAAGTTACGACACGGTCCTTTACGTTTCGTACCCTGGAATTTGAACAGATGGAGATGGAGTATTTCGTTCGACCGGAGGAAGCGGACCGGCACCTCGAGGAATGGCGGCAGGAACGCATGGACTGGTACCTGAAATACGGCCTCGACGGGGACCACCTCCGGTTCCGGGAGCACGGGGAAGACGAACTTGCTCATTACGCGGAGACGTGTTACGACATCGAGTACAAATTTCCGGATCCCCTCGGCTGGTCCGAGATGGAAGGAGTGGCCAACCGGACCGATTACGACCTGCGCCGTCACAGTGAGGAAAGCGGAACGGAGTTAACCTACTACGATCAACAGGAGGAAGAACACGTCCGGCCGTATATCATCGAGCCCTCGGCGGGACTGGACCGTATCGCTCTGGCCGTTCTGTTCGACGCGTACACCGAGGAGGAAGTCAACGGAAATGAACGGACCGTTCTCCAGCTTCACCCCGACCTGGCGCCCTACAAAGTGGCGGTGTTTCCTCTCCTGAGAAACCGGGAGGAACTTGTGGACACCGCCAGGGAAATAGCGGAGGACCTCCGCGGCACCTGGAACATCAAGTACGACGAAGCCGGTTCCATCGGAAAATTGTATCGTCGACAGGACGAAGTAGGAACCCCGTATTGCGTGACCGTGGATCCGGATTCGATGGACGATCAAAAGGTAACGGTCCGGGATCGGGACACGATGGAACAGGACCGTGTGGCGATGGACCAGCTGGAAGATTATTTGTCGGATCGACTTCGCTAATTTGTGCCCTGGCTCACGATGAAGTAAGACAATCATCCGAACCGTGGAGATCACGAGAGAGCATCTTGAGTTATTTCTCGAAGCCGATGAAATTCAGGCGATCGTGAAGCGGCTGTCCGACACCCTGTCGGACCGCCTTGACGGTGAGAGCGATACCCTGTTTATTGGGGTTCTGAACGGTTCGTTCATGTTCCTGGCCGATCTGGTTCGCCGGGTGGACCAGCCGATACGAGTCGGTTTTGTCCGGGCCCGGAGTTATCGGGGCAAATCAGAAACACCCGGCCGGCTGGAGATCTCACTGGAGGGAGCTCCCGATCTGGAGGATCGGGATGTATTGATTGTTGAGGACATCGTGGATACGGGAAAAACAGTACAGGCCATTAGAACACGTTTACGGGAGGAGGCCCCCGAAAGAATTCGTGTCTGTTCCCTCCTTCAGAAACCGGATCGCACTCAGGAAACGGTCTCCATCGATTTTCTGGGTCATGAGGTGCCGGATCGGTTCGTGGTTGGTTATGGACTCGATTACGATGGAAAATTTCGTCATCTTCCCCACCTCGCGTTTCTTCCGGAGGACACAAAGGTGGGGTAAGGGTATACCGGCAGAAATGTGATGGAATAACTTTGCTGTGTTAGATAGCAGTTCATGGCAAACAGCTGATCCCAGATGTTGATGACGAGTTTGTTGTAGTGCACGGAACGAAGTGGAGTGCACGTTTTATTAAAATATCGGCAGACGAAAAAATTCACGTTTTCTTGAAAATAACAACAAATTCCGGAGAAACGAAATGGTAGAAAAAACAGACCACATCTGGTTCAACGGCGAATTCGTGGACTGGGATGAAGCAAACGTCCACGTGCTTTCTCACACGCTCCACTATGGAATGGGGGTATTTGAAGGTATACGGAGTTACGAAACGGAAAACGGACAGGGCGCCGTATTTCGTCTGGAGGATCACGTCCGGCGGCTGTTTGACTCTGCTCACATCTGCGACATGGAAATTCCGTATTCACAATCCGAAATAGAAGCAGCCTGTCTGGACACCCTGCGGGAAAAC
>CAZOLI010000069.1:6893-10917 GCA_964580675.1 uncultured Planctomycetia bacterium
GCCAAAAAAGAGGCGAAAGCAGATGGTTACCTGGAGGGCATCCTGACGGACACCGACGGATACATCTCCGAAGGGTCGGGCGAAAACCTGTTCATAATACGGGACGGCGTGATCCGGACCACACCCCCTGCCACCATTTTAAAGGGCATCACCCGGGACACGGCCATTCAGCTGGCGGAGGACATGGGGTATGAAGTGGTGGAACAGAAGTTCACCCGGGACGACATGTACATTGCGGACGAAATCTTTTTTACGGGCACGGCTGCCGAGATTACCCCCATTCGGGAGGTGGACAACCGGGAGATCGGGGAGGGCGAGCCCGGGCCCATCACGAAGGAACTTCAGGATCGATTTTTTGACGTCGTCTCCGGAAACGACGACCGGTACGAATCCTGGCTGACGGAACTGTAAACCGCCGGTGAAGGAGGCAGACAGACGAAGCCGGGGAGTCCATTCTTAAGAGCCGCCGTATATCGTCCGATAAAAATAGTCATCACGTTCGTGTGACCTCATCCAGAAAATACAGTGGACGTATCGCTGTCCAAACAATTTGTCGCCCACGACTGGATTAAGGCACGGGAGGTTAAATGGAGAAGCAGAGGACGGAGCTACCAGTCCTGGATCCGTTCACTCCTCGAGAAATTTGAGGACGCCTACAGTACCCGGAGCCTGTCCACCATCGAAAAAAACAATTACGCCATTCTCCTTCTCGAAAACGGTCGGACGTCGGAGGCCAGAGATTATATTGAATCCGCCTGGCAGGAATTTCGTTCGGGGTCAACCCTCTCGGGACCGTTTCGTACACTCGGTCAGAACCGGGCCCGGATTCGGGAACGGGGCATGGAGGGACAGAACGACCTGGAAGCGCTCGAGCCGCAGCCGGTGAAGCACCCCTTCGAACGGGGGGCGTTTATCGGGGCGACCGGGAATTCGGGCACCACGCTTCTTCAGAACGTCCTGAACGACCATCCGGAGATCAATTCCTTCGGGGAGACCTATCTGCTGGGCCATCCCCTGTTCGTCGCGTTCTGCCGCCATGCCCATGCACTCGGGGTGGAGGAACGGATATCGGCCTTGAATGAACTGAAGCGGTACCTGCTCACCGGATATTTTCAGAACCCCCCCGCCGACGACACCCCGTTCCAGTGGGGGTTGGACCAGTTTTTTTCCCGACGCCGAATTCGTGAGAGTTTTTCATTTTTGAACGGGGCCGTGGACGTGTCAAGTCGCCGGGAGGTCAATACCGCGGTTCGGAAGGCAATGAGATATCTATTTGACCACCTCACCCGGGAGCGGGACGGAACGGTCTGGATCGAGAAAACCCCCAAAAACCTGTTGCGGCTCGATCTTCTGACGGACCTGTTTCCGGACACTTTGTTCATACAGATTTACCGGGATCCCCGCGACGTCATCTGCTCACGACGGCGAAAAGCAGAAAATCCGCCTTTTGCATCGGGGGAGAACGCCTCTGAAATCATAGATCGAAATTGGACGAACTGGATGTTGCCGGGATGCCGGCAACTGGGGAAGAACGATATTGCCAGTTACATCTCCTTCTCTTACGAAGAATTCGTGAACCGACCGGAACCCTGGCTCCGGTCCATCACGAATGAGTTGGATGTGTCGTTTTCGGACCGAATGATGGAAACGGAGTTCCGACGCGGCTCCGTGGGGCGACATAAAGAGGAGTTGGGGGCGTCGGGGAAGACGTACCTGGAAACAAAATATGGGGCGTTTCTTGAAATACTGGGTTACGAACACGACCGCACGGAGACGGAATCCCTTAAACAGGTTTTTCAGAACACCTTCAGGGACGATGCCGATGTCCCCCCCGCCCTGGGAGGGCTTCTGGAAACGGTGTACCGCGGGGAGACGGGGGAGGGAGGTGAAAAACCACGGAGAGCCGATGAGGAATCCGTAGCGGTTCTTCTGGAACGGATGAACGAGCGGGAGGAGGCATTTGGGACCGGGCAACGGCATCAGATAAGCCGGCTGCTCGACGAGGTAAACAAATAACCAATCGGATTTAACGGAGGTTCCCGTGGCGGCAGGAAACCCGGTAATCCAGGGTAGGAAATGAAGGATTGAACCGAAAGGGTTTTGTGAATACATGAAATATACAGTATATATTTCTTATATTGAAAAATTAGACCCGAAATCTAAAGGGGTTTTTGATAATTCCCGATAGAATAGAATGCGTTGGAGAGGGAGACGGAGCCGGTTCCGCAGGATTCGCGGGGCCGTACAATCTGGTTTTTACACCGAGCAAGGACGTTCGGTTACATTTTTCATCATTACACTATCAAGGAGGATAGTGCAATGGGACTCCGCATCAACACCAACACGTCGTCACTCACCGCCCTTCGAAACCTTCGTCTTGCTGATCGGGCGCAGCAGGAATCCATCGAACGACTTTCCACCGGACAGCGGATTAACTCCGCGGCCGATGATCCGTCCGGCCTGGTGATTTCCGAACAGCTCCGGGCCCAGATCAATTCCCTGCAGCAGGCCCAGGAGAACACCCAGGACGCCAGCAACATGGTCAAAACCGCCGATTCCGCCCTGCAGGAGGTTTCGAATCTCCTGTCGGACATCAAGGATTCGGTGGTGTTTGCCAACAACGACGGATCCAGCAACACGGATCAGCTGCAGGCCGAGCAGGACTCCGTCGACGCCGCCATATCGGCCATTAACCGCATTGCCAACACGACCCGGTTTGCCGGAAAAAATCTCCTGAACGGGAACTCGGGATTTAACGTAAACAGCGCCACCCCTGAGATCATGAATGATCTGACCATTCGGGAGATGGAGTTTGCCCAGGGCGTGGACTCGCAGCAGTTCTCCTTCGATATGACCCGAAGTGCCGCACGGGGAAGAATCAATATCGGAAACGTTGCTGTGAGTGGTGACGTAACGATTCGGGTTACCGGTGAACGGGGATCGGAAGACATCCAGTTAAACGCCGGTGCAACCTCTGCTGAGGTCATGTCGGCCATTAACCAGGTTGGCGGGGAAACTGGTGTGTTTGCAAGTAACGTCGCGACCTCCAACCGCCATGCACTTACGGAAGAATTTGGTTCATCAGAACAGGTCAAAATCGAGGTCATCGAGAACAATGGTGGTGGAATCAACATTAACGGTTCCACGAAAACAGAAGGAGATATTGTTTCCTCAACCGGCATCGACCCTCAGATTGAAATGAATGGGCAACAATTTACCGGAAATGGCCGTGAATTTAAGATCGTGAACAACTTCGGGAACTTCGAGTTTAAACTGAATACCGATCCGGATATCAGCTTCGTTGATTCGATGGCCATCGATGCCAGTGGGTTTTCGGGCGAGACCTTTACCGTGCAGAACTCCGGTATGCAATTTCAGTTGAACGAAAAAGCCCAGGTGACCGATCAGTTGACCATCGGTATTGAGAGTTTAAACTCCTCGCAACAGGGAATGGAGGAGATTCCGGACGTGATCGCACGTTCCCTGTCCGGGGACGATAACATATTTCAGGGCGGGTTTCTCAGTTCCCTCAAAAGCGGGAACGAGAACGATCTGTTCACGGATCCGGACAACGCCCAGAAGATCGTGGACGAGGCGATCACTCAGGTGTCGAGGCTCCGGGGTCACCTGGGGGCCACCGAGTCCTTTAACTTCGAGCCCAACCAGGACCATCTGGGCGTGGCCGTCGAGAACCTGAAATCGTCCGAAAGTCAGATTCGGGACCTGGACTTCGCAAAGGAATCCGCACGGTTTACCCGGAACCAGGTGCTGTTCCAGTCCGGCACCGCCGTGCTGGCTTCGGCCAACCAGGTACCACAGTCGGTACTTTCACTGCTGCAGTAACCACCTGATTTTGGATCGATCGTCCGGAACCGGGAACGCAGGACGGATGTTGATCCGATTCCTGCGTTCCGGTTCGTCGGATGCTGTTTCGGTTCCAAATTAAATCGTAACAGGAGGATGCGATGAGTGTTTCAGGCATCAGCGCCAACGTTCCCGGCGCCGGGTTTCGGGGACAGGCTGC
>CAZOLI010000070.1:0-10878 GCA_964580675.1 uncultured Planctomycetia bacterium
GAACGGAAATACTGAAAACAGAAACAACGGAACATGAAGCGTCAGACGCCGTGTGGTGTTCCGTTTTCGAATTTCGTATTTCGGGTTTCGGATGTTAACACGTCGCTTTCGCGCGGCGTCCGGGGGGATCTTTCCTTTAGAAAATAACGCGCACTCCGCCCGCGCTCCGTGCGCTACAACAGAACCCATTTCCCAACGCAAAACTCCTGTAATGAAAGTACTGTGTTTGTTGTAGTGTACGCAGGGCGGCGCAGCCGCCCGGAGTACACGTTGTCCTTTAACTCAGGAGGCTCTCTTTCTGTTAGAAATAACGTGCACTCCACTGCCACTCCGTGCACGACACCGTCACCCGGAGTACACGTTGTGTTTTTTTAACGCAGGGGGACTCGTTTCGCCAGAAAAAACACACACGTTGGTTCCGTGTGCGCGGCCCGGCCCTAATATTCAATCCGTGTCTGAAGGTAAAAATAATCCGGATCGTCCTCCGGACCGGTCTCCGCCACGTACGACGCCGTAAAAAACCGGCTGTATCCAAATAGCACGTTCAGATCTCGTCCCTTTATATCCGTCCTGTATTTTATCGTGAAATCCAGTTCCGACCCTACGTGAGAGGAAGCGGGAGACCCGCCCGCGTTCCGTACCACGCTTCGACCCGCATCGTACCAGGCATCCGTCTCGGGCTCATCCAGCCAGAATTCATGCCAGGCAAGGCGAATGGTTGCCTGTTTTGTAATCGGGGTCTGAACGGTCAGGGCGCCGTGGTGCAGGTTCTGCCAGGAAAAGAAATCCATGTATCCGTAATAGGCGTGATTCAGGGGAATGTAATAAATATTGTCAAAGGTTTCGTGCTGACCGTCCGAGGGATCGCCGTCGCCGGAAGCCATGTCGTAGATGGCCCCGATCCGGGTGTCGTTCAGGTCCTCAAACCGGTACCCGCCTTCCAGGTGAACCGCAAACGCCCGGTGACTCCGCCCGCCGAAATCCCCGGTCTGGTAGGCGCCCTCTCCATTGACGTCCCACGGCCCCCGTTTGGTCTCCGCCCTCAGCCCAAACGTGTGTACCTCGTCGTCCGCGTCGTCGTTATCACGAATCAACCAGTACAGGTCATACTCCCCGTTATCAATGTCGTTTCGGTTCGAGTAGTACAGTCCGGCATACTCGCTGTCAAACAGGCGATTCCCGGAGGAGGACCAGTCGTTAAACGCATTCGGATCCGGTGAAATCCCGTTCATCGCAAAGACGTCCAGGGTTTGTTCCTCCGGCGAACCGAGCGTCGCCCGCAATCCGTCCCAGGTCACGTTCGTGTTGGACCAGCCAAGCGAGGAGATCACGCGGCGATCCCCCAGTTTCATTTTCTGGCGGCCGGTCCGAAGTCGAAGGGGCGTTTTGCCCGCTGTTATGTTGAGGTCCACGAATCCCTGGTGCAGATCAAACGGGTCCTCGTTGAGGTTCGGGACGGCGTCTTCGTCGATGGTCTCCCCGTCATACACCCGGGCGTCCTGGCCCTCCAGGTACACACGAACCACCTCCGACGGCCGGTAATCCAGGTGCATCCGGAACTGGGAAAGCAGGAACGTGTCATCCCCGGACGACGAATTGCTGTCAAAATCAAAATTGTCCTTCGATTCCCCGCGCAGGCGGATCGATCCCCCCAGTGAAAGGTCATCCGTAATTTCGTACCGATCCGTGGATTCGGAACGCAGGGGATGACGGCCGGATCCATCCTCCTGACCTGTCCCCGAAAGGGAAAACGCAAAAACGAAAAACCCCCCGCCGAGAAGAACCAACATTGTCCTGTACATGCTCACGTCAATTCTCCTGAGAAAATTGGATTCTGTACCGAACCGCGTACGGCGATCGCAGGGAGGTGGGCCCGGGCAAAAAGACGCTATTCATCGTCGTGTTCATTCCCGTCCCCCTCCTCCGACTCCCCCTCCCGGGTTCCGCCGAACGAAACCCAGAGTTGAAGAGCGAAGAGCACCGTAAACACAGCATTCAAATAAAGCGTGTATCCCTCCGGCGCCGTCCCGCCGAGAGTGCCGGGATCCGGGGCGAGGCCGATCGGCACCCACAGGTAATGAATCAGGATGCCCGACACCACGGCGACGGCATAAATAGAAACAAACAGAACCAGTGCCAGTTTCCACCCGTAGTACTTCCGGTACGCATTGACGAGGTAGGGGACGATCAGGTCCGCAAAGATAAAGGACATCACCGCGCCAAACGCAATGCCGTTCTGCCAGAGAATCAGGGCAAACGGGACGTTGCCGACCGAACAGACAAACGTGATCACCCCCACGAACACCCCGATCGTGCAATTGAGGGCGACCCACAGAAAGGTGCCTTCCGTGCCGAGCCCGAAGATCGCGGTCCACCATTCCCGGGGCACAAATGCCCCGATGAGACCGGCGATCAAGAACCCGATGACGATGTCGTGCCAGAGCATGTTCCACTCCCCGAGCGCATTTCGAAACGCCCTCTTCCAGCCACGGACGGTGGTTAGCCGTTCCATCATCCCATATTCTTCCTCATCGGATGAAAGGTAATGATCCCGGCACATTTCGGAGCAGAAGTACACGGTTCCCGAACCGTCCGAGAGGGTCACGGTGCCTTCGTCCTCCGGGTCCACCTCCATCCCGCAGACCGGATCCCGGACCCCCTCCCGGCTCCGGACAATGTCGCGGGCATCGTCAAAAACGTGCCGCGGCACGACGTACTGAAACACCAGGGCAAGAAGAACAATAAGAATGAGACCGGACAGGAAATTGGCCGCGACAAACTCCCAGCCCAGGAGAATCCACATCACGAGCCCGAGCTCAATCACGAGGTTGGTGCTGGCAAACTGAAACGCGGCCAGGCTCGCCTCCGCCGACGCCCCCTTCTTGAACAGGGACTTGGTGGTGGCCACCGCCCCGAAGGAACAGCTCGAGGAGGCCGCCCCGAACAGTGTTCCGAGGCCGATCTCCCGGGGTCCGCTACCGCCCAGGACAGCGGTCATCTGTTCTTCACTGACAAACGCTTCCACCGCCCCGGCAATCGTAAACCCGAGCACCAGGGCCCACCATGTCTGCCACGCCATGTCACCGGCAAGCCACAAACCCTCGATAAACGCGTCAATCATGGAACGTCACAAAAAAATGAAGAAAGGCTGATGTTGGGTGTCATCACAGTTAATCCGTCTGACCTAATTCCGACACGTTGAGCATGAACTTCATCATGCCGCACGCGCCGCAAATTTCAACCTGTTCTCGTGAATACCCTCCTCCCTGCAGAGCGCGTTACCCGAACCTCACGTCCAGGACCATCATCACGACAAAACCGGTGATGGCCCCCATCGTCGCAATGTCCGTGTGTCCGGCATGCTGGGATTCCGGAATGACCTCCTCAATCACGACAAAGATCATGGCGCCCGCGGCAAATGAAAGAGCATACGGCAGCATGGGCCGCATCATAAGCACGGCGGACGCCCCGACCACGGCGGCGAGGGGTTCCACAACCGCCGACAGTTGGCCGTACCAGAAACACTTCCCGGCGGAAACCCCTTCTCGCCGAAGCGGAAAGGCCACGGCAATGCCCTCGGGAAAATTTTGAATTGCGATACCGAGAGAAAGGGTCACGGCGCCCCCGATCGTCGCGCCCGCAATTCCGGTACCCCCCTGTCCCACAGCAGCGAACGCTACCCCCACCGCAATCCCCTCCGGAATGTTGTGGAGCGTAATCGCAAGAACGAGGAGCGACGTCCGGCGGAGACTGGAAGAAAGTCCCTCGGCCTCTGATATGTTCATGAACGGATGCAGGTGCGGAAGCACCGCGTCAAGAAGGCGCAGGAAGACCGCCCCCGCGAGAAACCCCACCGAGGTCGTGACCCACGGAACCTGCCCGTTCGATTTGCTGACGGCAATCGCGGGCTGAAGCAGGGACCAGAAACTTGCGGCAATCATCACTCCGCCCGCGAACCCGAGCAACCCATCCAGTACTTTCTGCTTGATGTCCGTGAACAGAAAAACCAATCCGGCACCGGCGGCGGTCAGAATCCAGGTAAACAACCCGGCCAGCAACGCCTGGATAACCGGTGATGCGTCCAGAAATGCCTGTTTCATGAGTATTTCAGCGACCCGTATTAATGACGATAACCGGTTTGTGACGGACGCTCTCCACGAAGTGCGCCCGAACCGGAAAAGCCCGTTCGCGCCTGCTTTCGCAACAGCGACACGATCAACTTATTTTCGAAAATATGCCGGGATGACGTTATCCCCCGCGGTCCCCATCGGGCGTCGTGACCGGAAACCAGAAGAGCCGCAACCGAGAAAAAACGGCTCCACCGACGGCGCACATTTCCCGTTTATAACATGGATAAACCTGAACCAAAAATTTGATCGCACACCAAAACGGAACCCCGGACCGGGAGACCAACGTTGTCCCCGCTGAATTGGCCTTTTACCGGAAGGTCGCGTAGAATACAATTCAACCCGGTTGTCGTATGTATAATAATACGTGCGAATTCACCTGATGACAGACGTTCTCTCCGATCCGGTTCTCGACGAAGAAGCGGACGATCGTCAGCGGGACCGGCTGCGCCAGAAAGCCCGGACCTTTATACGCATGCGCTGGCTGGCCGCCGGTGCCGGTGCGCTGTTCATCTGGGCATCCACACTGCAACTTTCCCTCCTTCCCGAAGCGTCCGTGGCCCCGCTGACGGTGATGATCCTTGGTCTCCTGCTGTTTAACCTGTTCTGTTCCGGCCTGGTGCGTACCGCGTTTATCCCGTTCCGTCAACAACTGTTTGTACAAATACTGGGCGACCTCTTTTTCCTCACCGGGCTCCTCCACTTTTCGGGGGGCGTGGAAAATCCGTTCCTCCCCCTGTACTTTGTCCACATCATCCTTTCCTCCCAGTTAATTGGCGTCCGGAAAACGTATCTATTCACCCTCCTGACCACCCTGATGGTGACCGGAATGGGTCTGTCGGAATACGGGGGATACCTGGACCATTACCACCTTCGGATGCCGGCGGACGCCGCAACCCTTGAGCCGGCCAAACAACCGTATTACGTGGTCGGGGTGCTGTCCGGCTTTCACCTGGTCGCGTGGATGATCGCCTATTTTTCCTGTCAGCTGACACACGAAATACGACAGCGAAAACAGGAGGCCGTGAGAAGCGAGCGGCACGTCCGCCGGGAGCGGAACAAATTCCGGAAACTCGTGGAGGCTTCGGGAGCCGGTTTCATGTTGTTCGACCGGGACCTGAACCTGATCTGGTACAACGATCGGGCGGGGGAATGGTTCGGGGAAGAGAACCTGACGCTGAACAACCCCTGTCCGTTCCTCCAGAACGGGTTGTGCCAGCCGGACGTGAAAAACATCGAGGAATGTCCGGTCCACGGTTGTGAACAGGGAACACCCTCCCTTTCCTGTCTGGCCGAGGATGTTCTGAGAGGGCGCGAACAGCAGACACGGGAAGCAACCGTGCAAACGGCGGACGGATCCCAGAAGTACTTCCAGTTCATTACGTACCCGATCCGGGATCAGGACGGCGACATTGAGCAGGTGGCCGAACTCATTCATGATGTCACCAAACGAAAGCGCCTCGAACAGGAAATGCAGCACGAGGAACGCATGGCCACAATGGGCCGAATTGCCTCGGGCGTCGCCCACGAAATCGGAAACCCGCTCTCCTCTCTTTCCGCGAGGCTTCGACGTCTTCGGGAAAAAAGCGACGAATCCTTCGTGAAAGAAACGACGGAGTTTCTGGAAGAACAGGTGTCCCGCATGAACCAGCTTGTCCGGGACATATCATCGTTCGCCCGGGCACCGGAATCCAGATGGGAGCCCTGCGACCTGAACGACATGATCCAGGAAACCGTCAACCTGCTGGCCATGGACCCGAACAGCAAAAACGTCGAAATAACGATCGAGGTTCCGGACGATTTTCCCACGTTTGTCGGTTCCCGGGACCAGTTGTCCCAGGTCTTTATGAACCTGGGCATGAACGCCCTGGAAGCCATGGAAGACGGCGGAAGGCTAACCATTTCTGCCAGGCGGGAGGACGACGACGTCCTGATCCAATTTACGGACACCGGCGAAGGCATTCCCCCGGAACAGCAGAACAAAATATTCACCCCGTACTTCACCACCCGGGATCGCGATGAGGGCACCGGCCTCGGATTATCCGTTTCACACAGTCTCGTGGAAGCCCACGGGGGATCCATTCACGTGGAAAGCCAGCCGGGAGAAGGTTCCACGTTCACGGTGCAGCTCCCGTTCCACGAACCCGGAGAGGACGAACAACCAGACACTGCCACCCAACAATCGACCGAACCTATGACAACCAACAAAACCAGCCATGAAACTTGACGTACTGATTATTGACGACGAAGAACTGTTCCGCGAGGACACCGCCGAAATGCTTCGGGACCGCGGTTACGACGTCGACACCGCCCCGGACGGCGAGACCGGCCTCGAGCAGGTCCGCGAAAGCGAACCCGACATCGTTCTCCTGGACCTGATTATGCCCGGCATGGACGGCACGGAGGTCCTGTCCGCCATTCTTGACGAAAGCCCCGATACGGAAGTTATCATCATCACCGCACACGGTTCCCTCGATACAGCAGTGCAGACCTTCCGGGAGGGAGCATACGACTACATATTGAAACCCGTGGACTTCGACGAATTGTTCGAGCGCCTGGACCGGATCAAAAAAGAACGGGGCATGGAAGCGGAGGTAAACGAACTCCGCGAGGAACTTACCCGTGGATCCGAAACCTTCGGCATGGTCGGCCGTTCCGACGAGATGGAACACGTCTACGAACGCATCGAGAAAGTCGCGCCCACCGACGCCAATGTCCTCATCGAAGGAGAAAGCGGCACGGGCAAAGAACTCGTTGCCCGGGCCATCCACAACCGCCGTTTTCCGGCCGGTAGGCGGTTCGTGCCGGTCAACTGCTCCGCACTGTCAAAAAACCTTCTGGAGTCGGAACTCTTCGGTCACGTCGAGGGCGCCTTTACGGGAGCCACCGAATCCAAGGAAGGACTGTTCGAGGCGGCCGACGGCGGGACGCTGTTCCTCGACGAAATCGCGGAAATGCCCGGGGAACTGCAGAGCAAACTCCTCCGGGCCATCGAGAACAGCGAAATATCCCGGGTCGGATCCACGGAAACCATCGAGGTGGAACCCCGGATCATAGCGGCCAGCAACCAGGATGTCCAACAACTCGTGGAGGAGGGTGAATTCCGGGACGACCTGTATTACCGGCTCAACGTCATGGAAATACGGATTCCGCCGCTGCGCGAACGGAAGGAGGACATCCCGCTGTTCATCGAGTACTTTATCGATCGGTACAATGACGAACTAAACAAAAACGTCGAGGGCGTGGAGGAGGACGTCATTCAGAGGTTGATGATGTATTCCTGGCCGGGCAACGTCCGGCAGCTGGAAAACATGATCGAACGGGCCGTCATTCTGCGCAGTGAGGGTCAACTTCGACTGGAGGATTTTCCGCCGGAGATCTGGGAAGGAAACGAGGACGAGGAATCGGCAAAAAACCTGAAGGAAGTCGTCGAGAGTTTCGAAAAGGCCTACATCAAATCGGTCCTGGAGCAAACCGACGGCAACCGGGGGGAGGCGGCCGAACGCCTGGGCATCGATCGCTCAACGATCTACCGCAAACTGGAATCGGACGAAGACTAACCGGCCGTCGTTCCCGGCGGGCCGCCCCCGGACCCGGATCAAACCCGGATCCGCTCAACCCCGTTCCGGATTCGTCCAACCCTTACCGGAAGGACACCGGAATTTCCTCCTCAACCGATCCTCCTTCTTCCAGGGAAACGTCCACTTCTTTGGTCTCGCCCATCTTCACGTGCCGCAGAAGAAGGGTGTACGACCCCGGAGGGACCTGAAACGAAAATTCGCCTCTTTCGTCCGTGCGGCCCACCGCGTGGTGGTCCTGGCTCCGGAGCAAGCCGTCCATCCACGGGTGCATATTACACTTAAAATTCACAAAATGATTTCCGTCCACGTCCACAAACACCGGGTCCCCGCCTTCGGATTGATTCTCGTTTCCCGACGGGCCCATCGGTGAGATGGAGGTATAATTGAAGTTGTGGGAGGTGGGATCGGAATTTTTGACCTTCACGCGTCCCCCCGCACGAACCACAAACGTGTCCCGCGGTTGAAACCGGCAGCCCTTCTGGTCGATTACCACTTCCTCGGGGGCCAACTCACTTTTTAACGCCTTTTTCACCCCGTCCACAACGACAATCACGTCTTTCACCCCGTTATTTTCCGAGTTTACCTCGATCCGCTCCGGGGTTAGCGTCGAGGAAAGACCACAGCTCTTCTGGTGTGTGCCCGAAATACGGTATTTTTCCGGACGCGGTTTCCGGCCGTCAAGCACGACGCGACCGGAAATTGTGCCCCAGCCGGATCCCGGCTCTTCGACGGTTTTCAGGGACGCTTCCTCATCGGTATCGGTATCGATCGCTCCTTCACCGCTTTGCTCGGTTCCGGTGCTGGAGGAATTGTTTCCCCCGCCGCAGCCGGCAAACCCGGCCCCGAACAGAACAACGGACAGCGACAGAAACAACGAAAACAGTAATTGTTTTTTCATGGTCCCACCTCAAAAAATGACGTTCACGTGACGAATTCACGAACAACATTGCAAACGCCGTTCCACCTCGCTCCCGGGGTGATACGTCGGGATGCTCCCGCCTTTTTGCCGTTCCACATCATCCACACCGGTCGTAAATTGCACAATTGCAACAAATCTCACAGGGCCGCCACCCGCCATCCTCCCGATCGAGAACGATACAGGGCCGAACGAGAAGAGAAACGGATATTTCCACAAAACGTCCCCGACCATGCAACAGGGTTCCAACGGTGAAAGAGCCGCATTACGACGCATCACCCGTCGTCGAACCATCATCTTCCCGGTGTTCATCCCCGTCCTCGGACCGGTCCTCGAACACACGCGAAAGGAACAGCGTCACTTCCGGCACGCGGAGCAGATAACTGAAGCCGAGGTAAAACACCGCCCCGACGAACACGGCCGACAGCACAACAACCGTTCGATAACCGATCACGTACAGTAGCGATCCGGCGGCGGGAAACCGAAACGGAACCAGAGTGAGGTACACGGCAAACCCCATGACCGATGCCAGCCCCGTACAGCGGACAAACGACCAAAGCAGACGCCCCACGTCCAGCGACGGATACCGTCCCCGGAAGATCCAGAGCAGCACCGAGATGTTTACCAGCGATGTCAGGCTCGTGCTCAGCGCGATGCCGGTTTCCTGTTTCATCACCAGGACCAGGACAATGTTGAGGGCGAGGTTCAGCACAACCATCGTGCCGGCCACCAGGGCGGGAGTTTTCGTGTCCTCCACCGAGTAAAACGCCCGCGTCATCACGTGGTAGATGCAGTACGCCCAGATGCCCGTGGCGTAGTAAAAGAGAACAGATCCCGTCCGGGCCGTCGCCGCCGGACCGAACGATTGATACTCGTACAGAAGACGGACGGTCGGCCGGGCGAGCACACAGAGGCCGATGCTGGACGGAATCGCCAGGAACAGGGTCATGCGGACGGCCCCGCCCACCTCCCGGGAGAGGGCGTCGTAATCGTCGCCGGCCGCGTGATCGGAAAAATACGGAAACGCCGCGGTGGCAATCGCCACGCCGATAAGGGCAAACGGCACCTGCATGACGCGGTTCCCGAACCACAGGGCCGAAATCGCCCCGGATTCCGGCACCAGCCCCTTCGCGATCACCGAATCCATCACCAGGTTTAACTGAACCACCGCCAGCCCGAGTACCGACGGGCCCATTAACTTGAGAACCCTGTGAAGCCCCGGATGGTCCAGCTTAATTAAGGGAGAATATTGAAACCCGTGGCCGAACAGCGGGGGAAGTTGCACGAGGAACTGCACCAATCCCCCCACGAGTACCGCGCCCGCAACAAAAAAGATCAGTTGTTCCGGTTCCTCCGGGTTCCCGTACCGCACGTGCAGCCAGCACAGGACCGACAGCAAAACCACGTTCATCAACACCGGCGCCGCCGCGGGCGCGGCGAAGTGCTTGTGGACGTTCAGCAATCCGCCCAGGATCGCCATCAGACAGATGACGATCATGTACGGAAACATCGTCCGGAACAGGGACGAAAACAGGTGAAGCCAATCCGCCTCCGCCTGACCCCGGAACAGGTCCGGCACGAAAAAACTGAAGATCACCCCCGCCAGCGTAAGAAGAACCAGCAGAAGGAAAAGCAGGTTCAGCACATTGGAGGCAAACCGGTTGGTTTCGTCCCGGGGTTTGTTCTGAAGGTAATCGGTGTAGACCGGGATGAGAGCCGAACGAAGCGCCCCCTCCCCGAACAACTTCCGGAACAGGTTCGGAATCTGATAGGCGAAGACGAACGCGTCCATCACCCAGGACAGTTCAAAGAAGGCCGCCATGAGCGCTTCCCGAAACAGCCCCAGCACGCGGCTCAGGAAGGTAAACCCGGACACCGTGCCCGCGCTCCGGGCAATGCCGTCCCCGGACGATTCTTCGGACGATGCCCCGGCGGCGTCCGCCGCCTGTTCGTCGTCCGTTGCCCGCTGGTCGTCCCCGGTTGTCATCTCGACCGAACCCCCGGTGTGGAGAATTGAAACAGGTTCAACGAATCATGTTCCGATGTATCCCCGGATGCCGCCCCGTTGTCATCCACCCCACCCGGCACCGTATGTTGGTGGTCCGTCAACATTCATGTAATTGTGCATCAACAACGTCGTTGCTCCACTTCCCACATCGACATTTCGTAGATCGGGGGTTCCCGCCCGATCTCCTGTGGTCGTGGGCATCTCCTCCTCCGACATCTGCTCCTTTCAACGTCATCCATCACTTAT
>CAZOLI010000071.1:0-10800 GCA_964580675.1 uncultured Planctomycetia bacterium
ATTGATCTGGACAAGCGAAACTCAACGACCATCACGGCCGTGGAAGGGGGCGGCGAACGGATTGAAGTCAGTGACGCAACGGGCATAACGGAAGGGAGCCGGATTCGAATCACAAATGGGGGAACCACCGAATTTAAAACGGTAACGGAAGTCGGCAACCTGGACGCGGACGGGCAAACCGAAATTCAATTTGAGAACCAGTCCCTGGATCCGGCCCTTGGCGTGGGCGATGGGGTGCATTCCGACAAAGAATCCCTGAAGGACATTGTCCGGTCCATCAACAACGAAGCAGATGACGCCGGTGTGAATGTGTCTCTGTCGATTGACGACGAGAAAAACGGTTTGCTTCTTGAAGACAACACCGGTTCCACGGCAAATGATCTTCGGATCCGGGACGTGGATGACGGAGACGGAGAAGCCGACCGGGTCGTGCAGGATCTGTTCGGCACGGCCGGGGCGGGGTCACTTGCCGCCATTCAGGTTTCCGCGGACCGGATTGACGGTACCGACAGGGATCCGCAATACATAAGCACACGTACGAAACTCGCTTCCCTGAACGGTGGCGAGGGAGTGGACAAAGGAAAAATTGAGATCAAGGACCGGGACGGAACGGCCTTTACCGTGGACCTGCGACAGGATGACGATCGGCACATCCGCGATGTGGTTCGGGAAATTAACCTCGGAGCATCAGGGGCCGGCAGTGATCTGAGGGCGAACGTAAACGGCACCGGGGATGGAATTGTGCTCGAGGATTCCACGGGAAGCAACAAAATACGGGTCCGAAATGTTGGAGGAGCCACCACGGCCGACGATTTGAACATTGCCGGCGAAGCCCCCGATGGCTCACCTGGCCGTCTGGATGGGTCGTTTGAATTCAACGTGGACGTAACGAGTTCCGATACCCTTGAGGACGTGGTCGACAAAATCAACAGCAGTAATGTGCCTCTCTCCGCCAACCTCGTGGATGACGGATCGGGAAACAATCCAATTCGGATTTCGTTATTGAGTGACCGGAGTGGACTTCCAGGTCGCATTACCACTGATTCCACCGTTCCCGACCTCTCCTTCTCCACCACCGCCCCGGCCAAAGATGCCCGGATGCTGTTTGGGACGGATGGGGGGGAGGGGGAACCGGCTCTCTTCGAGCGGTCGGAAAACCGGTTTGATGACATCGTGAAGGGGCTTACAGTAAAACCGCAGTCCCCGACTTCAGACCCCGTGTCCATCACGGTGGAGCGGGACCTTCAGAAGGTGGTCGACAAGGCCAGTTCCTTCGTCGAACAGTACAACAAAGTGGTCGAAAGCATTAAAGAAAAAACGAAGTTTTCCCTCGATGAAGATGAGGAAGGACCGCTGGTTGGACGGAATGAAATCCAGAGCACGGAACGGTTACTCGCCAGCACCATCTCACAGGCGGTGGAGGGCATCCCCTCCTCAAAATTAAACACCGCCGGGGAAGCGGGTTTTTCGCTGAACCAGGACGGCACCCTGTCCCTGGATTCGTCTCAGCTTCGGGATCAGCTGGAGACAAATTTCGAACAAACACGGGAATTCTTCACGAAGCAAAAACAGCTCGAACTGGATCTGCCCATTGATCGGTTAAACAACGGCCGGGGCATTGACACCGGACAGAACGAGGACCTGGAAATTTTCAAGCGAAACGGCGACTCCTTCACCGTTGATGTCAGCTCGGCCAATGACGTTTCCGATGTCCTTCGGTTGATCAACACGGATTCGGCGAACGGCGACGACATTAGCATGGACATCGGTGCGGACGGAAGCCGTTTCGTGATTACCAGTTCTGGACCGGCTCACACGGATGATGTGGATTCGGTGTCCGGTTCCGGATCGGTGCTGGAAGATTCGGCCCTCGGGGGAAAATCGGAGGAAGCCCTCGTCGGCGCCCGTGTCGAGATGACGTCCGGACCGAACAGCGGCGAGGTCGCAACGGTCGAATCCTTTGACGAGTCCTCAAATGAACTTACGCTGAGCGATCCCATCGCCACGAGCGGCGATGATTATCAACTCGAGGCGAAAGTGGGAGCGGCGAACGAGAACGATACCCGGACGGCCTCCACGCTCAGCATCAACAAGCGGGAGGAACCTGGTGACACAACGGTGAACGGAGGCACAATTAACATTGATAACGATCCCGGTTTTGCTCCGCGGGGTGTACAGAACATGAACACCCTGATTCGCGATTCCACCGGCATGCTCACGGGTGCCAAAGAAGGAATTGAGGACGAGATTGAGGGGCTTGAGGAGGAAATTGACGACATTAATGAGGATATTCAGGCGAAGAAGGATCGACTGACGAAACGATTTGCCAGGCTGGAACAGTTTCTCGCACAGCAACAGCGTTCACTCCAGCGGCTCCAGAGCAGCGCGTCGAGTTTTTCGAGCGGTGGCTTCGGCGGCGGCGGACTGCAGCAACTTCTCGGCGGGGGCGGTGGGGGAGGTTCCCTGTAAACGAACGACGTCGTTGGGCCGCCGGCTGACCGGCTGTTCGCACACGATAAAGAATCGAATGCGATTATTTCGAAAATAATGAATGGGAACGAAACGAACCGTTTTCCAAAAAGAACATTTTTTGATCAGAGTACTGTGTCGTATAATGTAACCGTGGATCGGCGAATTCAATTACTGGAGACGTAAAAACATCATGGCCCATTCGAACGCCGCACAGAAGTACCTGGAAACGGAGGTCAAAACCAAAGGAAAGGAACGTCTGTTGTTGATGCTCTTTGACGGGGCCATCCGGTTTTCCCGTGAAGCGAAGGAGTGCATGGCGGAAAATGACATCGAAGGCGCCCATAATCGGTTAATTCGGGGGCAGCGCATCATGCTTGAGCTGATTGCCGCCCTCGACGAGGATCCGATCCCCGAAGACCTCTACGACAACCTCATCGGTCTGTACGATTTCATTTACAACCGACTTGTCGAAGCCAACACGGAACAGGACCCCGAACTCGTTGACGAAGCGCTCGAAATTCTGGAAATGATGAAGGAGACCTGGGAGGAGGCGGTTGATCGCATGCAGCAGGAGGAGGACGGCAAGAATCCCGACACCAACCCGGACGGAACCCCCGGGGACTCCTCCCTTTCCATCAGCGGGTAAAAATCGGATCAACGAAAAATTTCCGCCCTTCATCTCCCCTCCGCCAGTCCCTGCATTTTTCCTCTCGATAGCCCGCATCCGATTCTTCCTGACCGGTTGCTTGATTTTTTCAGGGAGGGTTGATACGATTTTAGCAACTTATCCATTTGCCCTCTCGGCCATTTAGTTTCCACTTCTTGGATTACGAGTTCCATGGAAGACCAAAAGCATCTGTTTACCTCCGAATCTGTGTCCGTCGGACATCCGGACAAAATTGCGGATCAAATTTCGGACGCTGTTCTGGACGCCGTTCTGCGGCAGGATCCAGAGGGTCGTGTTGCCTGTGAAACCTACCTCAAGGGGAACCTTGCGGTTGTGGGAGGAGAAATCACGGCCGACGCGGATCTGAACATTCCCGAGATCGTTCGTTCAACGGTGGACGAGATCGGGTATACAAAAAAAGAGTACGGGTTCGATCCGGAGGCCAACATCATCGTGGCCCTGAACGAACAGTCGGGGGATATCGCCCAGGGCGTTGACCGGGGGGAGGACGAGGAACTCGGTGCGGGGGACATGGGCATCATGTTCGGCTACGCCTGTCGGGAGACGGAAACGCTTATGCCCATGCCCCTGATGCTTTCCAGGAGGTTGACGGACCGTCTGACGGAGGTGCGTCGGGAGGACGTGGTTTCGTTTCTCCGCCCGGACGGAAAAGCGCAGGTCACCGTGGAGTATACGGCGGATCAGCAACCGAAGCGGGTGCATACCGTGGTGCTGGCCGCCCAGCACGAACCCGATGTGTCCCGGGATCAACTTGAAGCAAAATTGCGCGAACACGTGGTCGAAGCCAGTATTGATTCGGCGTTGCTTGACGGGAACACCAATGTGTACATTAACCCGACGGGGAAATTTGTCGGCGGAGGCCCGGAGGTGGACACGGGCCTGACCGGCCGGAAAACGATCGTGGACACCTACGGCGGCATGGGCAACCACGGCGGCGGCTGTTTCGCGGGGAAGGACCCGACGAAAGTGGACCGCACAGGAGCCTTTGCGGCCCGTCACGCGGCGAAGAACATTGTGGCGGCGGATCTCGCCAGCCGGTGTGAGGTGCAGTTGTCCTACGCCATCGGCCGACCCGATCCGGTATCGATTGCCGTTGATTGCTTCGGCACCGCCTCCGTGGAACCCTCCGAACTGGTTCGGGCATTGGACTCGGTGTTTGATTTTACGCCCGGTGGCATTATCGAACGGTTTGATCTGCGGAGACCAATTTACCTCGCTTCAAACCGGGATGGCCACCTGGGGTGTGAAAAGGAGGATTACCTCTGGGAGAAGACAGACGCCGTGGAAAAACTCCGGGAGGCGGTCGGGGAAACGGAGGCAATTCCAAAGAAGTAACGGAAATCGGACCGATCCCCGGTTTCGTTCTGGTTCGAACAGCCCCTGTTCGTTGCTCTCTCACGGGCGTATTCAAACCGGATCGGTTCTATGTTTGCCAGAAATCCGTTCATTTACACCGTTATTCATACCTTAACCGATGAGCAAAACAAGTGGTGACGTTGCAGATCGAAGTCTGGCTGAAAAAGGCCGCAAGGAGATTGAGTGGGCGTCCAGTCAGATGGAGGTTCTTGAGGAACTGCGCGAGCGTTTTCGTGAGGAAAAACCCCTTGAAGGAACAAGGATCGGGGGGTGTCTTCACATCACGACCGAAACCGCCAACCTCGCCCGGACGCTAAAGGCGGGTGGAGCGGAAGTTCGGCTCTGTGCGTCGAATCCGCTGAGTACTCAGGATTCGGTTGCGGCGGCGCTTGTGGAAACCTACGGCATCCCGGTGTTCGCCCGGCACGGCGAGGAAAAAGAGGATTATTATTCACATATTCACTCGGTTCTTGACCTCGAACCGCATCTGACCATCGACGATGGAGCGGACCTCGTGTGGACCCTTCACGATGAGCGGGATGATCTGCTCGACACGATTCGTGCCGGTATGGAAGAAACCACCACGGGACTGGTCCGTTTGCGGGCCCTTGCGGATAAGGGGGACCTGAAGTATCCGATGTTTGCGGTCAATGATGCGCATTCGAAGTATCTGTTTGACAACCGGCACGGAACGGGTCAGTCCTCCCTGGACGGCATTATCCGGGCAACGAACAAACTCATTGCCGGTAGTGTGGTGGTGGTGTCCGGTTACGGCTGGTGCGGCAGAGGTTTTGCCAACCGGGCCCGTGGCATGGGGGCCCGCGTAATTGTGACGGAAGTCGACCCGCTCCGCGGACTGGAAGCGCACATGGACGGCTTTGAAGTCGCCCCCATGGACGAGGTGGCGTCCGAAGGAGACATATTCGCCACGTTCACCGGTAATACGTCCGTCATTCGGAAGGAACACTTCGAGGTCATGAAGGACGGTGCCATTCTGGCCAACGGGGGTCATTTTAACGTGGAAATCGACCTGGACGGGCTCCGCGAGATGGCCGATACCGTCGAGGAAGGAATTCAGGAAAACGTGGACGCATACGGCCTGGACGAAGATCGAACCCTTTACGTCCTTGGCGAAGGCCGTCTGGTGAACCTGTCCTGTGCGGAAGGACACCCGGCCGAAGTGATGGACATGAGCTTCGCCACACAGTCGCTGACCGCCCGCCATGCCATGAACGAAAGTATACCGGAGGAACCTGACGTATACCCGGTGCCGGAACAGATTGAGGAGGAGGTGGCGTCCCTCAAGCTGAAGACACTGGATATCCAGATTGACCGGTTGACCGAGGAACAGAGGAATTATCTGGAAACAGCCAGTGAGGGCACATAATCTGTTGAAATCTGTTCGTTTTCGTTCTACGCTAGTTATGTTGTACTCGAACTGATTTATATTTCTTATATTCCTCTGGAGGTTCATGATGAATCGAACCAAAGGGTTTACACTGATTGAGCTGCTGGTGGTGATTTCCATCATCGGCATCCTGGCAGCCCTGCTGCTTCCCGCCGTTCAGGAGGCGATGAAGCAGGCCCGGGCCGCAAGCTGTCAGAACAACCTCCGGCAGATCGGCACCTACGCCAAGACGTATCAAACCGATGTTCCCCCGAAGATCCTGCCTCCCCTTGACGGCGGATCGCCTGCCAACAACTGGGGGGACTTCATCCGAAAGGTCAAAATCGGCGGATCGAAATGGAAGGAGATTACCGACGAACTGTTCATTTGCCCGGTTCGCGGTGGTGATGCCCCCGGTCCGAACGTGAACCACTACGCCTGGGGCGACGAAAGCAACACGACCTGCTTCCCCGCCGGAAACCTCAGTGACGCCCTTGCGCCAAGCACCCCGATCGCGGGGGATCAACACACCGCCATTGGTGCGAGCGTTAACAACCACGGTGACCCGGACAGTTCGGAAAACGTCCTTCTGTTCGGAGGAAGTGTTCAGAACGCGGCGCCGGGAAGTGACCACTGGACGAGTGCTTACGTTGACAAGTGTCTGAAGACGCCGTAAGTCTGTTTCGTCCGGCATGTTCTTCCAACAATAACAACTGAAGAATTGATCAACGCCCGCCGGTTTGTGCCGGCGGGCGTTTTTTCTTTTTGGTACCGCCCCATACGAATTGCTCCCCCCGTAAAGAGGAGCCGGTGGCACGGTATTCGGTACAGTTGAAATTTCCGTCCGATTATCTCATACTTGAGGCTGAATCTGACGGAACGCAGTTCCGCCCGGAACGAGTCGATTGTATCCGTGAATGACTGATAGGGGTTCAAATGAACAGAATGTACGGCAAAATGAAGCGAGCCCTTTTGCTGGTGGCGTTATTGTTGCTTGTTCCCGTTGCCGCTGGTGCCCAGGACGGTGATAATAACCAGGATAACCAACAAAATCAGGAAAATGCACAGCAGCAGGACGACGGCCAGGTAAACGGCAAGTACAAAGACCCGGATTTCCACGGTTCCTGGTCACTGGAACTTCAGGCCAAAGCCCCGGATATGTACGTACACAAAGACGACCTGGGCAACCGGACGACGTTTATCTACACCATTGTTACCATACGCAATAATTTTGAACGAACGGTCCCGGTCATGCTGAATTTTGCACTTGCCGGGGATGAAGAAGATTATTATCCGGTTACCTCGTATCCCTTTGTGGAACGCCAGGTGATCGAACGGGAAGCAAATCTGAAAGGATTTGCGAAAGGGGTCCGTGGCGAAAAGATTCTCCGGATGAAGAAAAACGGTCGGTTTTTGAACTGGGTGGAGCTGCACCGGGGATACGTTCGAAGAAAGAACCTGGATGGAAACTGGATCAAACACGACATCAGGCAGATGACCACGATGCGTGGCGAGGAAACCGGAGGCAAGTTTGGCCATTACCTCCGACCGGGTCCCAGTGGTCGCGAGGGTCAACCTCATCCCGAAGAAATGTCGGAACATCCCTCCGAAGTCACGGCAGTTCTTCTCTTCAGGAACGTCGACCTGGACACGAGGAACCTGACACTGAAAGTCGGCGGATTAATCGATCCGGTGACCTGGAACGAAAACCCGGAGGAGGAAATAACCAAGCAGTACATCCTCCGCCCGCAGACGCTGAACATAAAGTGGACCTGGGACGTCAACAGGAGCCTGAAACGGGAGACAAAGCCGAAATTTCACACCCGGGAAATGGTGAAGCGGATTTTCGGGCCCATCGCCAATCCCCGGACCATCCGGAAACTGATCGATTTTATATCCCTCGAGGATCACGGAAAGAACTCCCGGGTCAGTCTGCTGCGAAAGTCAGCGCTTAGACCACTTCGAGAATTGACGCAGCAGGAGTTTGGGTACGATCCCCAAAAACCCCCCTCCGAAAACAGAAAGGCCATCGCGCGATGGAACGAGTGGTACTACCGGAATAAGTACGACCTGATATACATTTCCCTGCCCGAATCACAGTATGCCTCCCATGATTACAATCAGTACTTCCAGGTCATAAAGAAAAAGGTGGACACCGAGGGAGCGAGCAATCCGGAAGAGGCCTTTACGAAATTCCGAAAAGCCTGGAACGATCGGAAATGGCAGACCGCTGTGGACATCATGAATCTGGATCAGCGGGACGCGGAAACCCTCCGGGCGATGTTTAATGACTTTGGTCGTGATAACCGGATCGGGTTCCCGACGGATGTCAGTCAGACGGACGAGACCCACGCGGAGATTTCTTTTTCCCTGACCGGTCCCGCATACGAAGAACCGGCAGATCGGGTGATGCATGCCTTAAAGGAACACGGTGAGTGGTTTATTCGGTACGAAAAACCGGAGAAAGAAACACCGGGAGAACAGGACTGAATTGCATTCCGGACGATATATGGTACGATAATGACGATGAAGCGGATACATCCACCCGGGAACCGTTTCCTTCGGCCGTAACAAGAACACTGTTGGGTTTCCCTTTCTTAAAACAGAATGGCCGTCCTGAGCCAGTAACGATCCGATAAGACAACGTCTTTGAGTCCTTCCATTTCCGCCAAGATGCCATGTCAATCCGAAAATTAACCATTCAGACCCTGATTTTTGCGGTTGTATCCGGTTTCTTTATGTTGTCGGGGACGGGCTTATCCGCCGATGACCCGGAGCCATTAAGCGATTTCCGGGAAGATCCATACGATCCGTACCGGCAATATTATGAAACCACGCTTGAGCGGGTACGGGAAAACCCTCGGTCCTTTACGAACAGGCACGTGAGCGTCCGGGTGCTCTTCCACAAAATTGACGACAATTTTTCCCCGTTTTTTTCACAGTTCGACGAGGAAAACTACATAAACTTTTCGGTCTGGGGGGTAAACCAGGCAATATGGCGAAAGAAGGAAATGATAAATGACTTTCCGTTTTTCTACATAGATAATGAGCACAATGACGTGAACGAAATTCTCCAGGCCCGGAAGTTTGCGATTGTCGAATTGAAGTGTACTGTTGTGAACGTGATGGAAGGACATCCGTTCATTCAGGTGCGACAGGCGGACCTCGAATATCAGAAGACGTATACCGATCAACTTCTGGGCAAGTTGATACGCGCCCGCAGTCATTACAACAAAGGAAACCTGGATAAAGCGGAGAAGTCGTACAAGAAGGTTATGTGGGAGGGTGGAGATTCTTTTCCGGTTGGTGCACAGGGCAAAATCTGGAAGGAGATGGCCCGGGCGGCCTTCCGGGACGATAACTACCGGGACGCGATGACCCACGCGCAGAGAGCCCTTGAATTGATCGATGAAGAAGACGTTGAACTGAAACGCATTCGGGAACGATCCTGGAAGGAGATCAATAAACGACTTCGCGGTGAAAAAGACGATCTCCTGAAGAAGCGAATTTTGAGGTCCGCACGGAAGAAGAAGAAAAAGAAGGAGGAATCCTCCGGAACCGGTGCAAAGGAGGAGGAAGAGCGGGATCAGGAAGAAACCAGCAATCGGTTGCAGGAAGAAACACGTGCCCTGTCCAAAACCGAGACCGGACGGTACATGTTGAACCACCTCCGGAGGAAGGTGGAAAACCTCAAGAAAAAACTCCGTACCGTTGAACGAAGGAAGAAAAATCTCCGCAGGAAAAACACCAAACTGAGCCGAAAATTATCCAGGGTGGAACAATCCCTCGAAGACCGGAAAAAACAGGTGCAGAAGATCCGGGAAAAACTTCAGGAGCAGTACCAGAAAAACGCAAAACTCTACGCCCGGATGCGAAACAAAAAGAAAAAAACCGCCGTCTACGGAGGAAAATCAACAGAACCGGACGAGGGCTCCTCCCCGGGCGCGGACGACCGTGTGCTGTCCACAGCGGCCGTTTATAGCGAAGTTCGGAAAATTACGGAGACCGAACTTCGGGAAAAGCTGCGGAAGGTCCGGTCCCGGAATTCGGATCTGCGGTCCAGTCTTTCGGGGCTTCGGAAGAAGTTGCAGAAAAAGGACGAGATAATCTCCCGGCTCCGAAAGCGCGTCGGACAGAAACAGGAAACGGAAGGGGTGCTCCGGAAGCGGATCCTTCGATAAACAGAGTCGGAAACAGCAGTTCAAAGGGACCGGATCCCCAATCCCCATCTCCTGATGGTCGGGAGGATCTTTTCACGCCTCCTTCGGTGGAACGGTGGCACATCATCTGTTCTTACGGGCGAGTAGCTCAGGGGCAAGAGCACCTGGTTTACACCCAGGAGGTCGCAGGTTCGAAACCTGCCTCGCCCATTTCCCCGCACTCACCCCTTATTTTAAGATGATGATCAGGAGATCCGTTCGGAGTGAGGAGCGGTGTCCGAAAGAAATAAAAAGTAAGGGGTAAGGAGCGGTCTGAGGAGTAAGGGGCGTTTTGAGTGAGGAGTCATGAGCAAGGAGTTAGGAGTGGGGAGAGAAGGTTGGTTCCGTTGAATATCATATGCGAAAACAAGGATGCTTACGCCCCCAGTTAGGGGGGAAACCGTTTCGGGGGCGGAAGGGAAAACTGTTTCACCAAAGCCGGAGCCCCGACCGTGAGGGAGGGGGCTTTTTTTGGAGATCAAGATCAAGATTGTAATCAGGAGATCCGTTCGAAGTGAGGAGCGGTCAGTGAGGAGTAAAGGGGATAAGGAGTAAGGAGTGAGGAGCAAAGTATGATCGTTCCGTTGGGGTGAAGGGAAACGTTGTCCCCAAAGCCGGAGCCCCGACGGTAACGGAGCGGGCCATTTGGAACCAGGGCAAGAGCCTCGACCGGACGTAGTCCGATGGAAGCAGGGAGT
>CAZOLI010000072.1:0-10091 GCA_964580675.1 uncultured Planctomycetia bacterium
ATACGGATTATCCACGATCGACTTATCTCGGTCAAGGGATTTCCCGTTCGGGTTCTGGAAATCCGGCCGGCCAAACACGTCGTACTGGATCCTTTCGACCACATCCCCGGTCTCGTCGGTGGCCGCATAAATCGAGAAATTGGCGTTGCAGTGGAAAAAGAGATGTTTCGTTCCGACAGTGTCAAGAACAAAGAATTGAATTTCTCCACCGGTTGTGAAATGTTGGCTCAGCGGGACCTTTTTCCGTTTTTTGTTACCAACGCTTTTCGTTGGTAAGAACAAACACCGCTATTACTTCGAAGTGCTTGGGGCCATTTCTGAGATAATCCCGGGCCAGCGAAGCCGTATTCGTTTGACCAGGGGCTGAATTTGTTTCTGGATGTTTGGATCTTTGTCGGAGAGAAGGGGTTTCAAAACGGGATACGCAAAAACACCCGCCTTCCTGAGCAGATCCATTCCCTCTTTGCGAATTTTATATGATCTTTTATCGATCCGTTCCGCTCCGTTTTCTTTCAGATAATTTTTTAATTTCTTGTTGCCCACTAATTTCCTGACAAACGGTTGCGAGAACCGCTGGTGATACGCGGCCGTCCGGGACACGGCATTCCAGGCATGAATCATTTTTTTGAATTCGCCTCTCTTGAGGTATACATACGCCGAAATGGCCCCCCGGCAAAGATCCGGGAGATTCGTGTGAGTTGATTCCAGCGTTTTTGCCCGTTTCTTCGCATCGGCCACGTTTCCGGCCAGCAGTTCACGAAACAATTTCTTCACACGCTGTTCTATTTTCCGGGATATCCCAAAGGAACCGGTTCGGCCCGGGTTACCGCGGTACATCGGCCAGTTTTTCTTTGTTGGTAAATCCCCCACATCCACCTGGTATATATGGGAGCCGGTCTCAAAAAACACGTCCCCGTCCGCCAGGGCCGGAGATTTCGGTCCGGTGCCGGAACCGATTTCCCATTTTACATTTTTGATTTCCCAGTGTTTTTCTCCGGTTATCGCGTCCAAACAGACAAATCGAATACCCTGTCCCTGATCACGTCCCGAGTCCGGGGCCCGAAAGAACACCTGAGCTTCAGCTACAACCGGAAACGAGGTAATTCCTCCGGCCTCGAACGTCCAGATCTCGTCGCCGGTTTCTGCGCTGAGACAATAAAAGATCCCGTTGTTAGCACTGACGAAAATCCGGTTGCCGGCAACCGCAGGGCTACCAAAATGTGCGGAAAATGTTTTTCGCCAAAGGATTTTTCTTGTTTGGGCATCCAAACAGAGTAGGTGATTGCTTTCGTTATGGTATGTAACGAAAAATATTTTTCCATTGCGAACACAGAAAAAATTTATTTGTTGTCTCAGTTTATGATTCCAGATCTTATTGCCAGAGGATGCTTCCAGACAATAAAGACCACCGTCAATAGTCGCTGCAAACACCCGTCCATTTTCGTAGGCTGGAGACAAAAACGGTGAGTCCTTTTCTTCCTCCACATCTACCTGCCATCGCTTTTTCTTTTTCCTGGTATTTGTTGGATAACACGTCACCATCCCCGCGTGCTGTATATAAACCCTGTTATTAACGGCAAGGGGAGAAACATGTATAGGACCATTATGTCTATTTGATTGCCATACGTTGTTTCCGTTGCGTGCGTTAAGACAGATCAAACGAGTTTTTCCCAGTTGTCCAAAATAAATTTTCTCCCGGTAATAAGTCGGCATTGAGGTCCAATTTAAGGCATGCACTTTTTGGGTCCAGTGTTTTTCTCCCGTGTCTTTACGAAGAGAGACCATCTTTTTGGTCTCCTTTGATCCATAATAAATTTTTCCATCGGCAATGGTCGGCGGTGTTCCTGCGTGATTTGGACGGACATCAATGGTTTTTATGATTTCTCCTCCAAAATCGATGGGTTCCTTTTCCAAATTCCAGGAAGGTGGTTCGTATTTCGTCTTCTCCGTACTCCCCTGGTTTCCATTCTTGCTGGTCTTATGCACCCGGGAACAACCCAGGAACGAAACGAAGAACAGAAGAACAATAAGAAAACAGAATGTACAGATACGGAATGGACAGGAGAAGAACCATTTGCTCATTTTTGTTGTTCGAATTCGAATCGTTAAAAACTTGAATCCATTTCAGGAGAATCCACATCCTCAGTGTACCCGATGACCACAACGCTCGTCAACGGCTGGGGGGTTAGATAATTGAACAAGAAATGGGGTACGCTGAAAGGAACATGCGGTGGTTATGAAAACGATAGAAAATCGTACTCTGGGTTTTATGAGGAAGCAGGGGGTAGCGTACCGGAAATTGTGTCCGGGGCAACGGGAGTACCTGTTCTTCACTTTCGATTAGGAACCCACACGGGCTAACCCCACAAGATTCTGAATCCTGTCTTCGTGAAGCCCTCGATCCGGATCCATGTTCCGGGTTATTGGCCCGAACCGCCGAACACCACTGTTTGTTATTTTGTGCTGTCCTCGGTCTTGACCCCGCCCGTGGGGATCGTGGCCCGCTTGAGGAACAGGATGGCGAAACAGGTCTCGACAATGTCGTGGTCCTTCGCCCCGTGACGCCGGGTGTGTCTGCGACTGCCTCCCCAGGAACCATTGTCCTTCTGCTCCTCAATCAGTTGCTTTGCTCCGTTCCGATACCAATCGTTCCCCCCGATTTTCCAGGTGCCGGTCAACATCATCGCCCGCTCGATGGAATACATGTCGTAGTAATCATCCCACCCGTCGCCGCCTTCGGGCACGGTGGTTAATGAGTATTTATTATAATATTTCTGAACCCACCCAAGCCCGTCCAGTACGGATTTCCTCGCCGGTTTCCGAAACTTCTCCGGAATGCCCCCGAGGTTCTTCAGGTTGTGTCGGGCAATCTGGACACTCGCCACACCGACGGGCGTCATGCTGATTCGACGCGAGCTTGATCGTCCCCTGTACCCCCAGGCCCGTGCATTTACGTTTACGGACCCTGTGCCGGTGTTGTTTTCGCCTCTGTTTCGATCGCCAAACCCTCGTTTCTCCAGGGCCATGCCCGGTCCCTGCTCCTCCTGAGACGACAACCAGTGTTCCAGGATGCGACCCCAGTGGTTCCGGTGCAGAAACACGCCGCACCGCGCGGCGGCGTGCAGGCCGAGCATGGCGTACTGCGTGTTGGAATGATCATAACTCCACCGTCTCCGGCGGTCGTTTCCCGTTCCGTTGTTCCCACCGGTTCGATACAGAATCACCCCTCCTTTTCCCGTGGAAGCCGGCTTTTGATCCACGTTGCCGTCCGGGTCCGTTTTTCCGTAACCCCAGGTGCCGTTTTTCTTCATGTTCAGCAGCAGCCAGGCCGCGGCACGCTTCATCCATTTATACGCGTTTGACGGCAGATCCCGCCGTGTGGTCTCAAAATCTTCGTTCTCACCTTTGACGTACGAACCCACCTCCTGCCGTTCGGAGGGAGGGGTGTGCAGCCGTTCCACCGCCATGATGGACAATGCCACGGAATACGTGTTCTTGAATGGCTGTGACTGCAGATACTTCGCCCCCTTCTGAATCACGGAGGATTTGGCTTCCACACCGCTTTCCAGCAACGCCAGGAGAACCAGCGCGGTTTCGCCCGCCGGATAACGATCGCCGTAATGATCCGTCCAGGACCCGTCCTGCTTCTGTTTCTTCTTCAGGTACGCAACCCCATCGTTCACGGCCTCTTTTACCTGTGCTGCCAGAGCTCCCCCGTTCGAGCCATCCGATTCACCCGTTCGGTAATCGACGAGTTCGTACGTGCGCGAGGAGCGATACGTTCCGGAGGAACCATCGGCTCCGTCCTCACGATCCGGCAGATGGTTAAATCTTAATTCCGACGTGAATTCCACCCTGCGGACCACCATCTTCTCCGGGTGCACGTACAGCGTTGCCCGGATGTGCCCTCCCTGAAGTACGGTGGGTTTCTCCACGTTCCGGCGGGCGGGGGTATACGATTCACCGGGGGTCTCCACCGAAACCGTCTGCTTCAGCACAAGCATCGTTTCGCCGTTTATGTCCTGGATGCCGCGCCACTGTCCCCGAGCCGAAACGGAGGTAGGCACGAGACCTTTCCGGCGTCCGTCCCGACCGGATATTTCCTGGTGGTGACGGTATTGCTCGTACAGCCCCACCTTCTTCCCGGGCAAAACAAACGCAAGAAAAAGAGGCACGTCCTCAAACCGATCAACCATGGAAGGGGACGGATACGTGCGATTCGTCTCGGGCCCGTGTAGCCAGATGCCGCGATCGACACCGGAGCGGCTGTAGATCACGGATCCGTTTTTGGGCACGTTCCACTGAAGCCGGGGGGACGATGGGCCAATTTTCGTTTGGGCTTCTTTCGCCCGCTGCCGCTGAGCGGGGGTCATCCAGTTGCCCATGTACAGTTCAAACCCTTCCTCCGGCACGGTGCGTTCCCGTTTCATCGCCAGGTACCGGGAGATTTCTTTTCGAAATTCCTGACGGGTCCGGAAAAGATGTTTTAACTCGTCGTTCCCCCGTCGGAACTTTCCCCGTTCCGCCAGCAGAAACGCAAAGGACAGCTTCTGTTTGTCGTTGAACTTCTCCTCCCGAAGCAGGCTCTCCAGAAAATGCAGTTCCTCCATCGTTGCCCACTTCTGCTCCACCGTCGAGCCGCTTCCTTTCAGGACAATTTTCCGGCGGTCCGCCCGCACCGGTTTAAGTTTCTGACCTCGCGTGGTGATGGTTCGCACCTTCGACGATCCGTTGTTGATCCAGTTGATAACCTCCCGAACAAGCCTGTCCATTCGTTTATAAATGCGTGCGCGGGTTCGTGCAATGAATTTGTACTCCCCGGTCCGGAAATCCGACACCGCCTCACGGCACATCTTCGCTTCCCGGTCGAAGCGAAACGCCGTTCGATGTTCCTCCGCCTTCCGCCGGAGTTTCCGGTACCGTCGCCGGTCCCGACGCAAATCGTTCTGATCTTTTTCGGACGTTACATCGCCGTTTCCCTCCTGTTTCTTCTCACGGGCTTTTTTCGCCCGTTTCCGAAGCTGGTTAATTTTCTGATCCAGGCGAGCGATAAACGGGGTTCCCTCAAATCGGCTTCGGCGATTTCGCAGGAGCGTCTGGGCTTTTTCCGGGCCCGCCGAGGACGCGAGTTTCCCGACTTTCTTAAGCAACCGTTCTCCCCGATTGCTAACTTTCTCCCGGGTTTGTTTCAGAAGATCTGTTCCGCGATCCGCGACAACCGTCTTTTCCGTTTTTGATTTCAGGTTCCGAGCCTGATCGAGAGCTTTCCCGTATTCCCCTCGCCCCATGGTCGCGTGAATCCTCCTCTTCCACCGTGCTAACTGCTGTTCCCATGAGCGAAGGAGTTTCTGGTAAACGGTCGCCGCCAGGCGATTCAGCCGGGGAAGCAGCGGTTCCAGGAGAAACACGGGATCACGAATTTCCGGATGCTCGTTCAGGAAGGGACCGAACTCTTCACGATACTTCGTCAGCGACCGGTACACCTCCCCGAGTTCCGTCCGTTTGGCGGGTCCGTACCGGTTCAGGGCGCGGACATAACGATCATGGATCTGACGAAACCGGCGATGAGCAAGTTCCCGGGCGTCCCGATAAAGCAACAGCTTCCGGCGAAGAGACGTCGGCACCTCCTCGTCCGCTCGTTTCTCCTGCGACCGGACACGACGCAGACGCCGAATCGCTTCCCGGTGCCGATGCGCCCGGTGCAATTCCTTGAGGTGCTCCGGCGAAACAGCGGTTTCCGTTGTGTCCTGCTCCTGATGTTCCGTCTTTTCCCCGGGCGAATCCCCACCGGGCAGAACGAGGTACAGGAGAAGACCGACGGCGAACACTCCCGCAGCAATCCCCCCGATCATTACCGGTGATGAAAAAGCATCCTGGGGGCCGGATTTCTGACGGCGACCCTGTTCGACGCCGTTCCGTTCCAGGTGGATCCGCCATTTGCCGATTCGAAACGAGGAACCCGGTGCAAGCAGAACTTCCTCGACTCGTTTCCGGTTGTGAATGACCCCGTTCTTGGAACCGAGGTCCTCCACCCGGCACTGATCGTCCAGCAGGGAAAGGCGAACGTGTTTGCGGGAAGCAAACGAATAAGGAATGGAAATGTCGCAGTCGCTGGACCGGCCGATCACGAGGGAGTCGTTCGGGGCCAGAACCCCCGCGGCGTACTGTATCTCCCCGTTTTCGTCCCGGATCGTCACCCGCCAGCGCCCCGGATCATCCACCGCCGGACGCTCCTTGCTCATAAGTCACCTCAATCGGAACAAAACCTCAACAGGAGGTCGAACACACCACGTTCAACAGGACAGGATGCATCCGGGACGGAAAGGGTAATTTTATCAACCACCCCGATGGATTGAAAGAAATGACCGGGGGCGGTTCCGCCATGTTCCGTGTGTCTTCGGCAACCACTCAGGCCCAGCCGTGTGCTTCCTCGTCGAAGCGGACGTACTCAAAATCAATCGGTTTGCCGTTCACGCCCCGGCGCGGTTCGGCGATCCAGTTTGCGACTTTGCCCGGCTCGTACACCGGCTGCATAAGGGAGTTGACGTAATCCCGGTCCTCCTCGGAGGGAAGCCACTCAAACATGTTTTCCTCCCACTCCTCCTCGGAGATCAGGTTGCCGTCCGGGTCAAAGTGATCGTCGGCGTAGATGCCCACGTTCCTGTGAAACCGGCGGGAGGGAAGTTCCAGTTCGTACTTGATGCCCTTTTCCTCGAGGATGTCGTTCCACCGGCCGAGAGCCCGTTCACAGTCCTCGATGTACGCGTCGGAGAGAATGGCGTTCATGGCGCGCCGTTTCGGGATTTCCTTTTCCACCAGTTCGCCGTTCTCGCTGCTGTCGTCGGGAACCTCCAGCACGTATACCTGGTCGAGGGCTTTGTGATCCTCGTACCGTTTGTCGCTGTCCTCTTTGTACCGGCCCTTCAGACTGGCCCCGAAGTACTTCGCGGCGTTGGACGACTCCTCTCCGCCAAACAGGTCCAGTGAACTGCTGAACCATTCGTTGATGAACTTCTGGAGCATATCAAGCGGAATGCCTCCCTCTTCCCTTACATCTTCGGCGTCGTTCTGCTGCATGAGGTCACAGGTTCGCTGGATGACCCGCGCGATGCCCCGTTCACCGACAAAGAGGTGAAAGGCCTCCTCGGTCAGCATGAATTGCGTCGTTCGTGCGAGGGGGTCGAAGGCGCTTTCGGAAAGGGCCTCCAGCTGAAACCGGCCGTCCCGGTCCGTGAACATCGCGAAGCAGAAGAAGTCCAACCAGTTTTCGATCGGCTTGTTGAAGGCGTTGAGAATTCGTGGGTTGTCCTCGTCCCCGGCATGTCGTTCCAGCATCTGCTGTGCCTCGTCCATGCCGTCCCGTCCGAAGTGGTTGTGGAGGAGGTATACCATCGCCCAGAGGTGACGTCCTTCCTCGACGTTGATCTGGAAAATGTTCCGCAGGTCATAGAGACTGGGAGCGCATTTTCCGAGGAGCCGCTGCTGTTCCACCGATGCCGGCTCGGTGTCGCCCTGGGTGACGATCAGGCGACGGAGTTCGTTCCGGTACTGACCGGGGACTTCATCCCAGACCTCCTCTCCTTTGTTGTCGCCGAAGTGGATCTCTTCCCGATCGGACGGGGTCAGGAAAATGCCCCACCGGTACTCCGGCATTTTCGTGAAGCCCCATGTCGCCCATCCTTCCGTGTCGATGCTTTCGGCCGTGCGAAGATATACTTCGTCATGCTGAAAACCGGCCGGCCCCAGTTCCATCCACCACTCCAGGAAGTTGGGCTGCCATCGTTTGAGGGCTTTCTGCAGTTTTCGGTTCTGATTGAGGTTTACGTTGTTCGGAATTTCATCCGAACTGACCTGGCTTACTTTTCGTTTTCCGTTGTTGTTTTCGGACATGATGTATTCCGGTTTCTTCGTTCAAAAATTTCTTACGTTCGTTTCCAGTCAAACTCCGTACTCTCGGGCGAGCGATACGTGGTCAGAGCTCCCCGTTCCCCCACCGCGTTATCGCCGCGGAAAATCCAGTTCTGAAAGGCGGACAGCCGACCAAATATTTTGGTTTCCATGGTTTCCGGACCGGGGAATCGAAGATTTGCTTCCATTCCGGTGAGTCCGTCCGGTGATATACTGGCTCGTTCCTCGACGACCAGACGGATTTCGTCCTCCCAGAACAGGTCCTCCATCGTTTCGGTGGCCAGGCCGGCCTCCTCGGCATCAGCAGCATCCAGAAGATCCCGGCGTCCGGCCAGTTCCTCGGCGTGTTCCCGGTCGCCCGGAAAGCGGGTTTGCAGGCGCGATTGTCCGTTTCCCATGGGAAGGTATCCATCGTTTATCGACGAAAGACCGACCCGAACGTCCTCGTGATCCAGCATAAACACCTGGTCCGAGGCCAGGGCCAGCTCAAGGAGCTGTCCGGCGAAACAGGAACCTTCCTCGACCAGGGCAAGAAAGCTCTTCGAGGTGTAATCCATCCGCTTTAGCGTTCGTTTGGCCAGCTGGATCACTTCGTTGACAAACCAGTGATCGTCGTTCTCAACCAGCTGCTGATCCAGCTCGCGGACCGTTTCGACGTCTCCTTCCGTCCGGACTTCCACCACGCCGATTTTGGGATGATTGAATCGGAGCCGACAGAGCGCGTTGTCCAGTTCCCGGTACATCTGAAGCGGATACCAGTCCGCGCCGAGTGTCGCCGGATCTTCAGGAAGTTCCGGTACCGAATCCGGTCCCTGCACCGTCAGTGCGGCCGTCCGGCGATCGTGGTCAAACGCCACGGTGACGTGTTCGTACTCGAGTCGTTCCTCGGATTTCTCGAATTCCAGCCGGTCCAGATCCACACCGGTTCGATTCGACCGGTCCTCCCGGACACATTCCCGGGCTCGCTTCTCGATCTCCTCGTCAAAATCCGACTTGGGGAATACGCCGTCCACAAGATCCCATTCCACGGCTTTTTCCCCTTTGGCGCCCTCGGCCGTGGTACAGAATCGGTCGGCGATGTCCCGTCGCACGTTCCGTTTGTCCACGAGCCGGGTTAAACCACCCGTACCGGGAAGAACACCGAGCAAAGGCACCTCCGGAAGGGAAACCGCCGACTGTCGATCGTCCACGAGGTAAATTTCGTCACAGGCGAGGGCGAGTTCGTATCCACCGCCGGCGGTTGCTCCGTTAAGGCCGGCGATGTAGGTCTGACCGCTGTGTTCCGACGCGTCCTCCATGGCAAGCCGGGTCTCGTTGGTGAACTTACAGAAATTCACCTTAAAACCATGATGGGAGGACTCCAGCATAAAGATGTTGGCCCCGCCGGAAAAGGAACCCTCCACGCCGCTTGTGATCACAACGGCCCCGACCTCCGGATGTTCGAACCGCAGACGGTTGACGGCGTCGGCCAGTTCAACGTCCACACTCATATCGTAGGAATTCATCTTCAGTTTGTACTCCCCGAGCCCTCCGTCCTCCTGGGTGTTCCACTCGAGGTACGCAATATCATCCTGCACATCCAGATCGATGTGACGATATTCGTCGGGGTGGGTCTCAAAGGAAATTGGACGGATCCAATCTTTTTTCTTTTCTTGCTTCCTGGATGTCTGATCTGTTTCCTGCTTGTGTTCTTCTGTTTTTTGTTCGGGTGACGTGGTCTGAGTTTCATTCATGGCGACGATTGATTCCTTATTATGCGATAAGAAACAATTCCTGCGAGAAACGTTGAAAACCAGGCCCGGGTCGAACAGGGACAAATTGCATGGGTGGATTGCCAGCTGGTCCCTGAGGAAGTTCAATCAACGCACAAGCCGCCGGCGGTCGCTCATCGATCACCTGAACCATCGAAAGCAATACACGGAAAGAACCGCCGGATAACGTTAAAATCAACCTTTTATACTATGATCTCACCCCGGTATTTTCAAGGTTGAAGCCCGCGTCGCCGGACGGCAAATGAACCATCACGCGTGACGTACTTCCGGAAACGAACGGAACGTCACAGGTTCTCCAAACGGGATCGGACAGGGGGTGAAAATCAGGTGAACCGGTGGTTATTTCCCGGTTGGTACACCGGTGGTCGGAACCGTCGCCCGCTTGAGAAAGAGGAGCGCGAAACAGGTTTC
>CAZOLI010000073.1:0-3650 GCA_964580675.1 uncultured Planctomycetia bacterium
ATTGTTCCCATCGCTCACAAACGTTTGTCATTCGCATCTGCAATTCGTAAGGAGAAGAACCATGGCTGACGAAGCAACCGAAGAAGCTACGGGGGAGACGGCTGTTGAACTGTCCGATGAAGCGGAGGAAGTCGTAAATTCGTTCCAGGATCTGGAGGACGACCAGCGTCGGGAAGCCTTCCTGAAGGTGGTCAGTGAATCCCCTGTTTTCTGGATATCGGATGTTGTTAGTTCGATGGAAGATCGATTCGACGTCTCCACCTCAGCACCCGCCGTGGCCGCCGCACCCGCCGCTGGTGGAGGAGCCGGTGACGAGGAAGAAGAGGAAGAAGAAGAAAAAGCCATCGTCGACGTCGTTCTTCAGGACTTCGGCGACGAAAAAATTAAGGTCATCAAAGCCGTACGGGGCCAGACCGATCTCGGGCTGAAAGAAGCCAAATCCCTCGTCGACGACGCACCAAACACCGTCAAAGAAGGTGTGCCCACCGAGGAAGGTGAAAAAATTAAAGAGGAACTGGAAGACGCCGGCGCTGACGTAGAATTAGAGTAACGCTTTTCATTTCAGGCATTCAGGTAGAAATTATGGAAACAGTACATACGGGTGAATCCGAAAACGCACTGGACATCCCCCACCTTACGGACATCCAGATCAGTTCATACAAAGAGTTTCTTCAGAAGGATACACCCCACCGGAAACGGGAGAACAAAGGCCTTGAAGCCATCCTTAACGAAACGTTCCCGGTGGAATCCTACGACGGAAGCACGACGCTAAAATACGTCAAATACGAACTTGGTCAACCCCGGTATACACCGGAGGAATGCCGGAAGCTGGGTTTAACCCATGCCATTTCCCTCAAAGTACGCCTTCGTCTTGAAGGCGAAGAGGAAACCGTTGAGGAAGACGTGTACCTCGGTGACGTGCCCGTAATGCTCGGTGGCGGACACTTTGTCGTAAACGGATCCGAACGCGTCATCGTGTCGCAGCTCAAACGGTCTCCCGGTGTTGACTTCATGGAAGAAGAACGGGGAGACACGGTTCTTCAATCCTGCTGGATGGTGCCCGATCGGGGATCCTGGATCGAGTTTCAGGTGTCGAAACAGGAACTTCTCCGGGTCCGAATTGATCAGAGCGGCAAGTTTCCCGCAACCATTCTCCTGAAAGCCTTTCAGCCTGAACTGGCCTCCGATGAAGATCTCATTCGCCGGTACTACGCGCCGACCGAAACCATTTCCCTCGACGAAGACACGGAACCGGAAGAACTGATCGACCGGGTGACCGTCGAGCCGGTCCACGACCCCGAAACCGGTAAGGTCATCATCGAAGCGGGTTATGAAATCAAATCCGCCTCCGCCGAACACATCCTCGGCAAGGACATTGACGAAATCGAAATCATAAAACCCCGTGAGGAAGGCCGCCTGGATCGGTTGATCCTGAACACACTCGAAGAAGAACGCAAAAAACTTGAGTCGATCAAAGAAGAACATGAAGTGGACAACCACGAAGCGGCCCTTCTGTTCCTGTACGGAAAACTCCGACCCGGATCCCCCAAAACCCTGGAAAAAGCGAAGGGGCTCTTTGATTCCCGCTTCTTTGACGAAAGTCGGTACCGACTCGGCAAAGTGGGCCGTTTCCGGATCAACCGGAAGTTCGGAACCGATATTCCGGAGGACGAACAGACCCTGAAACCTCAGGACATTGAAAACGCCGTTGGTTATATCATGAAACTCCGGAGCGGTGAAGGACAACCGGACGACATTGACCACCTCGGAAACCGACGCGTCCGAACCATCGATGAACTATTTGGTGAACAGGTTCGAATCGGGTTCCTCCGGCTCCGGCGGACCGTGGAGGATCGCCTGAACATGGAGCGGCAGGGAGACCAGACCCCGAAATCGCTCGTCAACGCCAAACCGATCTCCTCCGCCATTGATTACTTCTTCGCCCGGGGAGACCTCTCCCAGGTGGTTGATCAAACCAACCCGATTGCCCAGCTCACACACCACAGACGCCTCAGTGCGCTTGGGCCCGGTGGGCTTAACCGGAAACGGGCCGGGTTTGACGTACGGGACGTCCACACCTCTCACTACGGACGGATCTGTCCCATCGAAACTCCCGAGGGAGCAAATATTGGACTGATTATGTCCCTCGCAATTTACGCGGACGTCGACGAATACGGCTTTCTCGTCACGCCCTATCGAAAGGTCGAGGACGGCCAGGCCACCGACGAAATTGAGTACCTGCAGGCAAGCGCCGAACAGGACATGGTCATGGCCAGCGTGGACGTCGAGATGGATGAGGACGGCAACATCCTCGGCGACGAAGTCCTCGCACGGGTGAATGGCGAAATTGAGTTCGTCGATCCGGAGGAAGTTGATTATATGGACGTGGCATCACACCAGACCGTGGGTGTCTCGGCAAGTCTCATACCGTTTCTCGAACACGACGACGCAAATCGCGCCCTGATGGGATCCAACATGATGCGTCAGGGGGTGCCGCTCATGAATACGGAAAAGCCCCTCGTTGGCACGGGAATGGAAAAGAACGTGGGCCAGTACACCGACATGGTCAAAAAAGCCGAGAATTCCGGAACGGTGACAAAAGTCACGGCAAGCGAAGTTACCATTGACGACAACACCCACGAACTGCGAAAGTTCACGGATCTGAACGAAGGTCACACGCTGAACCAGCGTCCCATCGTCGAAGAAGGCGACGAAGTGGAAAAGGGCGAAATCATCGCGGACGGTGCCGCCACCGACGACGGTGAACTGGCACTCGGCCGGAATTTGCTGGTCGCCTTTATGCCCTGGGAAGGATACAATTTCGAGGACGCCATCGTGATCAGCGAATCGCTCCTCAAAGACGGCAAATACATCTCCACCCATATTGAGGAGTTTGAAATCGAAGCCCGTGAAACCGTACGGGGTAAGGAAGAGTTTACAAGGGACATTCCCAACATCAGTGAATACCAGCTCTCCAACCTCGACGAAAACGGTATAATCCGAGAAGGTGCTTACGTGGAACCGGGAGATATTCTCGTCGGAAAAGTGGCACCGAAAAGCAAAACCGAACAGTCTCCCGAGGAAAAACTGCTGAACGCCATTTTCGGAAAGGCCGGGGAGGAAGTGAAGGATGAATCCCTCCGTGTGGATTCCGGCGTCGAGGGACTTGTTATTGAAACCAACAAATTCGAACGGAAAGTGGATCTCTCCGAGGAAGAAAACAAGGAAATTCGGAAAAAATCCCGGAAAATAAAAGCGGACTTTCGGAGCCTCGTCCAGGAGGAACTCGACGACCTGTACGATGAACTAAAAGATGCATTTGGCAACGACGTCTTTGACGATAAAATCGACTTCTCCAAGGACGGCGACGCGTCCAAACTCTCGGAACTCAAAGAACTCCTTAACCTGGACACGCTGAACCTGGATAGCGAGAAGGAACGAGACGAAGCCGAAATCATACTCCGGGACTTTTACAAAACCGTCGAGAAGTACGAAGTCGAGCGGGATCGGGAAATCAACCAGATGACCCGTGGGGACGAGCTCGAAACAGGCGTCCTGGAAAAGGTCACGGTCAAAGTGGCCGATGTGCGAAACCTGAACGTCGGGGACAAATTCGCAGGACGCCACGGAAACAAAGGCGTGGTAGCCCG
>CAZOLI010000073.1:3750-9769 GCA_964580675.1 uncultured Planctomycetia bacterium
ACATGATGAAACTGGAGCATCTGGTGGACGACAAAGTGCATGCTCGAGCCACCGGCCCGTACAGCCTGATTACCCAGCAGCCGCTGGGCGGAAAAGCAAGATACGGTGGCCAGCGGTTCGGGGAAATGGAAGTCTGGGCCCTCGAAGCATACGGAGCCTCCAACACGCTCCAGGAACTTCTCACCGTCAAAAGTGACGACGTCGACGGTCGCACAAAGATATACGAATCAATGGTGAAAGGGAAAAACTCCCTTGATCCCGGAACCCCCATGTCCTTCGAGGTTCTCACCAAGGAACTTCAGGGACTCTGCCTGAACCTCGAACTCGAAAAACGGAAAAAATCCTTTTAACTGATTCTCATTATACCCTGAACTCCCATGGATCTGTTTTATAACCGAATTAACGATTACGATTCCGCAACCATCCGTCTTGCTTCTCCGGAGGACATTCATTCACAGTCGTACGGAGAGGTAAAGAACACCGAAACGATTAATTACCGCACGTTTCGGCCCGAAAAAGACGGGTTGTTCTGTCAGCGAATCTTCGGTCCGGAAAAGGACTGGGAATGTTTCTGCGGTAAATACAAGGGAATCAAGTACAAAGGCCTTGTCTGTGACCGCTGTGGCGTCGAGATTACCCTTTCCAGAGCACGGCGAAAACGAATGGGGCACGTCGACCTGGCCGCTCCGGTGGTCCACTACTGGTTCTTCAAAACCATACCGAGTCGTCTCGGCAACATCCTGGGCATGAAGAACTCGGATCTCCAGCGAATTATTTACTACCAGGATTACGTCGTTACCAGTTCCGAAAACGAGGAAATAGCGAAGAGAGATCCCGAAGCCGCCAAAAAACTGCAGAGGCAGAAACTCCTCAGCGAAAAGGAGTACAACCATTACAACGAACGGTTCCGGGACGAGTTCGAGGCCCAGATGGGTGCCGAAGCCATCCGTACCCTGCTGGACACGATGGATTTTGAGCTAAAAATCGAACAGCTGCGGGAGGAACTGAATCAAACCGGTTCCAAACAGACCATCAAACGCATTACGAACCGTCTGCGGATTCTCCAGCAGCTGGATCAGTCCGAAAACGATCCCACGTGGATGATACTGGATGTGCTCCCCATCATTCCGCCCGATCTCAGACCTCTCGTTTCACTGGACAGCGGCAACTTTGCCACGTCCGACCTGAACGACCTGTACCGGCGGATGATCAGCCGAAACAATCGTCTCAAACACCTCCAGGACCTGAACGCTCCCGAAGTCATCCTCCGGAACGAAAAACGGATGCTCCAGCAATCCGTCGACGCCATCTTCGATAACGGAAGCCTGAAACGACCTCAGACGGGTTCGGACAACCGCCCCCTCAAATCTCTCACCGACATGATCAAAGGGAAACAGGGACGGTTCCGGAGAAATCTGCTCGGTAAACGGGTGGATTACTCCGCACGTTCCGTTATTGTCGCGGGCACGGACCTGAAACTGGACGAATGCGGACTTCCGAAAAAAATTGCACTGGAACTTTATGAGCCCTTCATCGTTCGGAAGCTGCGTGAGGAAGGAAAAGCCGATACCATTAAAAACGCGAAACGCATGCTCCGGCGTGAGGAGGACGTGGTCTGGGACATGCTCGAAGAGGTCATTAAGGACCACCCCGTGCTGCTGAACCGGGCACCGACGCTCCACCGGATGGGTATCCAGGCGTTCCAGCCCAAACTGGTCGAAGGAAACGCCATTCGAATCCACCCTCTCGTTACCCCCGGTTACAACGCGGACTACGATGGGGACCAGATGTCCGTCCACCTTCCTCTTTCGTGGGAAGCACAGATCGAAGCCCACACCATGCTGAAGTCCACCCACAACATTCTTTCCCCGGCCCACGGAAATCCGATTGCCACACCGAGCCAGGACATGGTTCTCGGCGCCTATTACATGACGCTTCCACAGGAAGGTCAGAAAGAGGAAGGAAAATTGTTCTCCGGGTTTGAGGAAGCCATATTTGCCTACGACACGGACAATGTCAAAATCCATACCCTGATCGACGTCAATGTGGATAAGGACATGGAAGTCGTCGATGAAAACGGACGAACCACACCGGAAGACGGCTTCCTGACGACTACGCCGGGTCGGATTCTCTTCAACGAAATTCTCCCGGACGAACTCCCCTACTACAACTACGCCCTGGACAAGGGAAATCTGAATGAAATTATCTACACCTGTACCAAGCGGCTCGACAAAGCTGACACGGTGGAATTCCTCGACGCACTGAAGAAAACCACCTTCCACGCCTCCACCGTTTCCGGTCTAACCTTCGCGGTGGCCGATCTCCTGGAACCCAAAAACAAACAGAAGATTCTGAATCAGGCCGAAAAGGACGTAGAAGAGATTGAGGAAAATTACCAGAAGGGAATTCTCACCCCCGGTGAGCGATTTAACCAGATCATCGACACCTGGACTCAGGCGCGTGAGAGCGTGACAGAATCCCTGATGGAACGCCTCCAGGAAGACACGGATGACCCGGACACCCCACCGAATCCAATTCACGTAACGACCGTCTCTGGAGCCCGGGGAAGTCGTGACCAGATTCGACAGCTGGCCGGTATGCGGGGTCTTATGGCCCGGCCCTCCGGTGATATTATCGAGACACCGATTCGGGCAAACTTCCGGGAGGGGCTCTCTGTGCTGGAATACTTCTCCTCCACGCACGGTGCTCGAAAAGGCCTGGCCGACACCGCGCTAAAAACGGCCGATGCCGGTTATCTCACGCGCCGGCTTGTGGACGTTTCTCAGTCCGTTGTCGTTCGCTCCAAGGATTGTGGCACCCTGAACGGAATCACAAAATCCGCAATCCATTACGGCGACAAAGAAAGCATTCCGCTCCGTGAACTGATCCGGGGACGATGTGCCCGGGACACCATCCGTGACGTCGTGACGGATGAAATTATCGTTGAGGAAAACGGTCTGATCACGGAGGACCTCGCCGAGGAAATCGAGGAAATGGCCTACGACGCCGTTCGCGTCCGGTCCCCGCTTACCTGTGAGGAACCGGATGGTGTCTGTGCCCGCTGTTACGGGATGGACCTGAACTCCAAAGAAATGGTTGAGGTCGGTATGGCCGCCGGTGTGATTGCCGCACAATCCATCGGAGAACCGGGCACACAACTGACCATGCGGACCTTCCACATTGGTGGTACGGCTTCACGGGACGTCGAGGAATCCGAAATTCGGGCCGATCAGGGTGGAAAAATCGAATACCACAACCTCGAATGGGCCGAAAACGACGACGGCGACCGCGTTACCGTGAACCGTGACGCCGAAATACTCATCCTGGACGAGAAAAACCGGGAAGTCGAAAACTACGTCCTTGATCCCGGTACGGTCCTGAAAGTCGAGGACGAAGAAGACATCCAGGAAGGAGACGTGCTTGCCAGCTGGGATCCCTACAACGTCCCGATCGTTGCCGAAGAAGGCGGTGTCGTCGATTACGAAGACATCGAAAAGGACGTGACCATGAAAGAGGAACTGGATCCCGCCACCGGCATCAGCCGGCGGATCATCACCCAGCACACCGGTGAGATGCATCCGCAGATCCTCCTGAAGGATGACGATGGAGAAATTCTCAGTGTGTACACCATTCCGGAGGAAGCCCACGTCCTCGTCGACGAAGGCGAAGAAGTCACGCCGGGAACCATGATTGCCAAAACCCCGAGACAGATGGGTGGTACGCAGGACATTACGGGTGGTCTGCCCCGGGTTGAACAGCTGTTCGAGGCACGAACCCCCGACGAACCCGCCGTCATGGCCAAGATGGACGGCATCGTGGAACTGAAAGGCAAGAAACGAGGCAAACGAAAAATTATGGTCACCGACCCGAAAACGGATCGGGAAGCCGAACACCTCGTGCCTCCGGGAAAACACCTTCTCGTCCACGGTGGTGACCGCGTCGAAGCCGGTGAACCCCTTGTCGAAGGCCCACTTGACCCCGAGGAAATCCTCGAGATTAAAGGAGTGGAGGAACTGGCGGAATACCTGCTGGACGAAATCCAGTCCGTGTACCGTTCCCAGGGGGTCAGCATCAACGACAAACACGTTGAAATCGTGATCTCCCAGATGCTCCGAATGGTCAAAGTAGAAGACCCGGGAGACTCCAAATTCCTTCCCGGCCAGGTGGTGAACAAATTCAAACTGGCCGAAGAAAACCAGAAAATCGCGGAGGAAGGCGGAAAACCCGCAAACTACAACCCGATGCTTCTGGGCATCACACAGGCTGCTCTTCGATCCGACTCCTTCATCTCCGCAGCTTCCTTCCAGCAAACGACCCGGGTGCTGACCGAAGCCGCACTGGCCAGCGATACGGACGAACTGAAGGGGCTCAAGGAAAACGTCATTCTCGGCCACCTGATTCCGGCCGGCACCGGTTTCGAGGATTACCTGCGGAACTCCCTTCACCGGAAAACGGAAAAAGAAGAGGAGGAAATCCAGGTTACGGAGGAAAAACGAACGGTTTAACCTCCGGAACGGTTCCTCTATAATAACAACCGTATTTTCGAATCAATTTCGACGAATCGACAGAACGAGATGCCAACGATTAACCAGCTCGTCCGAAAAGGACGGGAAAAACAGAAGAAGAAAAGCAAAAGTCCCGTTCTTGAGGGCTGTCCACAGAAACGAGGGGTTTGCCTGCAGGTCAAGGCAATTACCCCGAAAAAACCCAACTCGGCCCTCCGGAAAATTGCACGCGTCCGTCTTTCCAACGGCCGGGAAGTGACCGCATATATTCCCGGCGAAGGACACAACATCCAGGAACACAGCATTGTCCTGGTTCGTGGTGGACGCGTCCGGGATCTGCCCGGCGTTCGATACACCGTCGTTCGCGGCGTGTACGACTGCGCGGGCGTCGAGGATCGGAAACAGGGACGTTCCAAGTACGGAACCAAGCAGCCCGAAGACTAACGCTTTATTTCACTTACCAGGAACAGCCACCAGCGATGGGAAGCAAAATTGTTCGCTTTGACAAAAAATTCCTGGAACCGGACCCCCGGTACCAGAACGAACTCGCCTCCAAAATGATTAACGCCATTATGAAGAATGGCAAAAAAACAAAGGCACAGAACATCTTCTACAGTGCCATGGAACGGTTCGAAAAAGAGGTGGATTTTGACGAGGACGAATCCCCCATAGAAGGATTCGAACAGGCGGTCGAAAACGTCAAACCCAAGATCGAAGTCCGCTCTCGACGAGTTGGGGGTGCAACCTATCAGGTTCCCATGGAAGTCCCTCCGCAGCGAAAAGTAAGTTTGGCCCTTCGCTGGATTATGAACGCCGCAAGAAGTTCCCGGAAATCACGAGGTGTTCCGATGGAACTGGCCGTTGCCGAAGAACTGATTGATGCGTATAATCAGGAAGGCGATGCGATCGGCAAACGACAGAGCGTTCACAAAATGGCGGAAGCAAACAAGGCATTTGCCCACCTGGCCTGGTAGAAACCCGGCGAACAGTTCCCTCCGTTCTTTCCGGGACCGTCTCACCCTGCGTGGCACACCACGATTGAACCGGTTCTCTCCCGTATTCCGGAAACGGTTCGCCCCCTCGTCCGCTGTTTTGGTAAACGACGGATGAATCCCCGGGAAGAAAGCGAAAACGTTTGTCCGAACTGCGGTTATGATCTACCCCCCTTTGCCACCTCCTGCGACAACTGCGGTCACGCACTTCACGAAGCGGAAAAAGACGTATCCACCTTTCTGAAAGTCCTGCCCGGCTACTTCGCCATCCCCCTCATCATCATCGGAATGTTCACGATGGTTTTCTCCCTCCCCGCCGCCCTTTGCTTTCTTCTTACCGGCAGCCTGTTCTTCGATCGTTTTCAGGCTTCCCTCCGTAAAATTGGTGTTCCTGCTATTCCGGGTTTTGTCCCGGTCCTTCTTCTTGTCCTTCCCCTCGTTCTGTTTTTTGTTTTTCTCCCGACGATCGTAAAAATTGGACACTCCCGATCAAAACGGGTTCACCACTCGGGGCTTCAGAAC
>CAZOLI010000074.1:0-7737 GCA_964580675.1 uncultured Planctomycetia bacterium
CCTGCCTTCCTCAGGACGTCGTCCGGTCGTGGCTCCGTCTCTGGTGAAAAAAAAATCCCCCTCCCTTCCACATGGACACCTTACACATTACTCCTCACTCCTTACTCCTTACTCGAAACGCTCCTGGATCGTAACGTATGCTCGTCTCTTTATCTTTATCCTTATCTTTATCTTCATCTACGGTCCGAAGGACCGTTTGCCCGCTCCGTTACCGTCGGGGCTCCGGCTTTGGGGACAACGTTTTCCTTCGCCCCAACGAAACGATCATACCTTATCCTCACTCCTTACTCCTGACTCATTACTCATCACTCCTTACTCCTCACTGACCACTCCTTACTGATTGCGCCCTAAATTGGGTGTGCCGGAAAGTACACGTCCTCCGGCACGTATTCCCGGAGCCGTTCCCGGCAAAAGTCCATCATCTCCTCCTCGAGATCCCTCCGGTAGGACACCATCCCTTCTTCCTCCGCCAGGTCCGCCGAGAACAGCGGTTCCTCCGGGTACAGGTCAAACATGGATTTATACATCTCTTTCGGCAGGCGAAAGGGACCGAACGTCACCGAGTGCACGTCTTCCGCTCGAACCCGGTCAAACACACTCCGGAACAAATTCTCGTACCGTTCCCGGAAATTCTGGCTGTAAATTAGCGGATCAAACCGGATCCCGAGGGTCCATCCCTCCTTCTGCAGCGTCTCCATCGCCCGGATCCGTTCCTCGACCGGCGGGGCGCCGTGTTCCAGTTCCTCCGCCACGGCCGGCGGTGTCAGGCTCCAGGCCACCACGCAGCGATCGAAGGGCTCCTGTTCCCGCAGCGTGTCCAGTTTCACGCTTTTGGTCCGCAGTTCCACCCACCCTCGATCGAGGTCGCGGAAGAACGGAAGAAACGATCCGGAAAATTCCGTTATTTCGTCAAGCACGAGACTGTCGTTGACGTGTCCCGAAAAAAAGTACGGTTCTTTCCCCCCGGTCTCCACCGCATCCCGAATGGCCGTCTGAAAATCGTCGTAATTTACGAACACAACGTAGTGGGCGGAATCGTACATCCCCTGGAGGAAACAGTAACGACAATCATAAAGACAGTTCATCATGTGGGAGAAGTAGTAGTACCGGTGCGGTGGGGACAATTCGCAGTACTCCGGTGCTTCCAGCACAAAATTCTCGTGTTTGCGCGCGAGGATCAGCGCCGGATTGTTCTTCTGGAGCCGGAAATTCTGGGATTTCCGGTTGAACACCTCCCCGTACCGTTCACAGGTTAGCACGTCGGCCTCCGGAAACCGTTCCCGGATAGAGGCCGTCCGGGGATGGTCCGTGACATCCTCTTCGACGTAAATGCGATCAATCATCGGCGTTTGCGTCGGAACCGTCATCAAACGAAAGGGTGAACTGTTCGACGCGGTGCCGAAGCGTCTCCAGAATTTTTGACGCGGAGCCGGCGTCCCCCAGGGTCTCCGGATTCACCGGATCCCCGTCCTGGACCGCGCGAGCCTGTTTCAGCAGCCGAACCAACATCCGCTCCTGCGTGACGGAAAAATTGGCTTTCCGGAGAATCTCGTCCGTTTCCGGAGGGGCCGACGTCGCCCGGCGGACGCCGTCGGACACGTCCTCGAGATCGTCCAGCAGGGATCGAATGACCGTTACGTGGTCGGCCATCAAATCCCGGACCGTCTCCCGGTCCAGCTGATCGGGCGTTCGGTTCCGGTTGTCCGAAATGACTTTGTACACGTGTACCAGTTCCGCGGTCGAGAAGCGCAGAGCGGTCGGGTAAAATCCGGTGGCTTCCATGTCGTACACCCATTCACCGGGGTACTCCGTCTCGGGCACCGGCACGGTCTTCACCTCACATAGCGGATGAGGCAGGTCAACGGGAGGCTGAGGAAACCAGGAATCACCGGTTTCCTCGTCCTGAATTTTTCCCGCCACCCGACCGGAACCAATTGACAGGTCCCGGTGACCGGCGATGCCCGCATTTAACCAGACGTGGTCATCCTCGTCCCCACTGACCTGCTGAAGATACGCCGTTGCGGAGGCCGCGGACACTTTCCCTGTGCCGGACACCACCAGATAAACATCGTCTCCTCGATAAAGCCGGTACGGCCGGTCCTCCCGGATGCCGGAGAGAGAGAATTCATCAATGAAGGGATCCGCCTCAAACTGTGTGGCAACGACAAGGCATTTCATGATGAATCAACGGTTGATTCGGTTTCTTCTTCCCGCTCCTCCGTTTCTGAATCCTCGTCCCCTTCCCCCTGGTACATCTCCTCGACCAGATCACCGAACTTCTCCTTCAGTACATGGCGTCGAATCTTCATGGTGGGGGTCAGATCCCCCTTTTTCACGGTTAATTTTTCCGGAAGCAGCCGGAATTCCTTGATCTGTTCGTACTCCGCCCAGTCGGATTGGATTTCATCCACCTCCTCCCGAATCAGTTCCCGGACCGGCTCCAGGCGAACCAGTTCACGTCGCGGGCCGAAGGAGAGATCCCGGTTCTCCGCCCACTTCTGCACCTCGTCAAAATCCACCTGAATCAGCGCGGAGACAAAATTCCGATTATGACCGAGGAGCACGGCGTGTTCGACGAACCGCGACTGGCGTAGTTCCTGTTCCAGAGGCTGGGGAACAATGTTCTCCCCCCAGGACGTGATAATGGAATACTTCGCCCGCCCCTTAATTTTCAGGTTGCCCTCCTCGTCAAATTCGCCCAGGTCCCCCGTATGAAACCAGCCGTCCCGAAGGGCTTCCACGGATTCCTCGTATTTTCGGTAGTAACCCTTCATCATGTTGGGACCACGACAGAGTATTTCACCGTTTTCGTTCAGTTTGACCTCCACGTTCGGCACCGGTTTGCCCACGGTACCGGGACGGATTTCCCTCGGTCGGTTCAGGGCCACGACCGGCGACATCTCCGTCATGCCGTATCCCTCGAGGATCGGAACTGAAAGCGACAGGAAAAACCGACACACGGATTCATCCAGCGCCGCCCCGCCGCTAACCGCCATCCGAAGATTGCCCCCCAGCGCGGAGCGAATCGGCCGCAGTATCAACGTGTTGGCCAGCCACCGTTTGAACCGGAGCCAGGGATCCAGCGGTTTTCCTTCAATTCGATACTGTGCCGTTGCCTGATACCCCGCGTTGGTCGCCCACCGAAATAGCGTACGACGGAGAAACCCGGCATCCGCCAGGCGGGATTCCACCTTGTTCTTCATCTTTTCAAACAGCCGGGGCACACTCGCCATGATGGTTGGCTGAACTTCCTTGAGGTCCTCCGTGATGGTGTCCGGACTGCCGTAGGCAATGCGGGACCCGCAGTAGAAATAGGCGTAGTCCACCATCCGTTCAAAAGCGTGTGAAAGGGGTAGAAACGAAAGCCCGAGGTCGTCCTCGCGGAACTGCACCACCTCGTGACTGGACGCAATGTTGGTCACCAGGTTGTGGTGCGTGAGCATGACGCCTTTCGGATCCCCCGTTGTTCCGGAGGTGTAAATCAGTGTTGCCAGATCGTCCGGCCGGACTTCCGAGACCCGCTGTTCCCAGAACGAGGAATGATCCGCATCCCGGCTGGAACCGTTATCGAGAAATTTCTCCTCCCCAACGACCACTTCGCCTTCGTACTCGGACGCCGGGTCCAGAACAATAATTCTCTTGAGATCCCCCATCCCGTCAAGACCCTTCTTCACTTTCGTCAGGAGTTTTTCGTTGCTGACGATCAGGTGGGTGGACTCACTATCCCGCAGCACATATCCCGTTTGCTCGGGAGACATGTTGGCATGAATCGGCACAGTGGAAGCCCCCAAACCCAGAATGGCAAAATCATACAGGTGCCACTCCGGCCGGTTTTCACTGATCAGCGCGATGGAGGAATCCGGTTCGACCCCGGCCTCGTGCAACCGTTTCGCGCGGTGCTTGACGGCATCCTCAAAATCCTCAACCGTCATGTGCGTCCACTCCCCGTCACGGTCCCTGTACTGCAATAACTCGCGGTCCGAATCCTGCTCGCAGACGTCGGAGAAAATGTCAGGAATGATGTCCATGGCGGTTGATGCAGGTTTCGTTCGGCCAAACGGTGAACCGCCTTCCGGCGACCGGGGCGGCGGGACTTTCTGAAACAACCTCCGGTACTCCGGAGGAGCCGAACCAATCCGGAACGTCGGAACCTCCCCGGGCTATTCCGGTTAACTGATCGTTAAACACACGAATCACGGTGAACAGGCGTCCAGCGTCGGAACCGGCCTGATGAACGAATGAAGGGGTTCGCCGGCTTGCTCCGGATAACGGCGAGCGCGCGAACGGAATGTTAAATGCAATAATAGATCTTCATGAAGTACACGAACTGCATTCCCCAGGACCCGGAGGACAGGACCGAAAGGAAGCAGTGATTTATGTAGTTATATACTTTCATGAACGTTCCGTCGTTTTGAGGTCAGAAACGTCTCCAGGCGAGGCCGCTCAGACGTATGTATCGGCACCTGTGTCCTTCATTCTTTACAATATCAGCTCGTGGAGACAATTCCAGAAAATTGTCGGGAAAATCCCTTTTTTCAACGTTGTTTACAGAATATACCGGTTCTGCCATTGTATATCAAGTGATTTCCCCGAAATGTCGGTCTGTGTTCCTCTCGGCGGTACTGCGCCGGAAACCTGCCCCTTCCTGACGTTAAATTGCTCTGTTGGGAAACGGGTATCTCAACCATCCGTAAAACATTCCTCTTAAATAATGTTGTTTGTATTTATTGTAAACGGAGGAAGCGAACGGTGAAGAAGAGGGTTGCCCCTTCGTTCGATCCATTGTATCCCGTCCATTTTTTTTGAAAACAGATTATTGACCGGCTTTACGGGATGTTCAGGATTAACAGGAGGACGATAATCCAGTTGATCATCCGACCCATGGACCAGGCCCTTTCAAATTTTCGATAGAAAATTTTTTCTTCCGGCGGTTCCGGAGGAGAAATCGGAAGGCAAACGGCTTCCGGTTTCGACGGAGGAAGCGCCCTGGAAAGAAGGCAGTTGTACAATCCTGTCAATCCTGTTGATCCCGTCCAATTTTCTTTTTGTTAATAGTTTTTTACAGTACAAGTTAGTTCGTCATCTCACAAACCCGCTCTTCTGCGGTTTGTTGGGCTCCAATTCCATGCAGAACCCCCCGGTCGCGGTTCCAAAGAAGCACCCTATTTTTTTCAGTCGAGGTCCATCTACAGGTTCAAATGGAACAGGAGACCTGTTAGGGTATGATGCAAGCAAAATCCACCGAAAAATACCATGAAATACGTTTACAGTGCATTTGTCCTTCTCGCGGTTCTCGCTTTTGCCCTTGTGGTGTTCACCGGCGTGGCCTCCGCCCATTTCGGTGCATCCTACATCAACCACTTTAAGATGGGTCTGCTGGCCACCGTCCTCGGGCTGTTTGTGCATGCACTGATGTTTATCTACTTCATCAGTTCGCACAAGGCCATCAAGGAAGCCCTCAAAAAACGGGACCTGGACGGCGAAGAAGGATACATCCAGGAAACGCGGGACCTGAAAATGGAAACCATGCCGTGGGCGACCCTGGGCATGCTGCTCCTCATCGGTACCACCCTCCTTGGCGGCGCGGCGGATGTGGGGGACCTGCCGAACTGGACCCACTGGGCATCAACTCCGGTCACCATCGGCGTGAACCTGTACCTGTACTGGTTCGAGTGGCAAAAAATCAACGAAAACGTGGACCTGATTCACCGGGTGGATGCCACCCTGAATGAACACGACGACCGGACCGGGAGCGAAACCGATGCCCCCGAGCGGGAACGGGCGTAACATCACAACGCTAAATCACAGTTGCCGAAAAGACTCACCCGCTGTAAGACACGCGTTATCTGAATACAATATACATGTGAAATACATGACCGGGCACGAAATTGTCTTCAAAAATTCGAAATTCGAAATAAGAAATCCGAAAACTATAAATTCCGACGTTCGAGCCGGGCCTTCATGAGTTTCCAGATTCATCATCTACATCAAAAACGCCCCCTCCCTCACGGTCGGGGCTCCGACTTTGGTGAAACGGTTTTCCTTCACCCCAACGGAACTGCTTCCTCTCATACCGGGTGCGAAGCCGTATCGCGTTCTCAAATAAAGAAAACAAATGACACCAACGCCGGTGACGACACCGGCGGGCCGGATCGATTCCCGCAAAAAAGAGAACCCGCAAACAACGACGCACGCGTTATTCCGAGGAACAACACATGAACCAGCAGGCACAATCGGACGACGAATCGAAGAGCCGGGACCTGAACGTAAACTCCCGTCAGCAGGAATTAAACGTGCTGACGGTCACGCAGGTGACCTCCCGGATCAAGACCCTCCTCGAAAAACGGATCGGGAACCTCTGGGTCAAGGGCGAAATATCGAACCTCAGCCGCCCCCGTTCCGGCCACGTGTACTTCTCGCTGAAGGACGAGGAGAGTGTCCTGCCGGTGGTGCTGTTCCGTCACCGGGCGGAGAAGGTGGACTTCGACCTGGAGGATGGGCTCGAAGTCCGTGTGAACGGCACCGTCAGCGCGTATCCACCGCATGGGGAGTACCAGATTCAGGCCAAAAAAGTCAAGCCTCTCGGCGAGGGAGCACTGCAACTGGCACTCAAACAGCTCAAGGAAAAACTAAAAAAAGAGGGCCTGTTCCGCGACGACGAAAAACAGCCCCTGCCGCAGCTGCCGGAACGGATCGCCGTCGTTACCTCGCCGACCGGCGCCGCCGTGCGGGACATTATCCGGACCATCCATCAGCGGTACGCTCATGTCTCCATTCTCGTGGTGCCGGTAAGTGTGCAGGGCGACGGGGCGAAGGACGAAATTGCCGAGGCCATCCGGCTCGTGAACCGACGGGACCTTGCTGACGTCATCATCACCGGCCGGGGCGGGGGCAGCCTGGAGGACCTCTGGGCGTTTAACGAAGAGGTCGTTGCGCGAGCCATCTTCGACTCCCAAATGCCCGTGGTCTCGGCCGTCGGACACGAAGTGGACACGTCGATTTCGGATCTGGTGGCCGACCGGGTCGCACCGACCCCCACCGCGGCGGGACAGGTGGTGGTGCCGGAACTCCGGGAACTCTCGCAGAAACTGCAGGACCGTTTCGACCGGGCCACACGGATCTGCCGCCGCATACTGCGAAAGCACCGGAGCCACCTGGAAGACACCTCAAAAGCCGTTCTTCGAGCACACCCGGGTCGACGGCTCCGGGAGAAGAAAAAACAGCTTTACCGCACGGCCGAAGCCATCGATCACGAAATGGACCGGATACTGGACCGGTGCGAGGACGGGCTCTCGGCCCGGGCCGAACAGCTGGACAGCCTCAGCCCGCTGAACGTCCTCAGCCGGGGCTACAGCATTACCTGGCACGACGAACGGGACGAGATCCTGAAACGTGCCGAAGACACCGAAGAAGGCGACGTCATCCGGACACGCCTGAGCGAAGGCACACTCCGGACCGAAGTCCTCTCGAAACGTGACGAGGCCCCGGACCATCCCGGCGCGGACGACGACGAAGAAGACGCCCCCTCTTCCTGATCCCGCACCGCCATGTCCCCCGCCGACCCCACCGCAACCGGTTCCCCGCCGATCCCGGCGGACGACGTGGACCGCCTCCTTGTGCGATCCACCAACTGGCTCGGGGACGCGGTCATGCAGCTGTCCCTGGTACAGGCCGCGGCCGACGTGTTCCCGGACGCGGACCGGGAGGTGCTGATCCGGGAGGAATTCGTTCCGCTGT
>CAZOLI010000074.1:7747-9681 GCA_964580675.1 uncultured Planctomycetia bacterium
CAGCCGGCCGTCGACCGGGTCATGCCGTTTCAGAAATCGGGCGGGTTCCGGGAAACCCTCGAGGACGCGCGAACGGCACGGCGACTGACCGAACGGAAATATGACCTCGCAATCATCGTCCCCCGATCGTTCCGGTCCGCCCTTGCTCCGTATCTCGCCGGCGTGCCGGTCCGCACCGGTTACGGATACTGGCCCGGGTCCGTCCTTCTCACCCATCCGCAGGAACCGCCCGAGGACCGCTGGGCGACCCACCGCGTGCGCACGTATTTTCACCTGCTGTCCCCGTGGCACCCGGCCCCCGAACTGCAGCCGAACCGGAATCCACCACACATCTACGTGCCCCCCGGTACCGTCGACGAGGTCAAACGCACCCTGGACGAGAAGTTCGGTAGCGACCGGCGGCACCGGCCGCTTGTGGCGATCAACCCCGGCGCCGCCTACGGCACGGCCAAGCGGTGGCTCCCCGATCGGTACGCGAAACTGGCACGGTGGATCCATAAGACCTGTTCCGGTCGATGTGTGGTGCTCGGGTCACCGGCGGAGCGCGAACTGTGCGAAAAAATAGCGTTTGCCGCCGGGGAGGGGGTGGTGTCACTGGCGGGCGAGACCGACGTCCTGGAACTGGCCGCCGTGCTGGCTGAAAGCGACCTTCTGCTGACCAACGACACCGGCACCATGCACGTGGCCGACGCCGTGGGGACCCCCATCGTGGCCATCTTTGGCCCCACACATCCGGAGACCACATCTCCGTTCCGGGTCGAACACGCCGTCATTCGAGAACCCGTTCATTGTTCGCCGTGCGAACTCCGGCACTGTCCGATCGATCACCGCTGCATGACCCGGATCTCCGTTTCGCGTGTGTTCCGAAACGTCGTCGAGATGCTCCCGGGCGCCGATCCGGATGAGGTTCCCCTGCCGGTGCAAGAACGGGTGAAGCGGAAAATTCAGGCGGGGGGGAAAGAGAAAACGGGCGGATAAACACGGGGTTGCGAGAAGTATCCCCTTTCGGGGTTCGGGCACCGGTTCCCTTCATCGGCGCAGGTGTCGATCCCTCTTTTGGGAAGGATGTAACTACCGGCCGAATTCCCGGGCGGCGGTGGAGCGAAGGAGAATGACAAGCTGCACAATGACGTAGAATCCAGCAATTCCGATCGAGAGCACCGTTCCGGACCACAACCCGAGAAGAGCAATCGGTCCGGTCATAAACAGGGACAGGACGCGTCCCCATCCCTTCCGCTGGATCACCCCGTATCCGCCGGCAAGACAAAGAATGCCCAGCACGATGGCGAGAAAGGCCAGGAGGGAGAGCACCCCTCCCAGGGCACCTGCATGGGATCCGGCACTTCGCAGCAATGCCTTCGCCTTCTCACGAACCAGGATAATGTACACCCCGTAGACCATGAACAGCGCCCCGTACAGGAACGAAACCAGGGCGGCAAAGGTAACGGCGCCGGAGTTTCGCCCGCCGCCGCGGCCCCTTCGTCCGCGCATTCCCCGTTCCTTCCGGTCGCCCCCGTGACCGGGCACGTTTCTTCGCCCGCGGTTTCTCGTCGTTCGATGTCGCGTTGGACGGCTCATGACAAACCTCCCGAAGCCACAACAGCGTGCAAACAAACAGAACATGACCACCAATCCGACGTGATAACAAATTGCAAGGATCATACCAGGTCCAAACAGGTCGATTCTCGGGGGTATTGAGGGCTAAACCGTTTCAATAACCAACACAGGGAGAAAGGAATACAGGTATGTCGCAATTTTAAACACGGACGAAGGCTGGCGGATGTGCCGTGAGACGTCGGTCTTCGAGCGTCGCCCCCGAGTGATGTTTCAAAGGCGCGTGTTGGAAAACGAACGGGCGCCTGTCCTTCGTTGTAAGACCTGGCGCGTTCCAGACGATCCACCTCTTGCTTTGCAAAAAATTCGAAATACGAAAT
>CAZOLI010000075.1:0-8145 GCA_964580675.1 uncultured Planctomycetia bacterium
TTCTTTTGAATTCGGGCTTCAATATGCGGATAGGACCGGAAGGAATTGTATTTCCCGGACATCACCTGATTTAAATCCGGTTCGGTCTCATCACGACGATGAACCACAAGGGTTCCGGCCGCTATATCACCGAGCCGTTTGTAGGAGGGATGAAAGAAGGAAGTTGCACCGCCCAGGCCGTAGAAAGACGGCAAAAAATCAACGTAACGTAACAGGTTCCGGATGACCACCTGTGAGAACCGGAGTTGCAGGGCGCCGTCGTCAATGACTTTTAACCCCAAAACGTGTTTGCCGAGCGTCTTGCCGTTCCAGAACCATTCGAGCACAATCTGATAACAGGTAAAAACAAAAAACCCAACAATACCCTGCACGGCTCCCGCCCAATCCGGGGCCAATCCCCCAAAAATACCTATGATGATGCTAAGAAAATAAGCCACCGCGAACTGGAACATCCCGTCAATAAAAACAGCGATGAATCGGTTGATGGGATCAGCAAGAACAAGGGAAAAGGAAATCCCATCCGGTGTCGTGATGTTCAGTCGGTTCTGAAACTGTCGGCTCATTCGTCCTCTTCCTCCCCGCGACCCATGAGTCCAAAGTAGGCCACCAGTGCGAGACCTTCCGCCACACCGAACATAATTTTTAGGTTATACGAGAGAACCGGTTCGTGATACTGAGAGAGAAATCCCTCGACTCCGCCCGCCCAGAACAGCATGATGACCACACACACAAGAAAAACAACAAGAGGTTGCAACCGATCTCGAAACCGCTCAAACAGTGGGGTTCGTTCTCCCCAGCCGATGAGGGCCCCTGCAAGAATGAGACCGGCCTGTCCGGCCACAAGAAACGCCGGTATTTCAACAATACCATGAGGCAATAACCAGCCAAGAAGATAGGTCGTCTCCCCGGCCAGCACGAAGTCAGCAGACACGGCACCCAGTATCACCCCGTTGTAAAACAGCATCGCAATGGTCCCGATTCCCCACGTTAAACCAAGGCCGAACAGCATCAGTGAGAGTTTTGTGTTATGCTGAAACAGTCTTGCGGAAAATCGTGATTTTCGCTGTTCCACCATGTCGTAGTCCCGTGATTCCGCCCGTTCCACCTGCTTCGACGGATGTTGCTGAAGATGTGCAAACGGAAGAAGAACCGATTTACTGTTCCGATCCGCGATCAGAAATCCGCATCCCATCAGAGCCCCGGTCAGGAACACGGCCAGCGAGAGGACAAAAGCTCCGATGTGCCGCCGAAACGTTCGGGGCACGGTTTTTCGGAACCACTTCAGGATCGAGAAAGACTCCTCCTGCCCGGTCCCACCGTAAATGATAGGAAACGCCCGTGAAATTAAATTCTCGAGGTATTCTCGCGTGGCCCGGTCGGCCGAAAACGACTTCAGTTTCGTCAGGTCGGAGGCGGTTCGCCGGTAAAGGTAATGAAGACGCTGGATCTCCTGAACTTCCACCTTGCCTTCCGGTCGATGTTCGATGGTCTCCAGAAGGTCCTCGAATTCTTCCCAGTACCGCTTTTCCCGCTGAATAAAATTTTCCAGATCAAGTATCATAGCGCCTGTTTCTTTTTGATGTTCACGTAGTGTGTAACCAGTTCATCGACAAGCCACTCGTTTTTCACGAGTGAAAAACTTACGCCGATCTGCTTCAGCTTCTTTTTGAGTCTGGCAAGATCCCGCCATTGAAGGTGTCCGGATAGCTTCTGGTACAGATCCTCAACCTGTTCCACGTTCGCATCCCCGAACAGGGGACCGATGTCCGGTTGATCGATCATCGCCGTCAACACCAGATGCTGCCCGTTTACGAGATCAACGGCGTGAATGTATTCCTCGGTGAGAACGGGATCGTCAAGATTCGTCAGCAACACAAGAAGCGACCGCTTGGTCAGACGGGTTCTTAAAAAAGAGAACAGTGACTCAAAATCCGGGTTGACAAGTTCCGTTTCCAGATCAAACACCGCGTTTCGGATGGATTGAAAATGCTTTTTTCCCCCGTCCGGTGGGATGTACCTGTTTACCTGTCTATCAAAGGAGATGAGACCGAAGTGGTCCTTCTGTTCCTGCGCCGCCGCACAGAGCACCTGAGAAGCCACAATATACCGCTCGAGAATGGTGGTGGCGTCCGGTACCTCCATGCGGCGATCATCAGAAGCCGATCGGGACCTGGTTTTCCCCTGTTTCGGCCGACGAACCTCGCGTCCGCTTAAACGGCTGGTGTCCAGAACCACGTAGATTTCCTGTGTCTGTTCCACCTGATATTCTTTTGTGATAGGGCGGTTTCGTTTGGCCGTCTGTTTCCAGTATATGTCCCGGTAGGAATCTCCCGTTACGTATTTTCGTAATTTCTCGAACTCCCGTCCCTTGCCAATTTGCCGGTGCGTGTGAACCCCGGTCGTTCCCCGGTTCATAAACATCGCTCCCAGTTTCTCCTCCTCCGTCTGGAGGTCGGGGAACACTCGTATGGTCAGGTCCACATCTTCCTCATACCGGACGTCCCAGAATCCCATCGGGCTCTTCTGTTCGACGTAACAGGTGTCAAACGAGAACGAACCTCTTCGCCCGAATCCCACTTTCCACGCATAACGAACCCGATGTTCTTCCGCCGGCATCTTCGCCTCAAACACCGACGGGTCCTGCTCCGCGGTCCGCGGAAACGCAAGACCGATCCGGACGACCCACTCCGATTCATCCGCTTTTTCAAGAAAAAACGGGAGTTCCGAATATTGGAACTCAACCATGTTTTCCCGATCCGGAAACGAAACGGTTACGGTGCCTCGCCGGTCCAATCCCCACTTGGCGTCCAGGCCGATTATTCCCAGCATCAATAACACGATTATTCCTACAGCTGGACCCGCACCGGGGTTTACGGCCCACAGCAGGGAGACAGGAATCGACGTAATTCCGAAGAACACAAGCAACCTGGTTCGCGGTACAATCATCAGCGGGGAACCGACACCTCACGAATGATGTTCTCAACAACTTCCCGCTCGGAAAGTCCTTCGATTTCGTATTCGGGCCGGATCTGAACCCGATGCCGGAGCACCGGGTAACTCATCACCTGTACATCGTCCGGGGACACAAAATCCCGTTCCTCGAACGCTGCGTTGGCCCGGCTTGCCAGGACGAGGGCCTGCGTCGCCCTCGGACTGGCCCCGACCAGTACACTTTCCTCGTTCCGGGTCTGCCGGACCAGTTCCACGATATACCTCAACACCTCATCCTGAACGGTGATATCCTGAAGCCCATCACGAATGTCAGAAATTTCTTCTATGTCTATTATCTGCTGTACATGCCCCTCTTCCAGCGTGGATTCCGGGTCGCTGTCACCAAGCATTCGATCGGCCAGTGTCAGTTCCTCCTCCTCTTCCGGATACGACATGTTAATTTTCAACATAAATCGATCCTTCTGAGCTTCCGGAAGCGGATAGGTTCCCTCGTACTCCACCGGATTCTGCGTCGCGAACACCGTAAACTGCGGGGAGAGTTGGTGCGTGTCCCGATCGATGCTGACCTGCCGCTCCTGCATGGCCTCGAGAAGGGCCGCCTGGGTTTTTGCGGGGGCCCGGTTAATTTCGTCCGCGAGCAAAAACGTCGTAAATACCGGGCCCTTCATGAGCGTGAACTCACTTTTCTGCATGTTGTACACATTGGTTCCCGTGATGTCCGACGGCATCAGATCCGGGGTGAACTGAATTCGGTTAAAATCACCCCCGAGGATTTTCGCGAACGTTCGAATCATCAGGGTTTTCGCAATACCGGGAACCCCCTCAATGAGAGCGTGATGCCCGGTCAGAATGACAATAAGCACCTGTTTTAGAACCTCTTCCTGACCTATAATCACCTTTCCGGCCTCATCAAGTGTCTGATTCAAAAGATCCTTCAGGGTTTCCTGATTACGTTTCATGAGTTAAAACCTTCTATAAGTGATCTCTCGGCTAGCGGAACGATACCAATCCACCAGATCAGAAGCGGATTGCTGATTTGTTCTGGCTTCCTGAAATTTTTTCTTCATGTCCTCGATCATCTCCTCACTGAGATTCAGATTCTTTCGGTCCTTCTTCCATTCCTCGAACATCACGTCGACCAGCTCCGACGCCTCCACGTTGTCCTGCAGGAGACGGGTCAATCCCGAGTGGGCATCCGCCTCTCGTACATCCCGACGCGCGGCAGGCGAGGATGCCGGATAGGGAGGAACAAGGGAAGAAGCACTCTTCCACACATATAAACCCCCGAGCAAAATCACGGACAGAAAAAACCAGTGGAGTCCGTTTTCCCGGGCGATCGTCATAACACCCGGCCTGTTCTCGATACCAAAATGAGTTTCGTCAAAAATCAGGCGTCGGCGGTCGCCGGTAAGCCAGGAAAGAAATGCCGGGGATCGATGGTTGCGCAAAGCATGATTGGTCAGCGGATAAGATCCCGCACACAGCACAAGGGAACCGTCACCTCGTTTCGATTCCAGAACCACCGGCTGGTCGTCGTGTCGATACACCACGTTCCAGTCCGACGGAACCGCCTCAAAACCGGACCGGCTTCCCCAGAACAGGACCTCCGGGAGTTTTACATTCCCGGTTTGGTGCTCCGCTTTCTGGATCAAATCGGGGCGAATCCCCTCATATCGGAAGGTTACGTCGCCGAAGACCTCCGTGGCGGACAATTGTTTGCTGGCTTCCCCGGGCCTGGGATTCAACGTGACGACCACCCGGCTTCCCTTTCGAACCCAATCCAGAAGACGACCCGAACGAGTTCCCTTCTCGAGCCAATCCGGCGAAACATGGACAAAGAAATGAGTCGCCTTCATGTCCGCCGACCGTTTTCCCAGGGGTTTGTAACTCCGTTCGACCGTCACGTCGTTGAGCCGTCCAAAACTGTTGTACAGTGCTTTTGTTCCGAATCGCGACGTGCTCCGGCTTGAATAGTCGGGGAACGCATCGGCTTCAAACGCCATGTTCACAATGACGTAAAGCCCCACCAGAAACACAAACACAAGCATGATCAGCGGTACCCAGCTGTATCTGTTCTGTTCTTCAGTCATCGGCCGTCCCCGTCCGGGAGGTTATCCGTCTTTGATTCGTGCGAAACTCTTCCACGTCGTCTCTGGAAACATCGTGCAACCCGTACCAGACCTGCTCGTACCGTCTGATCATCACCTGAAACGAATTGGTTAACGCCGAATCCGAACCGGTTCGCCGCTGAAGTTCCCGACCGTATTCACCATTGGACTTATATGGTTTTACGTCAAGGAGTTGCTGACGACCCAGGTGCGAAAGACAGCCGAGGTAATACGCTCGAATGGCGCGTCGATAGTTGTTTTTCTCCAGGTTCTCCCGGGCCATCTCCAGCCAGCGATTGGCGGGAAGAGATTCCGGATTCACGTCCTCGTCCTCCAGATCAGGTTCCGCCGGTTTTCCCGTGACCGACTGTTCATCCGGCGAAAGTGCCCAGTTTTTAAACAGAGCATAAAGAAGGTATCCCACCACACCCGCCATCAAAAGTATAACCAAAACAAACACAATTCGCTGTACCGAAACGCCACCGGAACCACTCGCCGGCACGGATGATCCTCCCAGGAACTCCCGGACGTCGTTCCAGATCTGTTCAAGCCACTCCCGAACGTCTCCCAGAAACAGAATCAACCAGGATGGATTTTCCGTCGATTCCTCTTCTCGCCTCGGCATGCGCCAGTCGTACTGGATATCGTCCAGCTCCCGATCAATCGAACGATCGAGTTCCTCCGGGTCCGCCAGTAGATGGGGACCGGTTTGAATTCGACACGAGGAACGAACCTCATTCGATCCGGCGGGTTCCCAAAGGATGAAGAAGGACAGAACAACAAGAAACAAAATGGTGGTCCGACGACTGATCGAACCCGGCGCGAGACTTCGCAACGTGGCCCGGAGGTCATCTCCGGTGGAGCGTGACCGGCTGTAAAAACACCGGAGCAGGTAAAACGACTTGATCAGGGGATCCAGAAACAGGTACGCAAGACAGCCCACCGTAAGAAAATAAGCCGGTTGAATGAACACCGGATTCTCCGCCATCCGGGTGATGATGCTCTGCGTCCCGGTGAACCGTTTCAGAAGAAACAGAACGAGCGGAATGGAGCCAAAAATAATGAAATACACAACCAGTCCGAACAGACTCAAAAAGAGAAGGGCCAGATGATTTTGTCCGGGCCATTCCATGGCGTGTTCAATAGAAGATTTCGTTGCGTCTTCATCTGTGCGGAGCGACGGTGATCCGAACAGGGTCCGGTTTTGATAAAAGGCGTACACCCAGCCGAAGGGAAACGCCAGGCCCGCCGACAGAAAGAGAAGAAACAATCCCGGCGGTTGAATCTTCGCCTGGTCAACGGCCGTTGAAAGCAGGGAACGGCCGGAAATTGGATGCGGCTCATCACCCGTCAACCGGTCAAACACCTGGCCCAGTGCATGGGATTGACAGGTTTTCATCCAGACAAAAAGAACGAGAGCCATCAGGGAAAGCGTGATCGCGTTGCGAACGGCGAAGTCGCTGCGGTTCACCTCCACCAGAAAAAAAATCATGTACAGGGCAAAGGGAAGGGTCCCGAAATAATACAGGGTGATTTCCCGGGGGGACATGGTGCGCAGAAGATACACCGCCTCCCCGATCAATGCCAGAGCCGATTTTTCTTCTTCAGTCTCTGAATCGGCCATAATTCATCGGCTGGACAAGAACCTGATGAACAACGTCAAATCGGTAGTTCACCCGGCGTGGGGGTGGAAAAATCGATGAAAAACTGGGCAACCATATAAAAAAACAGCCACCCGGCGACGAGTCCGGCAACCACTTTGGCTGCTTCAACAAGTGTGGTCCATCGGGAGGACGTTTCCCCTCCCCGTCCCACCATCTGTTTCATGCACCCGGCACAGATGACCCGTCCCTCGTGCTCGGTGACACATTCCCGGCAGTAGTAATTTTCACAGTCCGGACACCGGGCGGCCGCTCCCCGCGACGGATGGTTCATGCACTGCTGGTCTTTCATCCGATCTACTTCAGAACGAACAAAAAACGTGTGCGGATAAACTTATCACGTTCGCGTGCCCTCCGTTGCCTCACGATATCGCTCCCGTAACTCGTCGCTGCGGAACGGTTCCTGGTCCTCCTGAATATAGGGCTCAATTCGTTCGAACACCTCCTCCGCATATTTCACCCGGTCGAGCGAGGGCAACTTTTTCTCCTGCACGGCCGTATGAATGAATGTCTCACACGTTGGTCCCTTGATCCAGTTGACGAGGAAAAAGGTGGCCGGAACCGCCACAACAACCAATCCCACGATGGTGCCCACAACAGACTCAAAAGCGCCAAACAGAAATAGACCCAGGATCGAAATCACCAGAAGGAAAATGTTCACAATATTAAAGAATCCGCCCCAGATCGTTTTCCGGACGGTGAGGGCGCGTATGTCCTCAAAGAAGAACCGGTTATATTCTTCTTCGATGTACGTTCGTTCCACCGCAAGGAGGTGAGAATCACAGATATGCAATTCGTGGGCGGACCCGGGACTGGAAAAGGTACTATACGCCGTTCCGGGCAATTTTTCGTAATCCGGCTGGTTTTCGTCCACGGCGAGGTTGGGTTGTTCAGGCGGTGAATTGAAAAACAGCAACAATCCCCCATACACAAACCTGGAGGACCGCGAATATGAGGGCAATAATAAACTTGATTCGGGAACGGCCGACAAGACTCCCGGGCGCATTCCAGTACCGGATGGCCAGGAAAATGACCAGGGGCGCCGTTATGATCGTTGGCCAGATACAAAGAACCGGCAGGATCGACAGATAAAGACAGGTCTGACCCCACAATCGACGTTTCTGTACGAGGGAGCCACCGGATTGATCTCCTTCGTCCGATTCCAGACAGGACGTACAGATCAGTTCTTTCCCAAGCCTAATCTGACAGAGCGAGCAGAGAAGGCGACCGCAACGATCACACGCGACCTCGGCCGCTTTTTCCTCGTGAAAGAAACAGGTCGCTTCCTCCCCGAACGCGGTATCCCCGATCTCCTCGTCACGTCCCTCTCTGAAAAACGCGGGATACACCCGAACCAGTAACGCCGAGTTACATCCGGTACAGGTCCCCGGTTGTTCCGTGTTGACCAGAGAACCAGAAATTTG
>CAZOLI010000075.1:8245-9544 GCA_964580675.1 uncultured Planctomycetia bacterium
AATGATACCATCGAGAAAAATGGCACCGAATCGAATAAAGAATCCCCCGTAACGCATTTGGTCCTTTGGTACCCCCTCCTTAATGCGCTGGACGTATTCCGGTTTACAGGACGCACAGACCAGGGTGCCTTGAATGTCAACCAGTTCGGTTTCCGGATACTGTTCTCCACATTCCTCACACCATTTCTTCTCTCGACCCCCGGAACGATCCGGGCCTGTTTGTGCCGGACTCATCGTTTTTACCTCCTTTTCCGTGAATCAAATGTGTTTGGTCCCGGGGCCGATCCCATCTGCCCCGTTGAAGACCTCGAAATATCTTGACGTATCTTTCACCATTTTTCAATCCTTTCAAGAGGATCATCCACAGGGTCCTGTCCGTTCACATCGCAATTCTCATACCAGATTATTTCCCCCAAAGACGGATTCTGTGCCGGGTACGAACGAGAACGTTTTGCAATCCCCGAAAATATTGATGTGAATTCCAACACCGTGTCTCAATTAAAAACACGCCGTCCGGATGGTGCTCTTTGTGAATACGGACCTTCGATTGGCCAAAAAAACGATCCAATTCAGCGTGAACATTTCCTACAGCGGTGTCGACGTGTGAACATCCTATACAGAACGTTAAGAACCTTTCACAAATTACGTCCGGGCGAAAGAAGTAGAGAACAGGAAAAATACGCATAATGACGCTATAACATATTTATTACAAACAACTTAAAAGTGGTTTTCTGATTTTATTTCGCAGAAGACAGGACCAACACCTCCACCATTGAAGCCTGGTACAAAAGTTGCACGTATGAAAGGAGATGGAACTTTTTGCCCGCTCGGTCATCTAATGTGTTGAACGTGAATGAAGTGAACAGGTCTGCACATTTACCCCTTTCTTTCCGACAAAACCATGAACAGAAATCAAACACCACAGCACAGCCGGATAAAACAGGTTCTTCTGCCGGGTCTTCTCGGTCTTCTCCTTCTGCTCCTTCCCCTTTCCTGCAGCCAGCCGGAGGGACCGGAACAGCAATCGACAAACGATCCAGATCCGTCCTCCGGGGTCTCGGAACAATCGTATATGCAGGACTTTGGAGAAATGGTGAGAAAAAGTCGAATCACCGGAGATGAGGAGGAAAAGGAACAGGAAAGCAACCGAAAGGCATACAAAGCCCGCGGGGCTAAAAAGGAATGGAAGAAAATAAAAAAGAAGCAGCAACAACTATCCAGGAAAGGAGCCACCCGCTCAAAGCAAAAGAAAAAAGCAAGTTCGGGCGGCACGGGCGGTGGCTTTCTCGGTGGCAGTTT
>CAZOLI010000076.1:0-4209 GCA_964580675.1 uncultured Planctomycetia bacterium
GAAGGGTAATGACCCCTCTTTTGCCTACTTTCACGAGTGTTGACGTTTTTTTCATGATTTTTTGTGTTATGGAAAATGTTCAGTAGTTCTGATAATCAGTATATCTGATGTTCTGTTTTCTCGCAAATGTTTACGATCTGTGTTTAATTGTTGGTTTGTTGATGGGTTGATGTGTTAATTGGTTGATGTGTGGTGCGTTGGGTGTTTTGCCACGGGTGCGGAACCTTCGGTTGAATGAAGTTTTCTAAAAGGTAGGAGGCCATGTACGTGTTTTTACTTCGCCTTTGAGGAGGGGTCCAGGATCTGATTAAGAAACTGCTCTGCGATCCGTGCTTCCAGTGAAGGCCTGTTGCTGGAAATGTCCTTCAAAACCCGACGAGCCGCGTCCGTTCCGATCTGCCTGAGCACATTTAAGGCTCGTAGTACGCGGAGCCGCTTTCCGGGTATCGGATGTTGGATGATTCCTGTTCGGTTCAAGAGTTTTTGAATATTTTTCTTTGTCTCGGGATTGCTCGTGGTTTTTCGCTTCTTTTTTGCAGCGGAGATAAGCTTTCCGGGGGTTTCGTAAAATTGCTCGGTTAATTTTTCCAGTGCCTTTGTTCGGGTATCATAATCCTGGTCTCCGAGTTCGTTTAACCATTTCTCCACCTGGTTTTTCCTCGATTCACTTGGCTCTTCGTGGTACAGGTTCTTGATCCATTCAACTGATTTTTCTGGAGTCCTGACCAGTTTCCATTGTGCACGATGGGCTTTTTTCGCGTTTTTTGTTGATAATAGATTCAGCAGTTTCTGTTTCTCCGGAAGGGCCCGACCGAATTTTTCGTTGTGTATCGGGGGACGCAGGTCCCATCGATGAATCCATTTGAGGGTTCCCGCCGAATACAGGTAACGGCCGTCCGCGGAGAAGGTGACGTGATCAATGACCTCATCGGCTGGTTCGAGTGTGCGAATTACCTTTCCGGTCCAGTTTTCAATAATTTTTATCCTGTTGCCTTCTGAGAAAACGGAGTAATAGCCGGCGGAGGAGAGAGTGGGACAGGCTGCCCACGGGCTGTCCTGCACGTGGACCAGCCGATTTCCGGTTTCGTAATTCCAGAGAAAGGTGTTCGTTCTTTTCTTCCCCGTTCCAAGACCGACGAGAAAGGGAGCGATTCGTGATCGGTCGCTCCAGTGTTGATTATCCAGGTCAAAGTCCCTATTTGTGAATCCGGTGGTGAAGGACCGGTTCGATTTCGTCCCGATGTATTGTGAACTGTACCCTTTTTTGGTCAGTGACACGATGAGAAGGTGGTTGTTTCTGTCGTAATGAATTCGGGAAGGTTCTCCGTCTGTGATCACGTTTTGTTTTTGTACGTCTCCCGATTTCAGCTGAACGCGCCACATCGGGTATTTTCCGTTTTTCCCGTCGCGGCTGATTAAGGCGACTTCGTTTCCGCTTTTTGAAATCCCCCACCGGTACGTAGGGAACGAAGAAAGTGAGTGTTTTTTGCGAAGCTTACCGGACGCTGTTTCGAACAGAAAAATGTGATCAGTATTTCTCGTGACCAGAAATCGACCGTCCTGGGTGAACAGCGGACGGGAACCTTTGGCGGTGAATTTTACGGTTCCCTCTGGTCCATTCCATACAATCGTCTTTTTTCGTTCCGCCGATGCAAGGAGATTGCCTGAGGGAGAGGAAATGAGGTTCGTTACCCTGTTTCGGTGCTCGGTTCGGCTCAGTAACGTGTTTCCCGTTTTCAACGAGATCTGTTCTATGAATCCCCCGGCCGTGGCCAGAGCAATGGTTCCGTCCTCCTGATTGACAGCGAGATCGAACACGTTATTTCCTAACTTTCTGTTTATGGATGTTCTTCCATTTGCAATGTCGTTGAGGGTTTTTTCGTAAAGTAGCTCGCCTGTTTCTGTGTTTCGGACACGGATGTGGTGATGATGACGATGCACAATTCGGTCACGTACGAGGTATTTCCCCGATCCGGAAAGGGACATATATCGAAGAGCTCCCCGGCCCGAACCTTTCTCGGCCCATTTCCTGTTTGTTATTTTTTCCGATTCCGTTGAAATGCGTATCGTTTGGTCTCCGGTATAAACATACACCTCTTTCCCGGAGGGGGCATACATCAGGTCATAGGCTGTCCCCTCGTGAAGTTGATTTAATTCCTTTTTCGTGTCTGCATCCCACTCAATCACAGATCCGTGTTTTTGGGCGACGACAAATTTGTTCTCCACCGGTGACGCATCAAGTGCCAAAATTTCTTTGCTCCCGGTGTTTATCGTTTTTTTAATGGCACCGGTGGTCATTCGAAGGACGTGAACGTCACCCTTCTTTGTTGCGGCAAACACAATCCTTTTCCGGTTAGCAGTCTCGAGGGCTGTTACGTCTCCATTGATCTTTTTCCGGGCGTGAAGCTGTTTCCCGCTGTTCAGGTTCCAGCAGAATCCCCGTCCTTTTTTGTTGATTCCAAACAGCAATTTCCCGTCGGTTGTGGCAACAAGTTTTTCCATGGCGGTTTCAGAGGTCGAAAACAGGTGTTCGGGTTTCCCGGAGGATTTGTTCCACACCACAACGTTTCCACTTCGATCACCGGAGGCAATCTGATTTTTCGATTCGATCCAGGTCAGGTTCTGTACGGGGGACCGATGGCGAAATTTTACCGGTCCCAGCAGCCCATCGACCTTTTCGGGACGGGGGAAGTCGATGTTCTGATTCTTCTGTTCGCTTGATTCCTTTTGCTGCCCGATGAGGTTCGGTGCGGAGTTCACCGTAAAGAAAATTAGGATCAAGATGGCCAGGAAAGTTCTGTGGGTCATCGGTTTTTCGGTAAAAAAATTATGATTTGGCCGGTTCATAATGAGAACGTATTTTTCCGGGAGACGTTCAATACATTATTTTCGTTATTTGCGGTCATTGCGTTTGTGGCGTTTGTAGCGTTATTGGCGTTTATTGCGTTCGTGGCGTTATGCGTTGTGCGTTTGTTGCGTTATTTGCGTTTGTGGCGTTAGTGGCATGAGGCGTGGTGCGTTATGCGTGATGCGTGAAAATAGCGGGCGATAGGCGGTGGGCGATTGGCGATTGGGAAAAACAAAACAGCATCAAAAAAACAACAAGATTGGTTAACGCAAAGACGCGAAGACGCAAAGAACGGCAAACAAAAATAAAGAATACAGAAACAACAGAAAATGAAGTGTCAAGCGTCTTGCGTCGTTCCTTTTTCGGATTTCGTATTTCGAATTTTATCATGTTGCTTCCGCCCCCAGTGGGACGGTCCGGAGCCTCGTAGATGAAGATAAGGATAAAGATTAAGAGGCGAGCATACGTTACGAGTCAGGAACATCTCGAGTGATGAGCGTTTCGAGCAAGGGGTCAGGAGTGAGGAGTAAGGTGTTCGGGGTAAGATTCGTCAGTTGGGTAAACCTTGCGAATGCGAGGAGGGAACGCCCGCGGGACGCTTGACGAAGGCACTCTTCGTTATGAACACATCTTCGTTGATTACGTGCTCTGACCAAATTCCGTTCTGCTCTTCGTTCCTTTTCCTCCCTGGGTTCTTTGCTCCTGATCTCTCGGTGCCAACTTCCAAACAGCAATCTCATTCCCCCTTTCTCGTTGTGCACCTCATTCCTCCAGAAGGTCCTCCGTCGTAAACTGTTTGGCCATCTCCAGGCCGAGGGATTTCAGGTGTTTCAGGCACCGGTCCAGGTGTTTCTTCCCGACGCCGGTTGATCTGATTTTTCGTCGAAGCGCGGGCTGAAGTTCCTTTTCCCTGTACCGTTTGCCGGCCGTCAGAACGAAATATATGGTGATACCGGCCATCAGAATCAGGACACCAATCGCAATTGTTCCCGCGTTCGCCTTTAGAAACGCTATGCTACTGCTGTAAAACAACCCGTATAAAAATGGGGAAACCAGTAGCGTGATGACACATCCAATGCCCCCGAACAGATCCACCCGGGTACTTGAGGATAATTTCTTCTCCGCCTCCGGATAGAACTGGCGGAAGCTGTCCCGCAATGGTTTTTCTCGTTCCAGCTCCTCTTTCTCGTCCCCGTACCTGGCCGCCACCTCCTTCCGATCCGGAACCATTTCGGCCACATCTTCCGATGGATGGTCATGTTCTGTGCCCGGGTCTTCGGCCGCCGACAATCGGTTCAGTAGCTGATCCCCGTCGACGTATCCAATCCAGAGATCCTCGTCCCGCAATGACTGAAGAGCTG
>CAZOLI010000076.1:4309-9467 GCA_964580675.1 uncultured Planctomycetia bacterium
TCCCCGTCGACGTATCCAATCCAGAGATCCTCGTCCCGCAATGACTGAAGAGCTGGTTTCAATACCGATCCTCGGACGGAAAAATGAGAAAACAGATCGACGAGGTCCGGAAGGAGTCTGTTGTTCAGTATCCGGTATCTTGCCCGGTATCCCTGAAAAATGGAGACAGGCAACAGGACGGCAAATAGCACACCGGGCCAGAACGCGGGATTTTCCGCGCCCAGCTCAAAGTTTTCCATGGAGAGATACACAAAAAGTCCCCCGGGAAGAATGATGTTTGCGAGAATCCAGCCTCCCGCGGTCCAGTCCAGGTTGTTCTGTTTGGTGATGGAGCTGGCGATGTCCTCGTATTTTCTCAGAAGCCTCTCGGTGTCCCGTTTCTTGATCATCGATGTCTCGCCGGAGGGGGACGGGAGGTCGTCGATCAACGACCCGTAACGATCAAAGAAGTCGGGGTGAGTTTTACCAGTTAATTTTTCGAGGTTGGAACCAACCGGGTGTTCGGACGGATCAAGAACCGTTCGGTAATGAAACGGATCGACGCTGGATTCGAACCCGCAGCTGCTGCAGACACCAATGTATGTTCGAAATATACCTTCGCCCGTACTGATAAAGTATACCGTGGTTTGCCGGAGAATCCGGACCAGGAAGAACGTCCGCATGTCGAGGCAGCTCGGGCAGAAGTCGGACACAATGCCGACCTGCTTCGTTTTGTCCTGTTTCCCATAGATCAGTACCGGCATGACGTACCTCGTCCTGCAGGGGAAGCACGGTGGTTCTTCTTTGTAAGGGCGTTACTCATATCTAAAATGTTTTCCGGGAATTTGCAACGTCAGAAGTTTGGTGTTGGTTGCGTTCGGCGCGTTATTCGCGTTTGTTGCGTTTTTGGCGTTAGTGGCGTGAGGCGTGGTGCGTTGAGGAGTTTATTCGTTTATGCATTGATTGGTTGATGCGTGGTGCGTTTGTTTCGTTATGCATGATGCGTGGTGTGTTGGGTGTATGGAAACCGGATCGTTCGGAAACGGCGCCCCGACCGGGAGGGAGCGGGCTGATTTATGATCAAGATCAAAATAACGGTTAAGATCATGAGATCCAAGAGTAATGGTCGGTAAGGGGCAAGGAATTTGCCGTCTGGCAGGGGGAGATGAACTGTATTTGGATACGGGAACTTACGTTGAAGATTCCATTTTAGGTTTCCTGGTATGGGTTATCGTGCAATTTTGTGAACACTATTTACGTTTTTACTATATTTCTCTGGAGATATGTAAGTTTAAGTAAAAGATAGTTCGTATATTTAACTAAACCTACAGGAACAAATATTGCGTTTAAAAAAGGGCGTCCTGAGAAACGTTTATTTCCTTTCATTCAAACACAACAATCATGCGTTCCCTTTCTTCGTTGGTTTTCCGGTCCCTTTGTGTATACCTATTTCTGCCGGTTTTTCTGTTTGTATGTGGGCACAACGTGACGGGACAGGAGGACCCGGTTTCTCTGCAATGGACGGTGCCGGAACACCCGATCGCTATTGAGAACACGGAGACGGATCGTGTTCGTTTGATCCGGCCGGATCAGATGACCGCCCGGGGTCCTTCCACGGCGTTCGTAGATCGTCCGTCCCGGGTTCCGCTGTTTCTCTCCCTTTACCTTCCCATGGACCAGGTTCCGGTCGGAGAAACGAAAACGGAAACGCTGGACATCCCCGGCAACAACCCAACTCTCCCGAAAACCGCCGACGTTGCAATCACCGCCAAGAACAAAACGGAGGAAGAGAACGGGTCGATGATTCTTCTCACGTGTGAGTACGACCTCAAAAGTCCGGGGCCGACGGTGACGGACCGGCCACGCAGCTCGGACACCTCCTTCTTCCGGACGGGGAACCTCTCCGCAACCATTCACTACAACCTCAAGAAACAGCGAATCGACCAGTTTTCGTTCGAATTTGACGCCCGATTTACGGAGGGGCCGCCGGAAGCCGACGGGGACAAACAACAGGTGAAGCGGGAGGGGCAATACAACGTGACGGCGTTAAACGGAAACACGGAAAAGAAAGCTTTGTTTCACTGGAACAAGAAGACGTTCCCGGTTGGGCTGTATCCTTCCGAAACCACGACGGGCTCCTCAAAGGGATCCCGAAACGAGCGAACAAAGGTTGTCCGTGCCGGTCACGTGGATGATTTTGGTCTGAAACGTACGTTTGTGGACGATCTTGAGGACATCCCCATATTTTTGTCCATGCTTCTGCCCCGGCATTTCGTGGAAAAGGGGGAGCGGTACCAGATCAACCGGACTTTCAGAAGAGAGAAGTGGAATTCGTTTGTGCCGATGCGCGTGACGGGAAACGGGATCTGGTCAAACACGGTTGAACGAGATGGTGAAAAATATTTGGTGTTAAAACAAAAAGTTCGTATTCGAACGAAGAGAAAACGAGACGAGGTCTTATCGGAACGGTTGGATTGGTTCAAACGACAATACGAGTATCTTCAGAAAAAAGGAAACAAGAGGAAGGAAAAGTATCCATTTGTGTTACCCTCTTATAAGGTACAGACGTATCCCAAAGGAGGTGAAGTTGAAGCGACGCTTCTGGTGAATTCCAACGACCATTCGATCAAATCGGTGTCCGTTCAACATAATCTTGAAATTTGTTCGTTCTCGAAGGGTAGAAAAAATGAGAATGGTTCGGACGGAAACCAACAAAAGCCCAATTACCGCAATTATTCTTTGACGGGGACCAATAAATACCGACAGCTCTCCTCGATTGATCCCGGAAATGACCGGAAGTGGTTCTGGCAGGATCCGTCAAAAACACCACTTGTTTATGAAGGAGGTCATGAGAACGAACGGCTCTACATTGGTAAGAATGAACTTGAACCGTTTCGAAAAAATGAGAGATACGTGCTTTCGATGCCGCGTGTGATGCCATATCTGGCGTCGTTTCTTCCCCCGTTTCCGGTATCGAAAGGAGCGACGTATGAGTTTACGGTCCATGGGGGAAGTGAGGGAATTGCGAAAGGGATTGCCTATGACGCTCCCTACGTCCCCTGGCAAATTCAGGTAAAAGGGGTTTGGAAGAGGACCATTCAGAAAAAGGGAAAAAGGCTTCGTGTCCTTGAGCAAAATGTGTCCATATCCTGTCCCCCGGAAAAAATTAAAGAGAAAGCTCTTCAGAAACCGGTGAATTTTCGAAAACGAAGAGAATTATGGAAAGGCATTCACCCCGCTGATAGTTCCGTAAATGTACAATTACATTACAATCCGGAGGAACGGGTTGTGGAACGGTGTTCGTACGCCGGAAAGGTTATTTTCAAAAAAGGAAAGGAACACCGAACCGGTAAACCACACGTGATTGAGCGGTCCCGAACATTTTCGCTCAAAGAACAACGTGCGAAGTATCCGGTTGATTCGGCCATCGACGATGGGGTGGCGTTTTTGAAACGTGTGCAGAATAACGATGGCTCCTGGGGCATTTCAAAAAGGAAACATCGTACAGCAAGAGGCAAAATATACACGACGACCAAGGTGCTTTACGCCCTGCTTGAATCCGGTGTCTCTCCTGACGGGAAAGCAATTCAGAATGGTTTTGATGCTCTGTCAAAATTGCTTCAACAAACCAAAGAGGTTCCTGATCTGTCGATGGCTCTTCTCGCCCTTTCCGAGTCGTACGTTCAAAACAAGGAACGGCATTCCGCCCGGCCGTTTCTGTTTGGTCAACGACATGACCTGATCCGATCCATAAAGCAGCCGGTTCAGAAGGATCTGGAAATGGCAAACTATCTTGTCCGGAAATTAAACCGGCCGGGACCGAAGAACAAAAAGGCCTGGATTCGTCGGACAATTCTGCGATCCGAGTATAGCCATGGAAATAACACCGTTCCAGCAACGTACGATCCCAGTTTCGTCCTTGCCATGCACCGGGTGGAGCGAATGGGCATCGAACTTCCTGATGAGCTCTGGAGAAATTTGTTTGACTTCTGGTTAACGTACCAGGATCATTCCGGGCCCGAACGACTCCTCTGGCTCCCTGTCTCTTCTGTTCCCGGCCGTTCACCGGAGAAGGGGGCCGAAGGCTATACGGTGGTTCCCAGCGAAGCTCGTGGATGGTCACTCCGGCAGGCCGAGCACGACCGGCCGGTGGACAGATATCGTTGGATTTTTTCTGCTTATACAGGAGTTCTCTCCCTAAAACTCGCTCTTCGGCACCTAAAGGAGGACGGCCAATTATCGGATGGGAAAAAGAAAAAAGCACGCCGTGCGATCAGGGATGGTCTTTCGTATATTACCTATTGCAGGAACTATGTTGGCGATCGTCTTGAGCAGTTTCATTCGTTCCCCAATCGATTTCGGAATCTGTGGCAACGTGTTCCAAAGATGTTCTGGCACAACCATAAGATGACCCTCCCCATTTATTCATTTTTACGGCCGAGAAGTACAGTTAACAGTATTAAGCTTCTGGTTCTTTCAGGGGTAGGGATGGGCCGGAGAAATAGTTTCATCATGAAGCCGTTTCGAAAACGGCATTCGGGATTGAACAACATTTATAAAAGAGGTGAAAAACTGGCCCTGCGTACCCAGACGACCGACGGCGCCTGGGAAGGTATTGTGTTCAGAGACTACATCGACAGTATCGAAGAGCGGAGCCTGCCGAATTTTCGGGATATCTACAATTCTGTGTACGGGAATGAGGTGATTCTCCAGACGGCCATGGTTCTGATGTTCCTCGAACGATCCCGGACCGGATCGGAAAATGGGGATGTCGAGACCCCGCCCGGCAATGAAAAAGACCACGGAACGGACACGCGGTGATAGACGGTTTGATGATCCGAGATTAGAATTTTTGAATTTTTCGTTTATAGCGTTGATGGCGTTATCCGTAATGCGTGGTGCGTTTGTTCGTTATTGGCGTTCGTGGCGTTAATCGCGTTATTAGCGTTATTAGCGTTATTTGCGTTAGTGGCGTTCGTTGCGTTATGGCGTTATGCGTTGAGCGTTTGTTGCGTTAAAACGGCAGGCGAGGGGCGGTTGGCGATTGGCGATAGGGGAGGGGAGCGGAGGTGCAGAGGTGCTGAGGAGTACGGGTGCTGTGGGCAAAGGGAAGCATGGGAAATGGGGGAGAGCATGCATATCAATGCTGCTTTTTTACCATTGATTGTGAATCTTTCTG
>CAZOLI010000077.1:0-8886 GCA_964580675.1 uncultured Planctomycetia bacterium
GTCTGTGTGGAACCGGGGGATGTTGCCCTGTCCGAACCAGCCGTTGTCGCTGTGCGGAACCAGGAAGACGATGCTCTGACAGAGAGTCTGGCCCTGGGGCGTTACGCCATCGAAATGGCCAAAGAGAACCCCGAGGAAATCACCACAATCCGACCGGTCCGGGACGGCATCATACAGGATTTTGACACATTCGAGGCGATGATTCGGTTTTCCCTCCGAAGTGTGTCCGATGAGGACCCCAATTCCGGCCTGCGGGTGGGTGTTCCCTTCCCGTCATCTCTTACCACAGTTGAGAAAAGGGCTATCGATCAGGCTGCCAGACGGGCGGGCGCTCAAAGTGTATGCTTTATTGAGAAACCGATTGCGGCCGGCCTGGGAGCCGGTCTCCCTGTTCAGGAACCCGGTGGAACCATGATCATGCATATCGGAAGGGAAAGGACCGAAACGGCTGTTCTGTCGGATGGTGAGATTGTCACCTCCACATCTTTCAGCGTTGGGGACCGCCAGATGGACGAAGCAATACGGGAACATGTGAAGGAAACTCATCAACTGGAGATAAAAACAAACACCGCCATTTGGATCCGGTGGAAACTTGGAACGGTTTATTCCCGGGAACAACCCATTGATATGGACATTGAGGGATGGGACCCGGAGAAAAAACGGATACGATATGTCGAAGTGTCTACCGACGAGGTACGGGACGTTCTGGACGACGACCTTTCCGTTATTCTTCGCGGTGTCCGTGAGTGTCTCAAGGAGATTTCCCCGGAAATGCAAGATGACATTCACGAAAGGGGCGTTATTCTTTGCGGGATAGGCGGTTTCCTTCCCGGGATTGATCAATTGTTATCCCGCGAGGCCGACGTGCCTCTTACCATCGCCGACGATCCGGCGACCACGGCGGTCCGAGGGGCCTATCAGATCGTGAAAGAACTCGGCGAAAACGCGTCCTGACGAATGGTTGATTCGTTGATTTGTTGAGGGGTTGATGAGTAGATTGGTTGATAAGGATATGCGTTCGTAGCGGTAGTGGCGTTTGTTTCGTTGGGTGTGATGCGTGAAAACAGCAGCCAATAGGCGGTTGGCGATTGGCGTTATAACGGCAGGCGGTGGGCGATAGCCGGTAGGCGATAGGGAACGACAAAACAGCAACAACAACTAAATTATTTAACGCAGAGGCGCAAAGACGCAAAGAACAACAAACGGAAAACAATAAATACGGGAGAAGGGAGTAAGGGATTTGCGATTTTCGACGATTTTAGACAACTCCCGACACCAGACGTTAGACGCGCACCACTTCCGGATTTCCCCATCCATTTGTTTTTTGTTTGGAGAGTCCCCATGAAACAATACCAAATTAACCCCACCGCCGTCGTTGAGGCCGGGGACGAAGAAGCCGAGGAGATCGCCCAGGCCATCGTCAACGCGAACCTGGATGAGGATCTCGAGGCAAAACTCGGCCAACTACACGACCACGACGGCTTCGGCAACTCCGAGTTCACCGCAGTGGACGTGTAACAGTCAATGTGCGCTGTGGAAAACCCTCCGGTAGTGCCGGTGCCCTCACCGGCAAATAAGAAGAAACCTGGTTCAGCCCGGCTGTTCCGGGCACTCTCATCACCCATCAGATTCTCAATGAGGCCGTCTTCGATTTTTCTCATGCAGTAAGCAATTAGCGACGGACTAATTGGCTCGCATTTCCCAAAGACTATTAATTTCTTAATTAAGAAAGTACCTGATTATAAGAAATTAATCGATACCGTCCCGAATTATGACGTTGAATCAGTGAGAGATTATAAAGATATCCTATTCCTGACAAAAAAATTCCCTCGGATGCGAATCCGACACCGGGAGAAAGGTAGACTCATTTACAATGCTATTCTTGCGTTTCTCACAATATTTGAATTGGCGGTGGTTCGCCGAAGATTGTGGATCCGAAAAATATGGCCTCGATTGTCTGTCGGTTATATCGGTATCCCCACGATTATTTCGATAAGAACAGGTTATCGTCTCCACTATATCGCCCCCCCTTCATCGGTCGAATATATTTCCTGTGAATTTCGAAGACAGCATCATCAATATTGTAATCAATGCCCTCACGAAGCAGGGGAAAAACATCTTCACGAAACGTAGGGTCATCTATTTTTTCAGTAAGATTTTTTTCAAATTCTGCTCGTGATATTCGTCCGGCATCCCGGGTTTTTGCAACATATTCATCATAACATGACAGAACTTCACCGGGAGGAACGAGGTTTTCCCTGGTAACATACCAGAGATCAAACAGGTCCCGCCCTTTTTTCCGATCATACAGTGAAATTAACTTATGAGCCATCAATTCCGTTAGCTGATACGTCCGGATGTCGGCTTCTCCTTCAAACCAGTCCGTTGAAATTCGGAACGAGTGTTCCTCGGGATCACGCAGTGAGAAGTGTTCCCGAGTATTGATTTCAATTTTTAACCTGCTTTTATCAACGGCCGGATCTCGAACATCAAAGTCGAAGTGGTATGTGTAGCTGTGTTTTCCGGATTTAAACTTTGCATGATCCATGGGCAGATCCTCCATGACTTCATGGAGCAATGGATACTGAACGCTGTCTTTGATCGGGCCCGGTTTTAACTGAACCAGATCCAGATCTTCCGAAAATCGGTGAGGGGGATTGAGGTGAAGTTTTCCCAGGGCGGTACCTCCCCGGAATATCAACCGGTTGGATAACGGTTCGTGAGAAAAAATTTCGATCAATACCCGGGACATCATTAAATCATGTTCGATCTGCCAGTCCTCGGTCCACGGGGCTTGATCTTGTTCCCAGGTCAGGACGGAAGGTTGAGGAATCATGAAATCATTCCGGTTGTAATTCAACATTTACGATGACGTCCCACGGACGGTATCGGTCGCCTTCGGACCGAGGATGGTGAGTGCTCAAGGGAACACGCGAGATGTCCTGTGACGCGATCCATCCTCGAAGCGGTTCAACGCACTCCTCTTCGCCAAGGAACTCAAGAATGTACCCGAGCCGTTGAACGCTTGCCCGGCTGTGGTAATTCTTCGATACATCGAGGAGCTCGTTTGAATCCAACTGTTCCGTGAGATCGGAAAGCACCGTGGCAACATTATCCAGGTGCCCGGAGCGGTCATCGTAATACACCAGGTCCAGTGCGGTGGACTCCGGAGAGGAAACACGGATGGTTCCGATTTCCGTGTTCCGATTGTTGATCCGGGTTTGTTCCATGTGAGTGTTCTGGATAAAGACAATTCGAAGGTTCTCAATGGTAATTTTCTCTGTCTCTTCTTCAGCGATCACCTGGAACTCCTGGGGAGCGTGATGAGCGGCGCCGTACATCGATGCGGCCGTCAAAAGACCGACATAATACGATCGCTCCAGGTACTCCATCAGTTCGTGGATGAAATACGTCGCCGGTGGGGTGCCACGACGCTGGTACTGAGGGGGAACAATAACGTAAAAGCCATTCCGCGGTCGAATTAATTCCGACGCCTTTTTTTTCCGGCTAACCGCTTTCCGAAATGCATCATACGACTGACCGGTTTCCGCCATCGCTTCTTCCTTCGTAAAGCAGTAATCCATTATTTGTAACCGCTTCCGGACAAAATCGGAAAAAGACATCTTCTCTTCTTCAGGCATAACGATATTGCGTGTATTCATCAATAATTTGTGACTCATAACGTCACTTATTATAGAAAATGACACAAATACAGTGGAGAATCAAATGAATTGGAAAGGAGAGAAGGGCTTCTTTTGACCCACAAAACGGTCTGGCCTGGGCCGTCCAGACGTTCCAGCAGCTCATTCTCAACATGAGCTGGGCCCATTTCGTTTTCATCCGAACAGACCGGTTCAGTTGTAAATGAAAAACTCCCGGGACGTATCGTTGAGGCCCGAAGTGGGGAAGCAATCCTTTGTTTAACAGAGTTCCGTCCCCCGGACACCTTTATCTCAAACGCCGCCGGCCTCAAACAAATGGGTCCTACCCGGCGCACCCCCGATTCCATTGGACGATTCGTATTCTCTACATTGGTCAAATAGGAGTGTAGGCTCAGGACGAATGGTCGTGTTTTACGAGCTCAGAAAATTCTTGCAATCGAAGTGAAACGTTCTCGAACCGTGGATGAAGAGGACCTCGATCATTTGAAATGGCTCAAAGAGAAGGTAGGGGAGGATGTCCTCGATTGTCTCCTGATTCATACGGGCCCCCGAGCGTATCGGAGGGAGGACGATATTGCCGTGATCCCGGCCGCACTCCTGTCGCCGTAGAGAATATTAGGCGTGGTTCAAACCCGGATTACCCTGGAACCGCACCTGGACCCGATATTGAGGGTCGAAAAAGGAAAATATACCCGGCTCAATTTCTGCCGGAAGCCGATCATTCGAATGGGCTGGAGGTGTTCGAAATTGATCGGAACACCGGCCAGACCCGTACAGGCAGTGGGAGCGAAAAAGCCGTATTTTAGCATCAATAAAAAACCTTCTGGACGATAAGTGTGGGCCCGGAAGGCCCCCTGTTAACGCAAACGGAAAACATGCTTTCAGCTCCTGATTTAAATAAGCTTCTCAAGAGTCGAAACAGGACCGTTGGGACCCGGTTCGTAAAGAAATCCAGAATGGTTGTATGGCCCCCACGACCTTGCGTCGTGGGGGAAAAAGGTCTGAAAAGCTAATAATGGGAACTGCAAAATTGTCCGGGACCCGGGCCGTTCGATAGAACGGGCCGGGTGGATCGTCCGGAACGCTCCGGCCGTACAATTCGGGTCCCTCGATAGCAGTCCAGACATCTTCACCCCTGCCGCAAGGATAGGGGAGTTCTGTAAGAGAAAAATCCTGGTTCTAGCTGTTCAGACAGATTCGCCCCCGCACCCTTGCCCCCCTGCACGCCAGCACCCGTGCCCCTCCGCTCCCCTGCCCTATCGCCAATCGCCTATCGCCTACAGCCTGCCGTTTTTCTGTTTGTCGTTCTCTTCTGCACCCCTGCTCCCCCGGTTAAGGAGGGGGGACCGTCCAGCCGGCGCGCAAGTCACGCTTCGGGCGGGAGTGCACCTCAAACGGGCTGGACGGCCCGTCCGCTTTCTTCCTCCCCTCTTGCCGGTGCATGCCGCGTAAGAGCCCCGGAGATACACAAACGGTTAGAAATCAGGTGATAAAATAGCATTCCCCTTTCCTTTCCCGGACCCATAACAGATACTCAACTCGTGTTGAAGTTCGTCTGTCGTGCTGTCATAAGGGTGACGAATTTACGAAACCAATTACCGGGAGACACCATGAGCACAAGGTCAATGGGAATCTGGATTGGTTGTGTGATCGTCGTGTTTGTGATGCTGGCCTGCGGAAAGGGAAAACAGGCGGAGAACCGAAATTGGGTAAAGAAGGAGGCCGCTCCCCTGCTGCGCACGTGGGAAGACAGGTACAATACCGCGAAGAATACCCCCCGTTTATCGCTTTCAGGCCCGCTTTCCGACCTGAAAACAACCCGCCGTGCGTGGGCGGAGCTGGACGCCCCCGAAGACCTGTCCCGGTTTCATGACTCCATGGAACAGGCCATGGGAATGACCGTTGACGCCATGGAGATGTTCATGGGACAACAGAACGGGGCCAAATTGATTCGATCCATCGGAGAACTCCGGTACTCTGCTTCCCTCAAGCATCTACAGAACCGGCTGGAGGAAGAGGGGGTGGAACTCGACAGTGAGTTGGCGGGTTTGACCGTGCAAAAACGAATGTACGTAAAACAGATGGTGAAGACCTACGAGGAGACACTCGGGGGGGAGGGGATGCAGAAACTCCTTCGTATTCAGGGAATGGACCCGGATCCCCTTGTGGAGACCCTGAATTTCGCGAGGGAAGTATACGACCTTGGGGACGAACGGAACGGTTCGTAACCATCGTTTCAGAGCCGGACGTTCACGTTTGACCGAGCCTTTGTTTTTCGGTTTAGGTGTGCCGGTGACGGAGGAGGTTCCAGGCTGTTGTTCCAGCATTTGAGTCCGGCACTGCGGGTGCTCAAACGAAGCTCCCCTGTCCTCAGGAAACGTAAAAAAGATGGGCGTTCTGGAGAAGACGTATCATTCCAGAAATCCCCGTTCGATCTCCACTGCCTCCCGGATCTCGGACACGAGTTCGTCTCGTTGTTGCAGATGGTTCTCGAATCCCAGGGCCCGCGCCATCTCCTCGGCCGACGACTCCAGGACGTTCTTGACCTCGTTCTGTGCCCGAACACGGTTCGATATTGAATGAAAATCAAACATCTCCGAGAGCACCGGGGGAACGGTTAGCGCGTGACCCAATTCATGTGCCCAGAGGCCCACGATGGCCCCCCGCCCTCCCTCGCGGCCCAGGAGCCGGCGAACCACCACCCAGTCCAGCCGAATGTGTCCACTGTTCGGATGGCAGCTGGCAAGGGAACAGCGTCCCTCCTCCGGCAACCCCACCGAAAGCCGCAATTCGGGATACGCCCGGTTGAGGTAGTCGTTTATGCGGGGGGAACACTGGCGGGCGCCCGACAGAACGACCCCCAGGACCCCCTCGGCCGTGTGGACGCGGAGGTCGTGTTTCTCCCGCAGTTCCCGGTCCTCGATTTGCGGAAGGTGAACCACCGGGGCCCACACGTTTTCCAACTGCTCCCCGTGCGGGCGGAACATCGTCGGGTTCTCCTCCACAAGAGACACGGGTGTTATGCTGTTGGAATCTCTGTGACAATTCATATCGTCTCCCGGGGCTTTACGCCAGGGGAGAACCCGGTCGAACCACCGGGCCGATGTCGGGGTCACAGACCCAGGGGTACTTGTTCGCAACCTTTGCCATATTCGGATGTTGACCGCGACTATACCACGAAACGGCCGCTTCCTTCCGGCCCTTCTCCTCCACGGTGCGGGACCATTCGTCCCCGGCCGCCTCACGGGCGATCTCAAGCACTTTCTCGCGGTGTCTTCCCCCTTTTTCCCACCACCGTTTGGCGTTGACTCTGCAGGTACGACAGCTCATGTTGCACCTCCTGTTTGGAAACAAATGAACGTACATAAACGAATCTGAACCAATTTTCGATCGTTTTGAATATCGCGGCGCGTGAATCGCCGGATGTTTCATCCATCTTCAGGAATCAGTATAGCGGCTGCGCCCGGTTGTGAGAAGGCAAAATTATTTTGTCAACCGAATTCTAATATCCCGGGGTCCTTCGCTATTCGGGGCGAATTTTTGTTAGAATTCAGGTGACAAAGCGGGTGAGGGGTCCGTTTTGTCGTTCGAAGAACGTATCATGTGTGTGCAGAAGCGGGGACGTCCCGGGTTTTGGGTTCCGGGCTGCCCGCCGACCAACAAAATCACCGGTTTTTTGTTTCGTTTCATCACACCATCCTCTGTCGCCATGACCGAAGAAGGAACCAATCTCAAAAACCACCTGCGGAACGGTGACCTTGAACCGGTCAAGAGAGCGTTTCGGACAGGAGATCCGTCCGAACGCCGGCGAATCGTCCTGCTGCTGGCGGCCGAAATCGGCCGTCAGAACCGGGAACTCGGACGCCCCCCGGCCGACGTCGTTCAGTACCTGTCGCGCCAGGGATACGGCTACCACGGAATGGTTCAGGTGTGGGACGGGGAACCCGAAGCACTGCACGAAGTGCTGGACACGCTCATAGAGAACGACGACCAGGAATTTGATCCGCACACCCGAATGGCCAACCTCCTGGAAAACGTGGCCCCGGACCACTCGGGAACGCTTCAGCCGGAGATTGAGGAACTCCGCGAGGACGAAGTGCTCGAGGAGCGGGGCCTTCAGCGAACAAAACAGATGCTGGTCTGGACGCTGGACCGGCTGGACGCGGGGGTGTCGAAGGAAGTAGAGCGGGACAACGTGTTTGAGGCCGGAGAGGGGGAGCCCGAGTTTCTACTGGAGCTGAAGGAGGCCCACGAACGGCTTCTGGGACAGTACATTCGGGACCGAACCGCCGCCCTTGAGGAGCAACATCGCACCCCGGAGGGGGGTTGGAAAAACGGCCGGGAGAGCATCCGGGAATGGCTCCGGGAGGTCCACGACGCGTCCTGGCAGGAACTGGGCGTGGAATTCATCCGGACGGACCTGGAGCTGGCCCGCTATATCCGCCCGGCGTCCGTGGGCCGCCTCCTCCGCGAACTCCGGCAGGCGGCCGGGATGTCCCAGCGGGAAGCGGTCGAAAAAAGCGGGGCCTGTTCCCGACAGCACCTGTCGGAGATCGAACGTGAACGGGTGGCGTTCCCGTCCTATCTCGTGGTTCGGAACCTGGTCGACGCGTTTCGGGAACAACTTCCCGACGAGAATCCGGAACAATTGCTGTCGCCGGCCGCGGCCCGGTTCTGTTCGGACATGGCAACACAATTTTGGGGCCGGGGGACCGAGGTAGATGTTTCGGGGGAACCGACGGACCGGAACACGGCCGATGCGTGTGTCGGGGTGACCGCGATTCTGATCGGTTGTCCCCGGGTGTTTCTGGAGGATCTGTGTCTGCTCAACAACCATTTTCGAACGACGCCGTCGGAGGCCGCGGAGGGTTCGCCGACATACCGCGCGACATTGCCGGTGTTCCTCTCCGGGTTGCTCACCCCGTACGGCAACGAAGGGTTTGTTCCGGAAGAGGAACTGCGGAACGTGGCGGATCGGGAAACAAAACAGGAACTTCTTCGGTGGCACAAATCAGGCTACCTCTTCGGTCGGATGCTCCGAGTGCCCGAGGACGCCCCGCCCGTGCCGTCGACCCTCCAGCAGCAGTCGACGTTTGATCAGACCGAACGCATCCGGGAGCTGCTGGAGGGAATGGAGGAAGCCGGCCTGGTCCAGTTTCGGGCGGCCGACGGAGCGGATTCGGAAACCGTGATCATTCCCTCCGTCCTGTCTTCGACCCTGCGG
>CAZOLI010000078.1:0-4068 GCA_964580675.1 uncultured Planctomycetia bacterium
CCGCTCCCGAACGAACAGGTCACATCCAGCCGAGGTTTGTAACCGCCATTCCAGTCGCTTCATTCCTTAATTTCCCGGATTGCTGTCCCCGTTTATTGTGAGAACGGAGTGCAAATTTACAGAGGGAATGATATGGCGACGGGACGGCATTTTTCAATGACCCTTTATTTATCCTCAAAAAACATGGGCCAGAGAACCCGCAACCGTTTGAGAAGGTCACGTATGCGTTTTCGGGCTTCGGCATTGTCCATGTCTCTTCGCTCTGTGAGAACGGGAAGTCCAAGGATACCCGCTTTTTGAAGTGTTCTGGTTGCGGCTTTTCGTTCCTTGAGCGACCTCTTCTTCAGTCTATTCGTCTGTTTTTGGATGTATTTCTTCAGAGATGAATTTTTGTGAAGTATCCGAACAAAGCTTCCAACGGTTTCCGGGTTCGAAAAGGAAGCAGGCTTGACACGTTTGTTCCAGACCTCGATTGCCTTTTCTACCTTTCCGTTTTTCAGATGAAGCTGGATTCGGGAAATGCCCCGGCAAAATTGTACGATGGGATGATGTTTTCTTTTCCACGAATCCAGAATTTGTTTCTTTTTTTTGCGGTCCTCGTTTTTCAGTGCGGACTGGAACGCCTTTAGGTTCTTTTTCATTTCGTCGGGGATACCGGGGATCATCGTTGTTCCTGTTCGACCGGGGTTCTTGGAATCCATCGACCAGGAACTCATCGAAGAACCGACGTCCGTTTTTATGGCGTGTATCCGGCCATTCAGTTGTTCCCCTAACCCAAGGAACATCCGGCCCTCGACAATGACCGGAGGGTCATAGGCCCTGAGGGGTACGGGGATCCGGGTCTCTACTCCCGTTTGTAAATTGTATACATGCACCCTTTCTTCATCATCGTTCATGGTTGTAAAGTAAAGTCGTCCCTCAATAAGGACCGGAGAGGACAGAATGTTGAAGTCAGTGGATAGCTCCCGGATTGATTTTCCAGTTAGCGCATTCAACACATACACACTTTTTGATTCGGTGGTAACAAACAGTGTGCTGGCAGTTGCCACGGGAGGAAAATTAAGCTCCTTTTTCCCCTGAAACGTCCAAACCACCTCACCGGTCGCAGCCTTAAGGGCGTAAAGTCTTTTTTCTTCTCCCACATACACGTAATTTCCGGATGCGACAGGGGGAGAGTATATTTCGGAATCAGCCTGAAAAGACCATAGTTTCTTTCCGGACTTTGCGTTTAACGAAACCAATTCGTCTGCGCCTTTTTTGGCAAATACACGTCCCCCGGATACCGCGGGAGCAGAATAACCCTCGTTCCCGGTTTCAAAACTCCAGACTTTTTCCCCGGACTTTGTGTCCAGGGCGTACAGGTTCCCGTCCTTGCTCCCGAAGAAGACGCGTTTTTTCACAACCGCCGGATTGGAAATTACCCCATCTCCTGTTTCAAACGACCAGATTATGTCTCCCGATTTTGCATTGATTGCGTAGAGGTGATGATTGGAACTGCCGACGAAGACCCGGCCGTTTGCAACAGCTGGGGAAGTTTGATACTCACCTTTGGTTACAATTTGCCATAACTCCTCACCAGATTTTGCGTCGAACGCGTATACACTCCCGCCACTGGTACCGGCAAACACCCGGTCATTTTTAACGACCGGTTGTGAATACACACTCCCTCTTGTTTCCACCGACCAGATCTGGTCCCAACCGTTGTTTTCGGATTGGTTCCCCCCTCCTTCCTGAGCAATGACCGGTATCACACCACACATGGAAAATAAGACAATAACGGAAAGAAAACGTATTGAAAGAAATCCAATCCCGGTTTGAAAATACTGATTCCTGTTCGCTTTCATGACAATAAATACCCCTGAGAAAACAACTCAAAAACATAAACCTCATTCTATGATTAAATTAGGCCTCGTACCGAAACTTTCAAGAATAAATAGCGGTTGAGCAAAGATAACACATTGTCACGGCGCGCGACTGAAGAGTCCCATCCGTTTAATTCACTCCCGCAAAAACAAAAGGAAAGGTCATATTCTCCTGTTTGTGGATATCTTTCTTTTGACGAATCTCAGTTTCATTTCTCGTCAACAATGCAGGTTCTCAAACGGCAGGATTCCAAAATTGGCCCTTTCATGATTCCTGAACATCTCACGAAATTTAAGATACGCGTTATGATCTGGTGACAACTCCGAAATAAAATACCGAAACAGAGCGATCCCAATCGAATGTCAGTTTAATAAAAACAGGTCAAGTAGTGACCGCTGGAGAGAAGAATCGGTCGACAGACGAATTCCTGGCCGTCCGGCTACCGGCGCCCGTTGATTTTCAGCGGAAAAACCCTGAGTTTATGGACGTGTGCCCGGAGTATGCTGTTTCCTGAAAATGGCCTGTTCAGCAACCGATGACCAAAAATGACGGAACGAAAAACCCGCTGAAGCAACTCCGAATCCAGGGGCAATCCGTCTGGCTCGATTACCTGCGCCGGAGCCTGATAACGTCAGGAACGCTCGATAACCTTGTTGAGGAATACGGTGTCACGGGGGTGATTAGCAACTTTTCGGTTTTTCGCAGGGTGATTGAGGGGACAGAGGAATACAGCCAGACCCTGGCGGATCATTCCCGCACGGATGATCCACCGGATGCCCGAGACGTTTATGAACAGATAATCGTACAGGAAACACAGAGGACCGCGGATGTTCTCCAGTCGGTGTACGAGAAAACAAACGGAAATGACGGATTTGTCTGCATGGACGTCCCCCCGGACACGACTGATGACTCGAAAACAATCGTCGAGGAGGCGAAACGGCTCCGAACGAACGTCGACCGCCCCAACGTCATGTTGAACGTCCCCGCAACCGATCCCGGCCTCACCGCGATCGAAATCCTGATTTCTGAAGGTGTAAACGTAAATGCCCGTCTGATCTTTTCCCTGGAACGGTACGAAAAGGTGACGGACGCGTATCTTCGAGGTCTCGAGATCTGTGACCGTCCGTCCGAAGTTCGATCGGTGGCCTCTGTGCGGATCGGCCCGGTAACACGAGCCGTGGACCGAAAACTTGAGGATCTCGGAACTGAACAAGCCGAAGAACTGAAGGGGGCGATTGCGATTGCCGTTGCAAAACACATCTACGATCGATTTCAGGAGAAGTTTTACGGCGACAGGTTCCGGAAGCTGTCGGAGAACGGCGCACGGCCTCAGCGAGTCCTCTGGTCCGGCACCACTTCAAAACAACCGGGTGAATCGGGTATTCGGTTCGTGGAGGAACTGGTCGGTCCCAACACAGTCCACGCTGCCTCCCCCGCCACCCTGCACGCCTTCCGCAATGACGGAATGGTTCGCGGCGCGACGTTGACGGAGGACCTGCACACAGCCCGCCGGCAACTAAATGATCTCAAGGGGTTCGGTATCTATCTTGATGAGGTGGCCGACGATTTGCAGGAGGCGGAGATCAAGAAATATAACGAATCATTTGTGGAACTCATCGGCGTAATCGACGAGCGGACGTCGGACGGTTCGAAACCCCGGGTACCCGATCAGAACGTCTCGATGGGCACCGCGTCGGAAGCCGTGAATAACCGGTTATCAAACTGGGCGAAACAGAATTTTGCCGGACGGTTGTGGGCAAAGGACCCAACCATCTGGTTCGAGGACGAACGAGACGAAATCACGAATCGCCTTGGCTGGCTGGATTTGCCGGAGGTTATGAAGGCGGAACTTGGGAAACTAAATGAACTCTCGGCCGAAATTTATGAGGAAGGATATGCGGACCTGATTCTGATGGGGATGGGGGGATCAAGTCTCGCGCCGGAAGTGTTTCAACGAACCTTCGGCAACCGGGAAGGATATCCGGCACTAACCGTGCTGGATTCCACCCACCCGGGAGCGGTTCGTGCCGTCGAAGAGAAAATTGATCTGAATAAAACCCTGTTCCTGGTTGCCAGCAAATCAGGCAAAACCGTCGAAACCCTGTCGTTTTTCCGGTATTTCTGGAAAAAACTCGATGGAACCGTGGATCGGCCGGGGAACCAGTTCATCGCCGTAACAAACGCGGGAACCCCCCTCGAACGGCT
>CAZOLI010000078.1:4078-8868 GCA_964580675.1 uncultured Planctomycetia bacterium
CGTTGAACGTGAGTTTCGGCACGTCTTCCGCGCCCATCCGAACGTGGGCGGGCGATATTCGGCCCTGACCGTTTTCGGAATGGTGCCCGCCGCCCTGATCGGAATGGACGTACACGAATTTCTTGACCGGGCCCGGACCATGGCCGAGGCCTGCGCGTTCTGCGTGTCCCCCCCGGACAATCCTGCTCTGAGACTCGGGGCCGCTCTCGGTGAGCTGGTCCGGACCGGCCGGGACAAAGTGACACTCATACCGTCATCCTCGGTTCAATCATTTCCGGACTGGCTCGAACAACTGCTTGCCGAAAGTACAGGGAAGGACGGAACAGGTCTGATTCCGGTTGTGGACGAACCGGAGGTCTCACCATCGTTTTACGGCGAGGACCGAGTATTCGTCTACATCACCACTGAAGGTGAAATTTCGGAGAAACGGAAGGAAAAACTGAAAATGTTGAAGAACGAGGGACATCCGGTCATATCTATCGAACTGGACGACCTGTACGATCTGAGTCAGGAGATGTTCCGCTGGGAGATGGCAACAGCGGCCGCCGGAGCCGTGATGCACATACACCCCTTCAACCAGCCGAACGTAGACCTGACCAAGAAACTTACGCGTGAGGTAATGGAAGACGGTTCCGGAGAAATGGAAGAGTTCGAGGAGACGAAAGACGCCGTGCGTCATCCGGAAAAGGCCGCGAAGGCGCTTTTCTCCTTGCTGGAGGACGGCGGAACGGACGATTACTTTGCCATACAGGCGTTTCTAAATCCCCGTCCCGACGTAAGAAACGAAATTGAGAAACTCCGAGGAATTGTAACGAACAACCGGAACATCGCCACGACCTTCGGATACGGCCCCCGATATCTGCACGCCACGGGACAGGTACACAAAGGAGGCCCCGACACCGGCATCTTTCTTCAATTTGTCGACGATCCGGCGGAAGGGGTCGATGTGCCGGAAACGGCGTTCTCCTTTGGTGAACTTATCCAGGCACAGTCCGTGGGAGATTACAGGGCGCTGAAGCAACGTGGTCAACGTGTGCTTCGAATAAATCTGGGGAAAAAGGTGCAACAAACACTTGCCGAATTTGTAAAGACGTACAGAGATGTCACAAAGCATTAACGAACGTATGATGGTTCGTTTTCATCGCGCCTGTTCCGGGAACCCCCGGACGGCAGTTGTGGCCTCCGGATGGACCGACTGCGATGAGATAAAAAGGAAACGTCTGTTCAAACGAATCAACTTATGAATCCATCAGGTCAGCAATCCCGGAATGAATCGCAAACGGAGGACCTGGTCCTGGGCATCGACATCGGCGGTACGAATTTTATGGTTCTCATCATGGAACCAGATGCGACCGTTGTGGATTCGTTCAGTGGTCCAACCCGTGCCGATGACGGTCCCGAAGAGGTTGTGGACGATTTAACAAACAGGATTAATTGTAAATTTGATACCTCAAACCAAATAACGGCGGCGGGGGTCGGCGTGGCCGGTCTCGTGGACCGGCGCAGCGGCCTCCTGCGAATTGCCCCGAATCTGGTGTGGGAGAACGTCACTCTCGGTCCCATGCTGTCCGAACGGCTCGACGTTCCGGTCGAAATCGCCAACGACGTGGACGCCGCGACGTACGGGGAATGGCGGCATGGTGCGGGACAGGGAGCAAGAAACGTGCTCGGGGTGTTCATCGGCACCGGGGTCGGCACCGGCGTGATTGCCGGTGGTTCCCTACTGGAAGGTGAACGAAGTTCGGCAGCGGAACTCGGTCACGTTCCGGTGGTTGAGGGCGGCCGAAAATGCACGTGTGGCTACGAAGGATGTCTTGAGGCGTACGTGGGGGGATGGGCCGTGGGCAAGCGGGCACGGGAACAGGTTCTATCGGACCCGGACCGCGGCAAGACACTGAAACAGATTGCCGGATCCGTGGATGATATTACGGCAAAAACCGTTTCCGAAGCCCTCGATCAGGATGATAAACTCGCCGCCGAAATTACGGACCGCACGGCCGAGGTTCTTTCGTCCTGGGCGGTCGGCATGGTGAATGCCTTTCACCCGGGCATCATTGTGGTCGGGGGCGGTCTCCTGGAGGGCTTCCCTCATTTCATCAAACAAATGACCGAGGAAGTGCGCGAGGGTTCATTTGACCCGTTTCACGAAGAGCTGGAAATCGTCGAATCCCGGCTGGGCGACCGTGCCGGCGCCATCGGTGCCGCCACGATGGCGTATCGAGAACAGAAGTCGTCGTAAGTAAGGGACGTCTCGAGTAAGGAGTGGTCAGTAAGGAGTAAGGAGTGAGGAGTAAGGTGTAATAGGTAGAACCGTTCAGACGGCTTGAAGGAAAAATTAATCACCAAAGACAGAGCCCCGACCGTGAGGGAGCGGGCTATTGAAGATTAAGATCATGAGTTCACGAGTAGTGGTCGGTAAAGAGACAGTAGTGGTCAGTAAGGAGTGATGAGTAAGGTGTCATGCTGAAGCGAGGGGGAACTATTTCACCAAAGCCGGAGCCCCGAGCGGACGACGTCCGATGGAAGCAGGGAGCACCTAAACGGTCCTTCGGACCGTAGATTAAGATCATGATAAGGATAAAGATAAAGAGTAAACCACTCGTTGATTGGTTTATTTGTTTATTGGTTGATTTGTTTATGTGTTGATGAGTTGATGCGTGAAAACAGCGGGCGATATGCGATTGGCGATTGGCGATAGGAACAAAAAAACAATATGAATAAACGCAAAGGCGCGAAGTCGCAAAGAACGACAAACAAAAAAACAGAAAACAGAAACAACGGAAAATGAAGCCTCAGGCGTCGGGCGTCGCTCATGTTTCGTTTTTCGAGTGTCGAATTTTCTGATTTTTTACGTCACCTCCGGGCCCCGGGGGAAGGTCTGGAAGAGCAATAATAAAGGAAGTGTTTTCGTTTTTGGTTTTCATTGCTTCAAGTTTATGCTGCTGACTCATCATGATTGAGGAACAGGTTTCATTTGAGGGATCAAATGGAAATCAAATCAGCGGCCGCCTGGTCCGGCCCGTTGGTTCTCCCCGTGGATACGCCGTGTTTGCTCATTGTTTTGCGTGCGGGAAGGATCTCTTTGCTGTACGGGAGGTGACAAAATCACTGACGAGGGAGGGGTTTGCGGTGTTGCAGTTTGACTTTGCCGGTGTGGGCGAAAGCGAAGGCGATTTCGCCAACACAAGCATTGTCTCAAACGTGGAGGACATTCAGGCCGCGGGGCGATTTCTGGACGATGCCCATGAGCCTCCCCAGCTCCTCATCGGACACTCCTTCGGTGGTGTGGCTTCTCTGATGGCGGCCCCGGAACTGGAGCCGGTGAATGCCGTGACCACGATTGCCTCGCCGTATGATCCGGACCACCTGGAAACCCATTTTCCCGATGCATTTGAAGACGCAAGAGAAACCGGAACGGCCACCATTGAGATTGCGGGATCCACATTTACGCTGTCACGATCCTTTCTAAACGCAATCAGTGAGGTGAAAACCGAAAACGTCCTTGACCGACTCGATGCCTCCCTGTTGATTCTTCACTCACCACAGGACCAAATCGTTGAGATCGACAACGGTTACCGTCTGTTTTCCTCCGCGTCGGAACCGAAGAGCTTCGTGACATTGTCCGGAGCGGGTCATCTCCTGCCGTCCCGTTCGGACGCCTCCTACGCGGCATCGACAATCGCTTCCTGGGCCACCCCGTACCTGGAACATTCCGATGCGGAAGAGGAGAAGGACGAGTCCGGAGGAACCGTCCAGGTTCGAACCGGAACACACCATTATTACACGCAAATCAGTGCACGCGATCACACCGTGGTTGCCGACGAACCCCGGTCGGCCGGCGGGGAGGATCAGGGGCCCACTCCGTATGAGTACCTCCTGGCGGCCCTCGGGTCCTGCACGGGGATCACGCTTCGGATGTACGCGGACCGAAAGGAGTGGGACGTCGAGGAAATCCAGGTGAATCTGTCCCACGACAAAATCCACGCGTCGGACTGTGAGAATTGCGAAGAAGAGGAGGGACAGATTGATTTCCTGGCCAAGGAGATCACGATCGAGGGAAACGTGACGACCGAACAGCGTGAGCGTCTCCTGGAAATCGCCGACCGGTGCCCCGTCCAGAAAACACTGACGTCTCCGATTCACGTGGAGACGTCATCGGGGTGAGAATCGAAGGGTACGATTATGGTTATGAGTTTATTGGTTGATTCGTTTATACGTTGATTGGTTGATGCGTGGAAACAGAAGGCGGTCGCAATAGCCGATTGGCGATAGAGAACAAACAACAAAAAAACAACAAGATTGGTTAACGCAAAGGCGCGAAGACGCAAAGAACGGCAAACAAAAATACAGAGAACAGAAACAGCGAAAATTGAAGCGTCAGGCTTCGTGCGTCGTTCATTTCTCGTATTTCGTATTTCATTGGTTTGAATTTCGGGTTTCGGTTTTTAACGGACCGGAAGAATCGTTTCTTTCATCCATGCTCACGAACTGCTGACGAGACTCGCACAGAAACCGACCCCCGTTCATACAGGGTTCCTGGCTCGGACTGGAACCCCCGAGCCACCTCTATCAACGTAATCCCTCGTAGATCGGGCATTCCTGCCCGATCTCCTGTGGCCGTGGTCTTTTCCTCAACCGTAGCCAACTTCCGACACCGTTATCGACATTTTATTGTTTCCCGACGATCACCGGTGCTCGGGCAAGAATGCCCGAGCTACCTTTTCCAACGTAATCCTTCGTAGATCGGGCATTCCTGCCCGATCTCCTGTGGCCGTGGTCTTTTCCTCAAC
>CAZOLI010000079.1:0-5346 GCA_964580675.1 uncultured Planctomycetia bacterium
TATTTAACGCCCGAAGAACGTCAGTAAACCGATGTTGTTCCTCCCGGGGACCTGGTGTTTTTGGAATCCATCATCTTCGGGGCCTATAATGATCCGGATGAATGATATTCCCTGTTTGTTCCGGCTTTGCTCGCCACCGGTGCGGCGGCGGGGTGACGGCTGGTTTTGACCGGGGAGATTGCCCACGAAACAACGAATTCGAAAACAGAGTTCACCATGAGTGACGGAACGTCGGAAATTCGTCGGATGGAACTCGGCCGGGTGATTCTGGAGGGGGGACCGGTTCTTCAGGAGGAGATGGAGGAGTTTCTGACGGACCTGGCCGAAAACGGGAATGAAGTGGCCCGAAAACTGCTGGAAAGCGGGTGTCCGGGAGAAGACCAGCTGGCGGCGGTGATCGGGGAGAACCTGAAACCGCCATGGCTGAACCTGGAGAATTTTCGGATCGATCCGGCCGTGATTGATCTCGTGCCCCGGGATCTCGTGGAAAAACACTGCGTGTTGCCGGTGGCCCAGGTGGGACCCATCCTGTGTGTTTCGCAAATTCGCCCCCTTGATCGCGAGGCGTTCCGCGAACTGCGTTATGAGACCGGATTGAAGATCTTTCCGGTGTTTTGTGAAGAACAACGTCTCCGCGAGATGTTTCAGAAATATTATGAATTTTCCGGGGATCAGGTGCAGAAATTTGTTTCCGAACGGAAGGAACGACTTCCCGAGAAAGGGGATCGGGTCCGTTCGGCGGTTCGGGTGCCGCGGGAGTTATCCGAGCAACTCAAACGGGACATGGCACGGAATCGTGAGGAAAAATGGAAACGAGAAGTGCAGGCCCGGGAGCCGGTCAAACCAATTGAATATCCCGGGTCATCAGGTTCATCGATCGAAGAGGAAAGTGATGATTCCCAGTAAAGAGCGGACGAAACTTCGGGATTTGGGAGAAATTATCCTCGATGAATCCGAGGCCGAGGAAACGGAAGTCATTATCGAACACGAGAGGGACGGTGTCACACGATTTGCCAATAACGGCGTCACGCAGAACATCGATCGATCAAGGGTGCGGTTCGACATTCGGGTGAAAAGCGGGTCCCGGAAGGCGGAGGTGTCCGTGACGGGCCGGGACATCGAAATGCTCCGCGAAGCAACCTCACGCGCCCAGCACCTGCTGAACGTGGAAGGAAACCGGGATGAGGATGCGTTTTCCTTTCTGGCGGATCAGCAGTACGAGGAAAAGGACCAACCTATGACCGATTCCGGACCGGTATCCCCCGAACAGAGGATCTCCTGCATTCAGGAGGCGGTGCGGGATGTAAAAGAAGAGGGGGGGCAGTCCTTTGGAAAGTACGCTTCCTCCGTCGTGCACTCTCACATAATGAATTCGACGGGTCTTCGTGGTTCCGGCCGGACGTGTTCAAACGAACTGGATATCACCGTTTGGAGGGATGCCGGAACGGGATGGGCCGAGGCGGCATCCCGGAACCCGGATCACCTGGATCCATCGGCCTGTGCGAAAACGGCCATTGAGAAAGCCGAAGGTTCAAGGGATTCCATTGATCTAAATCCCGGGGAGGTAACGGTTATTCTGGAACCCGCCGCCGTGGCCACGGTGCTAACCTACCTGGGGTTTGGTGCGTTCGGGGGCCGGGAATTCGTGGAAGATCGAAGTTACCTGTCCGGGAAAATGGGGGAAAATCTGTTCGGAGAGCACATCACTATTGTCGAGGATCCGTTTCACGATCGTATGCCCTCCCGCCCGTTCGACGAGGACGGCTATCCGAAAACGACGTATACGATGGTGAAGGACGGAACAATGCAATCCGTGGCCCACAGCCGTCGAACCGCAAAAATGGCGGATGCCGAACCCAATGGCAGTGCGGAATCCGGGTTCGGCGGTGCAGGTGCGTATCCTTCCCACATGGTTCTCCGTCCCGGATCCACGACCGCGGAAAAGATGATTGAAGACACGGATCGTGCCGTGCTCGTAACCCAGTTTCATTACTGTAATTTTCAGGATCGCGCAAAGATGATTCTAACGGGCATGACCCGGAATGGAACGTTTCTCGTAGAAGAGGGCCGGATCACCGAGTCACTTCAAAATCTCCGGTTCACACAATCCATTCCGGAAGCCTTCAGGAATACGGCACAGTTAAGTTCCGATTTGACCTTTGTGCCCGGGAGAAGAGGAGGGTCCCTTGTGCCCACGATGAAAATAGATCATTTTACGTTTACGGGACAGACGCTTTTTTAGGGTATTTCAGCTCATGAAGGACGTTGCTGAAAAAGCCGTGGAGGACGCACTGGTGACCGGAGCGGATTATGCGGATGTTCGCGTAAAGGACATCCGTGCACGATCCATTCACGTTCACAACGGAAACCTGGAAGACATCTCCGAGGAACGGTCAAGGGGATATGGAATCCGAAGTCTGGTTTCCGGTGCCTGGGGATTTTCCTCCGGTTGTGATTTTGCCTCAAAGGCGATCGCAAAGACGGCCGAGCAATCGGTAAATACCGGCCGGGCAAGTGCACGTCTGCGGGAGGAACCCGTGGAACTACTTCCCGTGGATACCGTCAGAGACACGTGGCAGACGCCCATACAGGTGGATCCGTTTTCCGTTGACCTTCAGGAAAATATCGCTCTCCTCCGATCACTGGACGAGACGCTTCGGGATCACGACCGGATCGTTGCCGCGGACAGCAGGTTAACGTTTGTCCGGGAGGACGTTGTTGTGGCAACGACGGACGGCACATTGGTGGATCAGCGGTTGTATTATTCCGGAGGAGGGTATTCGGTAACGGCCGCTGACGAATCTGATTTTCAGGTTCGATCCTTCCCAAACTCCCACGGTGGATATTATCGAGCCGGTGGATATGAAGTGATTCCCTCCATGCGGTTAACGGAAAATGCGGAACGGGTGCGGGAGGAAGCGGTATCTCTGCTCGATGCCGAACCATGTCCCACCGGCGAGATGGATGTCGTGCTGGGTGGGGACCAGGTTGCTCTCCAGATTCACGAATCCTGCGGTCATCCGTCGGAACTTGACCGGGTTCTCGGAACAGAGGAAAGTTACGCGGGTTCAAGCTTTCTCACGGAGGAGAAGGCGGGAGAATTTCGTTACGGGAGCGAATGTGTGGACCTGATTGCGGACGGAACCGTGCCGGGCGGACTGGCCACCCGGGGGTACGATGACGAAGGGGTAAAAACCAGGCGATACCCTGTTGTGAAAGACGGGATTTTCGTGGGATATCAGGGGGACCGGGAATTCTTGAGCCGGGTCAAGGATGGGGCACCGGGAAATGTTCGAGCTGACGGATGGGAGAACGTGCCCCTCATCCGAATTAATAATTTGAGTTTGAGTCCGGGGAAAGGATCGAAGGAAGATCTTATTTCCCGGGTGGAAGACGGTATTTACATGGAAACGAATCGCTCCTGGAGCATTGATCAGAAGCGCTATAACTTTCAGTTTTCCTGCGAAATTGGCTGGAAGATCGAAAACGGCGAACGAACGCACATGATTAAAAATCCGTCGTACACCGGTATCACACCCGACTTCTGGTCATCCTGTGAGGCCGTCGCCGGTAAAGAGGAGTGGGATTTATGGGGGCTGACGAATTGTGGAAAGGGAGAACCCGGACAACGAGCAAGAATGTCTCACGGCGCATCTCCCGCTCTGTTTCGGGATGTTCGGGTGATTCCGGACCGGTCCTGAAAAGCATGATTCACGTCAGGGAGCCGAAACGTCTTCTCCTTGTTTGAGGTCATATTCAAATGATCCCGTCCAATCCAGAGGAGAACGATTCCGACGCCGAAGATCTGAATGAACCGGACGCCGGTGACAATTCCCGGCATGAACAGGACGGGGACGTCCCCCCCGGGGACCCTTCGGTGAACGGGCGTTCCCGGGAAAAAGCGGATTCGGGGGATTCCGAAAACGAAGAAGGGGAAGAACCGGAGGTTCCCCCCCTTCTTCATGCGTTGACCATGCTGGTTCTGGTCGTGACGTTTCTGTCGCTTATTTATATATACGCTCGCCGTCAGGGATATTTTTCGGAGGGTTCGAAGAGGAATCTGGCGGGCTGGCAGGAAACGGCCAACGAAATAATCAAAGTGGCCGTTCAAAACCGGAAGAAACGAATTCCGTACCTTATCGAACAACTTTCGTCGGATCGGAAGCAGGTCCGACGAAATGCGGTCTGGGCCCTTCATCACCTTACCGGCCTTCCCTGGGGCGAGAAACGGCATGCGTGTCTGAAGTGGTGGAGAAAACACGGCAATGAGTACCTGGCCGGAGAATCCCCCTCGGAACCTCCTCCGGGTCCGGAACGATTTTCCTCCACGGTCCGTCCGAACGAAATCAATCTTGAGGTGTTTCTTCAACTCAGAAGCGACCGGCGAATCGTAACCGGAACGAGCCCCGGTGAAATTCAGTATGAAGTCGGTATTTCGAACCGGAACCGGAATGATTCCATCCATATTTATTCTCCGGATGAACTACCGTATCGGGCGTACCGGTACCTGGAAGGCGGGCGGAAAATTCCCGTGCACACCCGTTACAGTCCGTCCGTGATGAAGGTTACTCTTCTTTGGTTTGATCCGGAAAAACCGAACGGATCGCCCATACGCCGGGAATTGCTTGAATATCGTGTGTTCGGGCGGGCCGATTCGGAATTGACTTCCGGGGAAACGATTGCCACAGCCTCCGGCCAGCATCTTCGAAAATTTGAAGACGTGGCATCGAGTCCTCATTCCATTTTGAAGCTCCGACTCGAACCCACCGGATTCCTCGTTCGCTACCGGGGAAATGATTATCGGGTAACCTACAAACCGAAGGAGTACGTCATCCAGACGTGCCGAAAAGATCCCGATCGTGTGCCGGGCCTTCCCGAGGAAAAGCTGGAAGAATTACGGGACCAGGGAAGTAAACACGATCTTCGGCTTTCAAGGGTCGAACGAATGTATGTTACCGGCTATACGTGGAACACGAACACGGATGGTGACGGCAACCGTGGCACCTTTAAGACAGCTACTGGAGCACGGGCCCGAACGGGAGGGAATTCACCGGCGAACCCAAGGACGTATGCATCACACTGGAAGGACGTTGAAAAGGGGACGCTTCTTTACGATACAAAACTTGGCTGGGGAAAGGTACAGGATCGTTGCGGGGCCTGCAAAGAGGATTACGAGAACGGGGAGCCGTTATCGAGAATTGATGCGTTCCACGGAAAGTTCCCGTCCCGGGAGAAGGCGCTTCAGGTTGAGAGAAAAAACACGGGAAGCCGGTGGATTCTGATCTTTGAACCGGCGGACGATGGTTGATCAACAGGAGCGGGGCCTGTATCTTTATACTGTAACCC
>CAZOLI010000079.1:5446-8827 GCA_964580675.1 uncultured Planctomycetia bacterium
CGATAAAAAAGATGAGCGGTAAGGGACGTCGGGGTTTTCCAATGGCTGAGGTGCAGGGATCCCGGTGTCTGTGCACCGATCAACAGCATGTTTCCCAGCATAAAATGAGTTGATTATGAAAAATTCAAGAAATAGATATCCAGTTTCCCTCTCAATTTGCACGTTTATTTTGTTGTATCTGTTCGTGGTCGTTCCCCCCGTTCCGGGGCAGGATCAGGAGCAGGAGGCGCCCAAACCCGGGACGGAAGCATGGTCGATTTCCGGGGGGGAACGGGGATTTTACAGTGGTTCGGTCGTGGATGGGAACCGGCTCTATTCGGCGAGTGGCAACCAAAAATTATTTGCGTTACGAACGGACAGCGGCGAGAAAATATGGACCAAACGTCTTCCCCGGCGCGTGCGGTCGACGCCGCTCGTTGTGAAGGATCACCTGTATTTTGCCACGTACAGTGGAACCGTATACCGTGTACAGAAAGAGAATGGCGAAGAAGATTGGACGACGGACGTTTCCGATTCAACAAACAGTCCAATTGCCTACTGGAACGGAAAGTTATACATCAACGGGAGAAGCGGAAACGTATACTGTTTGAATGCGGAGAACGGAGAGGAGGTCTGGCAGAAGCAGACGGAGGATGACGTTGAAAGTCCCGTCGCCGTGTTCGGCGGCCGAGTCTTTTTCGGAGACGAGGATAATTATGTTTATAGTCTAAACGCGGAATCCGGTGAAGAAATCTGGCGAATTGAAGTGGACGCGAACGTGGAAGTGGGACCGGCCGTGGGAAAAGGTCGGGTCATCACGGCCTCGTACGGAGGAAACGTGTACTGTTTGGACATGAAAAGCGGGAACAAATTCTGGACGAAGAAAACCGATTCCTCGACCTTTCGGTCGTCCCCGGTCATGGCGAAAAATCGCGTGATCATAGCGGGGCGAAAAGGGACGCTTTACTGCTTCGGGTTGCAGAAAGGAACGAAGAAGTGGACGAGTGATCTTGGCGAACGCGTTTACGCGTCTCCGGCGGTCATAGGATCACGCGTCTACGTCGCAACCCGTCGCGGTAAACTGAAGGTGTACTCGGTGGATTCCGGTCAGCTTGAGTGGACGTATGACGGGGGAGGGAACCTGGGAAGAATTTATACCGGTCCGTCCGCCGCCGACGGCAAGCTGTTTCTGGGCGGATACAAAGGAGAATTACACGGGGTGCACATACGGAATCCGGGTTCTGAACAGGTGTGGAGACGGCCCCGGAAAAATATTCGAAACACGGGATCCATCACGCATCCTCCCATAAAGAAGAGCTACCGCACCCGGGTTGAAGACATCTGGAAAAAGATGAGCACCGCATCTCCTTCAACGTTGAAAAAGAAGATCGACGACTTTCCGGACGACGTGAAAAACCACCCCAAAGTAAAGCTTTTGTCATCTATGGTCAGCGTGATGGAAATCGTCCGTGACGAGGAAGAACCACTGCAGAACATTCTTCCCCACACCCGGGAAATCAGCCGTTACCTGCTCTATTTTCCCCCGGCGAATGCCGACGAGAGAAAGCAGAACGTTCTTGATGTGTTTTCGGACTCGGACCGGTTGAACGAATGGTTTCACGGACTCTGCAAGAAGCTCGGTAACCGGAACTACCAGAAACGGAAGAAGGCGACCGACCGGCTTCGAAAAGCACTTCCCCTTTCCCGGCCCATTCTCCGGGAGTACCGGGATGCCGATGATCCGGAAGTCCGGAAACGGGTACGGTACCTGCTAAAATAGGTCAACGTCCGGTTTTACGGACGAGGAGAGGGATCACTTATTTTAATTCGGCCCAGTTGCTTCCCGTGTGCAGATCCACCTCGAGTGGGACCCTCAGGTCCATGGCGTTTTTCATTTCGCCTTCCACCAGCGGCTCGACTTTCATTTGCTCGTTTTCCGGCACATGAAGAATGAGTTCATCGTGGATCTGAAGAATCTGCACGGCCGAAAGATTTCGTTCTTCGAGGGCCCGGTCCACCCGGATCATGGCCTTTTTGATGAGGTCCGCCGCGGTTCCCTGCACAGGGGTGTTTATGGCGGTTCGTTCGGCAAATGACCGGCGGTTGTAATCACTTGAGGTAATGTCGGGAATGTATCGACGTCGGCCAAGCAGGGTTTCCACGTATCCCTGATCGCGGGCTTCCTCAACAATGTCATCCATGTATCGCCGGACGCCGCTGTAGCGGGACAGGTACCGTTCGATGTAGGACTCCGCTTCGTCCCGATCGATGTCGAGTCGCTGTGCAAGGCCGTATCCGCTGATGCCGTAGACGATGCCGAAGTTAATGGTTTTGGCCATGTCCCGAAGATCGTCGTCCACGTCTTCAAGATCACGGTCGAACACTTCGGCCGCCGTCCGTTTGTGTATGTCCTCCCCGTTTTCGAAGGCATCGGTCATGGCTTCGTCGCGGGAGATGTGCGCGAGGACGCGCAGTTCCACCTGTGAGTAGTCGGCGCTGAGGAACTGATGTTGTTCGTCGGCCACGAAGGCTCTTCGAATGCGACGACCCTCCTCCGTACGAACGGGAATGTTCTGCAGGTTCGGTTCCGAACTGCTGAGACGACCCGTTGCCGTCCGGGTCTGGTGAAACGACGTATGGAGCCGTCCGGTTTCTTCGTTAATTAATTCCGGAAGTTTGTCCGCGTAGGTGTTCACGAGCTTGGACAGTGAACGATACCGCAAAATGATGGACGGAACCGGATGTTCGTCGGATAGTTCCTCCAGCGTATCGGCGTCCGTTGAGTAGCCCGTTTTGGTTTCCCGCACCGGTTCCAGGCCCAGTTTGTCAAACAGAATTTCCTGAAGTTGCTGGGGAGAGTTGAGGTTGAACTCCTCCCCCGCTTCCTCCCAGGCTTGCTTCTCGAGATCCTCAAGCCGGTTGTTTAACTCCTCCCGCATCCGGTTCAGTTCATCCGGATCAATTCTTACCCCGTGCCATTCCATTTTGGCGAGTATGGGGATGAGCGGCAGTTCAACCTCCCGGAGAAGGTCGAGCATCTGTTTTTTTCGCAACTTCTCCTCGAGGATCTCCGCCACCTCCCGCGTTGCGGTTACGTCCTCACAGGCGTACCGGCCTGCTTCTTCGATCGGGACATCGCCGAAGTCCTGATCCTCCTCCGTTATTTCGTCGTAATCGATCATGCTGTGGTCAAGGTATGTTCGGGCAAGGGTCTTCAGGTTGTGGCTGGACCGGGAGGGGCTTTCCAGGTATGAAGCAATCATGGTATCGATTTCGATGCCTCGAAGGTCCACGTCGACGGCCTTCAGAAAGAGGTAATCGAATTTCAGGTTCTGTCCAACCACCGTTATTTCGGGATCCGAAAGTAGAGGGGTCAGGTGATTGCGCACGACCTCATCGTCG
>CAZOLI010000080.1:0-8540 GCA_964580675.1 uncultured Planctomycetia bacterium
AAATAGACCCCTTCTGAACAGGGGAATATGTAATGAAAGCGCGACCGGAGCGTTAATCCTTCAATTTCTGGTACTCCCCGTCGAAGTAAAGTAGCGGTTTGTCGCCGGGGTTTTCCGTGTTTCCCCCGATAACACGGCCGATATAAATTGTGTGGTCTCCGGCGTTCACCTGGTTTTCCTGCTCGCAGTTCATCCAGGCCAGGGAATCGTCAAAGTGGGGACCGCCCTGTTCATGGGTGGTGTAGGACTCGTTCCGGAGCCGTTCCGCCATGTCCATTCCGGGCCGGGCGAATTTTCGGGACAGATCCTCCTGTGTTTCGGAGAGAATACTAATCGTAAATCCGATTCCCCGTTCCAGGTACTCCTTGGTTCGCGTGTCCCGTTCGATACAGATCAGCACCAGAGGAGGTTCCAGCGAAACGGATGAGAAGGCGTTTACCGTCAGTCCATGTATCGCGTTGCCTTCCTGAACGGTGACCACCGTTACACCGGTGGCAAATTTCGAGAGCAGGTCGGTAAACTGTTCGGCCTCAATACTCATTGAACGTCACGTCTGAAAATATGATGCTGTGCTGATTCGGTCATTGCAGGGGTTGCCAGATTTCGGGTTCCGGCTTTTCTCCCGTGGATTTTTGGATAACCCCCGTTAAATACGTATTTTCGTCCACGTTGTTTTTTTGGATGGCTTTTCGCATGCCTTTGTTCAGGTCTTCTATTTTGGGCATTAGGGTGTACTTCCACGCTCCGTTTTCCCTCACGAAATCAAATTCCGCTTTCCGGGTGCGACGTCTGCTCTTCCGGGTGGCTGAGACGGTTGCCTGATCGTTCGAAATTTTCACGTTCTGCAGGGTGGTGTTTCTGACGCCTTTTTTTCCGATCCAGCCATTATCCACCGCATACGCGAAGACGTCACGGTCCTCCATGTCGCTCAGTTCCGACGCGGACATCTTCAAACGCATCATGAGAACCATCAATTTTTCGTAGGGTTCCTGCTGTTTTAGTTTGTTCTCTGGCATGTTCAGGGCCCGGTTTTTTGTTTTGCCGTAGAAGGCGACCGTGTCCGAACTCACGTGCCTGACGGCTTCCTCACCGTCCTGGTTCAACAGTGCGTTTTTGTAGTTTTGAAACGCTTGTTTTACCAGCTTTCGTTCGTTTTTCTTCTCCTTCTCCGATCGTTTCTGGTTTTCCGATTCCGTGGATTGTTCATCCTTTTTTGCCGTTTCTTTTTCGTTATTGTCGGATTTCGTCCCTGTTTCCGGATTTGAGCTTCCACATCCAATTACCAGGAACGAAAGGCCCGTGAGGACCAGAAATGTAATCAGAAAAGAAGAGTTCCTGACGGGATTTTTTCCTCTTGTGTTCATTGGGTCTTCCTGGAAATTTATGACGGGACTGTTGATGGACAATAGGTACCATTGTAATTGAATACGCCTCGACCAAAAAGCATCTATGTCTTTTTTCACGATCGGTGGATTCAATAAACCGCCAAACGAGTTCACATCGTGCGGTTTCTGGAAAAGGCTCTCTCAGCAAAAATCCTTCAGATGTTCGTTTGAGACGCGGTCTTTTTCTTGATTGGCACAGGGGACTGATTTATAAAACGGTGCTACACGAGGTATGCCCCGGCAGGTGCACAGCCAGATTAACGCAAGCTGTATCCATGTATAATTGCCGGGAACTATACTGGCCTGTCCTTCTGAATTTTTGCACGCCGGGAGGTTTGACGCCATGAACAAGGTTCGATCAACCTGCGTCCTGACCAGCGTTGCCGGTATTTTGCTGCTGATCTGCTGTTCTTCCGGGCCCTACGGGACACTGTTCACCGGTATCTTCGCAAAAGAAGTAAGGAGCCGGACACACCGGCGGATTAAGTCATGTGTGCTCTTTTGATTTTCGTGGGAATCAGGTACACTGATGGTGTGTAAGAAGTGTCCTTCCGATATTTCTGATTACTTTTGACGGAGCGGAGAAGATGTCAGGCTGGCTGCTTGCTGTCCACCTTACGGGCATTGTGCTCTGGTTGGGTGGATTGTTTTCGACGACCAGGCATACAGGGGTTCTTGCGGGACGGGATCCGGAGGAAGAGTTGCCTGATGATATGGTGGCGTTCGAGAGGAAATCCTATTATTTTGCGGTTCTTCCGGGGTTTTTGTTGGCACTCGGATCCGGCCTTTACGCATTGCTTTCCAACCCGTCCCTGTTTCTGGATCCGAACGGGCCCTGGGGAACTGGATTTCACATAAAACTGACACTTGTGGTGCTGCTTATTGGGGTGGATCAGTTTTACCACTACTGCATGCGATCGTTTCACGAAGAGGGGACCGGTAGCCGCGCGGTGTTTATGATGTTACACGGTTTTTCCGGTCTTCTGTTCATAGCGATTCTTGTTGTTGTGGCTCTATTTTCTCCCCATCATGTGATGTAAGAAGTGGGGTGGAATTCACGAAGGGACAGGAATCGAACAGATTCATCTGAGGTAGCCTGATCCGGGAATGAGTGGAGAACATTGTTCGGAATTTCGGAAGCGACACCATGTTCTGCGGGTGGCAGCCGGGGTGTTGTGTTTGTTGGCACTTGTTGGCTGCAGCTCTGGAGGTGGTGGTAGCTCCTCCGGATCCAGCGGGGGTGGAACCGGTGGATGGTCGGCCACGACCACAACAGGAGCTCCCGCGGCACGAAAACAGCATACGGCGGTCTGGACGGGGTCCGCAATGATTGTCTGGGGAGGGTATGACGGGTCTTCACATCTGAATACCGGTGGGCGGTACGATCCGGTGACCGATAGCTGGACGGCAACCGCTACGTCCGGCGCCCCCGCCGGCCGGCGAGGACACACGGCCGTCTGGACGGGAGAAACCATGATTGTCTGGGGAGGCACGGATGGGGGAAGCCGGTTGAATACCGGGGCTCGTTATGACCCGGTCACCGATAGCTGGACGGGTACGGCCACCGGGAGTGCTCCGGCTGCCAGGGAGGATCACGAAGCGGTATGGACGGGAAAAGAGATGATTGTCTGGGGAGGATACGACGGAAGTCACCTGAACACGGGGGGACGATATGATCCGGACGTGGACAGCTGGTCTTCGGTTACCACCACGGGTGCTCCGTCCGGACGACGAAATCACTCGGCCGTCTGGACAGGAAGTGAATTGATCATATGGGGAGGGGAGGATAGCTCAAACTGGCTGAACGACGGAGACCGGTATGATCCGGAGAGTGATAGCTGGACGAGTGTCACCACGACCAACGCCCCGTCCGGACGATCAAATCACACCGCCGTCTGGACCGGTGGCGAGATGATTGTCTGGGGAGGTAGTTCTTCTTCACCCCAGAACACCGGTGGACGTTATGACCCGGTGTCAAACAGCTGGACGGCCACCGAAACCACCGGTGCTCCGTCGGCTCGAACGGATCATTCAGCCGTCTGGACCGGGGTGGAAATGGTTGTCTGGGGAGGGACGGATGGTTCTTCCACATTTGATACCGGCGGTAATTACGACCCCGAGAACAACAGCTGGACCGGTACGAACAGCACTGACGCCCCTGCCGCCCGTCATTTGCATACGGCGGTCTGGACGGGTCGGAATATGATCGTCTGGGGCGGGGAAGACAACAATGGAAACGTACTGGATACAGGAGGGAGGTACGAGCGGCAGACCTTTCAGAACAGCTGGTCCACAACGACCGCCACAGGTGCGCCGTCGTCAAGGAGACGTCACACGGCCACGTGGACCGGCCGGGAAATGGTGGTCTGGGGAGGGTTTAACGGGTCGTCGTATTTGAGTTCCGGGGCACGGTACGATCCCGTGGCGGACAGCTGGACCGCCACAGCCACCTCGGGAGCCCCGGCTGCTCGTGAGGAAAACACGGCCGTCTGGACGGGATCGGAAATGGTCATCTGGGGAGGCAATGACGGAGCCTCCTATCTCGCCACGGGAGGGCGGTACAATCCGGTCACCGATAGCTGGACCGCGACGGCAACGTCCGGAGCTCCATCGTCCAGATCTCATCACATCGCAATATGGACGGGCGAACGAATGATTGTCTGGGGGGGGTGGAATGGATCGTCGCGACTGGACACGGGGGGACTTTACGATCCGGCCAGCGACAGCTGGAGTGCCACAAACACAACGGGGACTCCCTCCGCGAGACGATTTCATACGGCTGTCTGGACGGGCCGTGAAATGATTGTCTGGGGAGGGAACGACGGGTCGTTCACGAACACCGGTGGCCGGTACGATCCGGACGCCGACAGCTGGTCCGCCACGAACACGACGGGAGCACCGGCCGGACGGCAGGATTTTTCTGCGGTCTGGACGGGGAACGTGATGATTGTCTGGGGTGGACGGGACGGGTCGTCAAGAAAAGACACAGGGGGGCGTTACGACCCGGTCAGTGACAGCTGGACGGCCACGACCACAACGGATGCCCCAACGGCAAGACGGGACCATACCGCCGTGTGGACCGGCCATCGGATGATCATCTGGGGCGGATGGGACGGTGATTATTCGGATACGGGAGGACGCTACGACCCGGTGAACGATGCCTGGCTTGATACCGAAACCACCGGCGCGCCGGGGGCACGATATGATCACCGTGCGGTCTGGACGGGTCGCCGCATGATTATATGGGGGGGATACGACGGTTCTACGATGAATACAGGTGGAAGACTGAAGTAAAGGAGGTCCTTCCTTATTCAAATTCGGTGAGTTCCTCGGCCATCTGCCGGAGCCGCCGATCCGCTTTCCCAAAAATCGTCTCCGACGGATATTGACCCGTCTCGTCGGCTTCCCCCGCCTCCTCTCCTGTCAGCAATTCGAGGCCCTCCCGAACCCAATCAACCGTGTAAATATGGAACATCTCGTCCCGGACGGCCTCGACAACGTCCGTTTGTAGATTGAGGTTTTCCCGGTTGTCGGAGGGAATGATGACCCCCTGATTACCGGTTAGTCCTTTTTGACGACACACCCGGAAAAATCCTTCTATTTTTTCGTTCACCCCACCCACGGCCTGTATCTCCCCGTGCTGGTTGACGGAACCGGTAACGGCGAGGTCCTGACGCAGGGGAACATCACTGAGCGCCGAGAGCAAAGCATACACTTCCGGAGACGAAGCACTGTCCCCATCCACACCAGCATAAAGCTGTTCAAAACAGATCCCCGCGGACAGAGAGAGCGGTTTGTCGTGGGCAAATCGGTTTCGCAGGTATCCCGTCAGAATGAATACGCCTTTGTCATGGGTTTCCCCGCTCATTCTTGCTTCCCGTTCGATGTTGATGATGCCCTCCTCGCCCAGACCGACGGAGGCCGTGATCCGGTTGGGTTTGCCGAAACTGTAATCGCCGCGATCCGCCACGGTCAGACCGTTCACCTGTGCCACTTTGCGTCCCTGGGTGGAGATCTGAATAACGCCATTTTTCATTTTCTCCCGGATTTTTTCGGCGGTCAGGTTGTGGCGAAACTTTCGGGATTCGCGTGCGCTCTGTACGTGATCTTTTTGAATTTCGTCGGCCCCGTCCTTCCGGGCCATGTAATTGGATTCCCGGAGGAGGTCGGCCATTTTCTCAAATCGTGTGCTTAATTTGTCCTGCCGTCCCGCTTCCCGGGTCGCGTATTCCAGGATCTCCCCCGTTGCCTCCCGGCCCGGATACAGGAGTTCTTCCTGTTTGCATACTTTGGCCATGACGGACAGGAAGTGTTCCAGGTTCTCTTCATTACGGTCCATCCGTTCGTCAAACTCGGCCTTTATTTTGAAAATGTCCTCAAAATCACTGTCCTTCTCCAGCAGCTCCTGGTAGAGGTCCTCGGAGCCAATCAGTATCACTTTCAGGTTCAGTTGAATGGGTTCGGGACGGAGGTAGGTGGAATTCATCGGGTGTCCCATCAACTCCGGTCGGATTTCGAGCTGTTCGGACTTCAGGGTCCGTTTTACGATTTGCCAGAGGTCTTCGTTGGTCAGGAGATCCTCCGCCTGAATGACCAGGTAGCCCCCGTCGGCCTTGAGCATCGATCCGCCCTCGATGTCCATAAAATCGGCGTAAAATTGGCCCGGTCCCTGTGATTGGACGTCGATGGACCCGTACAGGTTCTGGTACGTGGGATGGTCCTCGATGATGTACTCACATGTTTTTTCCACCCCGGTATTGTCCATCAAGACGTTGGCCCGGTATATCCGGAGGGGGTGCAGCCCCACCATCTGTCGCAGGGCAAACGGGGAATTGGTGGATTGGGTTTTGCGCCGGGCGGATTCGTCTTCACCTGCTTCCCCGGATGGGGTATCGGCGACGAAATGAATGATTTCCTCGAGGTGATCGAGCACATGTGTTCGAACCCTGTCCAGGTGATCCCGCACCTCCTGGTTGTTCTCGAAGTCCTCCTTGACCTGATCGAGGTGGTTGTCTATGACCGGAAGAACGTATTCTTCCCGAACCGCCCGAAGTTCCTGTTTCATGCGATTCCGAAGTTCACGCGTCTCCTGCTGGAGTTCCTTGAACCGTTCCTGTTTTTGTTCGTAATGTTCCTCCAGTGTGTCCAGTTTCTCCTCGGAGATTTTTTCTTCCTGAGCCAGCCGACGGACCTCCGCCATGGGCATCACCTCGTCGTTAACGACCGCCATGACCCGCGGTTCCGTAACGGGTCCGGTGTCCACTTCCGCGAGTGTAAGATCCTTCTCCTCTAATGTTTCCTGAAATGTTTTTGTTTTTTTCTGTTCCCGTTCCCGGTACCGTTCCTGTATGCTCTTCTGCTGTTTTTGATATTCCGGGGACCGGATGATCTCCGGAAGTTCCGTTTCCAGAATCTGTATGAATTCATCCATTCTCGATGCCAGTTCCACGCCTTTTCCACGATCAAGCGTTAGGAGAATGGGTTCAGTGGGGGTTTGAAAATTGTTGACGTACACCCGGTCTTTTGGCAGTTCGCACTTCGGGCTAATTTCCTCGAGAATTTCCCGGACGGTGGAGAGTTTCCCCGTGTCCGAAAAGCCGGTCAGGAACACGTTGTATCCCGGGCCGTACAGTTCCGTGCCCATTTCCAGCGCCTTGACCGCCCGGGGTTGGCCGACGATCCCTTCCGGCAGTTCAACGTCCTGACAGGACGGAAGAGCATATTGATCCGGGTCAAACTGCCACTTCAGCTCCTCTGCGGGTAATCGTTCCGTTTTTTCTTCGGACATTTGGATTTTTTTACGTAGCAGGGGAAATTTCTTCGACGGAAATGGGGTCCCCCGCACTTATGTTGTCCAGCCGGTCGGGGTCCCCGTCAAGTTCGCCAAGAATGTTCACGTCCGCGGCCAGTCGGCATTCGTCTTCGTGGGAGGAGGGAGTGGGACCGTACGGTATGGCCATGGCCGTTCCCTCACACCAGAACGTGATGGTCCCCGGATCGACCACGTCCGTCGCGTCGTCTTCAACGTCCATCTCAACGGGAAGATCAAAATACACCTCCTCTCCATACGTGCTGGCCGTCGTGGAAACCGGCAGATGAGGTGCGAGTTTCTCCGCGAATTCGTCGTGGTCGATTCGGCCCGTCAGTTCCGTGTCGTTGCTCGTGATTTTGATCTGCATGGATTCGAGGTACTGAAAAAACGTGGTGGGGAATTGAAGAGGGCGAAAAAATAAACGGGAACCAGTCGGGATTATTTTATGGACGCCCGAAAAAAGAAACAAATATTTCTTTCCCTTGTGGGGTCCTACCAAAATGGTTTATTTGTCGATCTGATTCTCCAGGATCTCTTTGAGTTCTCTCGGCCGTTGTGTGTAAATTTCGTGTTTTTGGCCCTCCGTTGTTTTAATCATCAGAAAAATGGGTCGATCCAGTTTCGTGCGTTTCAGGGAAGGTCCGCCGGGGAGAATGTGAATATCCCCAAATAACGTAAACATGTTGCTTTTCTTCCCCTTACCAAGTTTGATCGTTGTAATTCGGTCCAGCGGGATCTCCATCCAGAGATAATACTCGCCTTCAAAGAAATAGATATGCTCTTCATCCACAATGATCTGATACGAACGGGTGAACCAGATATAGGGAAGGTAAAACAGAGCGAAGAACGGAACAGCCCGGTAAAGAATATATTGGTCATACATAAAACAAAAAAATACGATGAATATGAAAATATAAATTTTTGTAAAAACAACGGACCAGTTGATGTAATCATCCCGGAATACTTCCGGGCCGGGATTCACAAAAAAATCGCCGGTGTTGACCAATTTTTTATGATTTTGGTGTGATCTCAGAACAAGTGCGTCAATGGAATAAGAGAGGATCAAAATCAAAATGAGAATCATCAAGAAGATTGTTGCAGCCACATATATCCGCCCTGTGTGCCACCAATAAACGAACCCGGTATACAGCAATCCGGAAAAACCCAGAAGAAAAACAAGGAATCCATAAACGGTGTTCCACCAGAGATATTTTTTTTCCATGAAATTGTTCTTACGGCATCAATAGATCGTAGGTGGAGAGAAATGGATGCCACATCATCCATGCGTAAAGAAGATACCGGGAGGGTCTGAAGTGAGGATGTTTGGTATGGGGCCTGTCAAT
>CAZOLI010000081.1:0-8351 GCA_964580675.1 uncultured Planctomycetia bacterium
TTTTTTTTTCACCAGAGACGGAGCCACGACCGGACGACGTCCTGAGGAAGGCAGGGAAACCGTTTTACCAAAGCCGGAGCCCCGACGGTGACGGAGGGAGCGTTTTTAAGATAAAGATAAGGATAAAGATAAAGATATGAGCATACGTTACGAGTAAGGAGTGAGGAGTAAGGGGTCAGGAGTAAGGAGTTATGTATAGGGGGACAGCTGAGGCAATGACATAAAATATTTTGACAGGATCAACAGGATGTACAGGATCAAACGATCAGTACATCTCCGGAATTCTCCATTCCTGGAATTTCTGGCGAAATTCCATTTAGAGATCCAGTCGTCCTCGAAAAACGTGAATCCGGGGGCTTCCCGTTTTTCTTCGGAGTTGCTGGATCTACGGAATGGAGAAATGTCATGTAGGATCAGTAATCGGTCTGGGTTTGATGAACGGGATATACCGGATCGGCTCACCACCGAAGAATGTAAGACCTTCGGCCTCCCATCTTCTCCGGATGCACCGAATCGCAGGAATGGAGGAAACCGGTGGACACCACTCTTCTTTATATCTATGTGATCAACAGGAATTTGTGGTCTCGTTGATTATCCACTCAAACGACCACACGTCTTTCCAATTTTCCGGCGAAAATTTTTGAATTCGGACGGTTTCGGACGGAGGAACCGGCCGTGGCAAGTTGTTTGTTGTATCCTCCTGTCCATCCTGTTTATCCCGTCAAATATCTTTATTTTTCGCCTGCTTGGTTCCGTCTGTTATTTATTCGCTGGTCGTTCTTTTCGGATTTCTTATTTCGAATTTTTTAAGGATGCTTTCACGCCGGGTGAGTAAGGCGGTCCTTCACGGATTTATATTATCTGGATTTCCCGTTCCAGGGACACGCCGTGTTCTTCACGTACCCGCTGTTCCACGACATTCATCAGGGACAGGACGTCCTCCGGCGTGGCGTCGTCCTGATTGACGATAAAGTTTGCGTGGGTTTCGGACACCACGGCGCCGCCCCGGGACACGCCCTTTAACCCGGCGTCGTCAATCAGGCGTCCGGCCGAATCATCGGGCGGGTTCTTGAACATGCAGCCGGCGTTTCGGTCCGAGATGGGCTGGGAGTCCATCCGTTTTTCGTGGATGTCCCCGGCCGGCGGGTCCGCCAGGTCCTCCTCCCGGTTTGTGCCTTCGAAGGTCGCCTCGATTATAACGTCGTCCCGCAGGTTACTGGAACGGTACGAAAAGGACGGGTCCGGTTTCCGGATTTTTTCGGCCCCGTTCGGATCCAGGATGTACACGTCCCGGACGAACTCCGAAACCTCTCCGCGTCGGGTTCCGGCGTTGCCGGCCAACGCTCCTCCAACGGTGCCGGGAATGCCCGCGAGCCGTCCAAACGTTTTCCAGCCCGCGTCCGTAACGGTGCGGATCAGCGTGGGCCACTGAGCCCCGGCTCCGGCACGGACCCGGTAGACGCCCCCGTTTTCGTCCACGGTCGTCTCCGAAAAATGACGGAGGTGCACGATGATGGTTTCCCGGGCCTGTTCGGTAAAAACGGTGTTCGATCCGCCGCCGAGTACCACGAGCGGCATATGTTGTGCCTCGGCCAGTGTGCGAATCCGGTGTAGTTCCTCCAGGGTGCGCGGTTCAAAGTACGCGTCTACCGTCGGCCCGACACCGATGGTGGTTCGATCCCCGAGATCCGTTCCGGGATGGTGGCATACTTCGAGATCGTGTTCGTTAATGATGGACGTTGATACGTCGGGCACGGGTAGCGGCGTATTATAGGTGAGAGGTTTCGAGGCGGAATTCCTCGACCGCTTTCCATATGTCGCCGGCCCCCAGCGTGAGGTAAAGACGGCGTTCCGGGGAATCGTCGTCGCGAATCCGTCGGCCGGTTTCCTCTGGACCGTTCAGTACCCGAACCGGCGTGTCCAGTTCGGTTAATTCGTCGGCGACGTCGCGAATGGAAACACTGTTTTTGGTTTCCTCGTCGTCCCGGGCTTCGTAAATTGGAAGCAACCAGATGCGATCGGCCTCCTGCAGTGCGTCGGCCCATTCGCCGAGGAAATCCCGGGTTCGGCTGAACTGGTGGGGCTGGAAACACACCGTGATCTCGTGGTCGGGATAGGCTTCCCGGGCGGCGTTAATGGTGGCAGCAACTTCGGCCGGGTGGTGTCCGTAATCATCGACGACCACGGGGTTTTCCTGTTTCACGACGTCGAACCGGCGCCGAATGCCTGCAAACCCGGTGAGGGCGTTCTGTACGTCGTCCCACTCCGCACCGAGCAGTCGGGCCATTACCGCCACAAGGGCGGTGTTCATGGCCTGGTGTTCCCCCGGTACGGGCACGGGCAGGGGCGGGGATTGATCCCCTTTTGATTGAACCGTGATCGGTCCGGTGGAACCGTCTCCGGAACGCCGCAGCAGCCAGGGGTTTTCGTCCTTCTCCGACACGGTCTGTACCTTGCCGGCCACCGCATCAGTTATGGGATCGGTTCCGGCGCCTTCCGCGGGGGTTACGAGGAAGCCCGTCGGTTCCATGGTGGAGACGAATGACGCAAAGGTTTCCTGGATTTCGTTTTCGCCGTTGAAGTAATCCAGGTGATCCCGATCGATGTTCGTCAGGAGTATGTGGGCGGGGGTCATGTTCTGGAAGTTTCCCCCGTATTCACAGGCTTCGGCAACGAAGTGTGGTCCGTTTCCGGGACGTGCATTGGACCGCCACTGTTTGAGTTCGCCACCGACAAGGCAACTCGGATCGAGACCGGCCTCTTCGAGAACGACCGAGAGAAGGGCCGAACAGGTGGTTTTCCCGTGTGTCCCCGCGACGGCCACCCCTTTTTTGAGGTTAAACAGCCGGGCGAGTGCGTCGCCGTAGCGTACGGTGGGCAGGTCCCGGTTCCGGGCGGCTTTTCGTTCGACGTGATCTTCGTCCAGGGCCGCACTGTAGATCAGGTAATCGGGAGCTTCCGACGCCGGACCGGTCAGGTGGTTTTGATCGTGGCCCGCAAACACGTCCACGCCCAATTCCCCGGACAATTTCCGGGCCTGTTTCCTGTTTGTGTCACAGCCGGTAATCACGCAGTTGCGTGCCTGAAGCAATCGGGCAAGTCCGCGCATGCCCGAACCCCCGATGCCCGCCAGGTGTAGATGTACGCCGGTTTCCTCCAGCATTCCGTCAGGTTGTTTGTTCCGATCGTTCATGGCTGGTGTTTGGTTTCCGTCACAAGCAACTGACGTCACCGGAAATCGACATGATGCACGGCAATCCGGTCCAATGAACTGACTTATCCATGGGTTTATTATAATGGAACACACGTTAGTTATCGACAATGTTCGGGTGTCGGGTAAGAGCCCACTTGTATTGAACCAGGTGATGTATGGTGGGTGCCCGTTTGTTCTTTTTACGTTTCGTGTCTCTTCGTCAAAAAAAACGTGCACTCCGGACGGCGCTGCCGTCCTGCGTACACTACAACGAACACAGAAATTTCAATTCAACTGTTTGGCGTTGGGGTATGGGTTCTGTTGTCGTGCACGTAGCGGTAGCGGAGTGCACGTTTTTCAAAACAAGGTGTGCCCAGGCGTAGAAAACACGCCTACTCCGGGCGACGTTGTCGTCCTACGTACACCACAACCAATACGGAGAACTCACGTACGACCCGATAAAATTGCCGGTGGGGGTGGTTTTCTGCGGAGGGGGGTTGTCTTTCCTGTTTTTCTTCGGGGGCTTTTTTTGAGGTGCTAATCAGCCATTCGGCGTTCACTGCCCATGCCGAGTGTGAGGACTTTCCAGACGACGTTAAACACGCGGTCGCCCTTTTTTATGGTCTCCCGGCTTTTTTGCATTTCTTCGTCGTGCCGCTCCTCCAGATCGTCGAGGAACTGTTGTTTGTTCTGGACGATTTTCTCAATTTCTTCCTCCTCCGGTTCGGCGTAATACGTGTCCCGGATGATTTTCAGTTCGCCCCCGTCCAGCCAGGTACCGCCGCAATGTTTGCAGGTGTCCACGTAGACCCAGCTGTCGTAGTCAAACCGTTCCATGTTCATCTGTTCAGAGCAGGACGGGCAGGAGCGGTTTTCCTGTGACCGTTCTTCCCGTCGCTCGGCTTCAAGCAGTTTCTTCAGGTTTTCGTTTCCCTTTTCGATCGGCTCGTCCATTCGTTCGAGTTCGCCGCTGTCGAACCAGACGCCTTCACAGCCGTCGCGGCACCAGTCCAGTGCAATGGGCTGGCCTTCTGTGGTAACTTCCAACGTTTGTAGTTCCTGGTTAGAACAGACCGGACATTCCATAATGTTCCTCCCGGTTTAAAAGAACCCCATGCGGGAAAGTGACGACAACCAGCGATTGACAAAGCCAAATCTTGAGACGTTGACGTTCTCTTCAAATTTCTTCTCCACCTGTTCCTTCTCCCGGAGCAATTCATCGGCGTACTTGCCGACCAGTTCTTCTTCCCGGTCCTCCCACTGTTCCTCGAACGCCTGGACTTTTTCCAGTTCACCATCGTCGAGCCAGACCCCGTGTCCTTTGCCGCAGCTGTCGATAATGACACCGGATGTGTACTGATAGTTGGTCCGGGTCATGAGGTCGCCACAGATGACGCATTCGAGTTCGGGGGTGAGTTGTTCGGCCCGGGCCACTTCCGCTTCGTCTTCATCCGCGTCAAATTCCTCCATGACTTCTTCCGGCATGTCCTTCTGAAGGGTTTCGGTTATGGTCAGGAGTTCGTCGAAGTCACACCAGTGGCCGTTACAGGAGGGGCAGCGGTCAATGTTGACGTCTTCGTACGTTATTTCGTTGAGGGCCTCGTTGCACCGGGGACAGCGTTTCACGTCCGGTATTTCGACCGCCGTTTCTTTCCCTTCCGGCTGGTCGTACTTCTGGTCGTATTCCTCCATGACCACCTGTACTTTTTCCAGTTCGCCTTCGTCCAGCCAGAGGCCACATCGATCTGGACATCGATCAAGGTACACACCGGAGTTCACCGCGTACTGGAATTTCTCCATTCGCTTACCGCAGGACGGACAGGAATGCGCTTTGTCGGAGGACGGATCCTGTCCTCGTTCCTGGAGGCTCGCCACGCGTTTCTCCTCCGGAAATTCCTTTTTTTGCCGTTCGATAATCGGTCCCAGTTCTTTCCAGTCAAGCCAGGTGGCCCCGCAATCGGGACAGCGGTCGATGTTGACCCCTTCGTACATCACTTCCTTCATCGTGGATCCACAGGACAAACACTGAATGTTATTGCTCATGGATGTATTACCTCGGTTTTCGGTTTTGTATCAACGGGTTCTGGAAGTGCTGACATTCATTGTTTTCCACCGGGAGGGGAATGAAACACCCTCCGAAGCATCGGATTGTGTATCCCTGACATCACAGGGGATCATCATCAATATTACCGCAAATTCCATTCCTGTTCAATTTTTAGGCCGGGGGACGGTTGAGAACACCGGGGGAAACTCTCCGGATTGGTCAACCGGGGAGAAATGGAACCGGGTTAGGGATGAGACTTGTCCGGTCGGGAGGAGCTTATGAAAACACGGTGATGACCCGGTCACCGTCAACATGTGTCTCTGAGCCTTTTTCCAGCAACCCCGTGCGGGTCAGTCGGCGGATTCAAGATGTTTCTTTCGGTATTGGGCGGCGGATCGAAGCACACTTATCACTTCTTCACCGGCCACGAGACGAGATTGTGCTCCCGACGCCATGATGTTTCGAAACACGAGTTCTTTGTATGCGTATCGGGTGTTCAGTCCGAAGAGGCGGGTGATTAACCCGCCTTTCAAGTTCAGGGTTTTCATCAACATGTACGCCAGTTTTCCCCGGGTCAGGCGCTGATCCGGATCTTTGCTCCAGGAATCCGGTACGATGTCCTTTTTTTCGAGTCTTTCCAGGCGTTTTTTAAACGGCATCTCGACCAGGCGGCCACGGTCGAGCACATCCACCGCTTTGACCGCATCTTCATACGTGGCATGGTCTTTGCCTGCAAGGACGCGGTAGAATTCCGTGGACGTTTCTTCCTGTGCGGAAAGTTTCGGAGCAACGGTCGTCAGGAGAAACACGAGACCAAACAGCAGGAGGACGTTACGTTGTTTCATGATGTTGATTGACGGAGCGCTCAGTAACAGGAAAACGAATTTCCGATGGCCGGCAAAAACCAGCCATGAGAGTTTCCGATTGTTCCCCGTTGAAATGAACCTGTTGGCTTGTTTGTTTCTTGCATTTTATATGTTTCCCGGTCTGGATTCAGACCTGTGTCGTTGTATGGATTCACAGGGAATCTGAACTGAGGATCCGGGAAAAACGGTTTATTTCTGGAAGATCGGCAGGTAACGAACCGGGAGTTGCAGAATCAGGCAGGCCATCGAGGTGGCGTAGGTTGGGCTCACCTCGTCGACCCAGTATCCGTCGGATTTCTGCTGGGGAAGGACTTCGGAGACAAATTTTTTGTAATAGTTTTTGAAGGATTCGAACCCGGACTGGTACAGGGCCTGGGAGGAGTAATAATGACCGTAGAAGTAGTGGTAATTCCCCCACGTGAACCGGCGTCTGGACCGGATCCGGTTCCAGAGCCAGTTGATGGATTTCTTCACGGAGCTGGATTTATATTCGCCGGCGGATTGCCTGGAGACGATACCGGCCGCCGTCAGGGCCCAGCTCGTCCGGCTCATTCGTTTGGATTGATACAGATACGCCCCGTCACGTCGTTCGCAGGACTTGATGTATTTCATGGCCTGTTTTACGTGGGATTTCGGCACACTGATGCCCACGTTCTGTGCCGCCCGGAGGGATTGCAGTATGGTTACGGTGACGGAAACATCGGCGTCTTTCGGACGGGGTTGATAGCGCCAGCCGCCTTCTCGGGTCTGTGCGTGCAGGATGAGTCGAACGGCCCGCTTGAGAACGGTTCGGATCCGTCGGGAACGGGTCATGCCGTAAATTTCCGCAAGAAAGAGGGTGGCAAACCCATGTTCGTACATGCGGGTTCCTTTGTAGGAGATGTATCCCGTGTTTTGGTCGGAGTGTTCCAGGATGAAATCCAGGGCTCCCTTCACAACGTGACTGTACTTTCCCCGTGACGGAAAGTGGCCTGCCGAAATGAATGCGAGTCCCGCAATGGAAGTAACGCCCACGTTATGATGGCGTTCCCCGCGGACCTTGTCGTTTAATTTGTATCCGACTTTGGCCGTCCAGGAGCCGTCGTCATTCTGTTTTTCGGCAAGCCAGCGAAGCCCGCTCTCCACGGAAGATTTGATTTTGTCGGTGTAAAGCCGGCTGAAATCTCGTTCCCAGAGCTGATCACCGGCGCGTGCGCTGGTCCGGGTGTGAAGCAGGAGGAACAGGACAAGCAGGACCGAAAAGAGGATGTGGGATTTGTGTACGTTCCTCATAACAATCACGTTTTGAAACAATTTGTCAACTTCCCCTTCTGATTTTTATTAAATAGGACGCGCTGTATGGTTTCCAGTTCGAGGCATTTTTTTCCGCCGGACCGACCGGTATTTTCGTGGGTTGAGAGGTCCGTTATTTCTGAAAAATCGGGAGATACCGGACGGGAAGCTGAAGCACGAGGCAGGTCATTGCCGTTCCGTAGGTGGGACTCACCTTGCTCGACCAGTATCCCGGATCCCTCTGTCTTTTCAGGATCACGTTCACGAACTTGCTGTAATAACTGGAAAAGGCGTTCCAGCCGGCCTGGTACAGCGCCTGTGATGCGTAATAGTGGCCGTAATAGTAGTGGTTGTCCCGTTTGTACCGGTTTCGCCGGGAGATCCGTTTCTGAAGGTGGTCCACCGATTTCTGAACCCGGGCTGATTTGTATTCGCCGGCGGATTGACGGGAAACGATTCCGGCGGCCGTCAGGGCCCAGCTGGTTCGGCTTCTTCCCTTCGTTCGGTACCGGAACGATCCGTCTTTACGTTCACACGCATCGACGTACTCCATTCCTTTCTCGATGTGGACTTTCGGAACGCTAATGCCGGCGTTCTGTGCCGCGCGAAGGGATTGAAGCAACGTGACGGTCACGGAGATGTCCGCCCTGTTCGGTCGTGGTTGATAGCGCCAGCCTCCCTTTTTGTTCTGGGCGTGACAGATCAACCGTACGGATCGTTTCAGGGCGCGTCGAACCCGTTTTTGTTCGGTCGTGCCGTAAATTTCGGCGAGAAACAGCGTGGCGAAACCGTGGGAATACATCCGGGATCCGTCGTAGGAGATGTAACCGGTATTTCGATCCGTGTTTTCGAGAACAAAATTCAGGGCGTTACGAACGACGCTGCTGTGGTCTCCGCGACTGGGCGAGTGACCCGCCGACAGGTAGGCCAGGCCCGCTATGGCCGTTACCCCGATGTGATGTCCTTTGTGACCCTT
>CAZOLI010000082.1:0-3425 GCA_964580675.1 uncultured Planctomycetia bacterium
GGCAGGATGCCTTCGTTCCAATTAGAACGGTATTTCTCTTTGAGTTACATCGCCCCCCCTTTACAGTTGGGGCTCCGGTTCTGGCGACACATGTTCCGTTGTCCGGACGATATTTAACGGGGGCGGTCGTGTTTTCAGTTTGCGAAGGCACAGATGTTCACCCCACCTGGAACGTCATTTTTTCTTTTCGCGTCTTCTGCTGGTAAAATCAACACAGCCTGGTGAACCGAAGCCACGGATTAAACCCATCATTCGTTCCGCACTGACCTCTTATGAGACGCCACGATCCTGCCGAGCTCCTCATGTTGTTCGTTCCGGTCTTCGTTCTTATCAGTTCCGCTGTCGGGGCACAGGAAGACCACCCGTATCGATCGGGGGAGGACCGGCCGGCGGACATCCTGCACATCAAACTGGAACTGGACGTGAACCTGAAACAGAAGCGGGTCGACGGGACGGCCACCATCAGTTTTGAGACCCTGCGTCCCGTTGAGCGGATCTGGCTACACGCAAAGGAGATGGACATCTCGGGGGTATCTCTTTCTCCCTGGGAATCAAAGAAATTCACCGAAACCGAATTTGAATACGACGGGAAGCGGCTGATCATTCCGTTTGACGACACGTGGGAACGGGACCGGCAGGGGAAGGTACGAATTGATTACGGTGTGGAGGAACCGGCATCCGGACTCCACTTTTTTCAACCCACGGCATCGAACCCGGAGGTTCCCTACCAGGTCTGGAGCCAGGGAGAAACCGAATCCAACCGCTACTGGTTTCCCTGCTTCGATAAACCGACCGAACGGCAGACGACGGAATTGATCGTGACGGTCAACGACAAATACCAGGTCGTCTCCAACGGAACACTCATCTCCAGAACGAAACACAGGGAGAAGGATACGGTGACCTATCACTGGGAACAGGAACGACCTCACGTGTCCTACCTGGTCACGCTTGTTGTTGGCGAGTTTGCCGTACAAAAGGAAAACTGGAACGGCATTCCCGTTTCCTATTACGTGCCGCCCGAAAAAAAACAGCGCATCGAACCGTCCTTCGGACGGACAACGGAAATGCTGGACTTTTTCTCCAATCGGTTCGGCATTGATTATCCCTGGTCAAAATACGCTCAGGTGGTGGTGGAACAATTCATGGCGGGAGGCATGGAGAACACCAGCGCCTCCACCCTGCACGAGTACGTGCTGCACACCGAGCGAGCCCTGAAAGGCCAGTCGCCGGACGGCCTGATTGCACACGAGCTGGGACACCAGTGGTGGGGAGATCTGGTCACCTGCAAAAGCTGGGCTCATCTGTGGCTGAACGAAGGATGGGCCACGTACTCGGAGGTTCTCTGGACAAAATATAAAAAAGGCAAGGCCGAGGCGGCCTACGAACTCTGGCAGAAGGGGAAGCGGGCGCGGATGGGCGGGAAAGACCACCCCGTGGTGTATCACCGTTACGACAAACCCTGGGATCAATTTGATGCCCGTGCCTACGCCAAAGGGGGTTACATACTCCATATGCTCCGTCAACGACTGGGTGACACCACCTTCTGGACGGCCGCCCGTAACTACGGCATCAAATTTTCTTACGACACCGTCGAGACCCACGACTTCCGAAAGGTTCTGGAAGACACCTCGGGACTGAGCCTGAAACGGTTTTTCCACGACTGGCTCTACCGGCCCGGCCACCCGGTCGTATCGGTTACCTCCGAATACCGTTCCGGCAAAAACACGATGAAACTGACCGTCGAACAGACCCAGGAAAAACCGCCGTTCTCTTTCCCGTTCCACGTGGCATTCCGCTTTGAGGACCACGATCCCCGGGTGTTTGATGTTCAGGTATCCGAGAAAAGCCAGGTGTTTCACATCGACGTGCCGGCGCGACCGAAACTGATCCGGGTCGATCCCGATCAGGACGTGCTGGCGAAGTGGAACGAAACCAAAGCAAAAGACCTCTGGAAACGTCAGCTCCTGTCCGATCCGGATCCCGTCCTTCGCATTCGTGCGGCCCGGCACTTCGGCGAGAAAAAAACGCCACGTGCCCGCGCCCTCCTTGCCGAAGCGTTCAAAGGAGAATCCTTCCGCGGCACGGCGGTGGAAATCGCCAAAAATCTCGGAAGTACCGGCGGGAAACAGGCAAGAGAAACCCTGGTGAATGGTCTGTCTCACAAAAAACCGGACGTGCGAAAAACCTGTGCCGAACAACTTGCGTCGTTTTTCGGACATGACGACGTAAAAGAAGCCCTAAAAGCGAAAATTCAGAAGGGAGATCCGAGTCCGTTCGTGGTGGAAGCCGCTCTTGAAGCGTACGGCGAGCTTCAGGCCGACGATGCCGTTCAGGTACTTTCCCCGTACCTGGAGAAATCATCGTACCGGGAAACAATCCGGCGCGGAGCGCTCCGGGGCCTCGGGAAATCCGGAAAAGAAGATGCTCTGGACCTTCTGATCAAATGGGCCGGCCCCGACCGGCCGGCAAGAGCCCGGGACGCGGCGATCCGGGGACTTCGGGATCTGTTCAACCACGCGGAACTTACCGATGAACAGGTGGCCTCCATCCGAAAAACGGCGGAATCTAACCTTCACGGTTCCCGTGACCGCATTAAGAAAAGGGCGATCAGGACACTTCGCGAACTCGGGAAACAGGCCCGTCCCGCCATCGAAACGCTGGAAGCCATTGCCAAACACGACACCGATCGACGTACTCGCACGGCGGCCAAAAGGGCTCTGGAAGAAATCGAGAACGGGGGAAGTGCCAAAAAACAGGTCAAAAAACTGAAGGAGGAAATTAAGAAGCTTAAAAAAGAAAAAAAGAAGCTGGAACAACGGTTGAAAAAACGGGAAGGAAACGAACAATGAACAACCGCTGAGTTAGTGGTTGTATCTACGTTTCCGGTAGCAATACTGTTTTCCCAAACTCAATTTTCTCAATGCGTCATGTACAAAAAATTGCTTGTTCCCGTGAGTCCGGCCGAAGAAAGCGAACAGGTCATCGAACCCGCCCTGAACCTTGCGAAACAGCACGACGCGGAAGTGCACCTCCTCCAGGTGGTGGGCATCCCGATGGAGGTTGACGCCGGTTACAACCGCCAGGAACTCGTGGAACTGGAAACCAACCGGGCGGAGGAACAGCTCATCGAATATAAACAGCGGTTTGAAGAACACGACCTCACCACGAAAACAACCGTCATCACGGATTATTACCCGGCCGAGAAAATCCTGGAGTACACGAAGGAAAACGACATCGATCTTGTGGTGATGGCCTCCCACGGACGCTCCGGCATGTCCCGGTTGTTCCTCGGAAGCACGACCGAACGGGTTCTTCGGGGCACCGACAACACCCACATTCTCGTCGTGCCATACTCCGATGAGGAAGAAGAGGACGAGGAATAGGAGATGACAGGGGGAACCGATTCCATCAAACCAGGTGGCTCC
>CAZOLI010000082.1:3525-8281 GCA_964580675.1 uncultured Planctomycetia bacterium
CAAAAATGCAAATGATGGGAATAGGTTTAAAAACGCGGGTTTCCTGTAATGCACGAAGCGAGCGATGTCCGTTTTTGGCGGGATTCATCGTTAGGTTCGCCAGATAACGTGCACTCCGGGCGACGTTGTCGTCCTGCGACCCCCACAACAAACCCGGGAGCCATATCTTCACGACATGGAAGGTCTCGAAGGAACAAACCATCCTTTTATTTTGAAAAAGCCCCTTCCCACACGGTCGGGACTCTGGCTTTGGAAAACCGTTTTTCTTCGTACCGGTGGCGGCTGGACGGTGGGGGCTGAATCGGGATCATCAGTCCGTCGGGATGCGGCCGGCAAGCAGTTCCGAAATCGGTTCGGTAAGTTCGATTCGGGATAACACGATGCGAAAGGCAGCGGTAATGGGCACCGCCAGAAACAATCCCGGTATGCCCCAGACAAGTCCCCAGAATATTAAGCAAATCAGAACCGTTATTGGGTGCAGTTCCATGCTGTCCCCGAGCAATTTTGGCTCGACAAAATACCCGATTGTGATCTGAATTAACGTCAGCAGACCAAGAACGAGAAACATCGGCCAGGTGATGCCGAACTGCAACAGCAGCACCGGAACCGGGAGAAGCGTGGCCACGATGGAACCGAGGCTCGGAATAAAGTTTAACACCGCCGTCAGGACCCCAAACATGAACGCGAGTTCCACGCCGAACATCCGAAGAACGGAAAAGGCCAGAACGCCCGTCGTAAGTGATATAAGAAATTTAAGCGATATGTATTTTGACACCTGACCCTCAATTTCATTGTACAGCTCGTTATCAATCCCCTGCCGTCCTTCACCGGCAATCAGAAACAGGGTCATCACAACGACGAGAAAAAAGTTGGCGACAAACACGAAGATCGCCCGGGTAATTCCACGGGCGAGGGAAAAAATATGAAGCTTGTTTAGTTCCTGTCGAATCGTCTTTTCGTTTAACTCCAATCCGTATTTTTCCAGTTCCTCGGACAGCCATTTTAATGTTTCAACAATCCGGTCCTGGTACAATTCGGTGCCCTGCAGAAAACTGCCGATGGAGGAAACGACAAAAAACAGAATCAGTCCCGATAACAGGAGAAATCCGGCGATCGTAACGGCCATGGAAAGGTACCGGGGAAACCCGACGCGGTGTTCGAGGAATTGCACCACGGGAGAGAACACCAGATAGGCAAACAGGGAAAACACGAAGGGAACCAGAACAACCTTCGTGTATATTAAAGCAACGGTAACGGCCACCGCGGTAAGAAACAGGAGGCAGGAGGTGGCTATTTTCTCGTAATTATCGGTAAACACAACCGGATGCCGTTTGGTGAAATTCAATAATTTTCGTGAGAACTCGACTGCCTCCAGGACCTAATGAAGGAATGATACCAGCCCGAAAAAGACGGGTCAAGACCCATTGTACGCGAACGGTGAATGACTAATAATCAGAAAGTGAACCTCAGAATTCGTATTCGTTCTGGAATCCTCGGTTGAAGAACCGATGCAGGAAGACGCGGAACAGTTATCAAGAACACTGGGTTTCTTTGAATGTCTGACCATCGGGGTGGGTACCATGGTCGGGGCGGGCATCTTCGTGTTTCCCGGGCTGGCGGGAGCGAAAACCGGAACGGCGGCCACACTTTCGTTCCTGCTCGGTGGTTTTGTGGCCACCCTCGTTGCGTTTTCGACGGCTGAACTGGCCACGGCGATGCCCAAAAGCGGAGGACCGTATTTTTTTATCTCGCGGGGATTGGGCGCGATATCAGGAACCGTAGTTGGTCTGGGCCAATGGTTCGGTCTCGTCTTTGCGTCGGCTTTCTACCTGTATGGTTTCGGCAGCTACACCCTGCGAATGGCCGAAGCCATAGGAACCCCGATCCCCCTTTCCGGCACCACCCTGGCCGTCGGGCTCGGTATGTTGTTAATACTCGTAAACATTGCCGGAACCAAAGGAGCCGGAAACATTCAAAACTATGTTGTGGCCATCCTTCTGTCTATTTTATTGGTGTTCCTGCTTTCCGGATTTTATAAAATCTTTATTGGAGGGGACGTGGACGGAACCGCAAGCGGATTTGCACCGGAGGGAAACATGACCATCTTCACGACCGCGGCCTTCGTGTTTACCTCTTATCTCGGATTTGCTCAGATCGCCACTGTATCGGGCGAAGTAAAGTCCCCGGACACAAACCTTCCGTACTCCATTATCGGAAGTGTGTTGATTGTGACGTTTCTTTACATGGTGACCGTCCACCTGACAACCACGGTGTTTCCGTCGGATCAACTTGAGGTTCTCGGGGAAACGGCACTCGTCGAGGTGGGTCACCACTTCCTGGGCGATGTTGGAACAGTCCTCATACTTCTTGGAGGGTTACTGGCCACGGTTTCCAGTGCAAACGCATCTATTCTGAGCTCCTCTCGAGCCCTGTATGCTCTGAGTGATGACGGCGTGGTTCCAGAACAATTTGCCAGGGTAAGCAAGCGATTTGAAACCCCTCACTACGCCCTGGTAACAACCGGTCTTCTGATTCTCATCGTGGTTCTTGCCGGACGGCTGGCGTTGCTCGCTGAAGTTGCTTCGTTCCTTCATCTTCTGATTTATAGCCTGCTGTGCCTCACCGTTATCCGACTTCGCATGAAGAAGGTGGAATGGTATACCCCCGGATACGAAGCTCCCGGATATCCCATCCTGAACGTCCTCGGGATTGCCGGACCGGTGGGCGTCATCCTTTTTATGGCACATTCGTCCATCCTGGTCGGGGGCGTGATTATCGCAACCTCGCTTATGTATTACGCCATTCGAAGGAAAAGCATACAAATTTCGGATAAACATCATGAATGACGATCCATATCTGTCCCGTCTTCTTGTGCCGGTTATTCTTGGAGAGGACAGGAATGCCGCTGACGTGCCATTTCAGTTGTTGTCGGACGTGCAAGTTATACTCCTGGGACTGTACCCGGTTTCTGATCAGGTGAGTCCCGAACAACTCAAACAACAGGTCTCGGAGAAGGCCCGGGAGGAACTGCTTCTGTACGAGGAGGAATTTCAAAAAACCGGTGCGGATTTAAACGTGCTAATTCGGTACACGGCCGACGTTGCCGATACCATTCAAACCATCATCGAAGAAGAGAATTGTGACGCGATCATTTCCCCGGGTCGCATGAAAGACGACGCCCCCGTACTGGTTGGGGTCAAAGGGAGTCCGGAAGAACCGGTGATGACCTTTTTTCTTGAGGATCTTTTGAAGAAAAAACCCAATCAGGTTTCCCTCATTCACATCATGGAGAAAGGGGAAAACCGGGAAGAAAAGGAACAGATGCTTTCGGAGATGAAAGAGCACCTCGTCGAACTTGGGTTCGACGAGGATCGTATTACCAGCAAATGCATTGAATCGGAACAGGACGAAGAGAAACTGGTTGAACTGGCCGGTGAATTCGGGGTCACCATCATCGCGGAGAAGCAAAAAAATTTAAAAGACCTGATCTTTGATTCGGTTCGCGAAAAAATTGAAAAAACGTCAACCAGCCCCATGATCATCGTCCTGCAGGACGAGTAAATACGGATTGGATTACCGTATTGGGCGATGACCAAATTTTCTGGAATGAAACACCAGGCGGTCTTCCCGCATCACCCCATTCCAATTCAGCAGAATCGACGACACGCCTGTCCCTTTCGTGCCGTTCGCTGAATATGATTCAAAGAACGGATCGAACGAATAAAAACCCACCGGGACAGGACCTCCGGTCAACGTATTTAGTGGTCCGTTCCACCGGAAGCCCTGCCGGTTTCGCGGAAGGAGACGGAGAAGACAAACTCCGGTTCAGAAGTTGGGATACGTCAGGTCGAACTCCGGAGATCCCGTAAGAGGCCAGAGGACAAGAAAGTGATGGATCAGGTCGGAGAAAACCAGTCCCGCTCCCATGACAATAAACAGGTCTTCGAAGAAAATGGGGAGGTTCGGAACCAGCACAAAACCAAAGAGAAAAAGACCGAGATACAGATGATGAATGCGTATCCCCCCGGTCAGCTTCGCAATAAACAGCGTGTTCTCCGCGGACCGGTACCCCCATACAAAGCGGAGGATAATAGTCAGGATCTCAATCAGGATGGTCAGACCGATGGAGAGAACGATAAGCATCTCAACCCGTGAAAGAATCCCGAAAAACTTCCCCATCGCCAAATCCGATAACCGGATGTCTAATTACCGTCCCGAACTTTATAATAAATTTTATTATACTGTATTCAGAACTCGTTTGCCACTCATAAAAGCAGATTTCGACCAGAAATTGCGGTTTTAACCGGGGTTACGAAACATCTTATGGACGTCGGTGCCCTCCTCCGAACATTGCGCCAATCCCACCTCTTCTGGTGGATCACGGCGGCCTCGGTTGTCATGTTCCTTGTGATCGGGATCGCCACGGTCTGGATTGTTGTTCGGCTCCCGGTGGATTACTTTCAGACCGAACGTCCTCACCTGATCGAACGGCTGCGCAAGAGCTCCATCTCTTTTGGCCTCCTTCTGGTTCTTAAAAACATTCTGGCGCTCTTCTTCCTCGTGGCGGGCATCCTGATGCTCGTGCTGCCGGGACAGGGATGGCTGTCGATCCTCATCTCTTTTATTCTGATGGACTTCCCGTACAAGAAACAGGTGGAGGGATGGATCATCAGGCGGAAGCCGATCGGCGCAATGGTGAACTGGATTCGGCGGATGTGGGGTTGCCCGAAACTACAGCTGGACGAAGGATGAACCG
>CAZOLI010000083.1:0-8242 GCA_964580675.1 uncultured Planctomycetia bacterium
GGGATGAATGCTGGTTGCGGTTGCGGGAAACTTAACAGTCAAAGGAGATCGGGCTGGAAAGCCCGATCTACGAAGGGGAAACGTTGAAAAGGGTCCCTCGGGCATTCTTGCCCGAGCACCGGTAAAAAGGTAGGAAACCAATAAAAGGGAGATTACAGGGATGAATGCTGGTTGCGGTTGCGGGAAACTTAACAGTCAAAGGAGATCGGGCTGGAAAGCCCGATCTACGAAGGGGAAACGTTGATAGAAGTAACTCGAGGATTCCAGCCCGAGAACGGAGCGCAAACGATACCGTTTTTGAAAATAGCAATGGCCCAGCGTCACAAAAAATAACGTGTACGCCGGGCGACGTCGTCGCCTTCCGTACACGACAAAAAACACGGCAATTTCAGTTCAACAGTTTGGCGTAAGGAATTGGGTTCTGTTGTCGTGCACGGAGCGTCAGCGGAGTGCACGTTTTCTGAAGAAGTTGTCTCCAGCGTCAAAAAATAACGTGTTCCCCAGACGGCGTACCCGTCCTGCGTACCTTACAACGAACACGACAATTTCAGTTCAACCGTTTCGCGTCAGGAAAAGGGCTCTGTTGTCGTGCACGAGACGGAAGTGGAGTGCACGTTTTCGTGGGCTCACCTTTCCCCATACGTTATGGGTCAAATCGTCTTCGAATACGGGCCCTCCTCGTTCTGTTTCAGGTCCGTGTACCGGTCAAACACCATGCAGATGTTTCGCAGCAGCAACCGCCCCCGGTCGGTCACCTCAATCGATTCCTGTGTCCGTTCCAGCAACCCCTGCTTTTCCAGTCTCTCGCACCGATCCAGTTCCGACCGGAAGTACTGGTTGAAGTCCACGGAAAACTTCTCCTTCACGTCCCGCCGGCGACACCGGAGGTTACACATCAATTCCATGATGACGTACCGCCGAATGCGGTCGTCAGGGGTCAGTGTAAATCCCCGGCACGTGGCAAATTCGCCGTCCTCAACGGCTTCGTAATATTCATCGAAGGACTTGTGATTTTGAGCGTACACATGGTTCAGAATCGAGATGCCCGTCAGACCAAGGCCGAACAGATCCGTACCGGCGTGCGTGAAATAACCCTGAAAATTCCGCTGTAAGGTGCCCTCTTCCTGCGCGATCGCGAGGTCATCGTCGGGCTTCGCAAAATGATCCAGCCCAATAAATCGGTACCCCTTCCGGGTCAATGTCTCGATGGCCAGTTTGATCAGCCGCAATTTGTCGCGTGGCCCGGGCAGGCGTTCCTCCGGAATGGCCCGCTGATGTTTTTTCTTCCAGGGCACGTGGGCGTAGCTGTAAATGGCCAGCCGGTCCGGGGAAAGGGATATGGTCCGGGAAAGCGTCTCCTCAAACGTCACCAGTGTCTGGTCGGGAAGCCCGTATATCAGGTCGATGTTTAAACTCTCAACGTCGATCTCACGGGCCCACTGCACACATTTCGCCGTTTTCGCCGCGGACTGCTCTCGATTTATTAACGCCTGGACATCTCGGTCGAAGGTCTGCACGCCGAGGCTCATTCGGTTTACGCCCGCCTCGTCGAACGCGTCAAAATGTGCCTCCGTAATCTCCCGCGGATCGATCTCAATTCCTTTTTCGGCGTCCGCCGCAAACGAAAAGGTGGAGGCAATGTGTTCATGAAGCTCCAGAAACGTTTCCGGTTCCAGGTAGGAAGGACTTCCACCGCCAAGGTGTAGTTGGGCAATTTTTCGTTCGGAAGACATTCGTTCCGCGAGGAGGTCGATCTCCTTCTTTAACACGTCCACGTAGGACCGAATTCGCTCCCTGTTGTGTGTGATGTGCGTGTTGCATCCACAGAAATAGCAAAGACGTCGACAGAAGGGTATATGCAGGTAGAGTGAAAACGGCCGGGAATGGTTCCGGTTGGTTCGAACCATTTCGTTCCGAAGATCTTCGGCCGAAAATTCCGGCGTAAATTCCGTGGCCGGCGGGTAACTGGTATACCTTGGCCCGGCCCGGTTAAACGATTCCAGCAGTTCCAGATCCACGTTCAGTTGTTCTTGCCTCTGCGTGTTCATTGGATGATTACCGGGAATGGTTCTCGAAATGTGCGATGGTGTTGACCGCCTTCCGACCCGTTGCCATGGAGGCGGAGACCCCGTGTCCCCCGAGACCCGACACCCAGTAAAACCGGTCCAGGTCCGGGTCCGCACCGATGAATGGCAACCGGTCGGGAAAAAAGGAACGCTGACACCACCAGCTGTTCTGTATCGAAAACGACGAAAATTGAGGATAGGTGGACGTAATTCGCTCCGCCAGTAGTTGCCGGATGTTTTCGTAATGCCCGGGTGCTTCCCCCGGGTCGGTGGTAACGTTTTCACAGACACTGACCAGCGTCCCCTCCGATAACCGGCGAAAATAAATGTTGTGCTTCCGGTCCCAGTAATACGAGTAATCCAAATCGGGAAACGGGATTGTGGTCTGAAACAGGTACCGACCCTCCGGCTGGAGACCGCCTTTCCCGGAACCATGGTGATCGCCCACCTCCCCGGCCCAGGCACCGGCCGCGTTTATCACGGCGGTGACCGGATACGTATCCGATGCCGACCTCAGAATCCATCGATCCCCCAATCGGCGGCCGGAGGTGATTTCAATGTTTGTCCGAAGGGCTCCCCCCCGCTGTTTCAATTCGTCCGTTAACGTTTGCAGGAACGCCCCGGCATCCACCAGCCCGTCCTCCGGAAACTGCAGATAACGAAAACCATCGTTTTCACCTTCCGGCCGAAATGCCTCCGGAACATCCCCCGCCGGTAGTTGCCGGCAGGAGGTTTCCCCGGATCGAATCACCATTTTTGCCCGTTCGTCCGGCAGCAGCCATAACGAGGGACAGGAGGTTAAAAACGAATCGGAGATCCGGTTGTTGAAGGCCTTCAACAGACGTATACCATCGGAAAGCATGGATCGAAGTTCCTCGTCCGGGTGATAATGGTGCAGCATGCCCGCGTTGTTCCCCGAGGCCCACCGGCCCGGAAACGGTTCTTTCTCAAACACCTCGACGTTTTTTCGGCCGGTTTTCAGGAGGAACAGCGCCGTCGCCAGACCGGCCACGCCCGCACCAATCACCCCGTACGTCCGACCGTTCATCATCACAACCCTCCATGGAATGTACAGAAACGGCATCATCAGTAAAATTATCGTTCCACTCCTTCGTCCTAATTTTCGCCCCTGTCCGCGTCTTCCGGATCCGGAAATGGATGAACCGGTTGAAGTTCCGCCGAAAAATGTCGGACCAGTTCCGGTTCCTTCGTGAGTTCCAATCCCGGAATCTCCTCTTTCTTCTCCTGGATCGTTTCCAGCGTGGAGAAGAGGTGCTCCAGATGTTCCTTCGTGAGAGTTCTTCTTGGAATACAGAGCCGGGTTAATTCTCTGTCCATCGGCCGGGCGTCGTTTCCGTACATGAGTGAACCAATCTCCACGGAACGAATGCCCCCTTCGATGTATAACTGGTTCGACAGAGCAACACCGGGAAATCGGTCCGGTGGAATGTGTGAAAGAAACGCACCGGCGTCCAGATATATCGCGTGAAGCGCCACCGGACGAACGAACGGTACGTCCAGCGCCGACAGCTGCTCCTCGATCTCCCGCGTCCGTTCGTATCGGTACCGAAGATACGATTCGTCAAGCATTTCCATCAAACCCACGCGGATCGCCTCCAGATCCCGTCCGGCCAGTCCCCCGTACGTGGGAAATCCTTCCGTGAGAATCAGTAATTGTTTGACTTCCTCCGCAAGTTCGTCGTCGTTCAGACAGAGCATGCCCCCGATGTGTGCAAGACCGTCCTTTTTCGCACTCATGAGGCACCCGTCGGATGCTCGAAACGTCGCTTCCGCCGCTTCCGCCGGCGTGGAAAAGGAGTTTTCCGATTCGTGACGGAACATCCAGTAAGCATTTTCGGCAAACCTCGCGGCATCCAGGAAAAAAGGAATCCCGTGCTCCTTCGCGATGTTCCGGATGGATCGGATGTTCCGAAGGGAAACGGGCCGTCCGGCAAAGGAGTTGTTCGTTACCGTCATCATCGAAAGGGGAATGTTGCTGTCCCGTGACAGTTCCTCCCGGAGTTTCGTCGTGTCCATGTTGCCACTGAAGACGGATTCGGACCGGTCTGTACGGGCGGCGGGCAGATCAACCGGGATGCCCCCGTTGTATTTAATGTTGCCCCGCGTGGTATCGAAGTGGGTGTTGGACGGAACCCGATCCCCCTCGTCCACGAGAAGGGAGAACAGTATGCGTTCAGCCGCCCGACCCTGGTGTACGGGAAACACGTGTTGATAACCGGTTAACTCTCGAACGGTCTCCTCGAAGGCCTCAAAACTTTTCGAACCGGCGTATCGTTCATCTCCCTGAAGCATCGCCCCGAGCTGCCGTTTCGAGAGCGCCCCGGTACCGCTGTCGGTCAGCATATCCAGATACACGTCCTCAGCGGACACACAAAACACATTGTAATTTGCTTCCTCCAGAATGTGCTTTCTCGATGCCCCATCGGGCATCGTCACCGAATCAACCGAGTGGATTTTGAAGGGTGGATGGTTCATGATACACCTCTTTCTCAAAACGATTAATCGTTGCACCGGACGATTTGCAATTTCCGTTCCGAAATCCCGAAAAACAGCGTCGGATATGGACATTCTCAACCAGAACGGCAAAATAACCCGAAATATTCCCAATGCCGCCGGGAAATGAAACCTGGGGCCGGGGATATTTTGCACACCGGCAACAAAAAATTCCTGCCGGTGTTGCAAACTGGAAGAAAACCGGCAGCGGATTCCACTGGTCATATAACGGCGTCTTCACACAGAACGGATCCTGTGTTCTAATGAAAGGGATTCGATCGTGTTCAGTTATTCCCCAACTCGATGAAGTTGTTCGATCAATTTCTCGTTGCCATTCATTTACTGGCCGCCGTCGGCTGGATCGGGGGCATTTTCTTCGCCACCTTCGTCCTCCTTCGTGTGATCAAAAACAGTGAATCCCCGGTGGAACACCGGCCGTTTTTGAAACGCGTCGTCGGACGGTTCCGGGGGCTTGCCCTGTTGTTCTCCGGGCTCCTCTTCATTACGGGCATATTAATGATCCCCATGCGCTCCTTCCGGTCCCCGATTCGCTTCACGGCCATTACCGTCATGATCCTGGGATGGGTCGTCCTTACCGCCGTTGTTTCCGGGACCATCCCGTCCACGTCCTACTCCTCCCGGGAGGAAGACATCATGAAAAAAGAGGCGGAGGAATGGAACGTTCACCGCATGTTTTACCTGCACATCGCGATCAGCCTCATGGGGATGCTGATTCTTGTAGCGGGCTCCGTTCTCACCCACACCGGCGGCTAAGATGAACAACAGGAGTCACATCGGCATATATGTTCGATTATCCCTCCTTACGTTTTTGCTTGTCGGGGGTCTTATCGGCCTGACCGCCCTGTTTTCCCCCTTCAGCGGATGGTTCATCGATCGATCCCACCGGCTGCTGCATATTCACCTGCAGACCTGGTTTTTTATCGGTGGATTCCTCCTGGGCGCCGGATACCGAATCATCCCTCAGTTAACCGCCGTCAAATTATCAGGCGGCACAACGCCCAGGATCGGGAGTATGTTCCTGCTCACCTCCGCGGTCATCTGGATTTTTGTCATCCCGCTGATCTGGCCGCCGGTCGGCATCTGGCGCCACCTCGTGTTGCTTGTTGTGCTCCTGGAAGGAGGAGTATGGTTCTGTTACCTGTTTACGCTTCTCCCGTGTGTCCTGACCACCACAAAAGAAGGCGCATGGACGTACGTGCTCGCCGCCGGACTCACCCTGGTTGGCCTATCGTTTGGTGTGGGAGCCGCCGGATGGATCGGTCACGTGTACGGGAGTGAAATGATCTCCGTATCTCTCAGTGCATTCGGGCGTGAATCATTTCTGTTTCTCGGCGTTCCCGCAATGGCCATGGGCATTTCCGGACGGGTGGTTGGCAAAAAAGGAGACCCCGTTTTGCCGTACGTACTGGGGGTCGGTATGGTGCTCCTGGGATTTGTTCCCTTTCTGTCTCTACCGGGCTCGCTTGTCGCACCGGTTTGGCTGAATTATCTCCTCCTGCCCGGATTTCTGCTGCTCGCATGGGGCATGCGTCTGGATCAGGCCCGGCATCGATTGAACGTGCCGGGATTTGTTCACGGCGTCACCGTGGCCTTCGTGTTCCTCGGTTTGTTCATCCTGCTTTATTACCTCCGTTTAACAACGGACGTACCGATTCTCCGCCGGGGCCTGCTTCACCTCTGGGTGATCGGGTTCCTGACCATCTTAATCATCGGGTACGGGACCTGGATCATTCCCTCCGCGGCCGGACGGGTGCCCATTAATTCGCCCTCCATCGTAATCGCCGTTTACGTGACCGGTGCCGGTACACTTCTTCGCGTTCTCGGTCCGGCCGGTGCCTTCTCCGGAATCTCCATCGCCTATGGATCGGCGTATTTCACGGTGCTTTCGTTTGGTGGAGGATTGCTCCAATATACGGGCGTGGCCATCTTCACGGTCGCCCTCTGGCCGGAACTTCCCCCGTTGTTCGGGGCCGACGCCGGTGATGGCTAACATCGGTTGGGCCCGACCGTGACCTCACGGTCTGCGAAACGATACATCGTCCGCCGTGCACCGGAAACAGCGCAAAGGAATGGTTCCGAAGAACACCGGCAAAAGTTGGAACGAAAATCGACGTCCATGTTCAGAAAATGAAAACCTGATCGCTGAGAAACGAACCCAATGAATCCCCTGCAAATTTTGCGACTGGTCGGTGGACTCGTTTTGCTTGCCTCAAACGGGTTCTTTGTGACCACGGAATTTGCCCTCACCCGCGTCCGGCAATTTGACGAGGACCAGTTCACCGGATCCTCCGCTCTCAAACTGGCCTGGGACATGACCGACCGGCTCGAGCTGTATCTGACGGGATGTCAGGTCGGCATTACGATTTCCAGTATCGGGTTGGGCATTACCGCTGAACCGGCCCTGACACACCTCCTGCAACTCCCGTTACAGGCCATTGATCTTCCGTTAACGTCCATTAAAACCATATCCATTGCGACATCCGTCATTTTGATTAATCTCGCTCACGTCGTTCTCGGGGAACAGGTCCCCACGTACCTCGGCGTGGAAAAAGCCCGTGGGGTCCTGAAATGGTGCGCTCACCTTCACTACTACTGGACGACACTGATGTATCCGGTGATCTATCTCGGGGACAAAACCGCCAAATGGATTCTGGGATGGTTCGGGATAAAAATTGAACGTTCCTGGACGGATGAGGAAGAAGTGGAGTTCGGCGATCTTCGCAGGCAAATGGGAGAAATCCTTTCCCGGGGGGAACTGGATCGGGAACGCCGGGAGGAAGTCATGAAAGCACTGGAAATAGAGGACATTCCGGTTCGAGATATTATGGTGCCCCGGGAGGAGATGGAAGTGTTATCCACCGAAAACAGTTCGGAGGAAAACCTGAACATCGTGAAAAATTCCTCGTACGCCCGTTTTCCCGTGATCGGCGAACGGCCCGAGGAATTTATCGGTATCGTGTACGCGCAAACCCTGCTGGAGCATTTAAATGAACTGACACAGGGGGAAATTGATATATCCGACCTCGCTGTGTCCCCGATGATCGTTCCCGAATCCCTGTCCGTGGCGGCCCTGATCGACCGCTTCCAGGACGAACACCAGGAACTCACCTTCATTCGGGAAGAGGACGGCGAACGGATCATCGGTCTTGTCACAACCACGGACGCGTTCGAAGCCATCATCGGTCCCCTCGAAGATCCGGCGGATCAGCCCCGACCGGACGGGGATCAGGAATCGCGGTAGGGATACCTCATCTGATGGGGAAACCTCACGACGCATGACAGGAGCTGTGGTTAGCAGGGGCGTTTGTAGTGGCGCACGAAGCGGCGGTGTTGATGTTTTCTAAGAAAGTAGTGTCCCAGCGTCGAAAAAATAACGTGTAAAAGGAAACAAGCAATAAGAGGAATAAAATACGGTGAAGAGAACAGGTACTCAATGAGAAGATGCCCACGGCCACAGGAGATCAGGCTGGAAAGCCCGATCTACGAAGGAATAACGTTGAAAAGGGTAGCTCGGGCTTTCTAGCCCGAGCATCGGCAAAAGGTAGGAAACCAATAAAAGGTCGACAACGATGTTGGAAGTTGGCTACGGTTGAGGAAAAGACCACAATCAAAGGAGATCGGGCTGGAATGCCCGATCTACG
>CAZOLI010000084.1:0-8131 GCA_964580675.1 uncultured Planctomycetia bacterium
GTCGGGGCTCCGGCTTTGGTGAATAAGTTTGCCCTCGCCCCGACGGAACGCTCCTCACTCCTTACTCCTGACTCCTCACTCCTTACTCCTTACTGATCCCTCCTTACTCTTTGTTCACTGGTTGTTACTCGTCCTGTGATGCCTGCCAGCGGAGAATTCGATCGTAGACGTCGCCCCGGTCCCGGTCAAGGAGACGGGCGAGAATGCGGGCTGATTTCGAGGGAGACAGGTCCATCTCCTCCAGGAGAAACGAGATCTGTTCCGCCGGCACCTCCGATGCTTCTTCCGGTGCTTCCTCCGCCGGTTCGGTGTCCGGCCGCGGGGACACCACCAGCGTCCATTCGCCCTTCACCTCCCGGTCCACCACTTCCTCCGCCAGCTGTCGCCCGGTGACGCGCCGAATCTCCTCGTGGGTTTTCGTCATTTCCCGGGCGACCGTGAGCGTTCGATCCGGCGCCTGTTTCCCGAGTTCCTCCCCGACCGTCTGCACCAGCCGGGGCGGCAGAAACAGAACCACCGGCGCGGGCGACGACAGCACGCCGGCCAGCCAGCGGTTCCGGTCCGCCTCGTCCTCCGGCGGATACCCTTCGAACCGGAACCGGTCCGCACGGAACCCGGAGACGGACAGCGCGGCGGTGACGGCCGACGGGCCGGGAACAGGCACCACGCGGACGTCGGTCTCGAGACACCGATCCACCAGCCGGTGGGCCGGGTCGCTGACCGCCGGGTTCCCCGCGTCCGAGACGATCGCCGCCTCGTCTCCGCCCGTGACGTCCTCCAGGACGCGTTCCAGCTTCGACGGGCGGCTGTGTTCGTGAAGGGATTCCAGCCGGGCCCCGCTGTCAATGTGCGAGAGCAGCTTTTTCGTGCGTTCCGTGTCCTCCGCCAGCACCAGCGGGACCCGTTTCAGAACCCGTTCCGCCCGCTCCGTCAGGTCCGACAGGTTGCCGATCGGTGTGGCCACCACGAACAGAACGGGATCGTCCTTCATTTTGTTTTGCTCCGGTTCGGTCATGACGTTCTGGAGGCCTTTTCGCCGGCGACGGACCGGTACACCTCCTCCTCGGTCCGCCGGGCGAGCTGGTCGTAATCGTAGGACAGGACCCGGTCAAACGCGTTCTGCACGTATTGTTTTTGCTCGTCCGGGCGGGACAGGAGGTCATCCACCGTCTCCGCGATTTCAACGGGTTTTTCGGGGGACACCAGCCGGCCGGTGACCCCGTCCTCGATGAGGGTCGACACCCCGCCGACGTTCGTCGCGACGATCGGCACCCGTGCCCCCATCACCTGCAGAAGGGTGCTGCACAGTCCTTCGAACACGGACGTCAGGACAAACAGGTCAAACGTCTTGATAAACGGGACGATGCGCTCCCGGAACCCCGCAAGTTTGCACTGTTCCCCGATCCCGAGTTCCTGAATTAACGATCGCAGTTCGTCCTCGAGTTCCCCGGACCCGGCGATCACGAACTGTGTTCGATCGCGGCCGGTTTCCTCGATCAGGTGGTGGGCCATCCGGATGAACGTCTCCTGATCCTTCTGGTGAGTCAGCGCACCGACGTTGCCCACCACGGGTCGGTCGGGATCCAGGCCCAGTTCCTCGATTGCGGCCCCGTCCGGGGAACAGGCCGTGACGTGCTCGAGGGCCACGCCGCTCGGAATAACGTGAATCCTCTCTTCGTCCACGCCCCCGTCCGACAGTGATTCTTTCACCGGTTCGGAAATGGCGATGAACCGATCGGCGTCGCGGTATTTTTTCCGGCTGAAGATGTTCTGTCCAACGGAGAGTTCGAGCCGGCGCGTGACCACAATCGGCGGTAGCGAAAATATGCGCGAAGCCCACCAGACGATCCCGTGTCCGTGCGAATCATGGGCGTGCACGAGGTCGTACTCGTGCGTGGCGTGGAGGTCCGAGATCGTCCACCCCGCCGACACGTCCCATTCTCCCCGAAGCGGGTGGGTGTGCACCCGATCGCCCACGTCCTCGTCCACCAGCCGCCGGTGCAGTTCGGATTCCTCCGGCACCAGGAGGTGGTTATCCGTCCGGTCGGGGTCCAGGGACCGGACCAGGTTGAACACCTGGGCCTGACCGCCCCGCCACGTGCGTCCCGTGTCCACGTGGAGAATTTTCATCGGTTTCTCCGCCAACCGTAGTCGTAATCGTTCACCATACACCTCCCGGTTCCTTCATGACTCGTCGATGGTCTGTCGTTCCCAGAGTTTCACGTACTTGAGGAACACGTAATAACTGCCCATGACGGCATTGACAGCCCCGGTGGCACCGTCCAGGAACCCGCCCTTCAGGACGTAATCCCGGAAGAACTTGAACCCTCCGTGGGACACGGCCTTGAGGATGGAGCCCCGCTCGCCGTTCTCGTCCTTCTCCCGGGCCATGATGTCGGTGTACGAATCGATGTAGTCCAGGTGATCGGACAGGTTATCGTACGGGTAATGCAACAGATGTCCGTCCAGTCGAACAGTTTCCTCGGCCGGCAGGACCCGATCGTGCGGGTTTTCGCCGCCCCAGTGGGTCTGTTTTCGGTTGAACAGACGGACGACCCAGTCGGGGTACCAGCTGCCGTGGTACTGCCAGGTGCCGAGGTACCGGGACAGTCGCTTCAGGGCGTATGTCGTGTCCGGGTCCGGCGTGCCGGCGGCGAACAGGGAACGAATCGATTCCTGAAGTTCCTTGCTGACTTCCTCGTCGGCGTCCAGGGACAGGACCCAGTCGTGTTCGGCCCGATCCGTGGCGTACTGTTTCTGCTCGACGTGTCCGGGGAACTCGTTATGGATCACCCGGGCCCCGACCTCCTCGGCGAGCTCGACGGTTCGGTCCTCACTGCCGGAATCCACCACCAGCAGGTCGTCGGCCCAGCTTACACTTTCCAGGCAGGTTCGAATGTGGTCCTCTTCGTTCAGCGTAATCACGCAAACCGAGAGAGGAATGGAGGACTGTTGATCCGTCATGGATACCGGGGCAAACAAAAAAAGAAACAGGCAAATAAACCATCATCTGCAGGTTTAGAAGAAGGATTATGATAGCAAAGCGTTCCCCGGATTTATAGTTCCACCCATCTGAAAAAGTGTGGACTCTTCCGTCCCGTTCTTCGGTATAGATCAGGGATTTTGATGACGGGAAGGCCGAAGAAAAACCCCGTGTACGGAGAATGACAACGCCGCCCCGGGACCCGTTGAATTTCACGATGCAAGGGGCTCACTCCGCTGAAGATCCGTGTACACCGCTGCCGCTCGTGCACAACGAAAAAACACTTGAAATGAAAAATTTCTGTGTTCGTTGTAGCGTACGCAGGGCGGCAACGCCGTCCGGAGTACACGTTGTTTTTTTGCCCCGGAGACTACTTCTTTTAGAAAACGTGCTCTCCAGCAAACACGAATTAAGATTCCTATCCCCCATGTACTAATTATCCATTTAAGAAGGGATATGAACCACCCGGGAAAGCTTCAGCGGGACACCGGGACTAATCCCGGTAACTGCCGAACAATTTGCGGTACAGCGTGGAGCGGCTGATGCCGAGTTCCCGGGCGGTCTGGCGCTTGTTTCCATCGTTCTGCTCCAGGGTTTCCCGGATGAGGGCCCGTTCAAAATCGTTCACGGCTTCCTGCAGGCCCGCTTCCTCCCAGTTGCGAACGTTCCAGGTTGCCCCGTTCCCGGGTAGCGCCTCCTCGTCCAGCTCGTTACCGTCCGAAAAGATGACGGCCTGCTCGATCCGGTTTTCCAGCTGACGGACGTTGCCCGGCCAGTCAAACGCAATCAGGGACTGAATGAACCCGGACGTCGGCTCCAGTTCGCCGAGGTCGTACCGGCGGGCAATCTTATCGATAAGGAACCGGGCCAGTTCGGGGATGTCCTCGCGTCGTTCGCGAAGCGGCGGAATCTCGATCTTGATCACGTCGAGCCGGTAATACAGGTCCTCACGGAAATCACCCTCATCCACGCCGGCTTCCAGGTCCCGGTTGGTGGCGGAGATGATGCGGGGATCGGCCGCCACCGTCTCGTCCGATCCCACCGGACGGATCCGTCCTTCCTCCAGTGCACGGAGCAGTTTTGCCTGTCCGGCGGACGATATTTCGCCCACTTCGTCAAGAAACAGTGTGCCGTCGGTGGCCTCCCGAAACAACCCTTTTCGATCGGTGTGTGCACCGGTAAACGCACCTTTGTGGTGACCGAACAGCTCGGAGGCCATCAGTTCGTCGTTGATGGCGGAGCAGTTGATCGCACAGAACGGTCCCGGCTCGTTGTCTCCCATGACTGTGTTATGGATGTGACGGGCCACCAGCTCTTTGCCGGTGCCGCTCTCGCCCTGAATCAGAACGTTCGATTCCCGGGGACCGACTCGCTCAATCGTCCGCCGAACCCGCCGTATCGTTTCGCTCGAACCGACGATCTTCGGCGTAACCCCTTCGCCTTTCGTTACCTTCCTGTCGTTCTTTTTCACGATCTGCACTCCAGATGTATAAAGGAATCCTTAAAACAAACACTTCCTCTCCTTCCTCATCTCACCCTTACACGTGGTGCCCCATCCGCATCCTCAAAAAATCCTCAACGAGGGACAGGGACGTTCTTCTCCTTCCGGGAGATGATGCCGGAACACGACATACCGAAAAGATCGTTACCTCTGTCCGGACGGATCGATGGTGCCGGTCAGACGAGGAATCTCAGAAATTTTATAAAATGAAATGCGTTTTGTCAAATTAAAAACATATAAAAATTTCCCGGCACCATTTACGGTTTTTTCCTGGGTCTTTCGCGTTCAGATCCACCGGAGAAATCCGTCGATCGCTTCACCGGAGAGTGCTTTTCCCGTCCGGGTCAGCATCCGGATCGGCCGGTCGTTCCGGCGAAGCATTCGGAGTTCGGACGTAAGCACCCGGAGCCGATCAAACGCTAACACTGAATATTGTTCGCGGTCGGGGTCGGAAACCCGGCGGCGGAGTACTTCGGGGGGCGGTGGTTCCGACATCCATTCTCCCTCCCGCTCCCACTCTCCTTCCGTGATTTCGATGCACCGCCACGGTTCCCGATCGCCCTCCGTTCCCGAATCCGGTTTCCACAGCACGACGGACGAATAGATGCGTCGAATCCATGCTCCCCTCCGCAGACGACGGGTGGAACGACGAATCATGCTCCGGATCCGATCCGCAACCTGCTCCGGCGAAAGCGGTTCCTCCTCTTCATCGGTCTCTCCGTCCCCGCTCTGGTCCTCCTCCGACTCGCGCTGGTTCTCCGCCTGAAACTGGAGCCCCAGGACCAGAAAATGTTCCAGGCCCGGATCCTGCACCGTCCCCGACACCCGACGCCGGAAAAGGGCCAGCCCTTCCTCCCACGCCGGCTCCTCCAGAAGTTCGTTTACGGCTCGATTGGATACTGCGGCCAGATCCGTTCCCCCGTTCATCCCCCGGCGAAGCGATCGGAGAACCTCCACCGGGCGGCGCCCGGAGAGGGGACCGTACGGATGATCCGGATCCGGCTCGGATCGGGTGAACCGGGAGCCGTCTTCGGAGGCGAACCAGATGGACCGGCGGCGATTCCGGAGGGCCCGGTTGTACTCCGGGTCGTGTTCCTTGATCTGGTCCGATTCCAGCAGGGCCGCCTCCAGCGGTGTTTCGGTCAACCGGCAGGACACGTCATGTACCTGACTCACCAATTCGCGGTTCTTCAGGGAAAGGCTCGAGCCCGACTGAAAGTACGTGTTCACCCGGTCCCGGAGACAGGTCGCTTTGCCCACGTAAACCACCTCTCCCCCGCCGTCCTCCAGGTGATACACGCCCGGCTGCTCCGGAAGGGACAGCCGCTCGTCCCGGTCCATGGGAACCGTTGTTTGCTCCCGATCGCCGGGATCGGTCCGCAGAAGCCATTTTTCCAGCTGTTCGGTCGTGTGAACGTCCTCGACGGACCGGAGCTCCTCGACGATCCGGTCCCATATAACGGCCGTGGCCCGCAGGTGATGCGTCACCCGCTTTTTCTCCGGCGGGGAAAATCCGGCAAAGCCGGCCACCGCGCGGAGGCTCTTGCGGGGAAGACCGGGGAACAACCGCCGTGCAATTTCGTACGTGCAATAAAAGGAGAGGTTCAGGGCAACGTCCCCGTCGGATTGTTCACGGGACGCCGAGGCGAGAAAGGACCGTTCGAACCGTGCGTAATGCGCCGTCGGTGTGCCGGCGTTCCGTTGGATGTCCTCGAACTCGGAAAGGACCCGTTCTGGTTTCGTGCCGTTCTCCACCATCTCCTGCGTGATGCCCGTTAACCGACGGACCCGGTTCGGCACGGAGACGTCCGAAGGTGGCCGGATGAGTCGGGCGGTGACATCCAGGTTTGAAACGTCGTCCGGAGAGGTCGACGGTCGGTAACGGCACCAGCCCAGTTCCAGGAGGTGAGCCGACGAAGGGGACGAACCCGTCGCCTGGCAATCCACAAGCAGCACCTCCGTTTCCCCGAGATCGTTCATCCTGACGTCAAAGGGATGTTATATCGTCCGATAAAATTATCTGGTTCTCGTTCACGGTTCAACCTGTACGATCCGATGAATCCCTCCTCCGGCCACCACTTCTGTGGTCCGTGCAGGTTTGTTATGAACAGCACCTCTTTTTATACTACATATCCCTGAGATGGGGAACAAGGTGTTTGCCTTTAACACCAATTTTATTCCCGAACATCGCCATTCCGATCCTGACCCGGTGGTGGGTGCCTGTTCGAAAGCGCTGGAACGAGCCGTATCTTCGTTGCCCATATTTTACAGAGGGACGGTCTCCCATGGTCAAAACCCCAGAAACACGAACGCTCCTGTTTCTGGCTGTTCTCCCCCTGTTCCTCGCCGCCTGCCTGACCCCCGCCTTCACCCAGGACGAAGAGGAAAAGGACCCCCCGACGGAACAGTTCCGCCTCACAGTGGAACGAAACACGGACGGGGTGCTGGATTTTAACTTCAAGACCCAGAAGACGCAGACGGAGGACGTCCTGGTCCTCCGGACCGAACGAACCCTCCCGGAAAACAACAGGAAGGGAAACGGGCCGAAATCGAAGGAGTCCATTCCCGATATTCCGGGCGAAAAGTCAACGGGGGAGAATTCTTCGGACACCGAAGCTAAGGGGAAAATTACGCCCGGCAAAGACGTGGTCGAGGCGCGAATTACACGGTGGGCCATGGACATCAACACCGTGGGCCTGCAACCCCCTTCGGAAAAACCACTGAAACAGGCCGTTCAGAAAATCCTGAACAAACCGTTTACCATTACGGTGGAGAAGGACGGCCTCGTCCTGTTCGGGGATCGATTCAAAAAATACCTCGAAAACGCACGGAACATTCACGAAAAACTTTCGAAAAAGGAGCGGATCCGACAGAAAGAGATTGACGAAAAGGTCCGACAGAACGGGGGGTATCCGGCGGATCTGTACAAGAAGTACCGGTTCACCAGCTGGGAACTGCGCGAGAAATTCGTACGGGAACACGTGCTGCAGCCGGATTATTTCCGCAACATGCTTTCACCGGGATGGATTCGTCCCCTCAAACGAAAATTTCGATCGGACGCATACACGGGGCCTCTCGGAAAACCGCTGCTCATGGATCACTATGATTCATGGGACGCCGACAACTACGGCACGTTTCCCTCCCCCTTCCGGTATGTCCTCCGGAACGCCCAGCGAAAAAACAAACACCTGTTCCTTCAGTACCGGGTCGACAGCGACCTGTTCTTCGATCCCGAGTCGGCACACAAAACCGAACCCATGTTCGAGAAAAACGTGGGAAACATGGTGGTACGGGATGACGGCGTCGTGATGAAGCACAGTTCCCACCGGAAAAAGGTCCGGGACACCGAACACATTATCTTCGACTACGACCTGACCCGGGAACGCCTCTCCTCCGATTAATCCGCCGCCTCTCGGAAAATGGGTGGTGACGTTCGTAAAGAGGCCCTCTGAATGATCATTAACAGAAAGAACCTCTCTCGAATGATGGCATGCCCTTAATGGCCCTCACTGCTTTCATCGGACATCATCCGGCTGAGCCTTTTCTCTGATCCGTTGGTTAAGGAGAAGCCCCCCCTCCCTGATAAAAGATGGCGTACCGTTTAGGTACTCCCTGCTTCCATCGGACTACGTCCGGTCGAGGCTCTT
>CAZOLI010000085.1:0-7882 GCA_964580675.1 uncultured Planctomycetia bacterium
CCTGCTCCCCTGCACCCCTGCTCCCGTGCATCCCAGTTGTTGCTGTTTGGTTTTTCCTATCGCCAATAGCCTATCGCCAACCGCCTGCCGTTTTCCGTTTTGTTATTCGCTATCGCCAATCATCCGCTGTTTCACACCCTCGCCCCCTTGCTCCCCAGCACCCCAGCACCCATGCTCCCCTGCCCTATCACCCATCGCCCACCGCCTATCGCCCACCGTTATAACGCCCAACGCAACAAACGCGATAAACGCAACAAACGCAAATAACACATCGAAAATGAAAAAAACCGGTGGATGAAATCCCACGTCAAAACGTATTAACAAAAGGTATGCGCCCGAATTCCCGACCGAGCTTGAAAACGTTCCCGAGGAACTCTACGAACAATTAAAACAGCAGGCGGAGGCACACCGTCGCAGCATCAACCAGGAAGCGATTCTCTGCCTCGAACGAGCTCTCGGACAGAAACCACGGGATCGCGGTCAATTGCTTGAGGAAATCGATCGGGTGCGGGAAAAAACCGCCCACCACAACCTGTCCGACGATGAACTGGACGAGGCCATTGACGCGGGCAGACCATGATCGTGGCGGACACGAACCTGGTGGCCTATCTGATGCTGGAAGGAGAACACACCGAAGACGCCCGGCGCGTGTTTCGGAACGACGGGGAGTGGGCCGCCCCTCTCCTGTGGATCAGCGAATTTCGAAACGTGCTGGCCATGTACATGAAAAAGGAGATTGTCAACGCAAGCACCGCCCGGGAGATCATGGGAAAAGCGGAGGAACTCATGGCGGGCAACGAATATTCCGTCCCGTCGGACGCCGTGCTGGAACGTTCCGCGACGTCCGGATGTGCCGCTTACGACTGTGAGTTCGTCGTGCTCGCCGATACGTTGAACGTCCCCCTTGTCACCGGAGACCGGGATTTGTGCGCCTCATTCCCCGACGCCACTGTATTTCTGTCCGATTTCGTGAGCCCATGAGGTGTGTTGCGTCAGCAACGTAAGGAGGGAGGCGGGATGCGAAGGGTGACGCAGACCGATCAGCGCAACCCAACCCGGGGCGTCGTGGAAGTTTTGTTCTCTCGATGTTGCGGCTTCCGTTCTTGAATATCTCCTCCGGCTTTATTTTTGGGGTGTGAACGCCGTCGATTCTTCGAGATCAGCAGAACCCCGACGGGGTTTCCACATCCTGTTCCCCCACCCGTTCCGGATAGTTGTTCACTTTGGTGTTGATCCCTGAACCGCCGTATCAATCCTCAATTATTTTTTTCCAGAATATTCTCAATAACCAGCGCAACCCATCCAGCAAAAGGCCGACAAATGATAGAAAAAGAAAACTGGAAACCAGCAAAGGCAAGAACTCGTTGAACTTGTCATTGAGGAAAAACCCGTTGATAAAAACATCTACGCCGACAAGGAAGACGAAAACGAGGGGATGAAAGATCGTAAAAAAGAATCGATTGAGCCAACCGCGTGTTCCGGTTGTTGAGAAATACGATTCGGTTTTGCCGGAACTTGATCCATCGGCAAGCGAGTTATTTTTCAGCATGTCCACGATCGAGCCCGCACACATACTAGCCGGTATCGCAATCGCCAAAAAAAGAAACATTCCGGGAAAAAAGTAACTTTTCAGGGCTTCCCATATCGACGCGTCGTAAGAAGGCGTCGTTCCGGTCTCCACGACAATAGACATTAGAACCAGCCAGAACGTCCCGACGGAAGGAACAAGAAACGTACAAAAATCCCAGCCGACGGATTTGAAGGTCTTTCCCTGTTCTTCCTTAAACGGGGGGTTGTCGGTCTTCCCCCGGTTCCTCTTTTCCTCTGGATTACCTCTGTCTCTCATGGGCGTTTTTTCGCAATGAAAATGAAATCAACCGAATCGGATGTGTTTTTAGTGCAAATCCTGTTCCACCGGAAAGAAACGGTGTCAGAAGCAAACAATGTCGATTATCGCGATGTGGGCCCCAAAACGAATAAAAAATGATTCATCTCCAGTATGTTCCGGGGCCGAGAAAACATGGACAGGACGCAGGCCCCCTGTCTGAGCCGGTTGACCAAAACAGACGTGTCCGAAAAGAGGGGCAGCGAGAGGCGGGAAACCTGCAGCAAGGGACTGTCGTATTAGAACAAAGGTCATGGCCCGGCGTCAAAAAAAATAACGCGTACTCCGGACGGCGTTGCCGTCCTGCGTACACGACAACAAATACTTGTATCCCACTGACGACCCTAATAACTTATGGATAAAGGGGGGGATGCAAAATGAATGAAAAGATACAAAGTCTGAATTGGTTAAATTCCATGATTACGTGACAGTGGATTTCAAAAACATCAACTCTTTTCAAATTCTAACGGTTTCCCTAGCCCTTCTTCTGGGCATTCTGTTGTTCACGGCCCTGTTCCTCCCGGAGGACAACTCCTCCAAGCAAACATCGAAGCAAACCCGGGCGCCAAACAAACAGGAAAACCACAGGAAAAAGGCCACCCCAAAAGACAATCAGCAAACCAACAACATTCAAAGTGATAAGAAACAACAGTCCAGTCCCAGAGAAGAGGAACGAAATAGCAGGAAAGACATTCACACGATTCGCGTAAACGTTCAAAATGGTAAAAATCAACCGATCAAGAACGCCATTGTCACGGCAAAAGTCTTATCGAACAGCAGTCAAATATTTCTTGGTCATAATTCGTCCGGACGAACCAACGAGGACGGAAACATTGAAATAGAAATTTCCAAAAATAGTTCGAAGTTTCAGGAACTATTAAATAGAGAGGATGCCCGGCTCCGGATCTTTTCGAGGAAGGAAGGGTATTTTTGGCCCACAGAAGAAACAAATTCAGACTTTTATGCCCTGGATAATTTGCCGGAGGAAATTCAGCTAACCCTTAGAAGAGGAAGGAAGTTCAAACCCACAAAAATAAAAGGGGTATCCGAAAATTACGTATCCGTTTTTAATAAGACCTATTACGCCGAGTTGCTCATGCCAAATTCCGATAAATCGGTTCAGCTTAAAATAACAAACACAGACGGTAACCTGAAAATAAAACCCATCGCATCCCCACGAGTTCCTTCAGGAAAACTCGTGTTGCTCGTTTCCCCATATGGTAGGAACCATCCCGTTTCCTCAGATTATAAGTACAGAAGGAAGAAGGTCGAAATTCCGGCGGGCGAGGCCGGGGATGTCATAGATCTTGGAGCGATAAACATGGAGCGAAACCCGGACTATACCGAATCCGTCAAATTATCGTTCACCCTGGAATATGACGAGAAAAAGAGAGAAAAACATGGAAATCTTATTAAAAAGCTGCACGTATATTCGTATCGTTTGAACAAGTTCATTCTCCATGAAAGCATCCATTACCAGAAGAAAGTATTTGATCTGCATGCCGAAGGTTCCTTCCTTATTTACCTGAGAATGGAAACGGAGGACGCAAAAACAGGATGGTACTGGAAAAAAGAAACAACGGCGAATAGAGGAGATCATTTAACGTATAACGTAGAAGAGCCGAAAAAGAGTGGTACGGTCTATATCAGGAAATTCAACAATCAAAATAACGAATATGTCCGACCTGGTTCTGATGGTTGGTTTAAATTTTTCCTCCAACCAAAAGGGAAAAAGAAAATTCAGCTGCGGGGACTTAAAGTGAAAAACACCACCTACCAAAATGGACCAGCTCTTGTCACCACGTTTGACCCCGTGCTGAAAACATTTTCCCACAGATTAACGGATCGTATGAATGAAGAAGAAAAACTGGAGGGGCGAACGATAGAACGAACGCTGGATTACGCTCCCGGAAAAACAAAAGAGGTAACCATTGATTTTTACAAATGAAATAACTCGAGGTGGAACGGGAGCGTCCCAGAAAGTATATCCTGGGAAACCGGGGAACCTCTTCTCAAACAATTCTTCCAACGCGAGCTTCCCGACTTCAAAACCGCAATGACGAAACCGGATGAAATGACGAAGGAAGTCTGCCCCGCTTTCGGGAAAACACCGTTGCAACCGATCTCAAGTTGTTTACTTCCCTCCACGCCTTCGCGCCTCTGCGTTCGATGATTTCGTTGTTTGTTTTGTTTTTTCTATTTGTCGTTATTTGCGTCTTCGCGCCTCTGCGTTAACCAATCTTGTTGTTTTTTCCTATCGCCTGCCGTTATCTGTTTATTGCCCACACCCCTGCACCCGTGCACCCCAGCACCCACGCTCCTCTGTCCTATCGCCAATCGCCCACCGCCCATCGCCCGCCGTTTTCACGCATCAGCGAATCAACGCATAACGCCATAAACGCAACGAACGCCAATAACGCTAATAACGCCACTAACGCAACACGCATCACGCAACACGCACCACGCCTCACGCATAACGCCCAACGCATCACGCGCAACCCATCAACACATCAACGCAATAAACACAAACATCCACAAACTTTTATCTCGGGTGATCAAAATGTCCACCATCACCTCTCCGTCCCGTCGTCTTTTTCGTTGCCGGTCCGTGTCTCGCCGTCCCCTTTCCCCAATTACCTGGTCCCTCAATTACGCTTCCTAACAATGCACCTCTTATACTGAACCCATGAAACAAATAAAATAGAAAACGAGACAATTCGAATCCTGGTCTTTTTTCCCTCAATGCTCAGATGAATATACCAGAATTTGTGTGTATAAGGCGAATGCAATTCGCAGTGCTGTTCTCCCTTGGATTTCAGCTCATGTTGATTCCGCACCTTGTTTGCCAGGAGAGAAAACCGCTCGAGCTCGACCAGATAATTCGGAAAGCAAAAAAGAGCAACAAAAATCTCCGAACGCTAAAGGGGACATTTCAGTATTTGAACAGGCAGAACATTCCCATCACCACCGGAAGGGTCTCCCTCCGGAAAGACAAATATCTGGATGTAGCTCTTCGCAGATCGGAAACGAACAGGCGAACCACATTTATGTATCGTACCTACTTTCCATCTACAACACTTTATGCCGTATTTCGAAGTCCGATATTTTCTCATAATAAATTTAAAGCGACATGGCTTTATCCAAAATTCGGGCGGGCGAACTACGACGAAATTTCATACTTCGAGCGCAGTTTGTTTCGGGAAAAATACCTGCGCACGAGAACATATCAGTTGCTGTTTGCCAATCTGTTTCCGGAGGTGTTGAAAAATCGGAGGAGCCCGGTGCAAATCACCGGCGAGCAGGTAAATGGTACAAAATATTACCGGGTTCAAACGGAGTATAATGCGCATAGTATCATTGGAAAAGCACCAAAACGTCCCCGGAGATACCAGCTCAATTATTACCTAAATGCCGGTACGGGTCGGTTCGATAGACTGCTAATTCGGGCAATTGGGCTCAGAACCGGCAGTGTGTCATTACAAGAAATTAGCGTATCAAAGTGGAAAACGGTTAAGAACGCCAAAATACCGGCATTGCTCCGAGTCGCGAACGACCGGCAGCTATTAACAAACGTTGGTCAGGAGTACGGTCCACGAATTCGATGGAAGAAGGTCAGCGTAAACGACGGCAACGATAAACCGATCCGGCCATGGTGGCTGTCCAAAGAACAGATTTCTAAGACACCCGGTATACCACTTGAAACACCCGTACGAAACGTTAGAGGTCGTCTTGAAAAAATACGGAAAAAGCACAGGAAAAAAGAAACACCAGATAACGAAAACAGATCAACCGTTCCATCCCTTCTTCTGCTGACGGAACGGCACACGAAAAAAGACAACCTGAAGCAGTTGAAGAATGTTTTAAACCGCATTGACGGAACGGAGAAACCGGTGCCGGTTGCAAAACTATTGAAAGGATTCCTGGACGTAAGGAAAGAGAATTTTGGACAGGCAATCTCTCATTTCCATTCAATTTCCGATAATTTTCTCTTCGGTGAACACGCTCGTGGTTTTGTCTTCTGGAGAAAACTTCGAGAAGCAAAATCGGCAAAGGAGATAAAAAAGGTATTCGAAAATTACTTCGGAAAAAACGGGGATTTGCGGGATCAGCCACCAGGAAACATGAAGTTGCTGGACTGGGCACGTTATGGGTCCGATGACGGAAACAATCGATCAATGTCCGTTCTGAACAGGTGGAGCAACACAACCGAAAGCGACGTCGATCGCCTTCATCTGGCGCGAGTGTTTGAAGAGGTGAAGGAAGCTCATGGAACGGCGAATTCTCTTTATATGAAACTGCCGCCCTGTTCCTACCTGGGAGAAGATATAACCGGTCATCTACATAACGTCGAAAAACGGGCCAAACAACTTGCGGTAATAAAGAAATTTATGCCCTTTGTGATGAAGCCCGGTCACTACCTTCTTTTGATTCAGAACACGATTGGCTCCGATCAAGAATTGACCACTCGGGCCATTCAAGCGTTCACACGGCACGTCATCTTCAGAGGACTCTCTCTGGGTTTTGTTCCCATATCGGCGGAGGAAGCGGGAAAAGTTCTCAACCTTTCAATGAATCAGCTGATTGATCAAAAACGCAGCAAGTTACTGTCGGATCTTGTCCGGGCGGTTTCCCTGTTACCCCAACTTGTGGAGACAATTCAGCCAGTCGTGGAAGATCACCCTTCTATCATGATACCGATTCTGCGTAGAATACTTCGGGACAAATTGAGGTTTGCAAAACGGCACCGTGTACGTATCTCCCCCGAATTGACAGTACCCATCCTTCAACGTCTATTTGAAGAAGGCAAAATTTTAATGGTCCATGGCTTCTCGCGTGCATTTGTCAATCACCTGAAAAACTTAAATCCCGAAATCAAGGAGCGAAAAAAATCCACAAAAATAACAACGAAAAAATTTGAGGAATACATGAGGGACTTTCGCGAAAAAGTGAGTCGGAACAGGATCATAAAAACTTATACAGACAAAAGCTTTCCGAAACCCGAAAAAACCGTAAAAGAAAAAGCGAACACGTATATAGACTGGCTTGATCACAACAAATTATCGAAACGGAAATCGGCCGTCCGCAAATTAGTGGAGATGGGCGAACCCGTCGTTCCCCTTTTAAAACCGAAGCTAACCTCCGGACATCCCGAACTCCGGAGGCGGGCCCGACAGGCGGTCTACAGAATTGCGTTGAAGGCCTCCGTCAGATACACCAACGGAAATTAGTGAGAACTCCTGGAGTGGCCACGGCAACGGCCAAAGAGACATGAGCGAAAGCGAGGACGGTTTGCTCCCAGTGGTTGGGGAGACCGTCCCAATTGGTGCGGAGGCGGCCCTGAGAGTTTTCCACGGACCAAATAATAACGTAAACTACAATACATAGTTATTGAAATTGCGAAATTTCTTCAAAAAATATGCTCCCGGTACAATATGTGGTACCAAAATAATACCTTCAACCGTATTCGAAAGTACCTGTTCCACCTGTCCGGGGGATCCGTATTCGCGTACAAATTCTATTATGGAATTCTGGCTTCGTCCACCTGACCCATGCAGTCCGTCGAATCACCGACAGGGGAAGCAATATCCCTTGTTACCGTCTGGATTGAAGAGAGAGAAAGCGACAGAATTCGATTCGTAACCGCCTATCCCGCATCTGAGCAGGGAGAAGAACAATGAACGAACTGGATTCCGTTGTACTAACAAAAGAGTTGCCCGAGCATAATTTGACCGTGGGGGACATCGGCACCGTCGTCCACAGGTATGAAGAAGAAGGGGCCGCCGAGGTGGAATTTTTGAACGCTGCAGGCAAGACAATCGCCGTGGTGACACTGAACCAAAACGACATCCGACCCATGGACGACACCGAAATCCTCCACGCTCGGTCTCTATAACTCTCGTCATCCAGGTCGTTATCGTAATCTAAATCCGCCTGTAATGTTTTTATTTGTTGCTTCTTAGCCTATTTGTCACCCCCTGTCGTTCGTCTTGCACCGGG
>CAZOLI010000086.1:0-7722 GCA_964580675.1 uncultured Planctomycetia bacterium
ACCCTGCAGTCGGCGGTGGACGGAGCCTCGGACGGGGAGACGGTGACCGTTGAGGGCAACCGGATCTTTGCCGAGAACCTCACGCTGCCGGATAACGGGGACTCGGACCTGGACGTGTTTTTGCGGGATGTTCTGGTAAAGGGAACCATTGACGGCGGGGGTTCCAGCAACAACAACAAGCTGGCCAACGTGGTGGTGATCGGCGGCAACGACATCGGGACCGGCAACGACGTGGGGGAGGTGTACAACAGCCTGGTGGTGGACGGATCGGTCACCGCGGACACGGTCAAAAACAGCGTGACCGTGGACACCGACGGGTCCGGAGGTCACTCGATCGCAAGCGACACGGCCAACAACGAGACGAATCTGCCGGACGGGGGCGGAAGCCTGGCCGGGTACTGGAAACTGGACGAAGGATCCGGATCCACGACGGCCGATTCCTCGACCAACAGCAACACGGGGGATTTGATCAACATGAGTTCCGGGGACTGGACAACCACCACCGCCCCGACCAGTTTCTCTAATCCTTATTGTCTGGATTTTGACCGCGCCGATTCTGATCACGTGGAGATCACCGGCCACGTGACCGAGAGCAACGTGGTGACGGTGGCGGCGTGGGTTAAAATTCCGAACGAAGACACAAACGAGTTCGAGCTGTTTTCCATCGGGGATTACATCGGCGTACGAGTGGAAGACGGGGACGGGACGGCGAGAGCGTTTTACTACCCGGGCAGTACGCCCTTCAACGGCCTCGACTCCAACGTGTCTGTGGACGACAATAGCTGGCACCACGTCGCGTACGTGATGGACAACGACCACGACACACAGAAGATTTACGTGGACGGTTCCCTGGCCAATTCGGCTTCTTACACGGAGGACGTGGGATTTAACGGGGACCTGGGGGCAAACACCTACATCGGCAAGCACGGGAACGGGGGCGGACGACACCTGGAGGGACACGTGGACGATGTACGGGTGTACAACCGGGCGCTGAGTGCAAACGAGATCGATCTGCTGTACAACGGGAAGGATCTGTACCGGTACCTGGTGGACGTGCGCGACAACGACTTTCACATTAACGTGGAAGGGTGGAAGTCCCGGGCCGATCACCTGCTGGTGGACGAGGGGGCGGACCCGTCGGCGGGGTTCTCGGCGGACTTTGACACCAACAGCCGGGGCATCGACGGGGACAACGCCGACGCCGACGACGATTTGACGACGGGCGCCGAATGGGACATCGGGCCGGATGAATACAGTCCTTACACAAAGGCCAAGACCCAGTTGCAGCATCCCCGTGGTGGAACCACCTGGACCTGGGCCGGACCTTTGGTGAAAAATGGAAGGGGCCCAGCTCAGTGTGTGTACGTGCCCTACAGCACCGGGAGCAGTCCCGCGACCGGACATTTGAAGGTTTATTCGGTGGACGTGGATGGGGATTTTGGTGGGGTTATGGGCCACCTGGACGGGGGAGCGGATGCAAACGAGACGATCAACCGATTTGTTCGCGTGTACGTGGAGCGTCGCTGGTTCTCCAGCTGGAGCGACCCGGGATATCGCGTGTTTGCGGTGGTGGATACCAATGAGGACGGGGACGGGGACAAACTGTACGGGATGCGCCATGTGGACACCACCGCCGACGGGACCCGCAACTTGGACACGCTCAGGCAGGATCCGGACTGGGGCGGGACGAAAAAGTTTGCAAGCGACGGGGCCGGGTCCTTTCGGAGTCTGTCCAACGTAAACGCCCGGCGTGTATCGATGACCCTGAACGGCAAATACATTTACGTGGTGGACGGGGACAACGCCGGGAACAACGGGGCCATCTACCGGCGAAAGGCCGTGGACGGGACGGATCCGGACGGGGACCCGACCGACGGGGGAAACCGGAACGCCGACCACGACTGGGATGATCGGTTCTACCATCTACCTCAATCCTGGCAGGGGTTCGTTCTCGTGGGAATAAGGGGGCAGCAGAAACAGGTCCGGCGGCTCTCGGCGGACCTCTCCAGCATTGCGGACATGGCATCCCTTGGGACCGGGACCACCCGGCTCAACGAACGGTTGAACTTCAGCAACCTCAACGCCGGACGAATGGTGTACGGCGCCCCCGACGATCATCGGATTTACAAGATTCAGTCGGATCAATTCGGAAACTCGGTGGGATGGGGCGGAGACAACCGGTCCTTTGATGTGGGAACAAGCACCCGTCACGCGCCGTCGATTTTTCCCGGGATGGACTTTATCTGGGGGGTAGGCAAGGATCGTGTGTACAAGGTGGCCCGGTCGGACGGAAGCAGTCCGGGAGACTGGGGCGGGGACTGGCCGATGGATTTTTCGGGCAGGACCCTGGTCACGACGTATTCGTACTGGCCGTTTAAGGACCTGATGTACGTGGCCACCCAGTCCGGATCGGCGTATTTCCTCAATGCCGTGCTGGGTGATGATGCCAGCGGGGACACCGCCTCCAGCACGGGCGAGGCGGATGGAACCGTCGTCACCGGCTGGCCCTACCGGATGCCGGGGAAGAAGATCCTCGGCATGAAGATGGCCTGGGATGGAGATTGGAACATTCACGTGTTTTTCCTGTACCGGAAAAAAAACACCGGCAACTACGGGTTCCTCGCGTTTCCGCTTCCGTAACCCCGGACCGTGGACGTTCGTGTTATCAGTGCCACAAACAGGGATCTGTCGAAGGTCGTCGAACGCGGGGATTTTCGGGAGAATCTCTATTACCGTCTCCGTGACGTCACCATTTCCCTTCCTCCTCTACGTGAACGAAAGGAGACATTCCGGACCTCGTTGACCATTTCCTCGAGGAATACGCAAAGGAAAAAACAACCGCAAGAAGAAGTTAAGCGTTGAAGTACTTCGGTATCTCATGCAGAAAAATTGGCCGGGCAATGTGCGTCAGCTCCGGAGTACCATTCGCCAGGTGGCTGCCTTTGGCGCCGGCCGTGACGAGATCACCATGAGTGATCTCCAGGAGTTAACCGAAATTTAACCCCCCCGAAGACGGACAGCGAGAGTTTCTTTCGGAGGATCGGTCCTGGAAAGACTTATCGGAAGAGGAAAAGCAAAAGATCATACGCAATGCCCTGGAGGAGGCGGACGGAAACAAAGCGCCGGCGGCGGAGTGGATCGGGATCTCGAGGGTTACGGTGTATCGCCATCTTGATGAAGTGCCAGCGGGAGAAACCCGGAACCTCAAATCTCTGGTCTCGAACCACCGGGGGAAATGAGTTCCGGAGGCAATTTCCGGAGCAGGAAGGGCACCGCTTCAATCCTTCCGGGACGAAACAGGAACACAAACCGTGCGCGTTCGTTGAATGAATCTCACTTTCATTATTGGGGTGCAGAGGCCGGCAACGGAACAACATCGGAACCTTACTGAAACAAACGTGCCGGCCCTGTGGCATTTGTGGAATCACGACCTGTACATCAACAACATCCTTCTTCTTAATACGGGGTTGTTCCTCGACCTCATTCTCTGAAATGCATGCAATTCAGGCATGTTGAGGTGGGAAAACCAGTTTTCATTGTGACGCTAAAATGGAGGCTGGAATGTTCCCGCCGGGGTGGATGAGAGGGGAGTGACGCCGGGGGGGGGACAGCAACCGGAAGTGAACGAACGCTCTCGATGGCATTGCATGAATCAGTACATGCGATGAATTCCGGTTAAGGACCTCATTGCCCCTCGATGATTCATAGAAAACAATCGACCTGTTCGGCGGCCTGTTCCCCGCTCCGAACAGCACTTTCCATCGTGCTCGGCCAGCCGGTATCGGTCCAGGCGCCGGCCAGAAATAGTCCGTCAATTTGCGTCTCCGGCCCCGGTCTGTGAGCATTTAGCCCGGGTTCCGGAACGAAGGTGGCGTGCGGCTCGCGCGTGATGCGAATGTGTTCCACCATCTGCCCCGAAAGGGGGGAGACGTATTGTTCGAGTTCCTTTACCACCACCTCCTTCAATGAATCGTTGTCCTTTTCCATCCAGTCTCCGGCGGCGGATCGGACGATGCTCAGGTGCTGAGGAATTTTTTGTTCCCGCTCTTCCAGAACCGTCCGGTTGAATACCCAGTCGGCCTCCGCGTCCAGGAGGGCCGAAAACGGCTCTTCAAGGACGGTTTCGGAGACCCAGACGTTTGCGCAGACAATGGGAGCGGTCCGGAACTGTTCAAGGTCCTTCCGGAGGGGGCCTAATTGGTTCATTTCGGCGATAATTGATCGAAGGGGATCGGGCGGAACGGCCATCACGGCCGAGGCTCCGTTGAGAACGTCGTTTTCCGACGTCACAACGCCCCGGAAGGTCCCGTTTTTCACCCGAATACTTTCCACGGAGGTTCGAAGGTGTATTTGTCCGTTTCGGGATTCAATTTCCTCCACGAGGGGATCGATGTAAAACGGCGTCTGGCCGCGGTCCGCGGCGCCGATCCGACCGGCGCCGGCTTCCGAAAACAACCCTTCCTGAAACACGTGTATCCCGGCGCCGGCCGATACCTCCCGGGCGGGGGCGTTCAGGGTCGACCGGAGAAATAGGTTCCAGAACTGGTTGATGGACGTATCGGAATTTTGCTGATCCTTCAGCCACCTCCGCATCGTTTGGTCGTCCAGGTTCTGACGATCAGCCTTCGTCATCTGCATGAGGGTACGGCCCGTTGTCATGATTCGAAACCGGTCCATGAGAGAAAGGAATTTGGCTCCGGTCACAAGGGGCAGCAAACTGGCCGGAAACGGCAGAAGATTGCTTTCGGCCAGGTCATGGATGGTGCCATCGTTGCTCCGGAGACGAATTCGGAGACGGTCCTGGAGGTGATCTTCCGCGGGAATACCCGCGTCCGACAGCAGTTGAAGCAGTCGTTCGCAACAACCGAGGAACACGTGCTGTCCGTTGTCCACCGGATCGCCCGTAACGTCGTCCCGGTAGCTGTAGACCCGGCCACCGGCGTGCGGCCGTTCCTCAAGCAGCAACACGCGGTATCCCATTTTTGAGAGTTTGTAGGCCGCGGTCAGTCCGGCGAGACCGGCCCCGACAATCAGTACATCCCTCGAACTACTCATGTCGGTTCTCACACGGCGGACGGATGAAAGAAAAGCGAGGAAAAAAGCACCCAGCATTTCTCAAGCGTGTTCAGCTGCACCGGCTGGTCCAGAACACGATAATTTCGTTTTTCAATTTTTCGGAGAATTGTCCGGTACAGGTTCATAAGTATCAGGGGACAGGTTCGACTCGACGGAACCAGAAGAGGAAACAATTTTTGGGCCCGCCGGAAATATTGTCTTGCTCTATCGCCAACCCGCCGCGCGACGTTTTTTAGTGGTTCAGGTGTTGGATCCTCCGGCTGTAGCTGGTCCGGCTGAACCCCCTCCCGGTTCATTTCGTCCCTGGGGAGGTAGATCCGGTTTCTGTTTAGATCCTTTCGAACGTCGCGAAGAATGTTTGTGAGCTGCATGGCGTATCCGAGAGAGGTTGCGTGGGTTCGTGCCTCATCGTCCCGGTAACCGAAAATTTCCAGAACAATCAATCCCGGGACCGACGCCACGTGATAGCAGTACTGCAGGAGATCCCGGAAGGAGTTGTACCGGGTACGATAAAGATCCATACGGACGCCTTTCAGGAGCCGGAAGAAGTACGACCAGGGAATACGAAAGGTGGATACAGTGTGCTGTACGGCGATGAGTACAGGATCATCGGTCGTTGTCGACCGGGCGGACGCCAGCCGTTCTTTTTCCCGGACCAGCAACGTTCGTTTTTCGTCCGGCGGCTTCTCGCTGTCCGCAATGTCGTCCCAGCGCCTGCTCAACGCGTAAACGGCCTCAATTGATCGGCGTCGGAATATCGGAAGGGACACGAATCCGAAGTAAAAATTTCGGGCCTCGCGCCTGGTAATTTGCCGGCAATGCCGGTACGCATCCTCTATTGTGGCCGTTGAATATCGAATCATGAAGAAGGGAATGTTGTTAACCAATCCTTGAGACTTCGAAGGTGCATTTATTATTGCGTTTCTGATCCTGTATTTCGAGATTGAGAAAACTGAAGGGGTATAGTAAGATAGAAATGTCCGGATGAGGTTCAACAGGGAAATGATCTTTCGGGGGACAGAACGTTGCGCACCACGGATCAAAAACTCATACGCAAACTTCTGAAAAGCGACCGGGTGGAACCGGATCAGGTGGAGGAACTGATCCGGGAGCAGGAACGGCTCGAGGAGGAGGCCGGGGAAGCTCAATCACTTGCCACTCTTGTGGTTCGTTTTGGCATTCTGACGACGGAAGAAGCCCGGGAACTTCTGGAAGAGGTCGAGGAGGAGGAAGAAGGGGAAAAGGGACCGGGAGCGGATTCGGACGATCAGAAGGAGGGACATGGAGAAGACGATGGCTCAACGGGCGAGCGTCCGGAGCCCATTCCGGGATTTTATACCGAACGTTTGCTTTCCAAAACCGGCACGGGGGCTGTTTATCAGGTTCAGAACCAACAAAACAACCGGTATTTGCTTCGTGTGCTGTTTCCGGATAAGACCGATCACCCGGAGACGGAGAACCGTTTCATCGAGGAGGGAGAATTACTGTCAGACCTGGACCACGCAAATATCCTTGATTGTCTGGATACCGGGAAGCGGGGTCGGTTTCTGTATCATCTCCTCGAACACCGTCCCGGCAGCAACCTGGAGGAGGTACTTGACAATGGGACCGTTGTTCCGGAGGAAACGGCGTTTGATCTGGTGTATCAGCTCACACAGGCTCTTACGTACCTGGAGGATCAGCGCATTACACACCGTGATGTTCGACCGGGACAGATCTGGATTACAAAGAACGGCTTTGCCAAACTACGAGATCTCGGCATGATCGAGCGGACCGCAACAGATCAGTACCGGGAGGACAAATTTGGTCGACACCGGGGAGATATCTTTTCCCTCGGTCTGACGTTTTACGAGATGGTGACCGGGGCTCTTCCCTACGATGACGTTGAACACCGAAAGGAGATTACGGACGAGCCGGGCCGGGAAGCCGTGTCACCAAGTTCCCGGAACGGGCGTCTTTCCGTGGAGACCGAGGCCATTATATCGAAGATGCTCTCGACCCGTCGAGGGGTCCGCTACGCAAAGCCCCGGGAACTGCTTCGGGATCTCGAAAGGGTGCGCTGGGAAAAGGAACCGCACGCGCTGGAGGACCTGGGGGAGACACTGAGGTGTGAACTCTGTGAAACGGAAAACGTCATAACCCGGACCGTCTGCGAGACGTGCGGGGAACCTCTTGAGGCACCGGGAAGCGAGGATTTTGAGCTCGAAGCTCTGGAATAAATCACACCACCAGTACTCCCCTTTGCCCAGAAGTTATTCACGGATATATCAGCACCCCATCGATACCAAAAGGATACTCCACGTCGCTATTGCTCGTTACGTACCCAACTACCAACTTCCCTGGAAACGTTGTTTACAGATACGTTCGTAGTGGCTCAGTGTCAAAAAAATTACGTGTACTCCGGACGGCGTTGCCGTCCTGCGTACACTACAACAAACACTGCAATTACATCTCAGGGGTTTTGCGTTGGGAAATGTGTTCTGTTGTAGCGCACGTAGCGTCAGCGAAGTGCGCGTTTCTAAGATAAATAGGCCCTTCCCTGGTTCACAGACAACGTGTACTCCGGGCGACGAAAAGTCGCCCTCCGTACACTACAACAAACACTGCAATTACATCTCAGAAGTTTTGCGTCGGGAAATGTGTTCT
>CAZOLI010000087.1:0-7720 GCA_964580675.1 uncultured Planctomycetia bacterium
CGATCTACGAAGGGGAAACGTTGAGGAGGATCGCTCGGGCATTCTTGCCCGAGCACGGGGCCCAAACGATAACGTGTTCGAAAAAAGGATTGGCCCGGCGTCACAAAAAATAACGTGTACTCCGGACGGCTTGTGCCGTCCTGCGTACACTACAACAAAAACACCAATTTCAATCCAGGAGTTTTGCGTCGGGAAATGGGTTCTGTTGTCGTGCACGGAGCGCAAACGATAACGTTTTCGAAAACAAGGGCATAAATTTTCTCGTCCCTCCAGTACCCGAGTGAAACGAACAGGAGGGGGGAGTTAACGACGATGAATGGTATTCCCTGAGGTTCCCCTGGATCGACAGCATTTCTACTGCCCCTCCGGATTACGTCGGGTTCTCGGTGAGGACACGCCGGAATTTCAGCGTAAACCTTCGGGTCACGTCCGTGTTTCCATCCGGGGATTCGTCCGTCCGGGACACGTTTATTTTTCCCTGGAGGGGCATCCCCGTACGCCCGTCCAGTGTCAGGTGGCCGTGTCGTTTGGCCGGCCCGTCGTTTTTGTTCCCCTTTTCCCCCGTGGATTGAAAACGGGCGGCTGTTTCGTAAATGCCGTAGCGGTGGTTCTTTCTTTGAACCGTTTCCCGATGGTGGTTCGTCAGTTCAATCCGCTGTTCCGGGTCCGCCGGAAACGGTCCCATGAAGGCCTCTCCACGCCAGGTGGTGTCCCGGTCCTCTCCGCCGGGCCGGGCCCCTGAAGTTCGGTTTGTCCAGAGGGACGAAAGTAACTTTTTCAGGTAGGCGGGGCGAAACACCTGTTTCTTCAGGTACATGCTTTTCGGCGAGCTGTCCAGATCGTTCCGGATCGTCGAAAGAAGGGTATGAATGGATTCGCCCAGTTTCAGGTGTCCGTCCGGGCGGATTCGCAGCGAAAATGATGCGTTTACCAGCTTATGAAAGGCGTTGTGTACAGGGTCCTCCCGGCGGGATGATTCGGGTTGGTAAGAAATGTTTCCGATCGACGGGTGATCATTTAACGCAAAACGGTACGTCTCAAATTGATACGTCAGGTGGATGCCCCGGTTTTTCTGCACGGCTTTGACCTGGCTTTCCCATTTTACGAGTTCTTCAAGACGGTATGATTCGCTGGGGGCATCGTTTGGTTTTTCCCGGCCGCCGGCAAGCAGGAAACGTTCCGGCACGCTGTGTAATGGGGGGCCCACCGGACGAGGAGGAACAATTCCGGTGTCCGTGGAGTGCTTCTTTTCTTCCCGGCGGTCCGACGCCCGGTAGAGGAGGCTTTCGAACGTCTGGCCTTTCACCAGCCGGTATGGAAGGGGTTCTTCGTTTGTCGATTCCTGGGCAACGAGACATCCCGGAAGAGCAAGGACGAAAAGAAGAGCCTGTAGAACAAGATATTCCCCCTGAGATCCCGACTGCATTTATACACCCCCGAAAATAAGATACACCGTACCTTCACACACAGCATTACCTGTGCAAACATTATTCCAGGGGAATCCCCCATCGGGGGCCGTTCACGTGGTTTCGGAAAAATATGCGTAACCTGTTTAATTGATTTGGGTTATGTTTTAAGGATGGAAAATACACGGTTTTATCGTCTGTTGGAGATTTTCACACTCTGTGAAATTTGTATACAGAACCGCCGCTCGGTGTTCACAATCTTTACGTCGCTTGATTTGAGATGTGGGAACGGAGAACGTACGATACATGGCGGGCAAAACCGGAACACGTCAACTCTGCATTGGACGAGGTCCATTTGTGGAGCAAATGGAAACAGACGACATCGGATCGACGGATCCACATGAGCTGGCCCGGAACCATTACGAGAATTTTCCGCTGGCCACGATGTTTATGCCGTCCGATCTCCGGCCGCACGTTCGACGGCTGTACGCGTTTGCCCGGACCGTGGACGACCTCGGCGACGAGGCGGAAGGGGATCGGCGGGCTCTGCTGGATCAATGGACGTCGGATTTTAAGCGCTGTTACGCGGGGACCCCGGAGCATCCCATCCTCCGCGAGTTACAGCAAACCATTGAGGCGTTCGACCTTCCGTCGGATCTGTTCCTCCGGTTAATTGAGGCGAACCGGCGAGACCAGAGCGTAAAGCGGTACGAAACCTTTGACGAGCTTCTCGATTACTGCACGTATTCGGCCACCCCCTGCGGGCGGCTCTTTTTGAGGGTCTGTGGCCACGAGAGCGAAGAGTTGATGCAGCTGGCCGATTGCACCTGCACCGCACTGCAGCTAACGAATTTCTGGCAGGATGTGGGGGACGATCTCGACCGGGACCGTGTGTACATTCCTCAGGAGGATCTTCGGGCGTATGACCTGACCGTGGACGACCTTTATTCCTTTTCTGCAGGGGAGGAGCCCCCGGAATCATTTTACGAGTTAATGGCATTTCAGGTGCGTCGCACACGGATCTTTTTCGGAAAGGGGATGGAACTTCTCCAGCATCTTACCACCTGTTCGTTTGATGTGTTGCTCTTTACGGTTGGAGGGGTATCGGTGCTGGAGAAACTGGAGAGGCAGAAGTTCCCCGTGTTTGACCGCCGGGTGACCATTACCGGTCTTGCTCGTGCCGGTATTTTTATCAAAGCCGCCTGGTTGTACCTGACCGGCACCGTGGATCGTTACAGGAAGAACCTGCTGGAGAAAGCCTGTCGAGAGGATTAGTCCTCCTTCAGGACAATTCCGCTGTCGGAGCTGGCGGGGGCCGGGGGCATTGGCTTCATTCCTTCCTTCAGTTGTTTGGCCCGGTTTTCGGCCTCGGTATTCCCGTCCGGATCCCACGAATCCAGGACCGGCCTGACCAGCCGACCCGCCTTCTGAAGGAGGGCCAGACTCGTTTTCCGTTTTTCGAAATCCCTGCTTTTTAGGTTCTCCAGGTGGGTTTTGAGAGCGGATTGGACTTCTTTCCGGGTTTTTATGTCCTGCTCGAGGTTTTTGACCACCTCGTGCAACCCGGGCAGCGACACCGATGAGAGGCTGCAGGACCGGAACGCATCGTAGTGATCAAAGAGGTTATCCATCCTGTTGTTTTCGAGGTCCAGCCTCAGGTTTTTCATCAGGCCGCAGAATTTCTCGGTCATCAACCGCAGATTTACGTGAGCAATTTGTTCGGCGGTGGACTCGCTTTTTTCGTGGTGTCCGGATCGCGCGTTCTCCACGGCGTTCCGGAAATGAGTCCAGTCCTCCTTTTGCTGGAATTCCGTTGATACAAGGGAGAGCTGAAGATCTCGCAGGTATCGCAGGGTTTCTCGCCTGGTGGATGGGTCATCACACCGAAAATAGATGAAGGTGCTTCGGTAACTGGTGATCCGGTTTTTCGACTCGCTCCATATTGAAGGGTTGACCCGGTCCTGAATGTGGGCCGCTATGGCGTTCCTGGACCACCTCAGGTTCGGGGCACCGCTCAGGCGTACAAGGTACGTCTCCCGGTTCATTTTGAGCCCGGAAAGCAGCCCCGACGCGATTCGACTCGACCAGGTCTCGCCGGTTTTTTCTTCCAGGTTTTTAACGGGACCGGCGGTTTCCAGTTTCTCAACGATCCAGTGTTTTTCGTTCCGGTCCCACCGGTAAAAAAGACACCGCGTTCGACGGAGGTGCTTGAGAAGGGCCCCCGCATTTGTCTTTCCCAGGTTCAGCGTCAACCGGTTACGCTCCCCGTTCAGTTTGTCCGAGACCAAAAATCGTTTCCGGTCCATTTTGCTGTTGATGCGATTCAGGAGTTCCTCGATTTTTGCGTTATCAAACGTGGCGTTGATGGTCGTGGATTCCAGGGTTTTCCAGAGGTTGAAGGTGTTTTCGGTTTCCGGTGGATCCCCGAAACTGCCGCCCATTATGCCCGAGTTGTTGTTTTCCTCGTCATCCCCGTCCGGTTCATGAAGAAGAAACCGGTCCTTTTCCCAATCGATGTCCAGAACGTTTTCGTCAAGGAACGTGACCAGTTCGTTCGGGGAGTGGTTTGCGCGGAGATACAATCGCATGTGTTTTATGGGGGTGTGTTCCCGGACCTCGAAACGATCGTTTTCCAGGATGTCGTTCAGGAAGTCGGCAATGTTCTTCGGCGTGACGTACTGTAATGTTTTTATGGTCTTCTCCGATTGTTCGAGTTTGTTCAGCACGTCCTTCCGGGACGGGTCCTGGGCCGTTGATTCCGGCGGGCCGATGCACACGATGGCGGCAATTACGACGAGAACCGGGAGCACGAACCGAGTGTTGTTTTGAATCATGGTAGCCGTGAGGAAAAATTTTCGGAAAACGGTCGAAGGCACGGGCACCGGGAAGATGGACCATTCCTTCATGTGGTCCACTCACACATGACGAAGGACGGCGTCGGGATCTCGTCAACGGATGCGTCTGGAGGCGGTCGAATTTCCGTGTAATGGGACGGACGATGCGTTGCCGGACCCGATCACGCGGCAGAATTCGAACGTCTGAAAGGGCACACCATTCCGTCTTCGTCGGTGCCATCAACGATTCGTCACGGGTTTTATTCCGTGAAGAACGTATCGGGAACCGTGGGGGTTCAAACCGTTGTAATCCCCCGATCAACCTGCTAAAATCCGATTTCTGCCGGAAAGCGGATCACCTCCGGAAGACCACGGACGAACCGTTGTCGAGACGCTGATTCCGGTTTTTGTTGGACCGGCGAACGAGTTTGACGTCCAAGATCAACATTCCATTACGAAACAATATTCATGGCACAGGAGCGAATTACCTCGGGAAAAGAGGCCGACGAACTGGCCCGGAATTATTCGACGCGAAATTACAATCCGCTGCCGGTCGTTATTTCCAAGGCGGAAGGCATCTGGGTGACGGACGTGGACGGCAACCGGTACATGGACATGCTTGCCTCCTACTCGGCATTGAATCAGGGACACTGCCATCCGGAGATTATTCAGACCCTGAAGAAACAGGCGGAGCGGTTGACGCTGACGTCCCGTGCGTTTCAGAACGATCAGCTGGGGCTCCTTCTCAAGGACCTGTGTGAAATTACGGACCTGGATCTGGCCCTGCCAATGAACTCCGGGGCCGAGGCGGTGGAAACCGCGATTAAGGCCATACGCATGTGGGGTCACCAGGAAAAGGGACTGCCCGAGGAGAAGGGCGAAATTATTGTCTGCAAGGGGAATTTTCACGGCCGAACCACCACCATTATCAGTTTTTCGAGCGAGGAAAAATACCGAAAAGGGTTTGGTCCATATACGCCGGGATTCCGTTTGATCGAGTATGGATCGGTGGAGGCGCTTGAGGAGGCCATCACCGACGAAACCATGGCGTTTATGGTGGAGCCGATTCAGGGAGAATCGGGCATTCGGATTCCGCCGGACGGATATTTGAAGGAGGTTCGGGACATCTGTAACGAGCATGATGTGCTTCTGGCCCTGGACGAAATCCAGACCGGCTTCGGACGGACAGGGGCTCTATTTGCGGCGGATCATGAGGACGTCACCCCGGACATCTCCATACTGGGCAAAGCACTGAGCGGTGGGGCGTATCCGGTCTCGGCCGCCGTGGGTATTGAAGAGGTAATGGGGTTGTTTGTGCCGGGAACGCACGGAAGCACCTTCGGGGGAAACCCGCTCGGGGCCGCCGTTGCACGAACGGCACTCCGGGTCCTCGAGGAGGAAAACCTCGTCGAGAACTCCCGGAAAATGGGACAGTACTTCCGGGAACAGCTACAGGCCCTGGATGCCGATCCGGTGAAAGAGATTCGGGGCAAAGGCCTGTTTATCGGTGTGGAGATTCATCCGGATTACGGCGAGGCTCGACCGTACGTGAAGGAATTGATGGATAATGGTCTTCTCGCCAAGGACACACACGGCACCGTTATCCGATTTGCACCCCCGCTGGTCATTACGCGGGAACAGATCGATGAAGCCCTCAACCGGATCGAACCGGTTCTGACCGATTACGTACCGGACGATGCCCCGGCGGGTGGTTAATCGGTCGGCCTCCCAATTTTTGACGTGTCCCGGGTGTTCTGATCACCGAGTTTCACTCCCCCGAAGAGCCGCGGTTCCTCGTGCCATTGAATCTATGCGGTGAAGGGATTAACATCATTCCGTTGGTCGAATCGATAGAGGGGTGGTCCCGGTGGAACGGATGTTGGGACCTGAGATGATACCCTTTGAACCTGATCCGGATAATACCGGCGCAGGGAACTGGTTTCTTCCACCGTCCGGACCCATCCCTCCTTCTGTCATCCTCTTGCACCCGGAAGAAACCCATGGCATATCCCACCGAAGAATGGCGTCAGACCCGTAAGGAGGACTCGAATTGCACACAGCTCCATTACGCGCGAAACGGAACCGTAACGCCCGAGATGTCCATCGTGGCCGAACGGGAGGACCTGGATCCCGAAACGATTCGTCGGGAAGTCGCGGAGGGGCGAATGATCATACCCGCGAACGTCAATCACGACCGGCTTGAACCCATGTGCATCGGCGTGGCTTCCCGGTGCAAGGTCAACGCCAACATCGGCGCGTCGGAAACCACCTCCGATCAGGAAGGGGAACTCGACAAGCTGCACACGGCGGTCCATAACGGGGCGGATACGGTCATGGATCTGTCCACGGGCGACAGCAAAGACCTGGATCGGATCCGGAAGAACATTCTTGCCCACTCCCCGGTACCGATCGGAACAGTGCCCACCTATGAGGCCGTGGAACACGTGGACAATTACGAGGATTTGACCCCTTCCCTTCTGCTGGAAACCATTGAGAAACAGGCGGAACAGGGCGTGGACTACATGACGATCCACGCGGGAATTTTAATCGAACACCTTCCGCTTGTGGAGGATCGAATCACGGGCATCGTGAGCCGGGGTGGTTCGATTATGGGGCACTGGATGGCGGAAAACCGGAGGCAGAATCCCCTGTATGCCCATTTCGACGAGATCATCGATATTTTCAAAAAACACGACGTCTCCTTCAGTCTGGGGGACAGTCTGCGTCCCGGTTGTTTACACGATGCCTGCGACGAGGCACAGTTTTCCGAGCTGGACGTGCTGGGGGAACTCACCGAGCGTGCCTGGGAAGACGACGTTCAGGTTATGGTGGAAGGCCCCGGTCACGTGCCCATGGATAAGGTGTGGAGCAACGTAAAGCGTCAGAAGGAGGTCTGCAACGAAGCACCGTTTTACGTTCTCGGTCCGCTTGTAACGGATTTTGCCCCGGGTTACGATCATATTACCAGCTGTATCGGGGCGGCGATTGCCGGCTGGGCCGGGGCTGCCATGCTCTGTTACGTTACGCCCAAAGAACACCTGGGTCTACCCGAGAAGGAAGACGTGAAGAAAGGGTTGATGGCGTACCGGATTGCGGCCCACGCCGCCGACGTGGCCCGACATCGGGAAGGAGCACGGGACGTGGATGATGAATTGTCCAGGGCTCGTTATGCTTTTGATTGGGAAAAGCAATTTGAGCTGGCTCTGGACCCCGAAACCGCCCGGGAAATGCACGACGAAACCCTTCCCGAAGAGGTCTTTAAATCGGCCGAGTTCTGCTCGATGTGCGGTCCGAAGTTCTGCTCCATGAAAATTAATCAGCGGGTGGATGAATTTAATGAACACCTGAAAAACGAAAATCTGGATGTTCCTGCACTTCGGGAAGACAGCGATGAACCAAAAGCCTCCGGGACCCGGAATTGACGGTCTCGTCTTTACCCACAGGTTATAGAGTCGAGAGTTGGATCTATGTATTCGTTGT
>CAZOLI010000088.1:0-7626 GCA_964580675.1 uncultured Planctomycetia bacterium
CTGTTCGGGTCGTCGGTGGGATACCTGTTCCTGCTGTTTTCCGGCATGTTGTTCTTCGCCGGTACCGGATCGGTGTAACGAGTGCCCTTTCGTCCCGGCGTAATCACTTCCCCAAACGCGTTACGCGTTCTCCGTCCGGTGATGCTCCGGCGTCCAGCAAATCGATTCGGCCACGTGGTCGCACTGGATACAGCGGATCTCCCGCTCCTCCGGGTCGTGGCGGGGAAGGTCCGGCAGAGAGACGTTCCGGTCGGATCCGTCGCGTCCGACGGCGGCGGGCTCCTCCTCGATCACCTCCTCCGGCAGGTCCACCTGCCGGAGCGTCACGTCCGCGAGAGCGTCGATAAATCCCTCGTGCGAATTTAATCCCTCCGTGACGTGAAAGTGTTCAATGCCCGCCTCTTCGGCTTCCTCCCGTGCTTCGATGTCCAGTTCAAAGCTGGTTTCAATGTGATCCGTCACAAACGCGACCGGCACGACCAGGACGGATTCGACCCCTTCCTCGGCCAGTTCCTCCAGTTTCTCCAGCGTCGAGGGTTCGAGCCATCTTCCCGGTCCCACCTTGCTCTGGAACGCCGTGTGAAACGGCTGGTTCCGTTCCTCTCGCCGCATCAGCCGGTCCACGGTGGAATGAATCAAACAGCAGTACGGATCCCGCCGTTCCGTCATTTCCTTCAGCGGCGTACCGTGGGCACTGAACAGAAGATGGACGTCGTCACGAACCGGTTCCGGAAATGCTTCAAGCCCTTCGTCAATCCGTGCCGACAGCGCGTCGAGGTACCGGGGATGGGTGGCGTACTCCCGTACGTAGGAGGTGGGCCAGGACGGAATTTCTCCGGTTTCCTCCAGTGTGTTCCAGTACACCAGAGAGGAACCGGTTGTCGTTTTGGAATACTGAGGATACATGGGCAGTAGAACCACACGATCGATGTCGTCCTCCTGCATTTTTCTCGCCGCATCCTCACTCAGTGGTTTGGCGTACCGCATGGCGAGGTACGTGTGGAACGATATCTCTTCTTCGGGTTGGATCAGGCTGTTTAGGCGGTCCTCCAGGTTGGCGGCCTGGTCCCGGGTTAACCGGTTAATCGGGGAGCCGCCGCCGATGGCTTCGTATTCTTCTTTTTTGTCCCCCGAACGGCGCCAGGCGATGAACCGGCAGAGCCAGTGCCGGAGAAGACCGGGAAGCGGAATGTCGATAATCGCCGGATCCATGAACAGGTTGTAAAGAAACGGCTGAATGTCCTCGATCCGCTCGGGACCGCCCAGGTTCAGCAGGACCACGCCCACGTTCTCCCCGGGTTCCACGGGCACGGGATCCGCCGAAAAGTACCGCCCCGTCACCATGCGTTCGTCAAATTCGTAGTGCGAAAGGAATTCTCTTGGTTCCATGTGGATAGGCCGGTTTCGATTCGAAGAAAAACGTCGGTGCGAGTCCGGTGAAATGCCGTACTTCTTCCTACTCCCGATCGGACCGGGTCTGACCTCTGATCCGGGAGACGAGTTCCGGCAGGTTCTCCAGCGTGTTCACCTCGGCATCCCCCGGGAACGGCGCCGGTGTGGATTCGTCCATTCGGTTAATCCAGACCGCACGCATGCCGAACGCCTTTGCCGGCCGCACATCCCGTTCCGTGCTGTCGCCGATGTAGATACAATGTTCCGGTTCCGCCTCCGCGCGCCGGATGGCTTCCCGGAATATCGGGGGGTGCGGCTTGGGCCGGTCCGCTTCGTCACTGCAGACAATGACGTCGAACAGGTCCCGGATCCCGGTTTTGTCCAGTTTGTGGTACTGCAGATCCCGACCCCCGTTGGTAATGACGCCGAGGTTGTGACCGGTGAGCTGTTGAAGGGTCTGTTCGGCGTCCTCGTAGAGCCGGCAGTGGCGCCGGTACGGCTCGAGGTAGGTTTCCAGGATCTCGTTGATCTCCTCGTCGGTGCGTTCCGCCGGGGTGACGTCCAGCAATTCTCGCATTCGTTCCCGTCGCTGTTCGTCGTAACCGATTTTCCCGGCTTCGTATTTTCGCCAGTACCGTTCGGAGATGTCCTCCCACCGTTCCAGAAACGATTCCAGGTCCTCTTCCACCTGATCCGAAAACCGGTCCAGAAATTGCCGCGCGGCCTGCCGGACCGCTGAATCATGATCGATCAGCGTTCGGTCCATGTCGAAGAATATCCACTCGCTGGATCGGGTTGTTCGTTCATTCATGGTCCGGCCGTTGACCTTGAAATACACGTTCGGTCATGTTGGTCGAGTGCGGTTCCGGCAAAGGGCACCATTACCGGGCCCCGCCAGGGAACCCGTTCGTCGTCCGGTGCTGCACCCGGAGGGAGAAGTGAAATAACACGTTGATTTTACGGGAAGGATCGTGGAAATACAAAAGTAATGAATCATCCGTCAAATCCGTTTGTGCCGGGTCTTCACGGAGGCAGCTGTGGTTACCGTACCGGTTTGGTCGGTTTGTGGATATTGCTTCATTTCGTTTAATCGGGTAGAATTGACGAATGCCGCGTGGAAGCGGTGAAAGAACGGGGCGTAGCGCAGTCTGGTTAGCGCACCACGCTTGGGTCGTGGGGGTCGCCGGTTCAAATCCGGCCGCCCCGATAAGAGAACCTCCACAGTTGGTTTCCACCCCGTCCCCGGAGAAAAAAACAGGAAATGCAACTGCTGTGTTTGTCGTAGTGTACGGAGGGCTTTTTTTTGACGCTGGAGACGCCGTCTTGTAGAAAACGTGCACTCCGCTTCCGCTTCGTGCACGACAACAGAACACATTCATCAACGTGAAACTCTGGAAATGAAATTGCTGTGTTCGTTGTAGGGTACGCAGGGCGACATCGTCGCCCGGAGTACCCGTTATGTTTTGACCCTGGCCCACGACTTGGTTTCGAAGACCTCATTCCTGCACACCGTGCGTCACTACGAACTTCCCTCCCCACCACGCTTACCGGGAAGTTTGTAGTTGGGTACGTAACGAGCGATAGCGACGTGGAGTACCCGTTTGGTACCCCTGGCCATTCTATAGTCCCCAGTGGGGAGGGAAACTGTCTCCCCAGAGTCAGAGCCCCGACGGTGACGGAGGGGGCTTTTGAAGATCAAAATCAAGATAAGGACAACTCATAAAGGAACGTGGTTAATATTGTGTTTGTTTTACTGGATGGGCAAACGGCAACCGAAGGCTGGAAGCCTTCGTTCCAATTATTGCAGGCAGCCACTGTTTCGGGCACGATAATTGGAACGAACCCATCTTGCTTTCCGTTCCCTCCACAGACGGGTCTTCCGCAACCGGCCGGAACACATCCGTAACCGGTGCAGACCGTGACACCGGAAAAGAAACAACGAACAACCTTCGGACAGGATCAACAGGATTGACAGGATGGTACAACCATCCCTTCCCGGGTGGTCCGTTGTCGGATAACCGGAAGCCGTGGCCTTCCGTGGCCTCCTCCGGCCCCGTCCTATAATATGATTTTCGGTCGAAAATCAGGAAGAAACGGTCAATGGATCAGATGATTGACTGGATAAGTTGTATCCTGTTGATCACGATATGTAAACGGTCCCGTACACTCATCCCCATTCCCAACTTTCTCTATTCCCCGGATCCGGGAATGGAGAAGATCATCTTCTTCCATCATTTGTGATCCTGATCATCCTGTACATCCCGTCAAAAATTATAACTGCAAAAAGAATCTCGGCCCGGGGCATCGCTCAATCCAGGGATCTGAAATGGATCCGCCGTTTGACAATCCATTTACGGGGGTTATAATAGGTACGTTGAACTGTTTGGGTTTTACCATACAGTGGAACAGCAATAACAGACGACTTCCAAATTGATAAACCTTGAACTTAACCCAAATTCGGGCGTTCCGACGTACCGTCAAATTATGGAACAGATCACCTACAACATCGCTGCGGGCACTCTGGAGGAAGGGGACAAACTTCCTTCAATCCGCGAAACGGCACAGCACCTGAGCATTAACCCCACGACCGTGGTAAAAGCGTATTCGGAACTCGAAAACAACGGGGTCATCGAAAAAAAACAGGGAAAAGGGGCGTTCGTCTCGGAAAACACCCCGGAACTATCGGATGATGAACTCGAACAAACCCTGCGGGAGATCGCGCGAAACCTTGTTGTTCAGGCTGTGCAGATGAAGGTATCCCGTGAAACCGTTCTTCGAATCATTCGCGAGGAATTCGAGAACATCGATTCTTCCAGCAACGACTCCCCAGATCATGAATAAATTTGCCGTCGAAACAAAGAATGTAGAAAAGACCTATTCGGGAAACGTACAGGCCGTACAGAACCTGAACCTTCGCGTGAAGTCGGGGAACGTGTGCGGGTTAATTGGTCCGAACGGGGCGGGCAAAACAACGATCCTTCGCATATTAATGGGGTTAATAAATCCGGACCGTGGCGTTGCCCGCGTGTTTGGACAGCCGTTCCGGGACGCCCCGCCCGAAGAACGAATGCGTGTCGGGTACGTTCCCCAGGAGCTGCAACTCCGGAAGTGGATGACCCCCGCCCAGCTCTCTTCCGTAATGAGCTGTTATTATCGAACGTGGGACGAGGAATATGCCCAATCACTGGCGAACACGCTCGGGATCGACTGGGAGACTCCTATTGGCGCACACTCCGGGGGACAACAACAAAAAATTGCCATATTGCGGGCCCTTGCGTCCCGGCCGGACCTTCTCATTCTGGACGAACCAACGGCGGGTCTCGACCCGGCCGCCCGCCGGACGTTTATCGATCTTCTTGTGGAATTGCTCTCCTCAACAACAGATTGCACGATTTTGTACAGCACCCATTTAATATCCGACCTCGAACGGGTTGTGGAGGATGTGGTGTTTCTTCACGAGGGCACGGTCTCAATTCACGAGCCCCTGGACCGCCTGAAAGAACGGTTCAAAAAAGTACAGGTGGTGTCCGAAGGCGGAGCACCTCCGGAAGATCTACGAATTCCCGGCGCCGTAAAAACGGAGACGTCGGGGGCAGTGGTGACCGCACTGGTCGAGTTGAACGAGGACTCGGCCCTGGACACGCTCAAAACTCGTTCTGATGTGCGCGTTAACACAACACCACTGGGACTGGAAGACTTGTTCATTGAATTATTTCAGGAGGAAAACATCGAATGATCGGCGAATACCTGGAAAACATGGATAACGATGGACAAAACATCCGGAACGGCCTCCTGTTGGAGTCCTTTCTGGAAACCAAAAAAGAACAAACCTGGTTTGCGGTGATCTGGTTGATCGGCGTCTGGGTTCTGTTGATATTTAACCATCCCGGCTGGATGCTTGCGTTTGGTTCCGCCTATGCTCTGATAACCGGCAAATTGCTCGGAGGCCGGGACACGATTGAGGGATGTGAAGAAATGACGTTCAGCCTTCCCCCCACGAGAAAACAACGTTTCCGGGGTCACGCCTGTTTTGGCCTGTGCATCCTCCTGGGATTTACCGTCATCGGTCTTGCGGCCATCTACGGCAACGTTCCTCAAAAACTCTGGGGGTTGTTCGTTGAATCCGGATTCACCGAACCGAATCCCGGGGTGTCCCGGCCCTGGGTTTTTTATTCCCTGGCGATTTCGGTGCCGGTTTGTCTATTCATAACGACCTTTGTCACGGCAGCCGTTACCACTTCACGTCGGGTGATGCAGTCGTCACGGTTGATCGGCGTGCTTTTAACCGCCGGGGTTTTTGGGATCGGATACGGGGTTGAATCGATTCTCTGGCACCAGGTGCGCCACCTGGTTCCCGTTCCGCTTCTTCTCGTGGTCAGTATTCTGGTGTTTGTTGTGGGGGAGAACAGCTACATGAGAAAAGAAGGAAGAAATCAGCCCGTTTCCGGGGAGGATGGCAGTTACTGGGGGGTCTGGATGGTTATTGGCACTTTGTTCGTTGTTGCTGTTTTGGCCTTCTTTTTGCTTTTTACATTACCAAAGTAGAAATTAGGGATTATCATTATGCCCACAATTTTCGCTCTTATTCTTCTCGGTCTTGTTGTTGTTGCGATAATATACGTCACATATTTCTGGAAGCAATCGACGTCTTCCAGACAACCCCAAAAACGATCCTGGATCACCCGCGTGGTCTGCGGGGGGCTGGGCAGCGTCATTCTGCTTGGCCTGGGATGGGTGACCTGGATTGATGCAACGGGCACGTACACGAATTCTTCGGATGTTTCTGTACCTGTTCCGTCAAAAACCCCCCAGCCCATTTCTCGAGAGAATCAGAGCACGACCGGAATCCCGGAGGACCATTCCCGGTTTCTGGTGCATTCGGTACTTTTCGATGACATCGGAAAAATAATGACACCGGTTGATCTGCGTTCCTTTATTGTTAACTTCTCTGCTGATCAGCCTTCCCCGAGTGTTGTTTCCTTTCGTGTTCCGTCGATTTCGGGAGACGTCAAATACGAAATAGACCCCCCACGCTCGGGCCCCGGAAAGAGGTTCAATATGCGCGTGAAATATCGCTTCGATTCGCCGTCGTATGTAAACAGCTCAGAAAAACACATCGAATTTCAGGATCGGGAATCGGTGAAAACGTTCCGACAATCCATTGAATGGTTTTCTCGAGAAGATGTCATGGATCAGGTCTCGCTTGCGCCGAAAATTGAAACCCCGCTGAAATTGATCTTGATCGTGACGAGGCTTCATCCGGATGATCCGCTCAAGAAAACAGGAATCGAAGGATTTCGAAACCAATATCAGGACGTGCTTAACAACAAAAAGAGCCGGGGTTCCCAATCAGAATCCGGCGCCAAAAACGGAGACGCCTCCCCTTCGCACCCGGACATTCAATTTCATTATGGCTCGAAAACGAACAGGGTCAGGGGAGGGGGCGGTTTCGCACTCGCGGAGCATCTCGGCTGGGGATTTGTTCTTCTGATCATTTCGGCCCTCCTTTTTTCACAGCTGTTTGTCCGTCGTCCACTGGCCTTTGCCGGTTGTCTTGCGCTCGTTGTGCTGTTCTCGGCCGCATGTGATTATCTTGTGCAAACCTATCATCTGAGCAAACTCAACAGCGACGAAAGCACGGTATCCCGGCGGGCAAAAGCAGCTCACCACGTACGTTCCACCTTCTTTTTCAGGGATCGTGCCCGGAGAAATCTGGAATCGGCAAATGTTGGTTCCCCTTCACGGAACCCGGGCAAACGGAAATCTGAAGAGGAAGAAAACAAATAAGAAACCAGGAAGTGTTGTGTTATGCGTGATGCGTGGTGCGTTGGGCGTGGTGCGTTGAGTTGATGAGTTGTTGGAGAAGAGGAGCGTTAAGCCTCCGATGTTGTTCTTTTTTCGTGTTTCGTATTTCGAATTTCGGATGTTGTCACGTCGCTTTCAACCCAGTAAGGTGGGAAACTGTGTCACCAGAGTCAGAGCCCCGACGGTGACGGAGGGGGACGGCCTTCGGCCGTGGATTAAGATCAAGATAAAGATAAGGATAAAGAGAACGTACACAGGCCCGGTTTGGCGATCGGCTTTTGTATTTTTCGTATTTCGGATTTCGAGTTTCTGATTTTTTAATGATGCTTCCGCGCCCCAGTGGGACGGTCCGGAGGACCGTAGATAAAGATAAGGGTCGGTTGCAAGATGAAACCCAAACACTTTCGTATTACTTTTTGAAAGAAGTTT
>CAZOLI010000089.1:0-7620 GCA_964580675.1 uncultured Planctomycetia bacterium
CCTTGAGCGAGAAGTAAATTATTTCGTCACGTTCGACCGGGCCGATCTCCTTGAAAACGAACTCCTAGAACAGATCTATCCCATACCCATCGGAACCGCCGGTGATTGCCTCAAATGGTTAAGGGACCGGTGGCTAAATACAGAAAACCGGTAAGAAAACCCCCCCGCATACGCCCATGTGCAAAACCGTAACCATGATCATATGGCCCGTCCGCAACCCGCAACCCTCAACTCACAACTCATAAGCGCATCACGCCACTAATGCCAATAACGCGATAAACACCATAAACGCAACAAACGCACAACGCCCAACGCATAACAACACGCACGCTCGAAGCGGTGATGGAAGAAACATTTTTTCTTTATGACGTCAATGAAGCGCCCTATAATACATCCCATCTGAAATGGGCCGCAGGGCAATTTCGGATACCAAATCGACGTATCTTCTTCCGCCCAATGATGGGCTGACCTCACGATTGGTTGACGAATACAGCTCCTGTTTCCCGTTCATGGACCTAGCTTCAGCAACTGCTTCACGATGAACAGAAAAAACCAGTGACCGATCAAAACCCCAACCGTCCATATTCTCTTCCCGGAGCCACGACCCTTGGCCTGGGTGCAATTCTCGGAGGCGGCATCCTGGCTCTCGCCGGGGTGGCATTTGAGGCGGCGGGGCCGTCGGCTCTGCTCGCGTTCCTGTTGAACGGGGGCATCGCGTTTCTGACCGCCATGAGTTTTGCGGAAACCTCGACGACGTTTCCGGAAAACGGCGGTGCCTACCGGTTTACCCGAAACATTCTGTCGGTACGGGCGGCGTTCTGCATGGGCTGGATCCTGTTCTTTGCCTCCCTCGCCGCCTCCGCCCTGTACGCAATTGCCTTCGCGTCCTACTTCCTCGAGGGTCTAGAGACGGTGTTCGGCTACGTCGGCCTGAGCGGGAACTGGCTGAGCGGCCACACGCCGAGGCTGATCCTGGCGCTTGCTTCGATCGGCGGATACACACTGGTACTTACCCGGAAACAGGACCGCACCGGAACCCTGGAAACCGCCGGAAAAATACTCCTGTTCCTGCTAATTCTCCTGGGCGGTTTCTGGAAACTGTCAGGCACGTCCGGAGAAACCATTACCCGATCCCTGGAACCGTTTTTTCCCGGCGGCCCCTACGGCGTTATTACGGCCATGGGATATACCTTCATTACAATGCAGGGATTTGACCTGATCACATCGGTGGGGGGAGAAGTGGAAGACCCGGAGCGGAATCTTCCTCGCTCCATGTTTTACACCCTTCTCGTGACGCAGCTCATTTATCTTCCCCTACTATTTATACTTATAACCGTGGGGACGCCGGAGGGCACGGGAATTTCCGGGTTAAGCCGTGAACACACGGACGTTCTGGTGGCGGTGGCCGTCCAGGAATTCCTGGGAACACCCGGGTACTGGCTGATCATCGTGGCGGCTGTGCTATCGATGCTTTCGGCCCTGTACGTCAATCTTCTGGCCGCCTCCCGAATTGTTCATACCATGGCCACGGACCGAACCCTCCCGGAATACTTTGAATCGGTTGACGAAGAATCGGGAATCCCCGTGCGGGCGGTTCTCGGCACATCCTGTTTCCTTGTGGTTCTGCTTCTTGTACTGCCGGATCTAAAATCAGCGGGAGCCGCGGCGAGTTTGATCTTCCTCATTTCCTTTGCCCTGACACACGGCCTCTCCATACTGCTCCGAAAGAGGGAAAGAGGAAACAAAGAAGCCTATCGAACCCCGTTCTTCCCCCTTGTCCCGGTGACCGGAGGAAGTCTCTGCCTGGGCCTGGCGGTATTCCAGGGGTTCGTGGAACCGAAGGCCGGCATAATTGTACTTGTTTGGTTGTCCATCGGTCTCCTGTACTTCTCGATACAGCTATCCCAGCGAGCACGGGTGACCGACGCTCGGGAGGAGGTCATGGACACCGACCTCATTCCCCTCCGGGGACGAAACCCACTCGTCCTGATACCGGTTGCCAATCCGTATAACGTCCGATCCATGATCAAGCTCGGGGACATGATCGCCCATCCCGGAGTGGGCCGCGTCCTCCTTCTGTCCGTCATTTCGAAGGCACTGAACAACAGTTCAAATCGCCGGTCCCTGTCCGAAGTCGAGAACGTGCTGTCCGAGGGATTAAAAGGAACACTGGAAACCTCCGCCCAACCCCGGCTCCTGGTCACCTACTCCCGGGAACCCTGGGAGGAAATCGCCCGGGTCGCCCGGGAGCAAAACTGCGAAAGCTTACTGCTCGGGGTGGAAGATCTGGGGAAGGAAAGCCGTTCCGGAGGTTTCGAATCCATCCACCGGAAGCTGGACTGTGACGTCATCCTCCTCAAAGCAACCCCGAACTGGGACCCGTCGAACGCGAATCGAATACTGGTACCGCTGGCCGGAAACAGCGGTCACGACACCCTCCGGGCACGGCTGTTGAGCAGTCTGTGCCGGGAGGGGTGCGGCGAAATTACGTACATTCGCATTGTGCCCGAGGACACCCCGGACCGGGAATATACCCGAATTCAAAACTGGCTCCGGCAGCGGGGCCGGGACGAAACCCCAACTGAACCCCAAACAGTCGTTCGCCGCAGCGACGACCCCACCGAAGAACTCTGTTCCGCCGCCAGCGGCACCGACCTGGTCGTACTGGGGGTGAATCGATCTCCCCACGAACCCCTGCTGGGAGAAACCACACGGAAGCTCGGACAGAGCAACGAGTGGTCCACGATTCTGATCAACCACCTGCAGGAAAAAAACAACTGGAAAACCGGACAATCATCCTCGTAAACGTTGGTGCGGCCCATCCAGACGCCCTCATCGTCGACGACGCTTCATCCGACGTCCCCCTCTTTGATCCATAACCTTCTTGGAGAACGGTGTTACCGCTCATTCCCGAATACACCCGGACGTTGCTTTCAGGATACTCGCCGGTGAGGGCCTCAGCGCTCCCGGGAGGTGTTCTTCGAACAAATGGGAAAACCCAACGACTTTTTCTATGCCAATTCGGTTTCTACAGGGCCCTTCGGACGAAACGGTTTTTGTCATTCCTCTGGATGTGTTCTCCAATAATTTGCTGTTCGAAAGGAGGGGGGATACCGGGGAAAAATCGCTTGAAACGAGGAAGATCCCCCGGTAGCATACAATTGAAACCAATATGGTTCCAATTTGCACCGATTCTTATTTGCACGCAAACAACCTGTTTCATGGCCAACATCACGCTGAAAAACGTTCCGGAGGAACTTTACGAACAATTAAAACAGCAGGCGGAGGCACACCGTCGCAGCATCAACCAGGAAGCGATTCTCTGCCTCGAACGAGCTCTCGGACAGAAACCACGGGATCGCGGTCAATTGCTTGAGGAAATCGATCGGGTGCGGGAAAAAACCGCCCACCACAACCTGTCCGACGATGAACTGGACGAGGCCATTGACGCGGGCAGACCATGATCGTGGCGGACACGAACCTGGTGGCCTATCTGATGCTGGAAGGAGAACACACCGAAGACGCCCGGCGCGTGTTTCGGAACGACGGGGAGTGGGCCGCCCCTCTCCTGTGGATCAGCGAATTTCGAAACGTGCTGGCCATGTACATGAAAAAGGAGATTGTCAACGCAAGCACCGCCCGGGAGATCATGGGAAAAGCGGAGGAACTCATGGCGGGCAACGAATATTCCGTCCCGTCCGACGCTGTGCTGGAACGTTCCGCGGCGTCCGGATGCGCCGCTTACGACTGTGAGTTCGTCGTGCTCGCCGACACGTTGAACGTCCCCCTGGTCACCGGGGACCGCAAACTGTGCGCCTCGTTCCCCGAGGCCACGGTGTTTTTGTCCGATTTCGTGAGCTCATGAGGTTTGTTGCGCGAGCGGTGTTAGTGGGGAGGCGGGATGCGGGAGGAGATCTTGACGTATCAACGCGGCTCGGCCGGTGGCGACGCGGGAGTTTTGTAATCTCGATATTGTGGTTTCTGTTCTTGATGAACTCCTCCCGCTTTATTTTCGGGACTTGAACACCGTCGAATCTTCAAGAGCAGCAGAACCCCGAAGGGGTTCCTATATAGAGTTCCCCCTATGTCAATGGTTTTACGCTTTTGATATTTTTCAAAATCGACGGGCACCGAAAATGAAATTCTAAAACTCTTTTTTAAGAACCTGTACATCTCATGAGCCCGAAACAAATCCCCCAATCGGTACTGATCGTTTTTTGCCTTTTGCTGGCGGCCTGCTCGACACATACCCCGGATCAACATCAACAAAATCAAAACAGCGAAAACACAACGGGCACTAAACTAAGCGGCAAAGCGAGGGCGTATTTTAAAGAAAAAACAGGAGACTTAACCTACGTTCCGGATGATTATATTGAAATTAACCGTCGCCGCATGGCGGATTTTGCGGAGGACCGCATCCGTCTTGGCGGGGGATTTAAGTATCGGGTCCGTCCGTCAAAGACCCCTTCCTGGCGGTACTTGGCCATCGGAAGTACCGCCACACAGTACATCGTGGATCTGAACAAGAAGAAAAGAATAAAAAAACTGCGAAACGCCGGCGGGGGCGGAACAGATTGGCACCCGGACAAACCCTGGCTTGTGGGCATGGGAGAGGGGGTACTCCGAATCACCAACGTAGAGACCGGCAAAATAATCAAAAAATGGAAACCCAAGGTAAACAAACGAAATATTCAGCATGTTCACGATATTCGGTTTTTCCCGGACGGGGAGAGAATGCTTTTTACGTTAAATCCCGGAAATCAGGAAGAGAAATCAAGGATTGAAATCTGGAATGTCGCCGAAGATCCTCCTCGATTCGTAAAACTGATAAAACGACCTCATAATGAAGCCTTTGGAAAAAATATTATCTTCTCCCCCGACGGAAACTATTTTTCGTTCGATCAACGTCTTACACCGAAAGGAAAGGAACACATCACCTTCTGGAGCACGGAATCTCTTGAACCGGTTCGACGGTTCCCCACCTCCGAGAAGGAATTCGTGCAGTTAAGTTTTCACCGTCTTTTCGGTCGAACGATATTGTTTGCCAAGGGACCGAACTTCCTGCTGGAGATGTATATCCTCAACGATGATTTTCGTATCGAAAAACGAAGCAAGATGAAGCATAAAGAAAATAGGGGATTACGGGATTACGAAGTGACGGATCTGGACGGGTTGCCCATCGAAATGGAGGAACGAGGGGCCGATGTTCTCCTGTATTTTTTGAACCGGGATCTTCAGGAGGGACTGAACGATCGAACGATGTTCGCCGATATTGTTCCGGGCAATCGTGTGGGGGACGCCACCTTCGGCCCGAACGGGGAGAAGATCTATCTTGCTACCGGAAGCGGAGATCTCTGGATTTATTCCATAAAGAAATTGCTCAGGACCTACCGGCGCTTTACCAACATCGAACAATACTACAAATGGAAGGCCCGGAAGAAGTTTGGAAACAAAAAAAAGAAGGAGGAAAAGGAAGAACCCAACGACAACCACCATCACAATTGACGTCTCCCCGTGTCGACGAAACAGCACCATCGTGACGCTCCCGCTCTCCTGCTGTTGAAACATTCGCATAAAATTTATGATCACAAGTGAAGGTTCCATTTACCACGTTTCAAATCCCGGGAGAAACCCATGAAAACACAACCACTATCAACGTATTTCGTTGCCGGTTTCGCCGTTCTTTTTGGCGTTCTGTCCACCGTCGCCGCGCACGGACAGGAGGACACGGAATCAAAAGAAGACGGATCGGATGCTGCAGCGCACCTGAAGAACGCCGCGAAGAAATCATTTCTCTCCTCCTCATACCGCGTGGAGGGGGAGTCCTCAATCAAACGGAAATATCAAAAAATTGACAAGCCACAGAAATGGAAAACAACATATAACACCCGATATGAAGAACCCGATATGTACGCCGAACTTCATAAGGAGATTGGCAAAGGGCCCATGGGTCCCGAGGGCAAAAAGAACGTTACGATAAAAATTATTGGACAGATAAACAGAAAGGCCGGTAACATCACAGCGTTCATGAAGTCGGATGAGAAAAGGAGTGAGTGGCAGAACATGGCAGAGAATACTCGGGGGACGAAGGCCAAAATGTTTCGTCGATTTAAAAAACCGTCGAACCTCCCGGAACGATTAAAGGAGATCAAGTTCCAGGAGGACGAAAAAGTAAATGGCAGGGAGTGCCGAAAAATTACGGCAAGCCTGAAAGAGGACAAATTTAAACGGCCCACGAAGGAGATTCTGGAAGTGATGGATACGACGATGAAGAGAATGATCGCCGATGTGGAGATAATCCTGAAAAGCAGCAACGTGACCTACTGGATCCGGAAGGACTCGAAGAACATCGAAAAAATAGATATGAATGCTGACCTGAAATTAAATATTTTGTTTAGAGGAGATGATCAACCCAGCTGGATCAAGGAGGATCGGTTTCATACCATGACCTTTTCGGACTACGGCAACACCACCGTTCCCGAGAAACACAAGAAGAAGTTCCGGGCGTTAAACAAGGACCGGAAATGAATCGGACGAAACGGGACCTCCGAGTCCCCCGGGAAAACCGTGAGAAATCCGGAGACGACGGGGGTTCTGACGGGACGAAGGAGAACGGGGACCGCAACGAGGACAGGGAGAACGAAGAGTAGAGGTAGGAAAAAAGAAAATACGGCCGGGCCCATTCATGTTCATCAGCGTGCAACATTACGTTCAGATCATGCATTGTTTTGGTAATCGTTAATCAGAAAATGACAGGGGATGCCATGTTGAAACGCCTTCTTCCATTCCTGACGATTGTCTTTTTGGTCAGTTGCAATGCCATAAATAACGTTGCCCGGTCCACCCCGGCGGAAGCGTTCAGCAGTCATGACATGACAAACGCCCCCGACATCTACGGGGGCACCCTCGGCTACCTCGGTCTAAATGAAGATGTCACCCTGGCCAGGCTTCCGGAAAAGAGCGACCATCGAAGAGCACTCCGGGGTGTTGACCATGCTCGGTATCCTCTCAAAGACCACAATGCGTCCGAACATCAGAACATGTTTCCGGAAACCAAGAAGCGGATCGGGCATGGAACCCCGTTTCTGGATCCAGGAGCTGGCGTCGCCCGGGCGTTCGATAGCCTTGCTATTTTCATTTCGATCGTCGATTTCCCTTTTACGCTTGCTGTGGACACGTTATTACTCCCCTACACCATCCTGGTGGATGCCGTTCAACTGCTGAATACGCCCCCTGATGATCAAGATGAAACAACTCGTCATCAGAACAAAGAAGAACGAAAAGGAAGTTCGAACGGATCCTAAATTTTCATGGGGATGTGGGCCCCTCGCTTCAAACCGTTCGTCCCGCTCAGACGTTGCGTCTTCGACGCTGCGGACGGAAGCAAAAGTGATGGGGAAACATCAACAAAACACAACGTGCTTATCGGCACCTTGAAGGGAAGGAGATACACCGGTAATATAAAGAATGAACCATTATGGTTCCATTATGCACCGATTCTTATTTGCACGCAAACAACCTGTTTCATGGCCAACATCACGCTGAAAAACGTTCCGGAGGAACTTTACGAACAATTAAAACAGCAGGCGGAGGCACACCGTCGCAGCATCAACCAGGAAG
>CAZOLI010000090.1:0-7357 GCA_964580675.1 uncultured Planctomycetia bacterium
CTATTACGGGAGCAGAGATTTTGAAGACATCATCCGGCTGGTGGATGGCTGTACAAGCCTGGTTAAAGATGTTAAATATTCTAATCAGGAGCTGCAAAAATACGTGGTAATATGGATAGAGAAACTTCTTAATCTATCAGATACGGAAGATTTTATTAAGGCTCATATCCGGCAGTCAGGCCGAACCGACATTGTTATCGACCGCCTGAAGGAACTAACTTCCTGATATTAATTTATCTCCAGCCAGATTATGCATGATGATCTACTGAATCGTCTGGCTGACGGGACAGCGGTTTATGTACGTCCGCGCCGTTACTGTCCTAAAAATTGTGGTTTCCCGAAACGGGTGTACCGTTCCTTGAGTAATCCATCCCATATCGGCGTTTCGTTTTGATGTCGTAGGTTTCACGCCATTTGGGGCTCGGGGTAGGAACATCATTGGACATCTTTTGTTTATTGGCGTTGGTTACGGACGAACAACATTCTATTTCAGGAGGACCGATAATGAGCTGAAACCGAACCCCAACAGGGGTGGCAGCATGTAGCACCGGGTAAAGCGGAGGGGAACGGAGCGGAACCCGGTGAAAGAATTCCAAAAAAGTGATTGGACCCCGTTCGTGCCGTTCACGAACGAGGTGGATCGTATGGAACGCACCATCCCTCAATCACCTCTCTCAACCCCGGAGAGATATTTCGCACCGTCGTCCAGCAAGTCTTGTTTCAAGTGCCGTTTTGTGGTTCAACGAAAATGGCGCGTTTCATCCGATCCATTCCCTGGATCTACCAAAATACGAAATACGAAATACGAAAAACGAACGTTCAATAAAAACGGTAAGGTGCCAGGTGCGAAGACAACCAACGTCGGAAGGGAGAGGGAACGGACGTTTATGGCGCGTTCCAATCGATCCATTCCCTCACTGGCGCTCGGGAATCCGGGGGTTGTTTTTTGATTTTTTTATACCCAGGGTTTCGTTCGTTGCACTCACGTCACCCTGGGCTATTTTTTGCCGCCCCCTTCGGGGCTCGTGGGGGGGATCTCCACCGGGCCCGGTGTTTGGAATCTCTGGCAGAACACGATGATAAGACTGGCACCGACCACGTCTTCGCATTTCCAGCGTCAATCTCGCTGGTTTTCTGTCATTTCCTGTTTGCGAAGGCAAGATGCCTTCGTTCCAATTGGTACGTTTTCCTGTCCTCCAGGGCTCGGGGGTGGGATCTCCACCGGGCCCGGTGTTTGGAAGTGCTGGTGGATTCCTTAATCTTCAACAAATACAAGGCTCTGAATGGAATTTCATCATACCGGGGGGGTATCCCTTCACCCTCTCCAAGAAGTTTTAAAATTGAGTTTCCCCATAGCTCGGGTACCAAACGGGTACTCCACGTCGCTATCGCTCGTTCCGTACCCAACTACGAACTTCCCGGGAAGCGCAGTATTCAGAGAAGTTCGTAGTGGTGCACGGAGCGCAGGCGATGACGTTTTCGAAAACAGGTAGTGGCCCAGTGTCACAATAAATAACGTGTACTCCGGGCGACGCTGTCGCCCTCCGTACACTACAACAAACACAGCTCCCTTATTTCCAGTTTTTTGCCTTCGGGAAACAGTGTTAGTTGTAGCGCACGAAGCGCAAGCGGAGTACTCTTTTGGTAACGTTCCGGATGGAACATTTAAATTTGCAGACTTTAAATTTATGGGGAAAGGTGACCGTCACAGTGGAAGCTCAACCCCTGGTGAAACAGTTTGCCTTCGAAAATAGCATTGAAAGAATCAATGAAAAACGGTTATACTGTGTCAATAATTATTTCGATTCTTTCGCAACATAAAATTTCAGGAAGATGTTGAACCATGGGAAAAGTGGAAGAGGCGTTGAGGGATTTGATTCAGTATCACAGCCGGCGGGAGGCACGAAATCTTTTCGGCGACACGGAGGACGACGTAAAAGAATTAAAACGAGAGGTGCGTGAACTCCGAAATGTGCTGGACGACGTGGTGGACAAGGTGGACGAACTGTACGAAGCCCACCAGCAGCAGATGGACATTCCCCCGGCTGACGAAGAAAAAACCGAACAGGCGCGTGTGACCTCAAGAACGATCCAGAGCGTACGGGATCGATATGATCTGACACAGCAGGAACTCGCGGATCTCCTGGACGTGTCCATGGGCACCATTACCAGCTGGGAAAACGGGAAATCGAAACCTCGATCCAGCAACAAGGCGCGTGTCGTCACCCTTCGGGAGATGTCGAAGGAACAGGTGGACGAGATCCTGGGCCGGGAGGATGAGCCCCATGAATTTACACCCGAGGTATCGCGGCAGTTCCGGGAAAATTATCAACTTACTCAGAAAGAACTCGGGGGGCTGCTCGGGGTCTCGGAAACCACGGTGTATCACTGGGAAAACGGCGAAACGACACCGGGTTCCGAAACGCTTGATCGGTTATACGAATTGACGGACATGGACGAAACGGAAATCCACAAGGAACTGGCCCGAAACACGGATCGATACAACGGGGAGGAAATTCGGAGCATCCGGGAGGAACTTGATCTTTCACAGGGGGAATTTGCCGAGGAACTTGGGGTTTCGGCCGGCACGGTCTCAAACTGGGAACGGGACATCAACAAACCGGGTCCGAAGGCCATTCAGAACATCCGGAAGTTGCGGCCCTGATCCATTCCGGCCACGACCAAACTGGATGCTGCCCATACGATCGGTCCAGCTGCAGGCAACATATCTCAACTGCGAAGGCAGGATGCCTTCGTTTCAACTTGAACGGTGTTCCTCTCTCCGGGGTTCGGTTGTTTTGTTCGTTATCGTTCCCGGGGTTGTACGTGGCCAACCCCGGTCTACCGGTCCGAGCCTCTTCAGGGCTTTGCTGACGTTCGAGGAATCGACAGCTTAAACACCGCAACGTTGACGTTGGATAAGGATTGTGACGGAGCGATGTCCTCATTTCCAAGAACACCGTTTCGACACGGTAAAAGAGCGCCGGAGGCGCGGAGGTTTTTAGCCCACGGTGTAACCGTGGGATATCAAGTCATAAAAACCAACAAACCCCGGAGGGGTGAAGGTGGTTATGGTTGTTCAAACAAATATGACTCCTCGAAGTCGATTCCGTGCTTTTCAAGAATCATTTTTAATTCCTCTTCAAAACTCCGATTCTGGTGATGTTTTTCCTGATTTTGAATATATTCTTTTACTTCCGGAAGCATCGATTCACTGACCGTAAATCCACCATACCCCTTTTGCCATCTAAATTTTGTTTTCCTTATATGGTTTTCGTTTAGCCATCTGGACGTTTTTGCTTTTATCACTCTCATCATATCGGAAAGAGAAATTGTTGGTGGTATGCCGAATAGCAGGTGTATATGATCCCTTATTCCTCCTGCCTCCAGAAGTGCACTTCCTTCCCTGCGCATAATACCACCGATGTAAGAGAATAGGTCTTCTCGGAATCGGGGAACTATTAATTTCTTTCGATGCTTTGTGCTGAAAACAACGTGATACAGCAATTTTGTATGTGTTGTTGCCATCGCTTCACTTTCATTGTTACACGGCGAAAAAAGAACAGCGTCATCATCGCCAGGTTGCCACGCTATTGATAGGACCACAACATCCGACTTATTCTAATCGAGCAATTTTGAATGTTCAATATAAAATCCGAGAGGTTAATTAACGGCATCTGGAGGTGCGGCCGTCTGTAGCTTACAGTGAAAACGGGAGTGAAGATGTAAAATAAAAACACCGATCCTCTGAGGAAAGAAGGTGAGGGAAGAAGTTTAGCCATTTTGTTTGATGTGGACCTGCGCCCCTGCCGGGGCTTTGTTCGTTTGATTCCTTATTCCCGGGGGTTACCACCCCCGGCTACAAACCCGTGCGCCTCCGGCGCAGCGTCCGGTAAATTTCCTCGTTGTTTTCCTCGTATCAAGTCGTGTGTAAGGAATTTGCTTTATCAGAACAGTCAGGGGTACCAAACGAGTACTCCACGTCGCTATCGCTTTGTTACGTACCCAACTACAAACTTCCCTGTGAGCGTGGTTGGCTGAGAAGTTCGTAGTGGCACATGGTCTCAAGCGACAAAAAAAATAACGTGTACTCCGGACGGCGTTGCCGTCCTGCGTACACGACAACAAACACAGCAATTTCATATAAGGAGTTTGGCGTCGGGGAATGGGTTCTGTTGTAGCGCACGTAGCGCAAGCGGAGTGCGCGTTATTTTTTTGAGGATTTTTCCCCGGACTGGGGGCGGAAGCATCCTTGCTTTCGCAAAATTATTGTTTCCTTATAAATTTCTTTTATGCGAAGGCAGGGATGCCTTCGCCCCAATTCGAACACCCTTCCCTAAACACTGGGGGCGGAAGCGTCCCTACGTTCGCAATATCATATTCAAGGTTTGCCTTTTAATTTTTATTATTTGCGAAGGCAAGATGCCTTCGTTCCAATTGGTACGTTTTCCTGTCCTCCAGGGCTCGGGGGTGGGATCTCCACCGGGCCCGGTGTTTGGAATCTCTGGCAGAACACGATGATAAGACTGGCACCGACCACGTCTTCGCATTTCCAGCGTCAATCTCGCTGGTTTTCTGTCATTTCCTGTTTGCGAAGGCAAGATGCCTTCGTTCCAATTTGAAAACCATCTCTTCTGACTGGGGCGGAAGCGACGTGATAAAATTCGAAATACGAAATACGAAATTCGAAAAAGGAACGACGTCGGACGCTCGACGACTGACGCCCATCCCCCGACGGTTCTTACCCAATCAACAAATCAACCAATCAACGGATCTACCAATCAACACATAAACGAATAAACCAAAATCTTGATCTTTATCCTTATCTTTATCTTAATCCACGGTCCTCCGGACCGTCCCGTCCCCCTCCCTGACGGTCGGGGCTCAGGCTTTGGCGATACACTGACAGGCAACTTCCATCGGACTCCGTCCGGTCGGGGCTCCGTCTTTTGGGAAATAGTTTTACTTAGTCCCGGAATTTCACCTTACTCATCACTCCTTACTCCTTACTCCTCACTTGGAACGCTCCTGACTGATCACTTCTTCCTCGAAACGCATGCTCGCCTCTTTATCCTTATCCTTATCTTGATCTTAATCTACGGTTCGAAGAACCGTCCGCCGTGTCCCGAGCAGGTTAATCCAGGTTCTCCAGCCGTTCTTTGGTTTTCTTCCGGCCCTTTTCCGAAAGCCGGTCGTCCTCCAGGAGGTTTTTGTATACCCGTTTGGCTTCCCGGTCCCGACCCTGTTCTTCGAGGGATCGCCCGTAATAAAAACGACCCATGCCCCATTTATTGGCGTACGGAAAGTACAGCGTCATCTTTTGGAATGCGTTTTCGGCCTTTTCGTAATCCCCGTTGCCAAAATGACCGAGTCCCCGGAACAGATACGCGCTGTCCAGGTAACCGGAGTTGGCGGTTGATTCGATGAACGTATTCATATGGTCAACTGTTTTTTGAAAATTCTTTTGCCGGCGGTGAATGATGCCCAGGTAATAAAGGGCGTGCATGCCAAACACTGATTTCGGGTGTTTCTCCCGAACCGATGCAAAGCGGGAAATGGCCGTTTCGTAGTTTTCGTTTTGAAACGGTTCCAGCGCGTTCCGGAACGTATCAAGTCCTCCGGCATGGGTCTTGATTTGACGCAGGGCGTATTTCTTCCCTTTTTTTCGAAATGCCTCCGGGGTCATCCCGATTGCCGACGTCAGGACGTCAAGTACGGATCGGGTTTTGTGTTTATCGCGATATTTGTTAAGAACCGTCCGGACAAGGGAATCAATGGTGCCGCGATATTTTGACCCGGCAAATTTCAACATCAGGTAACAGTAGGGATAATCCTCGAACCCGACCTCTTCATCGAGGTCCGCGAGTAGTGCTTTCGGGTCCTTCGATTTGATCAGTTCCGGACGAATTACATACGCCCCTTCATTCGCCAGCACCAGGGCGACCCCCTCCTGAAACCACTTCGGCAGCCCGGCATTGAGTCGCGGATCAAGCACCAGCCGGAAAACGAGGTGAACCGCTTCGTGGTACAAAACCGTGTCCAGTGGGGTTCGCCCGGGCACAAAGGATTCCGGCATCAGAATCAGTTTCGGGTGGCCTTCCTTCGTGTCCGTCACCATGCCGGCCTGTTTGAACTCCGAATCATAGGCCCGCAGCTGCACATGAATCGGGACGTCAGAGGGAAGAGTCACGTCCAGGCGATTGGCGACGTCCGTCAGGTCCTTCCGTAATTTATGCTGTATGTTGTCAAACAGATCCGAATAACGCGTCGTTTTTTGGAACGGACTGTCATATGCCTCCCGGTGAACAATGATGTTCGGGGGTTCCTCCGTAGATTGACCCCGGCAATCCGCCACGGGGAGAACGAACCCCTGTCCGATGACAAGAAAACACAGGAGGATACAGGTGCGTGCGTCAGTCATAAATGTAGTGGATGCTGTTAAATTGATATTCGCTTTTTCTGATGACGGGGCCATCCGAACGATCGGTCAACATGCATTCGTCATGTGTATTGTCCAATTTCCCCCCGACGAAATCTACCGGAAAACTGTCAACTCCTGTGAAAGGTGGTAATTTGTCAACTTCCTTATGAAGGACAGTCAGGCGCATAGTAAGAGTATCGGCATCCCGTCGGAGCGACCAAACATCACGTTGCATCCCCAATGCATGAGACCCGATCGGACAACGTCCGATGGAAGGAGGATGTACCTAAACGGTACGCCATCTTTTATCAGGGAGGAGGATGGGACGGTACGGTGGACCGTAGATAAAGATAAAGATAAGGATAAAGATAAAGAGGCGAGCATACGTTACGAGTCAGGAGTAAGGGGTCAAGGAATAATTAATCACCAAAGCCAGAGCCCCGACGGTGACGGAGCGGGCCGGGACGGTCCGGAGGACCGTGGATTAAGATAAAGATAAAGATAAGGATAAAGATAAAGAGGCGAGCATACGTTACGAGTCAGGAGCGTTTCGAGTGAGAATCGTTTTGAGTAAGGAGTGAGGAGTAATGAGTAAGAGATCATGTGGAAGCGAGGGGGATATTTGCACCAAAGCCGGAGCCCCGACCGTCAGGGAGGGGGACGGAACGGTCCGGAGGACCGTGGATTAAGATAAAGATAAGGATAAAGATCAAGATTTTGGTTTATTCGTTTATGTGTTGATTGGTAGATCCGTTGATTGGTTGATTTGTTGATTGGGTAAGAACCGTCGGGGGATGGGCGTCAGTCGTCGAGCGTCCGACGTCGTTCCTTTTTCGAATTTCGTATTTCGTATTTCGAATTTTATCACGTCGCTTCCGCCCCAGTCAGAAGAGATGGTTTTCAAATTGGAACGAAGGCATCTTGCCTTCGCAAATA
>CAZOLI010000091.1:0-7255 GCA_964580675.1 uncultured Planctomycetia bacterium
CAACCCCGGGCTATCGTCCGGAAGCCTTTCAGGCTTCCGGAGATTGAATCTGGTGTACCGGTGAGATGAGTTGATTACTTCAGAAGGGTTCGGGTCATGCGTTTCATCAATTCCGATTTTTGCAGCGCCTCCGCCGCCGGCGGTGAGCAGCGGTAGTATTTCTTTACGCCCGTTTCCCCGAACTCCAGGTGCAGCAGGAATCGGTCCCGCACTTTTCGATAATTCAGCACCGCCGGCGCGGCCGGCGACGCCCACGCCGCCGTGGCCACAAAACACCTGCTGCTGCTGGAGGATCCCGATCCCCCACCGGTCCCCGGCACCACCGTCATCGCCACCGGGTCCACCACCTTCTTCGTTCCCCCGTCGTCGTAGTACACCACCAGAACCGTGTCGTACTGCTTCCCATTGTTCAGCCCCCCGATCTCTTTCTGGCCCGACACGAAAAAGATATCCCCGTCATCCGGGTCGTCCTCGATGGTCGCGGTGTCGGTCTTCGCCGTATTCCACCCGACCGTCCCCCGCTGCCGGTACATCACGTCAAACGAGTACAGGGCCGGGTCCGCGGTCAGGTCCGTCCGATGAAACGGCACACGCCAGGACAGCTTTACCCCTCCCGCCTCCGAGTCAGCCCGGTACCGGAGCTTCCGGTAGGTGCCGTTCAGGTTCACCTCCGCCCGGTACGTCTGGTTCCCGGAGACCTTCGGAGGGTGGTTTAACCCCGTTCGGGCCGCCCAGGTCGTGTTTCCGTACGCGCCCACGTTCACGCGGCCTCCGTTCGGGGCCGGTTCGTTCCCGCCGGCGTCGGTCGGATGGCCCTGGTCAATCGTCGGTGCCCCCTCCTCGATCCGGTAATCCCCGTTCCCCGCGTCACGGAACTTCACCCGCTTGGACAGGTAACCGGGCCCGATCGTTACGTTGTTGAAATGTTTGTTTTCGTCGAAATACGTAGTTTCCGGTCCGTTGTTGGCGTAGGCGTTAAAGTGGCTCGCCGTCACCGACGCGCCCGACCGGTTGTCGATCGCGTAGCCGCCGTTCTCCGCGTACAGGTTGTTCCGGAACGTGTTGTCGCCGGATTTGGTCACCACCGCCTCCTCGAGGTTCTTCAGGAAGGTGTTGTTGATGACCGTCGGCCGGGCGCTGTTGTTGATCTTCATGCCCACCCCGCCCAGCTCCAGGAACACGACGTGATCCACACGCACGCTCCCGTCCCCATCCGCCAGTAGACCCGGGCCCGACTGGGTGCCGGTGATCGTCAGGTCGCCGATCCGGATGGTGGAATTGCCTGAATCCGTCTGCACCTCCACCACCGGGTGCACGTCCATTCCCGTCAGCAGCGTCATCCCCGGTCCTTCGCCCGCCAGCGACACCCCGCCGTGCAGCGTCAGCGTGCTTCCCACGGAAAAATCCATCGCCCCCAGCCGTACCGTTCCTCCCCCGTCCAGGGCCGCCGCGTCCACGGCGGACTGGATGTCGCTGTAGGAGTTGCCGTCGTAGCGGATGCCCGCTCTCGGGGTTTCCGTTCCCTGAATCGGATCCGAGACGTTGCCCGACGCGTCCACGGCCACCAGGTCGAACTCGTAGGTGGTTCCGTTGGTCAATCCATCCAGCACTCCCGAAGTTCGGGTGCCGAAGGAGGTTTCCGACCCACCGGTGGTCCCCTGTTCCCGGTACGTGACCCGGTAGTCGGCCACGTCGCTTGAGGGAGAGCGGTCCCACGTCAGTTTGACCCCGCGGTCCTTCGGAAGCACGTTCAGGTTTCGCGGTGGTTCGGGGGCCTCTGAATCCGGCTCCGATACGTCCACGGTTTTGCTGATGGAATCGGTTGCTCCACGGTCGTCGGTGACAACAAGGGTAACGGTGTAACTACCCGCCGTATCGTACGTGTGGGTTGGATCCTGGTTTGTGCTTGTGGTGCCGTCGCCGAAGTCCCAGCTGTAACTGGAGATCGTTCCGTCGGTGTCCGTGGATTCATCCAGAAATTGAACGACCTCTCCCGGGGTCGGCGAATTCGGATCGTACGAAAAACCCGCCTCGGGGGGCGTGTTTTCCGGAGAGGTGTCAAACCAGGAGGCGTGGGGACTGTCCTCGGTCACCTTTCCGTTTGGTATGGTCCGGTTCACCGGGCCGCTGATCTGCCGGAACTGAAAATCCAGGTCCGTGTGGTTCGCGTCGCTTCCGCTGCTTCGAATAATTGTCCCGTTCTGCCCGTCCGTGTCGTCACAATCAAACGGCGTCGAATTGTAATACGCATTCGTCTCCACCGTGTTGCTCAGGCACACGGATCCCACATCGCTGTTGATAAATACATTTTTTCGGACCACGTTGTTTTCGGGGTCCGAAAACCACGACCAGACGGTGCCCGGGACGTCGACGAAAATATTTTTCGTGTACAGACTGTCGTCCGTGTGACGGGGCTTGAACCCCTTTTCCGTGTTGTAGATGACGTTGTTCGACAGCTCGTGTTTGTAGTTAATCTCCAGCTTCTTGGGAACCGCGTACGAGAAATTCTTTACGTTGAAAAATATGTTGTTGATGACCCGGATGTAGTTGGAGTGCTCCCAGTGCAGGATGACGTTGAAATCCCGAATTCGGTTTCCATCGATCAACAGCCATTCACTTTTATCCGCCGGCGCCTCTGAGTCCGGCCAGTGTGCCTTGATGTCTATGGCATTTTCAATTCTTGAATCTGGATCGTCCGCGAAGGATTGCGTGTAATACATGTCGCAGTTCTGAATTTTTGTGCTCTTTGCGGTGGCTTCCGATAGGTTTGTCTGAACGCAATCCGTTACGTCGAAGATTTCACAATTCACCACCCGGTTGTTTTCCCCCTGGATGATCGCCACGCCGACGACATCCGTGGAGGAGTCCACCGGTTGAATGCCGGCGATGATGCTGTTCTGCAGAGTGTTTTCCGTGGCCAAAGATTGGTTGTGTCCGGGATCATGGGAATGCCGTCTCCCCATCCGAATACCCGACCGGATGTAGTCGTTGGTCGCGTCTTTCCACATCATGCGATTGAACACGTTGTAATCGGAGGAACCGGTGTCGTCGGAGGCACCGGTGACACGAATTCCCGATTCCATCCGAATCCGATCCACCACCCAGTAATCGGCGTCTTCAAACAGTAAATAGGCAACGAGTGCGCGATTGGCATTATTCATGTCCCAGATGTGGCGGTTTTTGTCCGGATTGTCCGGATTTCGATAAAGGATCCACCGGCGACTGCTCGAGGTTCCGTCGGCGGTAATTCGTATGGTTCCCTTGCCGGTGTAATCCCCGGGTTCAACCCAGAAAATTCGTTTCCCCGAATCATTAATTGCATCCCAGTCCGAGTTCGAATCGATGACAAACTGCTCGGAATCATCCGGATTGTAAGCGGGATAATCGATTTCCTTTTCAAAACTTTCCGACGACTCACTCACTCCTTCCCCGTGTGCATACGGTGCGGTGAAAAAGAACGTTGCGACAAAAAGAAATAGAACAACGGGCACGTTCAGTTTGAGGTGTGTCGGTTCCATGTCGGGGTCACGCTGTTTAATCGATATGATAAAAGGGTGTTGTCGTTAATTCTGAAACCATGATGAATGAGGGCTCTCCGGTGTGACCTTGCTGTTCGGAACCGTTCGATCCACCGGGCCGCTGATTTGCCTGAACTGAAACTTCAGGTCCGTGTGCTTTGCCTCCTCCGGCTTCTTACGAATGATGGTCCCCTTCTCCCCATCCGTGCTGTCACATGCAAACGGCGTGGAATTGTAATAAGCATTCCGTTCGACCGTGTTTTTTAGGCACTTTGTCCCCACGTCACTGTTAATGAACACGTTCCGGCGCACCGTGTTGTTCTCCGGGTTTGAAAACCACGACCAGGTGACATCACCACGAACATCGACGAACACATTGTTCTCGAACAGGCTGTTGTCCAGGTGCCTCGGTTTAAATCCCTTTTGCGTGTGAAACACAACGTTGTTCGTTACCTCGAACCTGTAATTAATCTCTTTTTTCTTGTGGACGACAAATGCAAATTCATCATCAATGTCGAACAGGATATTCCCGGTGATCCGGATAAAGTTCGAGTATTGATAGTGTGCGATGACGTTGTAGTCCCTGATCCGGTTTCCCTCGATCAACAACCATTCGCTTTTGTCCGCCGGCGCCTGTTCATCCGGCCAGTGTGCCTTGATATCAATGGCGTCCTCAATCCGCGAATCTGGATGATTCGCAAAACGCTCCGTGTAGTAAAAATCACAATTCTGGATTACGGTTCCCTTTGCGGTCTGATCCACGATTGAAGTTTGTAATCCGTCCGTTACATCAAAGATTTCACAGTTTACGATGTGGGTGTCCTCCGATTGCGCAATGACAACTCCCACAACGTCCGTTTTCGAATCGACGGGCTGAATGCCGGCAATAATACAGTTTTGCAGGGTGTTTTTCGTGGCGAGGGGGTCGTCGTGTCCGGGATCTTTTGAGAATCGGCGTCCGAAGCGAATACCGCTTCGAATGTAATCGTTGTTCGCCTCCTTCCACATCAGACGATGAAATATATTATGATCAGAGGATCCCTCGTTGTTTTTGTCTCCCGTGACTCTGATGCCGGAATTCAATCGAAGACGATCCACAACCCAGAAATCGGCGTCGCGGAATTCCAGATAGGCCACGGTCGCCCGTTTGGTGGGCGACATATCCCAGATATGTTTTTTTCGGTTCGGCCTGTCGGGATTCCTGTAAAGAATCCAGCGGCGGTTGTTTTTCGTGCCGTCGGCCGTGATGTTGATTTGTCCCCTGTCCGTATAATCCCCGGGTTCCACCCAGAATATTCGTTTTTCGGGATCGTTTATGGCGTTCCAGTCGTCGGTGGAGTCAATGACGAACTGTTCTGATTGTTTTGGGTTAAACTTCGGGAAGGTAATCTTTTTGGCAACGCTGTTCTCACTTCGCCGGGAGATGTGTTCCCGGTTGGTCTTCTGCCTGTCCTTTTTGATCTGTTCCCGAACGGTGACGAGAACCTGATCGGTGTCTGAACCGCCCCGGTCGTCCGTAACCGAAAGTGAAATCCGGTGAGTTCCCGTGGGAAGTGTTATGCGGGGACGTTTTCCCCTCCCGAGTTCGTTTCCGTTTTTGGACCAGACAAATTCTTCGATCATGCCATCGGGATCTTTGCTCCCGGTTGCATCGAGACGGACGGTTTCCTTCCCGTTTCCATCGCGGTCCATTACAGACACGTCACTGCCCGCATCTGCGATGGGTGGTTTGTTTGCCGGTTTAAATTCCGGAAGCACCCCGGTCGTTAACGGAGAATCCTTTCCCGTCTGCGCATATTCTCCCCGGGATACAACGACTGATTCTCCCGTACGGGTCGATTCAAATTGAACGCTTCCTTCCGTAACTTCCAGTCGGGAAATACCGTTGGACGAGAGTGTGAATTTCGTTCCTATCACTTTCGCCCGGCCGTCCCGCGTGATGAGGACAAGGTTTTCCCCCGGCGGTTGTTGTTCGACATCTCCTTTCAACACACCGGTTTCCAGCTGAATTTCCCGGGTTCCGTTCTTCTCGCCGAACGTTGCCTTTGCCCCGTCCGTCAGTGTAATATCGGTTTGTTGATCCACGTACCGAACGATACATTCTCCGGATCCGGACACCTCTATTCGGTCGTTCTGTTTTATGGGTTCTCCCTCTTTAATGGGCATGGAAGTTCCGTTCCGGAAGAGCTTCACGGTTTGGGTTGTTTGACGTATTGTTGCGATTGCCTGACGATCCTCCCCTTCGGAACTGTCCCGATTGATGTACCTGTTTACGAGGAAGATGCCGGAAGCCACAGCGATCAGGAACACGGCCGCCGCTGCAATAGATCGAACCCGTGACGTTTTTCGCGGGGTGAACGGTCTTGCCCCCGTTTCCTCTTTTTGATCCCGATGTCTCTGGAACGAGGCGGAACGGCGCTTATTCTGGCTGACCTCCTCCTGTTGGTTATCCCCGGACCGCTCCGATTGGTCCGTTCTCCCGGCTTCTGTTTCCGCGTGTTCCGCAAACTGTTGAAGCTCATTTCTCAGGGTTTCGGACATCTCTTCCGGGCGGTTGGAGGTGATCTCCCCCACTTTTTCATCGAGGGCTTCCAATTCATTCCAGGCCCGCTTTATCTCCTTCATCTCCTCTTTAAATTCCGGATTCTTCGAAAGATATCGCTTGAGGAGTTCCTTTTTCTCCGGGGGTAGCTCACCCGCAAGCAGCGCGTCCGTGAATTCCAGCGCTTTTTCTCTGTCTATATCCATTGATGGGGGCTGCTTTAATCCGTTAACAATCCTCGCAATTTTTTGTTTGCTCTTCTGACCCGTACTTTCAGAGCGGATAGGCTGATATCCAGTGCGTTTGCCGCTTCCCGGTATTTGAGACCTTCAAAACGAACAAGAACGATCGCCGCCCGTAATTTTTCAGTCAGTTGATCAATCGCGTCGCAAACACGCTGCTTTTGCTCATTCATCTCCACAATGTCGTCCGGTCTCTCTTCGGATATTTTTTCGTCTTCCGATACATTCCCGGAGACCGGACGATGTTTGTTCACGTGACTCCGCCAGGTGTTGGTCGCAATCCGGTAAAGCCATGTTTTAAAGGAAGCGTTTTGCCTGAAATTATCCAGGCCTTTCAGGGTGCGCAAAAAGGTTTCCTGCTTCAGGTCACCCGCCAGTTTTTTGTCCTGTGTGAGCCGCATGAGATACCACCGTATGTCCAGTTCGTATCGGTTAAACAACTCCTCAAACGCTTCTTTTTTTTCAATGCCGTCCCCGTTTTGAAATCTGTTTACCCAGACGGTATCCGACTCCTTGTCCTGCGGTTGCTCAGATTTTTCATTTCCATTTCTCACCGCTTTTTTCCCACAGAATGTAGACAGATGAGACGGCAAATTGTTACATTTCAATTTTCAACACTCATCTGTTCCTGCGTCAGGCGTTTTGAATATCTTGATCTATTAAACTATAGACACAGGCGTGGATAAACTTATTATGCCCTACGCGAAAAGAACAAAACAGGCGATAATGGCACCGAGCGGATTTTCTTTCACTGCAACGCCAATTTCTCGATTTATGCGGCCACCGACGAGAGCGGTGATGTAATCGAGCGGATTCAGATCGGTGCTTCTGGGCAGCCGTGTCTTATCTGTCATGAAGGTGAGCCGGTAGCCTATGGGGCGTTCCAGTCGATCCATTACCTCGCTCAACCAAAAATCCGAAATACGAAATTCGAAAAACGAAAAACCCACGGA
>CAZOLI010000092.1:0-7101 GCA_964580675.1 uncultured Planctomycetia bacterium
TTTGTATTTTTGACTCCAGATTGCTTTCGGACTGTGCGGACACCATTGATGAGGGTTGGAACAGCAGGAGGACCGCAAGGGTGCCGGCGATGAAAAGCAGTTTTCGGGTTGTTCTTCTCATTTGTTTATGGACCGTTTTTGGTTTAGTTGGGAGGCAATGAAAACAGTTGTACGGATACCGGTTCGGCTGTGTTTTATTGCGGCACCGGTTCGTAGGCCGTATAGGACGCGCCTGCGAAAAAACGGCCTGGTTCGGGACGGATCCGGTTTAAACGGGGTGGCGATCTGCGGCGCGCACGATGCTTCTGCACCGAACCCGCGGAATTCGGACACAATAAGGGAGCCGCAGCCACCGATTTCGCGCCCTGGCCCGGTGCCACCTGACCGTATTTTTTCTCGAAGTTCGGGCCGTACGGGATACCAAACCGGTTGATGCTGAGGCTCACACCCCTATTCAGGTGGGGTTTTCCAGGCAGCGCAAACGATTCTTAAATCTAAGGAATGGGGGGTTCAATTTCAATGAAGTTGCGTTTTTTAAGGGTCTCTGATACAGTAAAGCATCGTCTTGTGGATGGATCAGCACATCGTAAGCGGTGGTGGATGATTCCGGTCTGGTTAACGGGAAATTCTCATGAGTGACCTGGAACTTGATGTGGAACCCCTTCAGGAAGAGGGAACCGGCCTTCTGGTGACGGTACACGGCCGAATTGACTCCCGCACCGTTCCGGTGTTTCAGGAGCGGCTGGAGAAGATAAAAAACCGGGAACGCAACAACATTCTCCTGCTGGATCTCGGGGACGTCGATTACATTAACAGCACGGGGCTCGGCGCGCTGGTAAAATTGAGCGACCGCATTGACAACGAGGGGGGAACCCTCGCCCTTGCCGATCTGCAGGAAGGGGTTCGGGTACCCATGGAAAGTCTCGGGGTCGACGCGTTTTTTGACCTGTTTCCTTCCGTGGAGGAGGCCCGGGACCACCTTGGCGTCGAGGAGCCCGAGGAGCCGGAGGTCGAACCGGCGGATGAACAACCGGAACCGGTGGAGGAGGAACCGGAGTTGATCGAGGAGGACGAACTGGTCGAAACCCTTGAATCGGATGAGGAGGGAGATCCCGCCGACACCGTGGAGATCGAAGAACCGGTGGTCGGCGAACCGGTGGAGGAAGGGGCAACATCCGAACCGGAGGATGCGGATGACGTTATTACGTTCGACGGGGAAGAATCCCCCGCGGAGGAAGAACCGGTGGAGACCGCCGATTCGTCCGCCACCGCCGATGAGGTTTCAGAATCATCCGGAGACCCGGATGCAGAACCCGCTCCGGAGGATCTGGATGTGGAGGAAGTTATGACGGAAGAAGAATCGGAGCAGGAAGAGGAGGAGGTACTCGAAGACGTTGATGAAACGGATGAACAGCCGGCAAAAATTGAACTGGAGTCCGAGCCGGAAACAGATGAGAAAGCGGAAAAATCAGAAACCGGCGAATCGGTGGAGGAAGAGACGGAACAACCTCCCGAACCCGAACCGGATACCGTTGTAACGAACTGGGAACCGGGTCAGACGGTTTCGTGCCGGACCTGCGGGGTGAAACTGGAACTGGGAAAGGAGAAGGGGGATTTTATGTGTCCGAATTGCTCAACCCTTCTGTCGATTGCGGACGGAAAACTCCAGTTTTTTGCCCCCGACGGGGCCCCGCCTATTTCCATGACCGTAAACTGCCGTCCCGAAAGCAAAGCAGGCCTGGCCGCGTTTCTGACAACACTCGCCGGCGAACGGGGACTTCCGGAACAGGAGGTCCGGCGCCTCAAACAGGTGGTCGAATCCGGTACGTCCCTGATCTACCGAAAAGCGTACCAGAAAAACCGAAACGGAACGTTCCGGGTGCTTGTTCAGTTTGAGGATTCGAACATCCGGGTCCGGTTCGCGGATCACGGAAACACCATCGGAGAAGAAAACGGTGAAGTGGAAACCCTCCGTGAAATAACTGATCACCTTCAGATAACGGAAAACCCGGAGGGAGGCAATATTTTATCGGTGGGCCTAAAACATTAACGTTTCTTGTTGATGCCGTACGGACGGAAACCGTACGAGTTACGGGGGGCGTTGATCGATCCATAAGAATGAGGGGTTCCTGTAATGACCACGTCCATGTTCGTTTTGAATGTGTCGGTGTCGAAATTCGTACGGATTTGGATCTGATTACTGCTCGCTTGAGGCCCCATCCATGAATGAAAGCATCGAGTCCGGCGTTCGCTCGATACGCAGTGGCATTGGTTATGATCTTCACCGGCTGGAGGAGGGACAGTCCTTTGTCCTCGGCGGGGAAAATCTGGACGCGTCGTTCGGACCGGTCGGTCACTCGGACGCAGATGCGCTTCTGCACGCCGTTGCGGACGCCTGTCTGGGCGCGGCGGGATTACGGGACATGGGTCACTATTTTCCCGATGATGACCCGGCCTACGAAGACATCTCAAGCCGCAGAATTCTTCGGCAGGTGGTGGAAAAGATCCGGGATCGGGGCTACACGGTAACACAGGTGGACACGGTCGTGCAGCTGGAACAACCCGCTCTCTCCGGTGTCATCCCGGAAATGACGGAGAACCTGTCGGAACTTCTGTCGGTTCCCACGGGGGCGGTGGGGATAAAAGCCACGCGGAACGAGGGGCTCGGGCCGGTCGGCCGCGGGGAGGCCGTCATCGCGAGGGCAACCGTCCTGCTACGGACATTGAATCGGGACGGCGACGAATCATGACGGACCGTTCCTGTTCGGACCGGGAAAACGCTCCGTACCCCGGTGACAAATACCGGCTTCGTCTGCGATACGATGGCACCCGATTCCACGGCTGGCAGATGCAGAAGGATCTGCCAACGGTGCAGGAAGCCCTCGAAAACGCTGTTGAGGAGTGTTTTCAGAACAGGGTTCCGGTGTTTGGGGCCAGCCGAACCGACGCCGGGGTTCACGCCCTCGGCCAGGCCGCTCACCTGCGGATTGACACCGATCGCCCCACATCGACCATTCAGTCCGGACTGAACAATTTCCTGCCGGAGGACGTGGTTGTACAGGACGTGGAGGCCGTGCCGGATCATTTTCATGCTATCACGGATACCACGGCAAAAACCTACACGTATTTGATGGTTAACCGACGTTCCCCGCCGGCCCTTCTCCGGGATTACCTCAACTGGGTTCCCTCGTCCCTGGATTTTGAGGTGATGGAGGAAACGGCCTCGATCTTCGAGGACACGAGAAATTTCCGGGCCTTCGCGACCGATGCGGACGAGGTTAATGATCCCGTTTGTGCCGTGTATTCCGTTGAATTGACCCGAAATTCACCGTATATTGTGTTTCAGGTGACCGGTGAACGGTTTCTCTACAACATGGTTCGAACCATGGTGGGAACCCTGATTGAGGCGGGGAAAGGAAACACGGATCCTGCATTGGTCGAGAAGGTCCTTGAGGCGGGAGACCGGACGCGTGCTGCCCCTGTTGCGGAAGCGGCCGGCCTGTACCTGAGGTGGGTGCATTACAGAAAGCCGGTTCCGTACGACGACTATAATATTAGTGGACCGGGGGATGTCCTGTTCCCGACGGGGAACCGGACGGGTTAACCCATTTACGGCCCAGAACACCTGTACTGGAATTCCGGTCGGAACCACATAACATGAACTGGATCGACATTGGCTTTTTTGTGCTTACGATAGGGGGGTTCTTTCTCGGGTTCGTGTCGGGGTTGCTTTATCAGATCGGTCGAATCGTGTCGGTCATTGGTGCCGTGTATTCGGCCATTTATCTGCATTTGCCCGTTACTCGCTTGCTGAAGCCCCACGTGGACGACAACATCGCCGGCCCCGCCTCGTACATGCTTCTGTTCATCGTAACCTACATCGCGATGATGCTATTGCTTTCGATGCTGGACAGAGTGCTGAGGGAGGCGGACGTGAAGAAGTACGACCGAACCCTTGGCGGGATTTTTGGCATGTTGAAGGGGGCGTTGATTGCCGGTGTTCTCCTGCTCGGCCTGGCCCTGTATCCCAACCAGGCCATACGGGAAGATATTCGTTCCTCCCTGACCGGAACCCCCCTTCTCAACGTAACCCGGAAAATAACCGTAATGGTACCGCGGACCGTCACGAAAACCCTCTCCCGCACGTACCGGAACGTACGGAAAAAATCCGGCCGGCAACTCGAGAACGAACTCCTGTCCGGAGAGGAGAAGGAAACGGATTGAATGCCCCCCTCCCGCCCCCCATAACATGGTTGGACGTCGGAATGAAGAACACGCAAGTTCCAGCGGCAAACCGATGTCGAAATAACAGCTGATTCGCGCTCGTCTCGGAACAGAACACCATGACAGGTTCTTGCAAACACGAGTCCTCCATTTAATAACGAGAATGATCCTGGGCGGTGCTCAGGAAAACACCCTTCTCACCGTCGACGGGCTCAAGAAAAAACCGGAATACAGCGTGCTGCTGGCAACTGGCCCTGCGCTTCGTCCCGAGGGCTCCCTCCTGGAGGAAGCGGATCGCCGGAACATTCCCGTCCGGCAACTCCGGTCGCTTCGCAGGGACCTCCTGCCCTGGCACGACGGCCGGGCGTTTCTGGACGTGTATCGATTGCTGAAGAACTGGCAACCGGACATCGTACACACGCACAGCTCAAAGGCGGGAATTCTGGGGCGAGTGGCCGCGTGGATGCAGGACACACCGTGTGTGATTCACACCATACACGGACTCCCGTTTCACCGGTATCAGTCCCCGGTGGCCTTTCATGCCTTTGCGGGACTCGAGCGAATGGCGGCCCGGATGACGGATCGAATTCTCGTGGTCTGCAATGCGATGAAGGAGCAGGCCCTGGACGCCGGTGTGGGCCGGCCGGACAAGTTTCGCCGGGTGTATTCGGGCATGGAAATCGGACCGTTTCTGGACGGACCGGAGGATCGCGAGGTACGGCAGTTCCGGAAACGGTTCAATTTTCAGGAAGGAGATCAGGTACTTGCGAAAATTGCCCGTCTTGCCCCCCTGAAGGGACATCCCTATCTGTTCGAGGTTCTGCCGGACCTGTTCCAGACGTTCCCCGATCTGCACCTTCTGCTGGTGGGGGACGGAGAACGACGGCACCGGTACGAACGGCTCGTTCGCGAACGGGGATGGACGGACCGAGTGCATTTCACGGGGATGATTCCGCCGGAACGGATTCCGCTCGTGCTGCACGTTGTCGACCTGGTCGTTCACGCGAGTTTGCGCGAGGGGCTTGCCCGGGTGCTTCCGCAATCTCTTTTGAGCAGCACACCGGTGGTTACTTTTGACGTGGACGGCGCGCCGGAGGTCGTGAGAAACGGAGACACCGGATGGCTGGTTCCCGCGGAGGACACCGGTGCACTTGGCGAAGCCCTCCACGAGGCCCTGGCCAATCCGGAAGAGGCGAATCGCCGCGCACACCGGGGTCGTGAATACTGTCGGGACCGGTTCCCGGCCGATAGGATGGTGGAAGACATTCACCAAATTTACCGAAAATGTATTGATTTCACCGGATAATCAGGCTACACTATCGTTTCTTACGGCCTTTCGATATTTTTTGGTTGACCATGACTCCCGAAACCGAGAAGACCTCAACGAAGGAGACGGAACCCCAGAAGATCCTGGTGGGGGCAGAATCCCCCGGTGACCGGGAAGAGGCACGGGAGTGGGCACGGAACTGTCTGGAAACCGCGGCCCGGCAACGGTTGGATTCACCCGAGGAGGAACCGGAACAATCCTCGCTCGTACCGGTCGGCCGATCGTCGCGACCGGGGGTGTGGTATGTTCACCTCAAGGACCTGGAGAACGATCTTGACGTTCGTCTCCGGCAGGTCAAAACAGAGGGAAAAGAGGCGGAAAAGGCCATCATGAATTTTCTCCTCCGTGCGCAGAACCTCCTGCGTTTTGACCACAGGACCTTCGCTTCAACCTGGGCCATCGTCCGACACGATCCCTGGATATCCATCATCGGCGAATACGTGGACGGGATGCCGCTCGATGCATTTGTGGAGGATATCGATGGTGTGGGTGGGAACCTGCTTCTTCGATTTGCGTACCTGCTCTGTCATTCGCTTGGAAAAGCAGCCCGGCTGCAGGCACACCACCTGAATGTCACCCCGAGCAACGTCATCATCAACCGATCCGGGACCCCCCGGCTCACCGATCCGTCCCTGAAGCGCCTCTACTCGGCCGCGCCCGATTTCTGGAACCGCGAGGTGAACAACAATGAAGAATGGATTCCGCCTGAGATCCGCTCGGAACCCGACCAGGGCGACGCCAGATCGGACATTTATCTTGTGGGAAAACTACTGTTCTACCTGAAGGAACACGTGTTGAAACCGGCACGAAACGGTTCGGCGTTTCTTGATTCGGTCATTCGGAAAGCCACGCGGGAGGACCCCTCGGACCGGTATCGCAGTTTCCGGTTCATGTCCCTGGACCTTCCGGAACTGGACGCGGAATCACCGGAGCAGGCGGCGCTTGACGTTTCGTTCCCGGCACCGGATCAGTCCCGGGACGACCACACCGAATCCTCCTGATCCGGGCCCGGGCATACCACGTGGATCATCGATTCCCCCCCACATTCTTTTAAAACCGTTTCTTTCACATCCCCGGTCATTCGTTAGGAGTAAGGAGTGGTCCAGTAAGGAGTAAAGAGTGAGGAGTAAGGAGTGGTCAGTAAGGAGTAAGGAGTGAGGAGTCAGGGGTCAGGAGTAAGGTGTCATGCTGAAGCGAGGGGGAACTATTTCACCAAAGACAGGGCCCCGACCGTGACGGAGCGGGCAAACGGTCCTTTGGACCGTAGATAAAGATTACGATAAGGATAAAGATAAAGAGTGGACCATCCGTTGATTCGTTTATGCGTTGATGAGTTGATGTGTGAAAACAGCGGGCGATAGGCGATTGAAGGAAAACCGCTTCACCAAAGCAGGAGACACGACGGTGACGGAGCGGGCCCATTTGGAACCAAGGCAAGAGCCCCGAGCGTAAGCGAGCGGGCTTATTTCATGATAAAGATAAGGATAAAGATAAAGAGAATGCACATCGGGGACCCGTCGTTTTCTGACACAGGGGTATACACCTTCACA
>CAZOLI010000093.1:0-7097 GCA_964580675.1 uncultured Planctomycetia bacterium
GGGAATCAACCGGTTTTCTTCATCCAGTTTGAGCCATTCAACAGGTTCAAGATATATGGTTATTCGGTGTTCGGTTGTTCTTCTTCCAGGGCAGACAGCCGGACTTCCCTCAATGATCCGGTTTCGGTAAACAGCAGGGCTGTTTTTACCTCCCGGTCCGCATCACCGGCCGTCAGAATCTCACGGTAGATCTGAAGCTGGTGTACGTATTCCGGGTACTGTTCGTTCAGGTCGTCCGCGTCGTCCGGGGCGGGATCGGTCTTGTGGTCGATGATCCAGGTTGTGCCCTCTTTTGCCAGCAACAGATCAATTTTTCCCCGAACGATGTGGTTCGTTCGCCGGCCCACAACGGGATACTCCGGATACGCGTCCACCCCCTCGAGCAACTTCTCCTCGTGCAGGGTCCGCAGGCCGTTCTCGACGTCGGACACAAGCTGGTCTTCTGCCGGTATCTCCCCGGGTTCGGCGGCCCGGGCGATGTCCACCCATTTTTCGGCCGCCCCGGAATCCCCTTCCCCGGAACGGGCCGCGAGATGAAGGGCGTGGTGAACCACCCGTCCGAAGGCCGGCCCGTGCCGGGCGCTTTCCGGGGTGACTTCCTCCACGTCCACGTCCTCCTCGCCGCTCGCCTCCAGGAGGTCGTGCACGGAGGAAACGTCGATGTTGTTTTCCCGTGCGTCCTGAACGGCCGCGGACAACTCACGCAGGGATTCCTCCACGCGTTCGTCCCGATCCTCGCTCTTGCTTTCGTCCACCGCCCGGTCCCGGGTGCTGTGCTCGGACCAGGGGGTCTCCTCGTCCAGCCCGACCTTATCCGACTCGACAACCATCGCCCCGTCCCCGGACCGCACCGGGTTCAACAATTGCTGATAGACACAGCCACCGTGCGCCCCGGAGGATTGCGGCACGACGAGATGGTCCCGGGCCCGGGTTGCCGCCACGTAGAAAAGACGTTTTTCCTCCCCCCGCCCCATCCGCTTCTCTTTTTCGGTCAATGGTTCCGATACATTCTTCCGGAGATTGACGCCGTCGAAATTCGAGATGTTGAAATACACGGCGGAGCCGTCCTGGGTCTGGTCATAGGCATTTAACCGTTCTTTTTCCGTTACTTCGGCGTCGAACAGCACGACAACGGGAAATTCCAGTCCCTTCGCCTGATGAATGGTCATCATCTGCACGGCGTCGGCCTCAACCGGTGTGGGCCCGTTGATACCGGGACCGCCCGAGACCCAATCCCGCATCTGTTCGGTGGCCTGGTCGTAATCCCATCCGCGACGCCGGCACATGTGATCAAGCCGGGTCGCGATGTGATAAATGTCCAGCCGGTCGAGGTTCCCGGACGGTCTGGCGGCCAGGTGCCGGTCCAGCAGCGAACGATCAATCAGGTCAAGGGCGGTTTCCAGCGGGGGACGGTCGAACCGTTTCCGGCGAAGTGCCGAGATGACCTCCCAGGCGGCATTGTACCGCTGTTTTCGTTCCTCCGAGAACTGCAGTTCGTCATCGTACACCTTTTTCTGCATGAGGTCGCCGAAATCGAGCGGGAAAAAGGGCGGGGTCTGAAGAGCGACCTGAGCGGGGCCGTCGGAGGGATCCGCTATGGCCCGGAGGGCAAGCACGAACTTTTTGTTCAGGTGCTTTTCCAGGAACGTCGAGCCGCCCGAGACGACGACGGGCACATTTCGGCGGCTGAACTCCCGGAGGTAGCGGTGGAAGTGCCCGGTCGATCTCCCGAGGATCGCCATGTCGCCGTAGGAGACGTCCGCGTCATACGAGGGGTTCTCCGGCGGTCCGGAGCGAACGTCCGGGCCTGATTCCCCGGACGCGAGGTACTGCAGATAATCGCCCACGACCTCGGCCTCCCGTTCCAGACGATCTGGCTTTGTGCTGGGCCCCTGGTATCGGAGCACGCGTACCTGGCCGGCCGCCTCGTGAAATTCCGGGTGTTCCAGGACGTCGGTGTACCGTGCTTCGCCTTCTTCCGGGTCGTACGGAAACTCATCCTTCTCCGGTTCCCCCAGGTATTGTCGGAAGGCGGTATTGTAAAAATCGATCAGCTGTGGGCCGCTCCGGAAGTTGGTTTGCAGCCGGCCCTGATCGGCCCCCTGATCCATCATGTGCGTCACGGCCTCGTGAAAGGTTTCGATGTCGGCCCGACGAAAGCGGAAGATGCTCTGCTTGGGATCCCCGACGAGGGTGAGCACGTTCTCGCGGAGGGTTACGTCGTTCCACTGCTCCGCGAAGTCCCCCATCTGCTCGGCCAGGAAAAAGACGATTTCCACCTGGATCGGATCGGTGTCCTGAAACTCGTCCACCAGGATGTGGGAGAACAGGTTCTTCATTTCCTCCCGGACCTCCCTGTTCTCCCGAAGGGCGTCGCGGAGTTTGATCAACAGGTCGGTCTGGTCCAGCACCGCGTATTCCCGTTTCACCTCCTCGTACAGCTTAATAAGCAGGGGACGCACTTCCAGCAGCTTGGACGCGATCCAGCGTCGATATGGTTTCAGTATTTTTTCCCGGTAATTGGTAAAGTGACATTCATCCGTGGCGAACTTCGGGAGATCTTCTTCCGAAACGCCCTTCAGTCCCAACCACAATGTTTTTTGATCGTTTGACGCAAATTCGTCCGACCCGAAAGGGTCATAACCATATGATTGGCTGCTCAAACCGGAACGAGTGAAGATTGAATTGATGTTTTCAAACTTCGTGGTCCGGTCCGCTTCTTCCAAAATTTGCTGGAGATCTTTTTGAATCTCCTTGAAGAACCAATAGCCCTTCTTCTCCGGAGAATGTTCGAAGCCCTCTATTTCCTCAATGAGATCGGGGATGGCGTCGTCCGCCTCCTGTGTGGACGGGGTCTCAAATTTCGGCTGTGTTTCGTCGCGGTAGGCGATCCAGCGCTGAAACAGTGATTCGAGGCCGGTACTCCCTCCCCCGTGTGAATGTTCCGTGTCTCGTTCGGGGACGCCGGAATTCAGGAGGGAAAGAACAACCCGCTTTGCCCGGTCGAGGATCTCCTGATCTGTTTCCGGAAAGTAATCGGTGAACCGGTCCTGTCGCACCGCCGCCAAAAACCGCTCGATCGTCTCGTCCACCATGTCGTCCTCGTCCTCCACGATGCTGTATTTCGGGGAGATCCGGCCCTCCAGCGGTCTCTTTCGAAGCAACCGATCCGCCACGGCGTGGATGGTGCCGATGAACGCACGGTTCATGTCCCGGAGGGACTGCACAAGCCGTTCCTCTCGTTCCTCCTTCCCCTTGTTTCGCGCGGATGCGATGCGATCAAGCAGGTTCGAACGAAGGCGGGACTTGATTTCCCCGGCGGCTTTTCGGGTAAACGTAATGGCGGCGATTCGGTCAATGGGGACGGGATCCTGCTCCGAATCCGCCGGGTCAACCAGTTCCAGAATCCGCTGAATGAGCGTATGGGTTTTCCCGGTGCCGGCCCCCGCCGTCACGACGACGTTGTTCCGGGTCGTTCGAATGCGGTCCCGTTCCTGTTGATCCGGTAATGTGCTCATGACGTATCTTTGCTAATTCTCGAGGTCGTCCCGGCGGAGAAACGCCTCCGCCCAATCGGGAGAAGCGTTCTGGATTTTCTCGCGAGACCGGTCCCAGGCCTCATCGCCGCAGACCGGTTTGAAGGGACAGTAATTACAGTGGTCCTCGTTGTGGGTTCGGGGAAAGTCCCGGTTGGTCAGAAGGCGGTGTCCGAGGTCGAGGAGTTTTTGTGTTTTATCGCGAAGTTCGGTCAGGGCAAATGACTCTTCGTTCGCCTTGCTGTAGGCCCGTTCCTCCTGCCAGAGGTAGGCCGGATACAGATACGAGACTTCCTGTACCTGTTCGAACGTCGTGGTCCCGGATTGGATCAGGAGCTCCAGGTACAACCCGAGTTGTGTGTCGTGTCTGATCCTGTAATTGCTGTCGGTTTTTGCACTGCCGGATTTGATGTCCCGAATAAACATGTCGTCCCCCTCGCGTTCAATTCGATCAATGATCCCCCCGAGGAAAAGACCATCCCCCACCTGCACGGCCTGATCGGGGTCGTACCCGTATCTTGACTCGACCTCCATGGTCCTTTTCAGGCGTCCTTCGCGTTTGTCCTCTTTCAGCAAGTTGTCCATCGTTCGAAAAAACCGTTCCCGCTCCCGTTCTTCGGTGTCCGTGCCGACGAGGGTGTTTTCCTCCATGACCTCCTGCCAGGATTCGGTCTTGATCCGTTCGATTTCCTCCTCCACCTGCTCCCGGGAGCTCACGTCCGTGTCCGAGAACAACCGGTACATTTTTTCGGCCGTGTTGTGGATCAGGGATCCGAACACGAGGGGCGAAAGTTCCGTGGTGTCCCCGGGCTCGGCCGGCTCGTCGAAATTCAGTATCCGCCTGTACAGATACTTATGAGGACAGAGGGCCAGGTCTTTGAATCGACTTCCCGACAGCACGAACTCCTTCGACAGCCCCCGGATCAACTCCGCCGGAATGTCGTCTGGAAGGTCCCCGTCCAGCGGGGAAAACACGCCGGTGTCCTGCCCCTGACGAACAAGTTCGGTGGAACGCCCAAAGTCCCGGGCGGGGTTTTCCTCCCGGAACCAGAAGGTCGGCATACGTATTTCCCGGTCCCCCTCCCCCCGTTCTGTTTGACGGTACGCGTCGGTGGGGAACGCGCGGGATTGGTGATGGTTCCGTCCGTCCGCCATCAAGTTCTGAATCACGTCCTCATCCGGAATCAGGGACTGGTTCTCGTCGTCCGCGGGACGGATTCCGGACGCGGAAACGATGTCCAGGAACAGGCTGGATGGTTCCCGGCGCGATCCGTCCCGGTCCCGCAGGGAACAGGAAAACACGATTTCCTCCTCCACGGACCGCACCAGGTGATACAGGTTCTTGAGGCGATCACGCGATTTCTCCACACTTGTCCAGAGCCCGATCCCTGTGCCCCTTTTCCCGCTAAATTCCTTTTGTTTCCGCAGGGCGTCGGGGAGTATCGGGTCCTCCCGGGGAACCTCCGGCAGTGTGTTTTCCGTGAGACCCACGAATCGAACGGCGTCGAACGCCCGGAACGCCACCTGCTGAAAGGGCGCCAGCACAACGCCGGCGTCCGCGTCCGGAACGGGCAGGGTGATCGATTCAAGAAGAGACGTGAAGACGGTGATGGCGCGTTCCCCGGACAGGCCTTCCCCCGGCTCGCCGGCCAGGGGTTCCGAAAGGTTCTCATCGACCTTCTCCACCACATCCATCCCTCGATAGGAGAGGTTCATGTACGCATCACAGAACGTTTTGATCTGCTCCCACAGCTGTGCAACCGAGGTCGATTCCTCTTCCTGAATGTGCGAACAAAGGGCGACGAGTTGCTCCACGGCGCCCTTTACGGCCTTCAGCGTTCGGAGACGTCGCCGGATCTTCTCGGTTCGTTCACCGCGGTAGCTCATGTCCTCCGGATTGTCCTCGCGCTCACGGAGGGTGGCTTCATCGGTGGTTATCTGGTTCGTGAAATGTTCAATCCACTTCTCCGCCTCCCCGGGACGCGCTTTGCTTCCCCCCACCATTCCGTTTTCGAACACAAGTTCCCGCCACTGTGAGGTGGATAACCCAATAGAGGGACCGCCGTTTTCCGCCGAATCCTCGTCTTCGCCCTCCGGCGCCAGTTTGGGAAGGAGGTGCACCATTTCCTCCTGCCGAAGGAACTGTTCAATCGTCCTGACCAGCAGTAACAACTGCTTTCCGCGGGGCACTTCGTTGAGGGGAAGGCCGGCCGGGAGCTGAACCGGTATGGATCCTGTTGATTCGTTTTCCCCCAGGACATCGAGGGATCTGTTCGCTTCCTCCATCTGTTGCTTCAGAAATTGAAAGGTCTGTTCAATAGATTCGTCGTCCGGAAACAACACGGCCACCCGGTGGGGAGGCATTCCCTCCGCCAGTTTCCGAAGTACCCACTGTGCCGCGGCCCGGGCCTCCTCCTCGGGCACGCTGTGCTGTTCGAGCCGAACGGATGCATCCCCCGGCGGTTCTTCGTCCGCCCCCTCATCAAAGTACGTGGCGTACCGGAACAACCGGGACTTCAACCGATTCAGTTCAGATACTTCCGTGCCGGCATCCGGTTCGAACAGGTCATCCGGCGTTCTGGTTTCGCCCCAGGGGATCTCCCGTTCGTTCAACGGGGACGCGGGGCGCAGAAGACGAACACGCAGGTGGTCGTCCAGTTTTTTGATCAACTTCTCTTCGGCAAGGGTCACACGATCGAACATGCCCAGAACCGGCGGGAAGGAAGCGGGGACGGACACGTCCTCTTCCCCGACGCGCTGCATCGCGTGGGCGTACGGGATTTGCGGTTGTTCCGCAACCTCCGACGAGGGAAAATTCGGCACCTGCAAACGGTCGTTCATTCGGGCCCAGAGCATGCCCAGGTCCCGAAGGCGGGGATGATCCAGCGCCCGGCAATCCTCCGCGGTCAACCCCACCTGTTCGAGCTCCCGTATGGTGTCGACGAAGGCAGAGGCATAACCGGTGCCCGTCTGGATCTGTTCCCGACGAAATTCTTCCAGGGGATCCGCCGGGGAAAGGTTCTGAAGCACCGTCTCCATGGCCACCATCCGACCCCCGGGCAATTCCGAACGCACCGGAATCTGTTGCTGGTGCAAGATTTCTTTTGCCAGCTGTGCCGGGGTTCGCCAGTCCAGGCCCTCCGGTGTTGCCTCGACGTCGCCGGACGAAAAGGATTCTTCGATTCGTCTGCGCAACCCCCTGAACGAGGCGGGGCGAAGCAGGATGGCCCGCTGAAAGGCCTCCTCCCGGCACGCATGGGCCAGAAACTGATCAATTTGGTCCGGAATCTGATCCGCCGTTGTCTCAATAACCGTTACCACGGATGAACCTCGGAACTGGAAACACGTTGAGCAGATCGGCGGGCGTTGCGGCGGTCCTTACTGTTTGTCCCCCGTTCCTCAACAGGAGCGCATTATAGTCTCGATCTGGACGAAAAATAAATTTATCCATTGGCAGACTGCTGGTCCCGTGAACCGATGAACGGCGATCGGAGACCGGCAAAGGTCCGCAGGGTCGAAGACAGGACGGAGGGAATGATCACGGTTTCCGAATCCGCTCCG
>CAZOLI010000094.1:0-6951 GCA_964580675.1 uncultured Planctomycetia bacterium
CCCGTCTTCGGTTCGAGCACTCACCGCAAGTTCCGCCGGAAGATCGCCGTCGAGGACCAGTGAATGATACCGGGCCGCCCGGAGGGGATTGTCCAGATCCGCAAACACCCCGTTCCCGTCGTGGTGAACGGCGGATGATTTGCCGTGAACCGGCTGCGAGTACGACGTGATGTCCGCCCCGTGGATGTGGCCGATGCACTGGTGGCCGAGACAGACACCGAGAAACGGAACGTCGTTTCCGTAGCGCCGGAGGACCTCACAGGACACGCCGGCGTCCGGGGGACGTCCGGGTCCGGGGGAGATCACCACGGCGTCCGGATCCATTTCCGGCACCTCATCCGGAGAGATTTCGTCGTTTCTGACGACGGTTACACGGCGGTCGAGTTCCCCGAGGTACTGCTCGAGGTTGTACGTAAAGGAGTCGTAGTTGTCGATAAGAAGAATCAACGGGAGACCCCGGAAATGTTAACAGGTAAGGTGAAAACAGCCAACCACGCCTTCGTCGTCTTCGATTTCGTTGTAGACGTCCACGGCGTCTTCGGTGGGCGCCGTTTCCACGTCGATCCCCTGAGATTCCAGCCATTCAATCGTCTGCTCCGGGACACTCATGCGTCCGGATGCTCCCTGGCCGATGACGATTCGGTCCGGGTCCGCTTCCACGGCTTTTTTCAGGTCTTCGGGAGCCAGGTTGTGTCCTTCTTTTCGCCACCAGTTGGCGTAGACGTCGTCCGAAAACACAATCACGTCATTTTCGTAGGTGGATCCTTCGATGTTGATCCGGCCGAACTGATAATCATCAATCTTCATGACGACCCTCCTCGGATGTTGACGGCGAATCGGAATCCTCGTCGCTTGAATCGTCGGAATTTATTGTACCGCCGCCGTTTGCTGGAATCAAAAATATGCCAATTTCGTACAGAAGGACAATGGGAATGGCCGCGGTAATCTGACTGATCGGATCCGCCGGTGTGACAAGGGCCCCGATGAGAAATGCCACGACGATGGCGTACTTCCGGGAGGATTTCCAGGTGTTCCGGGAGACGAGGCCGAGACCGCTGAGGAAACGCATCACGACCGGCACCTGAAACACCAGTCCCATGGCCAGGGTCAGGTTGAAGAAGAAACTCACGTAGGCTGAGAACTGCAGATCCGCGGTGGAGATGCCGGCGGGATCGAACTGAATGAGAATCTGCATAATCAGGCGAAGCATGATGAAATAGGCAAAGGCCACGCCCGCGACAAAAAGAAGGACGGACAGACCAGCGTACACGTACACGTACTGGCGTTCACGCGGCTGAAGTCCTTTCCCCACGAACGTCCAGATCTGATACCCCACCCACGGACTGGCCAGGACCAGTCCCAGAATGAGATCCACTTTCAGGTATTGCAGAAGACCCTCCGCCGGTTCCAGGACTTTCAGGGATTCGCCGTATTGCGCCTGACGTAGGGGTTGGACGATCAGCTGCATGGTCCAGTCGTGAAGGAACCAGCAGACCGCGACGGCGGCGGCAAGGCCGATGATGGCCCGGATCAGGCACCATCGGAGTTCCTCGAAATGTTCCCGGAGGGTCATCCGGGATGCGTCATTCGTCATCGCTCTCGTCGTCCGGGGTCTCGTTGTCTATGCCGAAGCTCTCCCGGTATGCCTCCTGCAATTTTTCGAGGCCTTCCTGTTCCAGCTGACGGACCCGCTCCCGGGTAATGCCCATTTTGTTCCCGATCTGCTCGAGGGTCATGGGGCGTTTGCTTTCAAGACCGAACCGCATGCGTAAAATATCCGCCTGCCGGTCCGAGATTGCGTCCAGCATTTCGTACAGTCGTTCGACCTCGGCTTCGTTGATGACAATTTCATCCGGCCGGTCGCCCTCGTTCTCTCCCTTGAACGTGTCCTCTCCCCAGATCACGTCGATGCTTGCGGGGCGTACGGGGCCGTGGTCGGCGTCCAGGGCCTTCCGAACAATTTTTAACTTCTTCTCGGACAGTTCCATCTCCTCGACCACTTCGGAAAAGGACGGATCCCGCATCCATTTCTGCGAGAGTTCATTCCGGACGGACTTGAAGTCCGAGAGAATCTGAACCATATAGGCGGGAATCCGGACGGACTTGGATTTGTTGGTGAGGGCACGGCGGATGGCCTGCCGGATCCACCAGGTGGCGTAGGTGCTAAAACGGGTTCCCTTCTCCGGGTCAAACCGATCCACTGCCTTCAGGAGCCCCATGTTCCCTTCCTCGATCAGGTCGTGGAACGGCAGTCCGTGATTCATGTAGTTCTTGGCTTCACTGACCACCAGACGGAGGTTGGCACGAATCATTTTCTCCCGGGCCTGTTCGTCTCCTTCCTGTATTCGCCGGGCCAGTTCTTTTTCTTCGTCGGCATCCAGAAGGGGAACACGGCCAATGTCCCGCAAATATGTTTCGATCGTAATGTCTTCTTCCATGTTATCCGTGTTCCTGAATGGGTTTGGCCCGCGGATTGAACGTTTGTATACTTATCGGGACCGAACTCGGGGGGGTTTCTCCGCCCGAAAAATTACATCGGTTGCGGAGCGATATCGGCATTTCGGGAACCCGGTTTCTGGTTGTCCGGCAATCGGTAACGGTCGTCGTTGACACCACGGTGGATCGTTTTGTCGGATTGGTTTTTCGTTACGGGCGGGGATTGATCCTGTTTCCGGTTCCCGTATCCCTTCTGTGAACAACATCTCCCCCATTCGTCCGGGGAGGTTCTTTCGGCATGATCCATTTTAAAATTGACCCCAGATCGTTGCAACAAACCGAGTCGCAGTCCGGATATTTTTTTATCGGGATTGATCCGTTTTTTTCGTTTGCCGGGAACGATCGTCCCGGGGGACTTCACAGGGGTCAGGATATTCGTCGATGTTTTATTTGGTTAACGGGGAGGGTACGGGGGAAATGGAAACGGCAAAACGGAAATCTGACCGCGGCATCCGGGGGATGGTGGCTACGGGCAGGAAACGTTTCGTCTTATTTGATAAACATGTATATGTCGGGGGCGTTCGGCCAATTTTTACGAGGAAGGAGGCGTTCGAATGGAAGTGGACAATCCAGCCCGGAAAACGTTCCGGAAAATAAAACAGGGAAGCGACTCGTTTCGGAAGGAGATGATTCGTCACGCGCTTGCCGGTGGCACTCCCTCACAGAAACAGCTGGCTGTTGAACACCTGCTGGACGAGGGAGGACGTGATAACTGGCGGCTTCTGGTGCGATCGTTTCCCAAGCTCCCACCCGGAGTTCAGAACAGCGTTGTGGAGGTCCTGCCGGAGTACAGTGATGTGTCGGAGGAGCTGATTGAGGAAGGAGCTCAACCCGAAACGGACAATCTTCTTCAGATTGTGGGAATGAGTCAGTCCCGGAACATCGCTTCTCTGGCCGTTACGGCCATAAAGAACAACAGCGGCGAGACGAAGGAAAACGGTGTGGATGCGTTTCTTCAACTCGTGAAAAATTACCTGGAATTCGCGGAGGATAAGGAACGGCCGGGGCGAAAAGCCGCCTCCACACGCTGGTTTTTTATCGAGCGTATCCTTGAAATTATGGTGGATTACGAGGAGATCATGGACCGGCGGTTGCTCCGGCGGCTGCTGGATCTGGGGCATCAGGCCCATCCCCCGTTACTTCATATTCTGGATGATACATCCCACCCGGCCCACGGTGACCTGAAAATGGTTCTCCGGTTTTACGAATCTGGCTCGGTCATTGATTTTTTAATGAAGGTATACCGGACGGGGACCCGTTCGAAACAGAACCTTGTGGAGCGAATTCTGAATGAGCGGAACGCGTCCGAACTGGCCCCCATGGTGTTTGAGTTTTTCGCGGACATTCCACACGGGGCTCTTGAAGCCATTGCCGTGCAGACCGATTCGCTGGACTGGATCAGGCGGATATCGGGGTATTTTTCGGAGGGAGAAAAGGCCCCCCTTGATAAGGTTCTCCGGTTCGTGGACCAGACGGAGGCCCCGGACGACGAGAAGAAGGAAATTTACTTCAAGATGCTGGAGCATTCCGATCCGGACATCCGTGAAATGGTGATTGATCGGTTTGCGTTTGACGTAAAGGAGCAGGACCTGGAGAAATTTCGCCGGGTTCTGGAAACGGAATCGAATCGATCGGTTCTGGAATCGGCCCTGGAATTCGGCGAACAATTCCACGGGGAGAAGCGCCGGCGCTGGCTTGAGTTTCTTCTCAGTTCAAACAACGCGGAAATTCGGAAACAGGTATCCCGAAAACTGTCGCAGCGACGGTTTCAGCAGTTGATGGATGCGTTTGATCACATCGACCAGCAACAGGCCCAGAAAGTGGTTCGATCGTTCGAACAGAATAACGAGCTGACCGAGCGGATCGGTGACGAGCTGCAGTCGCTGGATCGAGAACGGCGACTCAAGGCCATTAAGCTCATCCAGATATCCGAGAAAACGGAGAGGTTCGAGGAGGAACTGTATTCCCTTATTAACGATCCGGATCCCCGTGTTCGCGCCGCCGTTGTAAAGGCCATTGGCTTCATCGGATCCCCGGACGCCATCCGGGTTCTGATAAAAGCACTTTCGGACGATGACCGGCGCACAAGGGCCAATGCCATAGAGGCCTTCGAGGAAATCGGGCACCCCAAGCTGTCCCGTGTCCTGATTCCTTTTCTCAAGGATCCGGACAACCGCGTCCGGGCCAATGCCGCAAAGGCTCTCTGGAACCTGGGACACGAAGATGCGGTGGAAACGCTGGAGGACATGCTGGAGGAGGAGCCGGAAATGCAGATGAGTGCCCTCTGGGCGATTTCGGAAATCGGCTATACCCCTGCCATTGATCAGGTCCGGAACCTCGCCGAGGAAGCGGAGGATCCCGGAATCCGAAAGCGGGCGCAGAACACGCTTGAGGACCTGGAACAGGAGGTGGAGTCGTCATGATCGAACAGTCCATTTCCGCGTCGGCGACGGTGTTACACCAGGAGGTGCCGCTCCTGGCGGCTGATCGGATTCGGGAAATTTCCCGCGGTTTTCAAAATGCTCTTGGCCAGGAAACCGTCACCATTATCCTGGTTTCGGGGCTTGCCGGACTTGTGCTGCTCTGGGTTCTGTACCGCTGGATGAAACCGGTGATCGACCGGCGCCGGGAAGTCTCACGGATGTTTAATCAGTTGAGTTCCCTGCACAACCTGAACAGCACACAGAAACGCATGCTGAACCGCATCGCCGGACGGCGTGACCTGGACAACCCCTGCGTGCTTTTTGTTCGACCGGATTACCTGCTCGGGGACGCAGAGGAGAACCAGCAGGCCCTTCGACAGCTGGCCGAACAGATCTATGGAAGTGGTGTGCTGGAAGAACGGGAGTAAATCCCGGTATATCAACCCAAATGTTGAATTTTACACCGCACTGTCAATATAATACGGAACTGGTTGTGTGTTTATATAACAGATAACTGCCAATACATTCCCGAACATCGCACAAAAGGAGCTGTTATGGCTGAGGAAGTCAAATTTTCAATCGTAATTAACGAAGTAAAGGCTTCGGAGGATGAACTGGAGGACCTTGCCGGCCAGTTTGCGGAGGCATTTCACCTGGAGAAAGAACGCGGAAAACAGATACTGAACCTTGCTCCTATCACCTTCCTGGACGATCTTGAACGGGGGGAAGTCTCGGACATTAAAGAAACACTCCTGGACCTGTCCGAAGATGGATTGTCGTTTCGGATCACACCGGCCAACCTTGAGGATATACCGGAAGTGATCTGGGCGGACAAACCAACGTTTAAGAACCTGGACGACGGTGAACTGATCTCGGGGATTCATCTTGACCTCAAGGGCAACGGCCTGGTCTGCCCGAACTGTGAAGAGCTGTTTCAGGTGAGATCGGTTGAACAGTCCGTTCCCGTGGCGGAAACCGTGTTCGAACAGATTTCCGAAGAAGAATCTCCGGTTACCGACACCGGCGAACCGGAGGCGGAACAAACCAAAGAGGAACCGGAAGTCAAAGAAATAGAAGAGGCGGAAGAAGAACCGGAACCTGAAGAGGAACCGCAGCCGGAGGAAGTGATTGAAGACGTTGAGGAGCCGGAAGAACCCGAGGAAGAAATAGAGGAACTCGACGTCGAAGAGGAGGAAGCGGAACCGGCCGGTGTGGCCGCCGCCGAGGAGCCGGAGGAAGAGGCCGAGGACGTGACGGACCTCGACGAAATTGAGGAAGTTGAACCGGAAGGCGTGGAGGAGATCGACGAACCGGAGGAAATCGGTGAAACCACGGAGCTCGACGAAATCGAAGAGGAGGTCGAGCCCATCGAGGAGGATGAAGAAGACGTGGATGTCGAACCGGAACCGGTGGAATCCGATGAAACGGACGAAGAATTACAGGAAATTGAGGAGGAACTCGGGGACCTCGACGACCTCGAAAGTCTCGAAGAAGACGAGGAGGATGAGTTCGAAAGCGAAATTGACGAAATTGAGGAAATTGAGGAAGACGTTGGGGATCTTGAAGACATCGAGGACGACATCGGCGAGATTGAAGAAATCGAAGAAGAGGAGGAGTCGGTTTCAGCCGGGGTGTCCGGACCCAGTGACAACGGACAGGAACTGGACACCGGCGATACCGGTTCCGGCTCCGAGTGCAATGTCTTTATCGCCTCGATAAACGGGGACGAACAGCGTCGTTCCGCGATTCAGCTTCTGTCCGAAATACGCGGTTGTTCCGAGGAAGAAGCTGAGGAGTTGACGCAGCGTCCGATCATTCCCGTTGCGAAAGGCGTTTCCGAAGAGCGGGCCGAAGAAATTGAAAACCAGTTCGACTCCGTCGGCCTGAACGTCAACATCACCCGGCGGAACTAGGCCTTACCTCCGACAGGCAGGGGCGAGGTACTGTAGCGAGTACGGCACGGAATTGATATCAACCGGCATTCCCATAACTGGGGGATGGTGTAACGGTAACACGTCAGGTTCTGGTCCTG
>CAZOLI010000095.1:0-6529 GCA_964580675.1 uncultured Planctomycetia bacterium
GGTTTGGTTTTGTTCGGGGAGACGTCCTTCTCTTCCTTCTCGAGTTGTTTTACCGCGTTTACAACGTAATTTTTCCGTTTGTCTTCCTTTTTCTTGCCTCGTACGTCGTTGTCGAACGCCCCCTGGTATCGGAGCACGCCGCGGCGATCGATCACGTACATGTGCGGCGTGGTTTTCGCGCCGTACGTTTTCCCGACCGTTCCGTCCCGGTCCAGCAACGCGGGGGCATCGATGTCGTGTTCCTTCTGGTACTTCTTAATTTTCTTCGGCCCCATGTAGTGCGTGCTGCTGATTTCCAGGTGCACCACGTCGTCCGTCACCTTTTTCAGGTTTTTCACCATCTCGTTGACAAGACCGGAGCTGTGCACACGCCGGCAGTACGGGCAATCCGGGTTGATCCACTGAAGAACGACAATTTTTCCTTTCCTGACGACATTTCCATCGTCGTCCGTTTTCCGGTGGTAATCCGACAGCGTGACCTCGTCACCATCAACCGTTTTCAGGGTAAAATCAGGGGCTTTTTTTCCGACCTCCGCCTTCTTGTTCTGCTGGTCCGAATTACTGTCCTGGGCCATCGAAAACACGACGGCGCCGGACACCGTCAGCAGTCCGACGACAAGAAACATAATATATTTGTTCATGAGCATCTCAAGTTTGTTCATGAGCACCCCAATTGACAAAATTCGAAAAATGATAAGAAAAGGTTACGTGATTCAGTTTGAACCAACGGATACAGAGAACGAATACGCCGTCCGTTTTTTCCCTTCCCCGGTCGAAACAACCCCCTGCACGGCCAACGGTTTTTCGCCGGTTTGATTCTCCGGGTGCACGTCGTACGGAATCCGGACGTAGGATTTCCCATTCCCCGAATTTGTTTCGATGTCCCCGATCTCCACACCGGGAACCGACACCGGAAAAACCTGTATCGTATTTTTGGTTCCGCCGGGCAATGACACCCGAACCGATTCCCCGTCGTCTTCGACCTGTCCCCCTTCCGCCTCCATGACGGGAACCGGAATTGATGACCGATGTTCTTTTATCATCTTTTGCATATCGTCCGCCAGTTTCACGCCCGACACCGGTATGTGCTCTTCAAGGTGGACCGAGCCCCGAATACACTTTTCCCGGCAGGCGAGGTATTCCACGTCCGCGGAGACGGGGATGGACGACCCCGAAACCTCCTCCGGAGCCCGAACAGGCAAAAACAATACCGTTTCCTCCCGGTATCCGAACGAGCGAATACCGGAGGTTTCAAAGGTAACGGGAGCGGGCCATTCCACTTCCCCCACCTCAAATCCGGACGGCACGTTTACATCTATCCACGTGGGGGCCCCGGCGTCCCCGGGATTTTTCCAGTAAATGTGCCACTCCGGTTTCATTCGAAACAGAAACGCAAGCCGAAATGTCTCATCAGGTTGAATTTTATTTGTCGGAGGAACGACCGCAACACGAACCAGCTCCCGGTCTTCGCCCGATCGCCAGTCCGGAGCAAATTCGGGGCGGTCGTCCTCTGAGCGAGCGGCCTCTCCGTCTGTACCAACGGGTGTTGCCGATGTTGAGGCGCGGTTTGTCGATTTGTCACGGCTGCACGAAAGAAAGACCAGCGGAAGGATCAAAACCAATAGTGTAATCAGTCTTCGAGTCATGAATCAGTAGACGAACATTCCCTGATAAAAATCTTGACCGATTCCCCGATGCTCAGCGCGAAGACACATTGTTAATTTTGCCCTCCAGAACCACCTCGGTTCATTTGCGTGGGGCCCCCTGGTTGCATTTACGACCGGGCTCACCTTCTCGAGTTACTGGTCCGATGCGGACCGGGTTCGTTATTCCCGGAATCAGACGAAACCGTCATTCCGGTAACGTAGGTGTACACATACTTCCGTGTCCGTGAAGATCTTTCCGCCAGTCAACTACTGCTGATAAATGATAGCCAATTTGTGCAGGAACAGGGGTTTCTCGAATTGATAAGGAAAATTTCGTGGCACAATCCTTACCACTCATTACCGATTTCATTCCCGGCAGAGCGGCAGGGATCGCTTCCGGGTGCCGGTGGCGTCGTGGTAGGCATTGAAGATGGCGGGGCTGATCGGGAAGATGGGCGGTTCCCCCACGCCCTGCGGTTTGTCCATGCCGGTGTCCACGATGTGGGTTTCCACCTCGGGCACGTCCTGGAATTCCGCAATCGGATAGGAATCAAACAACGTGGATTCGAGTTCACCGTCGCCAAATTCCAGTTTCTCGTAGAGGGCGGAGCTTAACCCCATGATCACGCCGCCTTCCATCTGCAGGCGAATGCCTTCGGGATTGACCGCGAGACCGGGATCAATGGACACTGTGACGGATTCCACCGAAACCTGCGGGGGTTCCTCGTCCTCAACGTTTAACTGCACAATTTCCGCTATTTCACTGCCCACGTCCACGCCGAAGGCGATACCGAGTCCCTCGTTGTCCTCCGTGGAGGCCTTCTCCCAGCCAAATTCGTTCATGGCGGTTTTCAGCACCTTTCGGGACCGGGACCGTTTCATGTTCTCCAGCCTGAATTTCGCCGGATCGCTGTCGATGGCCGCGGCCAGTTCGTCGATGGCACTTTCCAGGGCCCAGCAATTCGGCGGGCCGGAAACACCTCGCCACGCACCTGTATCCAGGACGTGGGAAACGTCCGACTTGGCAACACGTACGTTTTCGGCTTCGTAGGGAAGATCCGTTCCCCGCAGACCCTGACCGATGGCATGATAATCCCACGCCGTGATGGTGCCGTCTTCCGTTACCCCGGCCTTCACGTTTACGAGCGCGGCGGGACGTGTGTACTTAAAGGCAAATTGTTCCTCGCGGGTCCACTGAATCTGCACCGGACGTTCCATTTCCCGTGCAGCCGTTGCGGCTTCCTCCTGAACGGTGGCACTGGATTTGCCGCCGAACGCGCCCCCGATGTCCGGCACACGAACCCGAACCTCGTCTTCGCCCAGCCCAAATTTCCGGGCCAGTTTCTTCTTGACCAGGAACGGGGCCTGGGTCCCGGTCCAGACCTCCAGTTCGTTGTCGTTCCACCGGGCCGTGGCCGTTTCCGGTTCAATTGGCGAATGCTGAATATACGGAAGGTAATACTGCACCTCAATGGTCTCGTCCGCTTTTTCCAGTCCGCTCTTCACACTGCCCCTGCGGGATTGAATGTTTTTGTCCCCGGCGTTGTCCAGCAGGTACTCCCGCATGTCATCGGAATGCTCGTCGGGACCGGGCCACGGTCCGTCCACCTGATCGCGAATGGCGTTCCGGGCGATGTCCGTCCGTTCGGCGACCACCACAAGGTACGAATTCTCCCGGACGACGTCGATGACCCCGTCCCGTTTCAGAGCCTTTTCGTCATCAAACTGATCCATTTTGCCCGATGGCTCATCCCGGAGCACAGCACCGTAGGCCATGTTGTCCAGAAGCACATCCGAACCAAACGTGCGTTCGCCGGTGACCTTCGCTTTCACGTCTTTTGTGCGATCTTTGCCGACGTGTTCATACGAGGAGGACGAACGGTATTCGGGCTCGGACGGCACGGCGTCCGACGGAATGGATCCTTCCACCAGATCGCCAAACGAGATTTCCTGGTTTTCCTGACCGGAAACCCCGACGGCCCCGTCCCGGATTTCCAGGTTTTCCTGTTTCTCGTCAAATTCTTTGGCCGCGAGGCGCAGAAGCGTTTGTCGCGCCAGGGCCGCCGCTTTACGCAGGTACGGATACATTGTAATGGTCGATTGACTTCCCCACGTGCCCGTGGTCGGGTCTTCTTCAACGCGGCCGGTGTCTCCCATGACCAGTTCAACCCGGTCCGGGGAAATATCCATTTCCTCGGCCACGATCATTTTGAAACCCATCCGGATGCCCTGTCCGTACTCGACCTTCGGGGAAAACGCGGTGATCGTGCTGTCGTCCTCAATGCGCAACCAGGAATTGACTTCCTCCGAAAGCTGTTTTTCTTCGCCGCCCGTGTGATCCTGGCCCAGAGCGACCGGTGTGAAGTTGCCCAGTACCACGACGGCCAGACCGCCGGCCGCCAGTCCCTTGAGGAACGAACGGCGGGACACGTTCCACCCCCCGTCCATCCGGGCCTCCCGTTCCAGGTTATCGTCCGCCTCACGCTCGATCACGAACATGACCTTTTCCGACGATGAGATTTGTTCTTCTTTGTATTTTGTGTAGTTCATAACGTCCCCGCTGGTTTGCGTATGACAAGTTATCTCGACGAAGCGGCTTCGACGGCCTCGAGAATGCGAAGGTGGGTCCCGCACCGGCACAGGTTATCATTGAGTGCCTCGATGATTTCGGACCGGTCCGGATCCTCGTTTCGTTTCAGCAACCCCTTTGACTGCATCACCATTCCTGGGATGCAGAAACCGCACTGCGCGGCGCTTTTTTCCACGAACGCCTCCTGAAGCGGGTCCAGCTCGCCGTCGTCCGATAGTCCTTCGATGGTGGTGACGTCGCTGTCTTTCGCGTCACCGACCGTGACCTGACACGATCGGACGGGCTCGCCGTCCAGAAGCACCGTGCAGGCGCCGCAGTAGCCGACGCCGCAACCGAACTTCGTTCCCTTTAACTCGAGTTCGTCCCGGAGGGTGTACAGAAGAGAGGTGTGTTCATCGACGTCCACGTCATGGGCCGTCCCGTTTACCTGTATTTCCATGGGTATCTTTAGAAATATAATGTTCTATGGATCTTTCGTCCCTGCCTCTGTTATTATAGAAAAACGTGGTACCTATTACAGAATCCCCCGTTACAGAAATCCGTCACCGGCAATTACCCATGCAAACGTCCCTTCCCGGCACCGTCCTGGCCGCCGGCCGATCACGGCGATTCACCGACGGGAACAAACTGCTTGCGACCTTCCGGAACGACCCTCTGTTTCTCCACGGGCTCCGGGCGATCGTCCGTTCCCGGATTGGCGACATATTTGTGGTGACCGGCCCCGATCCGGCGCCGGTCCAACAGGCCCTTGACGAATACCCTGCATCATTCGACCGGGTTCGGTTCGTCCGGAACCCGGCCCCTGAACGGGGCCAGGTGTCGAGCATCGTGACCGGGTTCTCACAACTGAGTGATGAGGTGCCCGGGACCCTGGTTACCCCGGCCGACATGCCGTTTCTCAGGCCGGATATCATCCATCAACTGCTGGATCATTTTTCCCGGGAACGCCAACCCATCGTCACCCCGGAGGTCAACGGGGTCTGGCACATGCCCAAGATCATCCCGGCGGACCTGTTCGAGGCCTTTCGGGACCTCGACCCGAACACCCCCGGCAGAACCGTGGTGGAGGAGAACCGGGACCGGGTGCAGGCCGTTTCCTTCGACGACGAACAGCCATTTTTAGACGTGGACACCCGGGAAGAACTGAGATCACTGCAGAAAACGCATGAATAAACAATTTCTCCATCAACTCCTGGAGATGGATCGGGGCGTGGTCGCCACCGTTCTCGCAACGGAGGGCCACACGTACAAAAAAGAAGGGGCCCGCGCGGTGTACACCGAAAACAGCACATTCCCGGTGATGGGCAACCTCGGCACCGGCTGTTACGACGCGGAAATTCGGCGTGTTCGGGAAGAGGTGCTCGAAACCGGGACGCCGGAAACACTCGAGATGAACACAGACGACGTTATGGACGTGCATTTCGGGTCCGGCACCGGCTGCGGGGGACGTATTGAAGTGCTGGTGGAACCGGTTCTATCGGAGCAAAAGCAGACGTACCGGGCCATCCTGGAGGAACTGGAAAACCAACGGACCGTGCGGGTCGGGCACAACCGCCGAACCGGGGAACTCCGAATTCTGGACGAGGACCCCGGCGACGCCCCGGACCTGTACGTGGAAGAGATCTCGCCGCCCACCGCCCTGTTTCTGTTTGGGGCGACCCCGCTGGCCCGCCGGATCATTCACGTGCTGCAGGGAATGAATTACGCCTTCCACGTGGTGGACTGGCGAAAGGTGTTCCGCACGCAGTTTCCGTCGGACGATGTCGTCCACATTCGAGAATCATTTCCGGACGAACTGCCGGACCGAAACGCCGTATTGCTTCTTTCCCACCAGTATGAACGGGAAAAAGAGAAGCTTCGGAAACTGTCGGAGATGAACACCGGGTACGTGGGCATGCTCAGTTCCACGGACCGGCGGGACCGGATAATGAAGGAACTGATTGAGGAGGGCGTGGACGAGGAATTCCTGCGCGATGTTCATTCCCCCGCCGGCGTGGACATTCAGCCGGAGACGGACCCGGAAATCGCGGTCAGCATCGCCGCGGAGCTGGTGGAACATAGGTGATCGGAAGGTTAATTTGTGTAAATGGCGGGTTCCAATCGATTCATGCCCCCACAACCAAAAATTCGAAATACGAAATTCGAAATACGAAAAACGAACGGAGGATAATAACGCAAAGGCACCAGAGCGCGAAGAAAAACCAGCGTCGGGAGGGGGAGGGAACGGACGTTTATGAGGCGTTCCATACGATCCATTCCCTCGCTGCGCTCGGGAATCCGGGTGTTGTTTTTT
>CAZOLI010000096.1:0-6120 GCA_964580675.1 uncultured Planctomycetia bacterium
TCTTGCCCGAGCCACGGTAAAAGGCAGGAAACCAAAAAAAGGTAGATAACAGGGATGAACGTTGGTTTCGGTTGAGGAAAAGACCACGGCCAAAAAAGAACACTGAACCGTATACCCATCCCTCACACCTCAATCCGCCTCGCGGCCCGGACACCGAGGTACAGCGGCAACACCGTAAACAGAAATAGCACCACCAGACCCAGAACCAGAAAAAAGGACGCCATACCCGCCGTGATACCGCTCCCACCGGCCGCTTCGCCCATTTTCTGCATGTACACCGGCACCCCACCGATCACCAACATCAGCAGCACAAACAGAAGACTCATAACGAGGTTTAACGTTCCACCGAAGCCGGACACAATTTTGGACGGATCGTCCCGGGTCATGTCCGGATACATCGCCCCGATGCCCACCGCCAGGCCCGAAAGACCAAGGCACATCGCAAACACGGAGCCAATTTTCAACAGCATATACACTCCTCTCAGATTCAGCATATACACCGACAGCAGGATAAGAGGAATGCTGATCACCGCCGTAAAGACCGTCGAGAACACAAACTTCGCCACCACGAGCGTCCGACGCGGAATGGGGGCCATGCCCACCACCCAGAAACGGCGCCCTTCCAGACTGAATTGCGGATAAATAAACCGGCTTGTAAAACTGGCCAGGGTCAATCCCGTCGCCCCGAGGTTGAGAAACGAAATGATCAGACGCCACCACTCCTCCCGAACGTGATAATTCAGCGACCGGAGATTGAAGAAGTACACCCCGAGCAACCCGAAGAAAATCAGCATCTGCGACCACTGGGCCGGATCCCGGAGAAACGACAGCAGGTCCTTCCGCATGTACAGCGAAATTTCGTCGGGAAACGGCCACGTGACGTAACGGGAAAACGAGTTCAGGAAACGGCCGCCTTTCCGTTCCCGACCGCCGCCGTGATCCCGGGTTTTCATCCAGGCATCCGTCAGCAGCAGTTCACAGACGTAATATCCGCCCATGATCCCCATAAGACCATTGGCCAGCAGAATGCCCGAGTAAAACAGCCCCCCCGTAACATTCCCTCGCCCAAACAGTATCATGCTCTCGGCGGCCCATCGGGACGGAAGAAGGGGATGCCGTGCAAACTGCAAATTGCTGAGCACCCCCGAGAGCCATTCCTGATCAAACTGGCCTTCCGGCGGGGACATCGAAAACAGCATCCACACGCCCGTGCCAAGAATAGCAAGACCAACCACCAGCAAAAGTACCAGGATTAAACCCTTTCGGGACGGTGTGAACCGCGCAATCAGGAGCGCTCCGATACTTCCCGCCGCCGCCGGAAGCAGAATCAAAAACCCGATCGAAAGTGGTGAAAGCAGGTAATACGTGAGGGGAGAGCCGGAGAACAATCCGTAAGCCACCACAAGCGGCGTGGCGAGAAACAGGAACGCCCAGGAACTGAACGCAATGGTTTCGGTTAATTTGTAGAGGTAAATACTGCCCCGCGAAAGCGGTGCCGCCACCATAAAACGGGTCTCGTCCGAGTCAAACAGCGAGACGTACGCGATGATGCCGTTACTGAACGTCAGCATCAGGACCAGCGAAAGGAACAGGAGGTTCATCACCACCTGCACCAGCGGGTCCTGAACCACCGGAAACTGATTCAAAAACTTCAGCCCGCCCCAGAACAACCCGAAAAGTCCCGCCCAGAACAGCAGTCCGAACACCCCCACCACCGCGGCCTTGAACTTCGATTCCCGGAAAAACGACACAAACCGGTTCCGGAGAAGCGTTCGTTTCAGGTTTGATAGCGTACCAAAATCACGCATTCTCACCCGTGATCTGCATGTAAAGCGATTCGAGCCCGCCGTCTCCGCCGCCGGTTCTCATCCGTAGTTCCTCCAGCGTTCCTTCCTCGATGAGTTCTCCTTCGTCAATGACGGCGATTCGATCGGCCACGTCCTCCGCGATGGAAAGGACGTGGGTGGACATAAAAATGGACACCCCCGTCTCCACCTGTTCCCGGAACAGACGCCGGACCAGCCGCGAACTTTCCGGATCCAGCCCCACAAGTGGTTCGTCCACCAGAATCACGTCCGGTTCATGCATGAACGTCGCCGAGAGCACCACGCGCTGTTTCATGCCGTGGGAATATGTTTCGCCCAGGTCGTCGAGGTATTCCGACATTTCGAACACCTGCCGGTATCTGTCAATTTTTTCCTCAATCGCCGCCTCGTCCATCCGGTAGAGACGGCCCGTAAACTCGAGGAACTCCCGCCCCGTTAACTTGTCGTAAATGTAGGGTTGGTCCGGGACGTACGCCAGGTGTTCCCGGACTTCGTTAAGACGGTCCCGGAGGGAAAGGCCCACAACGTACACCTCTCCCTTCGTCGGCGCCATCAGGCCATTGATAATTTTGATGGTGGTCGTTTTCCCCGCTCCGTTCGGCCCGAGAAACGCGTAAATTTCCCCGGGGTCCACCGTAAGATCCAGATTCCGTACCGCCACCGTCCCGTCGAATTCCTTTCGCAAACCGCGGACCCATATGGCGGTTTCCTCCGGTCCTCCATTCTGTTCCGTCGGTTCGTCGGGCGGGGTCATTGAAAAAGCGAACCGGAAATCAGGACGTCATCACACCGGCAGTTCCGTGGCCGGACCAACTCATCCATCCGCTGACCATGGTCAGCAGACCCTTGCCTGCCGGAACGGAATAAGAAGTTGAAGAAACGCCTCCGGATGGTGGGAAAGCCCCAGATGCAACACACAACTATCCCGCCGCGTTCACGGCCTTCTTCGCCGCCTGATCCATCCCGACGGCCGAGATGATGTCCAGGCCGGATTCCTCGATAAGTTCCCGACCCTCCTCAACGGCCGTCCCCTCGAGACGCACCACGAGGGGCACCTTCAATTCCATCTCCTCCAGCGCGCCGAGCATGCCCTGGGCGATCACGTCACAGCGCATGATGCCGCCGAAGATGTTCACGAGCACAGCCTGCACATCCGGGTTGCCGAACAGGATGTCAAACGCCACACGCACCTGATCCTCGTCCGCTCCACCCCCCACGTCGAGGAAGTTCGCCGGTTCCCCGCCGTGCAGTTTGATCAGGTCCATCGTGGCCATGGCCAGGCCCGCTCCGTTCACGAGGCAGCCGATGTTGCCTTCCAGGTCGATATAACTGAGGTCGGCTTCACTCGCTCGAAGTTCCGTCGGGTCCTCCTGATCCTCGTCCCGGAGTTCCGCCAGATCGGAATGCCTGTACAGCGACCGGTCGTCAATATTCATCTTGCAATCCAGCGCCGCCAGGTTGCCCTCCGGGTCCGTTGCGAGGGGGTTAATTTCGAGCAGTGTACAGTCGTTTTCAAAATACAGTTCCGACAGTGTCCGGAAAATACGGGCCGCCTCACGGAGGTTGTCCGTCAGCCCCAGTTTCCCGGCCAGTCGCCGGAGCTGAAAATCCGTCAGACCGACCATTGGATGAATTGTTTCCCGGGCAATCTTGTCCGGATGGTTTTTCGCGATTTCCTCGATTTCCATGCCGCCTTCGCCGGAAGCAATCAGTTCCGGGGCGTTTTCCTCCCGGTTGAGGGTGATGCCGACGTAAAATTCCCGGTCGATGTCAAAGCCCTTCTCAAGCAGTACCTTCTGCACCGGTTTGCCGTCCGGACCCGTCTGATGGGTAACGAGGTGTTCTCCAATCATCGACTCGGCCGCCTCGCGGGCTTCGCTTCCGGATTCCACGAGTTCAATGCCGCCCGCTTTGCCACGGCCGCCCGCGTGAACCTGGGCCTTCACCGCAACCGGGCCGCCGCCGAGGTCATTGTACGCCCCTTCCGCCTCAGCCGGATCCGAGACCACCACACGGTCCGGTACGGGAATGCCACGATCTTCGAGAAGTTTCTTGGACTGATATTCGTGCAGATGCATGGGAACGTTGCTCCATTTAGCCGGTGTAACAGATGACAGAAATCAACGGAATTCTCAAAAACTCTTCGTGTGATATGGATGCACAGAAACGGTCCCGCTTCAGGAACCGGTGTCCTTCCGGCCCTGTACCATCTCTCGCATCAACTTGCCTTCCTTAAATTTGACGACCCGTTTCTCGGGAATAAACACTTCCTCCTTGGTTCTCGGGTTGATGCCCTTCCGGGCCTTTCGTTTTTCGACTTCGAACGTGCCGAAATTCCGCAGTTCAATGCGCCCCTCCTCCGCAATTGTTTTTCGTATCAGGTCCAGAGTGCCCTGCACACATCGCCGGGCGTCCGCCTTGGTGATGTCGTGCTCCTCGGCAAGGTGCTCCACAATTTCTCGCTTGGTCATGATTCCCCCCGATCCAGAATTACGTTTGTTGCACAGGTCAAAATCGGTTTCGCGTATGACGAACCGATTTCAACTGTAAGCGATCCGCACAATTACTTCAAGGTTTCACAATTTGGAAACAACCCTCCATCAGCCTCACCGGAAACGGAGAACATCGAACAAATTTCGTTCCACGCAACCGATGTTTTTTTGAACAATATGAAGACCCCACCTGAAAGGTCACATTCTTCCTGACGCCGAACCAGTGCTGCTCGCACGGGCGGTGCGAGGGTTTTCAAGAGACGCCCAGCACGCCGGTGCTCTCACGGAGGCCATACCAATTTTCGGAATGGGTCAATTTAATTCATTTCTAGTTATGCTTATGATCGAGAGTTGGGTCCGGACGCAGGCCAAATTGAACCGGTACGACAGCGCGGTGAATAGTTTTGGGAGTCGGACAATTAAAATGAACATCTGCCGCTTCAAACCGCCCGGTTGTTTCTTCTTCCTTCTACTGGTCACCACCATCTTCATTTCGGTGTCGGGCTGTCGACACCCCCGATCCGTTCCCTCCGGCGATCTCGCTCCTCGTGGAACAACGCTTGTCAGAGGACAGGTCGGTGTCATTGGAGACAACGACACCGAACAGGGCCGATACGACAACCTCACGTTCAAAACAGCAGAGGTTTCCACGGGATTGGGCGTGGGAGGAGGACTCACGTACTTTCCGGCGGACAACGTGGGACTGTCCGTCGACGCCCTCCTGGGACAGCACGATTTTGAATCCTCTGACGACATCAAACTTGGCACCGTTGACCTCGAACTATATACTGTTTCCATACAGACCTTTTCCCGGGGTGCCGACCGGCTGGAAGGAATCTACGGCGGGGCCGGGCTACTTTACGCCAATTTTCGGAACGAAGAGCCGTTCGGAGACACGTCATTTGATATCAGCGACCACGGCGGATACACGCTGTACCTGGGCATGCTTTCCTTTCTCAGCAGGGAGAAACAATTTTTCATTGACGCCAGGGGTCAACTGAACTCGCTCCGGCCAAATGTCACCATCCGGGAACCCGGAAACACCGAAAAAAAGGAACTGCGAATGATTGACTACCTCGGGACGGTCAGTTTCGGTATTCGGTTTTAAAACGAAGCCGCTCGGAAAATCTTTGTACGAGAGGTGAAATATCGTAGGACCGAACAGAACGTGCTTGTTCCCATGAACATCGCGACAATAAGCCGTTTCGGAAAACGTACGGACCCTCCGCCCCACCTGCATTCCGCATCGGTGTCCCCATGACAGCGTCAAATTTATTGCTCACGGGACGGCCCGGCGTCGGAAAAACCACCGTCTGTCAGAAGGTCGTGGACCAGTACACCGGCCCGGCACGCGGGTTCGTAACGGACGAAATTCGTGAGGACGGCACGCGGAACGGATTTCTGCTTCGCACCCTGGACGGCGAGGAACGAACCCTTTCCCACGTTGATTTCGATGGCCCAGAGGTCAGCAAATACGGCGTGGACCTGGAGGCGATGGAAGACCTGGCGTGCCGGGCGTTGCAGAAGGGACTCGAAGACGACCCGAACACCCTGCTGGTCGTGGACGAAATTGGCAAAATGGAACTGCTGTCCCACTCGTTCCGCTCGCTCGTACCGCAGATCCTCGACGCGCCCCACCCCGTTCTCGCCACCGTTCCTTCGGGCGGTCCCGACCTCGTTGAAAACATCAAATCCCGTGATGACGTGACCCTCCTGACCGTCACGACGGACAACCGGGACCATTTGCCCGGTGAGATCCGTGAGATCCTTACCTCGTAACCCCGAACACGATGAACGTGTCC
>CAZOLI010000097.1:0-6116 GCA_964580675.1 uncultured Planctomycetia bacterium
GATTCTGTGCGGAGGGGCGGAGGAGCTGGGGAGTGAGGGTGAAGAGGAGCATGGGTGGAGGTGCGTGGGGGTGTTCAGGAACCGGGTCAACCAACGACGGAGCCCCGACCGTGAGCGGGACGGCCTTCGGCCGTGGATAAAGATAAAGATAAGGATAAAGATAAAGAGGCGAGCATACGTTTCGAGTCAGGAGCGTCTCGAGTGAGGAGTCAGGAGTAAGGAGTGAAGAGTAAGGAGTGAGGAGTTAAGGATTGGGGGACAGCCTGAGGATACGACGAAAAATATTTTGACAGGATCGACAGGATCTACAGGATAAAAATACTGAAAGATTTGGGTTTCTCCCTTCCCGGAATTTCTTGCGAAATTCCACCTAATGATTCGGATTATCCTCGAAGAGTGTAAGTCCGTCCGGCCTTCCATTTTCGTCGGATACACCGAATCAGGGGAATGGAGAAGACTCGGTCCATTCTACGGTGATCCCATTATCATCGTGATTGACAGGATATGGTTGATCCGGTCCAATTCGCCTCATTGTTGGTGGGCGTTTTGACGTAACGAAGCTGAACTTTGATGGGAACGCTTTCGCTCGGGCCCGCCGCAACTTCTCGTTGGATGTGTACTGGAAGAGGTTCTCCGAAGCGGCTCATGCTCTATGTAGCGGTCCCGCACCGATAAGGCGGATTTGTGGTACGTCTTCCGGGGGAATCCGAATGCATTGAAAACCTGGCCGGAGGGGGTTATTATGTACATACACAGATTTGTATGTATTTCGGGGGGCAGCATCATGGCCACCAAAACCATCTCTCTTGATGAAGAAGCATACGAACGTTTGAAAGCCCACAAACGGGAAGGGGAAAGTTTTTCGAGCGTCGTGAAACGCCTGGCGGGAGAACGTTCCTGGTCCGAAGTGGCGGGCGTTCTCTCCGAATCCGAGGCCGACGAACTCGAAGATCACATCCAGAAAGGCCGGAAACGGTCCCGAAAACGGGGGGAACGGCTGCACGAGGAACTGACGAAATCCAATGATTGAGGACACCTCCTTCGTGATCGATGTCCTGAAAAACGATCCGGGCGCCGTTTCCCGTCTGGAGGAACTGGAACAAAACCGGATTCCCGAAAAACTCTCCTCGGTAACGGTTCTTGAACTGTTTGAAGGAATTTACCATCTGCAAAACCAACGGGACGAACTCTCCCGGGTGCTGGAAATCGCTCGTACCAAACACATCATCCCGGCCGACGGCCGGATTATGGAGGAAGCCGGAAAATTGTCCGGAACACTTCTTCGGGAAGGGGAGGAGATTGATCGGGAGGACTGCATTATAGCGGCGTCGGCTCTTCGGGAAGACGAACCGGTCCTTACCCGAAATCGAAAGCACTTCGAACGGGTACCCGGGCTCTCCGTGGAAACTTATTAGACTCCCTCTGAAACGTCGTATGGCCACAATGAGGAAATACGGCCATGCGTTGATTCGTTGAGGTGGAGATTCGTTGATGTGGTTGGGCGTTCATTGCGTTGGTGGCGTTTGTTGCGTTTATCGCGTTGTCGCGTTTATTGCGTGATGCGTTGGGCGTTATAACGGCAGGCGGTAGGCGATGGGCGGTAGGCGATAGGGAAGCGGAGGTGCTGAGGAGCATGGGGGCAGGGGTGCTTGGGGGCAGGGGTGATATGTGAGTGTGTGTTGATGGGTTGATGAGTAGATTCGTTGATTGGTAGATTGGTTGATGGGTTGGCGTGGTGCGTTAGGCGTGATGCGTGATGCGATTCTGTGCGGAGGGGCGGAGGAGCTGGGGAGTGAGGGTGAAGAGGAGCATGGGGGGAGGTGCGTGGGGGTGTTCAGGAACCGGGTCGTAAAATCAGTGCAAACCAGGTACGACAAACAAAAAGAACCATCAAAAATATTGGACAGGATTGACAGGATAAACAGGATGTGTTGGATCCGGTTGATCAAACCAAACATAAACCATCCCTTCTCCCAAATATTTTTGGAAAAATTATTTATTCGGGCGGTTCCGTAGAAGATATTGGAAGACGGTCACGTTTTCCAAATGTCGACGAAGGAACCGGCCGGGAAGGAAATGGTTGTACGATCCTGTCGACCTTGTTGATCCCGTCCGATTCTTTTCTTTTATGAACCAGATATTTGACGGGATTGTCAGGATTAACAGGATAATAGATACAGTTATTGAAAAGGCCTTCTCCCTTCCCGGAATTTCTGGCGAGATTCTACTGGGTGATCCGGCGCCCCGTCGAAATATGTAAGACCTTCGGCCTTCCCGTTTCTCCGGGACCGCCGGATCACGGGAATGGAGAGGTCGCTCCGGGGGGCGTTGCTACTGAGGTGATTTGTGATTGACGGGATATTGTGAATCCGTGTCCACTCGTGGTTTTGCCTTACGAATCCAGGTGTGAGGATTGACCCCTTTTCTAACATATTATATAATATAATTTGCTGTTTGGGGAGGGAATGATTTCGGGGCCGAAAACGTTTCAACGGATTCCTGTGGGGAGCTGACATGGCACAGATGAGCATTTACCTGAACGAAGAAACGTTACACAAAATCAAAGAAGCGGCCGAGAAGGAGGGGGTTTCGGTGTCTGAATGGGTTCGAAATCGACTGATGGAGTCCCTTGAGGACCGGTGGCCCCGCAATTACTTTGATCTGTTCGGTTCGGTGGAGGAGGATGAACTGACCCGGCCCCGTCCGTTACCCTTTGACCGGGATTCGGACCGGTCCTCGTTATGACGTATTTCCTCGACACCAATACCTGCATTTATGCGCTGAAAGGAACGTATGATTCAATTCGGGAGCACGTGCAAAAGCGGGACCCCGCCCAGATCAAAATTCCATCCATTGTAAAAGCGGAGCTTCTCCTTGGAGCCGAAAACAGCAATTCCCCGGAGGACACAAAGGAAAAGGCCGAGAAATTTCTGTTTCCGTTCACTGTTGTTCCGTTTGACGACCGAGCCGCCCCGCACTACGCCGCCATTCGGGCGGGGTTGGAAGACCGTGGTGCCCCGATTGGTCCGAATGACCTTCTCATCGCTGCAACGGTCCGCTCCCGAAACGGTACTCTCGTCACACACAACACCGGTGAATTTGAGCGTATGGAGGATCTTTCCCTTCGGGACTGGACGCAACCGTAGTGTGGGTCGGGCGAATTTGCGAGCATGCGAGTGTGCGTCAAGCGTCGAGCGTCATGCGTCCAGAGTCGTTTGACATATCATTCATCGGGGAGAGTAACTAAAAATTTGACGGGATTTACAGGATGAACAGGATCTGGGGATCGGAACATCTCAGGGGTTCTCCATTCCGGCGATTTCCTGGGAAATCGCGATTGGAGATCCAGACGTCCTCGAAAAACGTGAATCCGAGGGCTTCCCGTTTTTCTGCGGCGTGTCTGGATCGCCGGAATGGAGAAATGTCCGTTAGGAGCATGAATCGGTCTGGTTTGATGAACGGGATATACCAGATCGGCTCACCATCGGAGAATATGACCTTCGGCCTTCCATCTTCTCCGGATTCACCGGATCAGGGAATGGAGAATACCGGTAAACACGTCTTTCCGTAATGATTATGAGATCAACAGGACATGTTTTATCCCGTTGATCATCCTTACTAAAGACCAAACGCCTTCCCGATTTTCTGGCGAAAATTTCATTTTCGGACGGTTCCGGAGGAGGAAACGAAAGGCTTCTGCCTTTCGGTTTCCGACGGAGGAACCGGCCGTGGAAGGTGGTTGGTTGTGCCATCCTGTCGATCCTGTTGATCCCGTCAAATGCTGTTTTGCCTTTTGACGTCCGTTTGTTCTTCTCCGTTGCGACTTCGCGTTTTTTATCGTCTGTTCGTCGGGTCGTCTGGTCGTACCCTTTTCGAATTTCGTGTTTCGTATTTCGGATTTATTATTTCGGATGTTCTGTTCTGTACCGTCCGTTTTCCGGGGATTTGTTTCTTTTTACCGATGTGTGTGGTACATTTATGAGTACCGGTACGAAAGAAACGAAAAAAACGGGGACCGTCCCGGGGTGAGGTGGAACGGATTTGCATGATTCGTGCGTGTTCAGAAAATTCTGAGGTTCTTCGAAAGCGGGGTTGTCATGACCAAGGAACAGGAAACGGAAGACATCAAGCACAAATCCGAACGGCAGCGGAACCTGTTCGAGCGAATTCTGGAATCCGTTCCCGGGTTTCGCAGTTACCTGAGCAAGGAACGAAGCCGGGAATCCGACCAGAAGGAACGGGAATACATCTCCCGGACGCTTCAGGAAAACGTGTCGGACCTTCGGGACCTGTCGAGGGAACTGTCCCGGTCCGGAGCACTGAATTTGCTGGACGAACTGGAGACGGTGGAAAAACGAATTCGGCGGCTCGCCGATCGGATCAAGCACGCGAATTACGGGTACTCCGGGTTCTTCGACACGATAAAGGTGGAGGATCCCGAACTGACCAGGCTCTACGAATTCGACACCTCGATGCTGGAGGCCACGGAATCGGTCCGGGACCGGATTGATGCGCTGGATGAGGTGCGTGACGATGAAGAAAAACTGGAGCAGCGGATCAAAATACTGCAGGACCGGCTCAAGGAACTGGATCGGACCTGGAATGAACGAAAAGACCTGATCACCGGAAAACGGGAGGACGCGGAAGTGTAATTTGCGTTTGTCGCGTTAGTGGCGTTTGTTGCGTTGTCGCGTTTATTGCGTGATGCGTTGGGCGTTATACGTTGGGCGCCCAGCGTCGTGAGTAGGGGTTCATGCGGCCGGGATGAAACAACAGAGTTCCTGGTCCGAAGGTTTTGTGACCGGCCAGAAGGATTGAGCTATTCCGGGGAGAGGATGTTCAAGTTGTCGAAATAGGTCCGGTAAAATCCCAGGTCCCTCGTCAGTAGTTGATCGGCCTGTTCCCGTGCGTGACCGGCAATCAAAAAATCACTGATCATCCGCCGTCGAAAGGAAAGCGTCCCCCCGCACTCCGGACAGCGAAGGTCCACTTCCTCACCGCAATGATCACAGGACCCTGTTTCCGAATGCTCCCGGGCATAGGTGTTCCAGGTTTCGGCCGCTCTCCATAGGCTCTTTTGCTTGAACGGATCGACCTGAATTCCCGTTTTCTCAAGAAACTCATCCAGCTCCTCTCGGGATGGAAACTGTGTGGCAAGCTCCGCGTACACTACGTGACAGACGCGAAGAGCACCGGATTTACTCGACTCGATCAGAAGTCGCTTCGATGCCGGAAGATACGCTTCGTTCGGCAGCAGCAGATCCAACAATATGTTCGTGTCCACCGCGGTGATCATTCGTGTCCCCGGAGCTCTCGTACGATTTGATCGGCGTCGTCCCGTTCGATATCGGACAGATATCCGGCGTATTCGTCAAACGGAGAAGTCTCCACCCGCTTGTGAATGACCACACCTTCCGGGGACTCTTCAAAAACCAGTCGATCTCCCGGTTGTACACCAAGTGCTTCCCGAATCTCCTTGGGAATCGTTACCTGCCCGCGACTTGTCACTTTGACTTCTATCATCGTCACAATAAATATTATTATTAAATCTTATTTCTTATTTTATAATAAGTATTTTCCTGTCAGGATGCAAATTGGCGGAGGTGCCTCAGGCGTCGTGCGTTACGCGTGATGCGTTAATTGCGTTAGTTGCGTTATTGGCGTTAGTAGCGTTATTTGCGTTTGTCGCGTTAGTGGCGTTTGTTGCGTTGTCGCGTTTATTGCGTGATGCGTTGGGCGTTATAACGGCAGGCGATAGGCGATGGGCGGTTGGCGATTGGGAAGCGGAGGTGCTGGGGAAGGTTTCAGTCCGAGCCTCTGTAAAAGTTGGGTGAGAAATAAGAGAAGGAAACGGGGAAGGAAACAGGCGCCGGATGAGAAGACGAAGGAAGACCCCTCCGTCCTTGCGGCGGAGGTGAACGGGTTTTTCAGCAATGAAAAGTGTAGCCGAAAAGACGACCCCCACCTCCTTGCGGGGTGGGTGAAGAAGTTTATAAGCTACGCTGGGCCGCTCCAAACCTGAACGACCCCCACGACCTTGTGTCGTGGGTGAAGGAGATTTCGGGCAGAGAGGAAGCGGTGGCTGGAACAAACTCATTCACCTGCGGGGTAAACCC
>CAZOLI010000098.1:0-6084 GCA_964580675.1 uncultured Planctomycetia bacterium
GGCATCGTTTTATCGTCCAGCCGATCGTTTAGAATGCTTCGCCCCCGTTTCCAGGTGGTCATAACGAGGAAAAACAATCCGGCCACGACAAGGGGGAACCAGCCCCCCTCGGGAATCTTCCCCATGGTCGCTCCCCAGAAGGAGAGGTCCACAAACAGAAGCACGGTGGACAGCGCGACCAGGAGGGGGATGCTCCAGTTCCAGATTGTCCGGGCGACGATCACAAACAGGATCGTGGTAAAGACCATGTCCGTCGTCACGGCCACGCCGTAGGCGGCGGCCAGGTTACTGGAAGCTTTTCCCTCGGGCAGGCTAAATCCGATCACGAGTCCGATGCAGGCAACCATCAGTGCCCAGTTCACCGCGGGCATGTAGATCTGCCCCTCCTTCGCTTCCGACGTGTGGATGACCTGCAACCGCGGGAGGTAACCCATCTGCACCGCCTGGCGAGTCAGGGAAAAGGCGCCGGAGATCACCGCCTGAGATGCAATGATCGTCGCGGTGGTAGCAAGCGCAACCTGTCCGTAAAGAAAGACATCCGGGGCGGCCGCCGGTAGCATGTGAAAAAACGGCTGCTCAACGACGTCGTGGTTTCCCAGGTTGTTCAATATGAGTGCTCCCTGACCGAAGTAATTTAGAAGCAGCCCCGGCATGGCCACGCCGAACCACGTAAGCCGAATCGGGAACGTGCCAAAATGACCGATGTCCGCGTACAGGGCTTCTCCTCCCGTCACGACGAGAAAAACCGACCCCAGGACAAAAAATCCCTGCCATCCGTTTTCGATGAAGAAATTCACGGCGTACCCGGGGTAAACCGCCGCAAAGACCCCTGGATTTTTGACGATATTTATCAATCCGAGAATGCCCAGCACGATAAACCAGACCAGCGCTATCGGACCGAAAACCATTCCCACCCCCGCGGTTCCCCGGATCTGAAACAGAAACAGCCCCACAAGAATACCAATGGTAATCGGAATAATGTATGGCTGAAACGCCGTCGTGGCCACGTCGAGTCCCTCCACGGCGCTGGAGACGGAAATTGCCGGTGTGATCATGCTGTCCCCCCAGAGTAACGCGGCCCCAAATAGCCCGAGCATCATAAAGAACCATTCCCGGGACCACTTCGGCGGATCTCCCTCCGGCGGGGTGATCAACGCCGTAAGCGCAATGATGCCCCCCTCCCCATCATTGTCCGCCTGAAGAACCAGATAGAGGTACTTGAATGAAATGACCAGTGCCAGGGCCCAGAAAATGAGGGAGAGAATTCCGTAAACGGACGTTTCCGTCGTGGAAATGCCCGCGTATTCGTTGATGGATTCCCGGATGGCATAAAGAGGACTGGTGCCAATGTCCCCGTACACGATGCCGATGGCCGCCAGTGAAAGCGCCGCCATCGACTCCTCGTGTTCGTTCGACCCATGTTCACTGTCAGATGACGTCGGCTGATTATTCATGGTTTTTTCTTCTACCAGCATTTACCCCAAATCAGATTATTCGCATTCTTTTTGATTCCTCGACGAGTTTCAATTGGGGCCTGATAGAACCAAAAAAGTGAAACCGTCGGGGGAAGGGATTCCACGGAAACACCCCGTTGGAAGAATGTGCGAGTTATCGTAATGGATACACAACCTTCATAATCGAACGGAAACACACGTTTTCCCGGACTTTGCATGATCGGATTGTCCACACCAACAGTCCGGAACCGTCCCGTCGTTGAAACCCCCGGTCATTTCTCTACCCTTATGTATTGAACAGGTATCCGAAGACGCAAAAAGATTTTGCACCGCAAGGATGGTAATTACAACTCCTCGTTGGTCGTTCAAATTTTGAATGGCAGGTTATGGAATTCACAATTTTTGAAATCCTGGCGTTGCTTTTTTTCCTGGGATTTCTCGCCCAGTGGGGGGCCTGGGGATTTCGGCTGCCAAGCATTCTTTTGCTTTTCGGGGCCGGATTACTGATCGGTCCGGTGACGGGCCTGTTTCAGCCGGATGAACTCTTCGGTTCCCTTCTCTTTCCGCTTGTATCGGCCCTGATCGGGGTCATTCTGTTCGAGGGGGGATTGAGTCTGGAATACGAGGAACTTGAAGACCTCCGAAACTCAGTCATACGAATCATCGTACTCGGCATTCTGGTGACGTTTCTCCTCACGTCATTTTTTGCTTATTTCCTGCTGGATTTCCCGCTTTCTTTTGCCCTGATCACCGGGGGCATTCTGGTGGTCACCGGCCCCACCGTTGTGATTCCGCTGCTGAACCAGATACGGCCCAAGGGAGACGCAGGCATCGTGGCTCGATGGGAAGGCATCATCATCGATCCGATCGGAGCCCTTCTGGCCGTCATCGTTTTTGATGTGATCATTGCCGGTTACAGCGGGGCCCTTCAGGGTTTTGGATTGGGATTCGTGAAGTTCGGTTACGGTGCGGTGATCGGCACGGGGATCGGGTTCATTTCGGCCTGGTTATTGGTTCAGTTCCTCCGGCGATTCTGGATTCCGGACCACCTCCACAATTTTGCCATACTGGCCATGGTCCTGACCTCTCAGGCGGCCGCCAATCATTTCGTCCACGAGGCCGGTCTGTTTACCGTGACCGTCATGGGCATGTTCATGGCCAACCAGAAAGAGGTTGCAATCAAACATATTGTGCATTTTAAGGAGGAACTTCGAACGCTGTTTATCTCCGCCCTTTTTCTTGTCCTTGTGGCACGGCTCGACCTTTCATTTATAACGGAGGTAAATACAAGTGAATTGCTGTTTCTCGGCGCATTGATTCTCCTTGTGCGACCGGCCGCCGTGGTGATTTCCTCCCTTGGAACGGAACTTTCCTGGCCGGAACGGGGATTTCTTGCCTGGATTGCCCCGAGAGGCATTGTGGCCGCGGCCATGGCGTCCATATTTTCCAAAGGGCTGGGCGAACTCGATGCCTTTTCCCCGGAGCAGACGATGGAAATCGCCAACATCACCTTCCTGGTCATCGCCGGAACGGTCGCCGTCTACGGCCTCACCCTGCCTCCCCTGTCCCGGTGGTTGGGTCTGTCCGAAAAAGATCCACAGGGTCTGCTCCTGATCGGTGCCCACAACTGGGCCCGTGAACTCGCCGCATTATTACAGGAAGAAAATGTGCCCGTTCGCCTGATTGACAAAAATTACCGGAACATACACAGGACCCGCAACCGTGATCTTCCCGCAACATTTCTGGACGTCCTTTCGGCCGCCGATTTTCAGCGAATAAACATCCAGGGCCTCGGTCACCTGCTGGCCCTCACACCAAACGACGAAGCCAACACAATTGCCGCCATGCATGGGCGGGACGTTGGGTTTCCCTCCGCAAATGTCTTTCAGGTGTCTCCCGTTTTCGATCCCGCCGGTGAACAGGCCGAGACCGAAATCGCAGGTCGACGCTTCGTAAGCGACGATTTTACTTATTCAAAAATTGAGAAGTGCCTGAAAAACGATTGGACCCTCCGGACGTACGACGTAACGGAAGGGGACACGGAAGAATCCCTGCGGAAAAACAATATATTGCCCCTCATACAGATCCAGGAAGGCCCGGTGGTCCACGTGGCCACCGAAGACGGTTCCCTGAATCTGGAGGCGGGTGACCGGCTGATCGTCCTGGCAAAAGAAACCTGATCCCATTCACGGGAATCCATAAACATTGGCCTCGCAAGCGGAACAGGAAAAGCGCGTTAAGTTTTTAAAGGCGACCTGGGCGAACGTCATCGGCAACACACTCAAAATCACCGTGGAAGGGGGAATTGGTCTCATATTTGGAAGCCTCGCCCTCGTCACGGACGCCGCTCACTCGGTCGCGGACCTATTATCCAGCCTGGTGGTTCTTATCTGGGGACGGCTTTATTACCGGGATCCGGACCGAAACCATCCGCACGGCCACGAACGCATTGAACCGTTAACGGCCCTGTTTGTCGGAGGGGTTCTTATTCTGATTGGCGCCAAATTTCTTTTCGACGCCGGTACCACTCTTTATTACGGAACCAACGTTCGGTTCAGTTATTACCTGATCGGGGCGCTTATCTTCGGGAGCCTAATCATGTCGGGTGTATACCTGTACACGGTGAAGATGAACCGGGACGTGGGTTTGCCGAGTCTTGCCGCACTGGCGCGCGACTGCCGGAACGACATCTTCACGTCGCTCGCCGCCATGGTCGGTGTGGTGGGATTGGGTTTTGGATACGAGTGGCTGGATCCGGCCTCCGGCGGATTGGTCAGTATCATCATGATCTACGAAGGTGTCGACATCGGCGTGGAAAACATAAATTATCTGGCCGGTGCGGCACCTCCGGAGGAGAAACGGCGGGAAATCCGTCGCGCCGCCCGGGATCATCCCGGTGTTCGCGGACTGCATGACGTGGTCTGCTATTACAGCGGTCCCGTCATAGAGGTGGAGCTTCACATCGAAGTGGACGGAGACCTGACGGTTCGAGAGGCCCACGAAATCGAAGCGGAGGTCCGAAACAAAATTCTCGAGGTAGAGGAGGTTTACGACGCCCACCTCCACCTGGATCCGGCCGGCATGGACGAATGGAAAGAGGCGGAGGAACAGAGGTAAATTACTCCGCTGAAAGTTGGCCGGCATTCCGTCAACCCGGTTTAGAAGAACCGGTCGGGGTGGTAAAATTGAATCTGAATTCTCTATTCTTCTGTTACGGAAAGATTTTCGGTATGTCGGAATCTCTCACAGGTGACCTATCGCACCATGAACCCGGGGCCCCTCCGGGATCCCTCATACATGTTGGCGATCCCGAGGTCAAATCCCGGGAGATCACCGTCGAGTTAATTGACTACAATGAACAGGAGATCACACACGAAAAAACGGTGCAGGAACCCACATCCCTGAAACCGTTCCGGGACCGGGACAGCATCACGTGGATCAACGTCAACGGTGTGCACGATCCGGAACTCATCGGTGCCGTCGGCGAAAATTTTGACCTCCACTCGCTCATTCAGGAGGACATCATGCACACCGGCCAGCGGGCCAAGGTGGAGGCATATGGCGACATTCTCTACATTATCCTTCGGATGTTTCAAATCCACGAAAACTCGGTGGACAGTGAACAGGTCAGCCTGATCCTCGGGGACAACTACGTGCTCAGTTTTCAGGAATCGGAAGGGGATGTGTTCAATCCGATCCGGGACCGGCTGAGCAGCAACAAGGGACGCATTCGAAAATCAGGGGCGGACTACCTCGTTTATACCCTGATGGATGCGATTGTCGACAACTATTTCGTCGTCCTGGAAACCGTCGGCGAACAAATTGAACACGTACAGGAGGATCTAATTGAACACCCCCAACCGGAGAAACTCGAACACATCTACAACCTTAAACGGGATGTTTCCTATCTGCGGAAATCGGTCTGGCCGCTCCGTGAGGTGGTAAGCAGTCTGCAGAGAGGGGGTTATGAACAGTTTTCGGAGGAAACCGACCTTTACCTCCGGGACCTTTACGACCACATCATACAGGTCATGGACAACATCGAGAACTTTCGCGAGATTATTAGCAGTCTGATCGACATTTACATGAGCAGTATAAGCAACCGGATGAACGAGGTCATGAAGGTCCTGACCCACCATTTTTATCCCCCTGACCTTTATCGCCGGTGTCTACGGAATGAATTTCGAGTATATGCCGGAACTCACCTGGCCCTGGGCGTACTTCGGAACCCTGGGGTTGATGGGAGGGGTGGCACTTCTGATGCTGTTCTATTTTTACCGGAAGGGCTGGCTGTAATCACAGTAGATCTCGGGGATTTCTCCCCGGCACCGAATACGCCTGTGAAGAGGGAACCATGCATTCCACCGTACGAATCCGAAAGGACCGGTTCTTACCGCCTGTCTGGCGATGACCGTCGACGATGATCGGTCGTTTGCTCCAGGGGCGCCAAACGGGTACTCCACGTCGCTAACGCTTCGTTACGTACCCAACTACAAACTTCCCGGGAAGCGGGGTTGGCCGGGAAGTTCGTAGTGCCCAAGCATCAAAAAAATAACGTGTACTCCGGACGGCGTTGCCGTCCTGCGTACACTACAACGAACACAACAATTTCATTCCAGGAGTTTTGCGT
>CAZOLI010000099.1:0-6013 GCA_964580675.1 uncultured Planctomycetia bacterium
CGTACCATGCCACCGAAAAACACCTCTCCTCTACTCCGTCAATTGTTGATCTTCATCGTCGGGGTTGGGCTGATGGCCTGCTCCGCTCCGGAAACGGGAACCAGCCGGAACGGGAATTCCAGTAACCGGGGAAACGGCGGAAAAAACAATGTCACGGCAAAATCACTCCTGGACACGTATCAGAACCGGCGGAAGAACGTAAAGGATTTCCGGATGGTGGCGGAGATGAAGGTCGTCACCAAACAGGGGGACACCGCCGCCCAAACGTCCACGTCGAGGATTTCACTGACAACGAAAGGAAACCGGATTCTGTTCGAGGCGCGAAGTCTCGATGCACAAAACCAGAACGGGAACCGAGCATTTGGCTCCAACGGCCGTGTAACCTGGATGCAGAGAGGGGACCGCCTGAAAAAATGGGTCCTCAAAGACACGGAGGCCACCCGGAAGAAAGACCTCAAAAAAAGGAAGAGCAAACTGAGAAACTTATTCCACCCCTACGACATCGCGTCCCTGCCCAACACCGTCCGATCCCGAATCGGCGTAAAGGTAAATCCGGAGGAACTGAACTGGACCACGAGCCACAACGACGACCTGCAGCGTTTAAAGGGATCCAAAAAGACAGGCCGGCAAACCGTGACCGTTGATATTCTTCTGGACCCGGACACCCTGAAACCGAAGGAGCGCTCGTATCACCTCGTGGCAAAAGCCGGAAAGAAAACCCGAAAAACAACGATCCGGCTGCAGATTCAGAAACTAACAGCCCCGCCGGAAGTGGACGACGCGATGTTTGACCCCCCGGAGTAGTTGCCTTCGTCCCTGTTATTTTCCTTCACCCCTGATCCGCCTGATGGCCTCCTTCGCCCGATTCGCGTAAGAGGTGTCGGGATATTTTTTCAGGAGCTTCCGGTACTTTTCCAGGGCGCTTCTGTTCATGTCGTTCTTTTCGTAGTTGGAGCCCAGATCCCAGAGCTTTCGGGCTTCCTTTAATTTTTTCGCCCGGCTACGAAGAGGTTTGGCCCGCTGGGCTTCGGGGGTCTCTTTGTATCGACGAATCAACCGTTCAAGGGCGGACAGCGCTCTATCAAAGTCGTTCTCCTCAATTCGTTTTTTTCCTTTCTTCAACAGTTCCTTTGCGCGTTTCCTGAGGTGTTCCCGGTCATCCTCGCCGGGGCGTCTGCCGGTAAACGCATTGCTGTATCGATAATACACTTCCAGGGTCATCGTGTTCAGCGCCGTCGCCGCGACGCGGCCCGCGTGCCTGATCCACTCCCCGGACGGATCCCATGATCCTTCTTCGTGTCCCGAAGAATCCTGATTCTTCAGAAGAACGTTCTTCATTGCACTGTTCCACTTCTCCCACATGTCCGGCCGGGGTTCCGGGCTCGTGGGGCCGGCGTACATGTAAAGAGCCAGCGTCCCATAGTACCAGTAGAAGAAATTCCGGCTATTCGTGTTCTGCCAGTTCGGTGGATGACGCATCAGCTGTTCGGCGTGCTTCATGAGCACCCGGTCGTCCACGTCCTGCTCAACCAGTTCTCGAACCACCATGCCAACAGGAATGTTGGCGATGCGCCGCCACCGCAACTGTTTTCTCAAATGTTTATATCCAACCACACCCGTTTCTTCGTGGGTAACGCGCCGAACAAAAGACATCGCGTCTTTGTATGATTTTTCCCGCACGGAGAGCCCGGCAATCTCCGCCGATTTCAGGGCCATCACACACCAGCCCGTAACAGAGGTATCGTTTTTCCCGGATTGATAAAAATATCGCCATCCTGCTCCGCCGTTCTGGGCGTTCTGCAGAAATTGTACTCCCTTCCGGGCCGGTTTCTCGAAGCGGTCGTCGGAGGTCATTCCGTACGCCTCCGCAAGGGCCATCGTGGACAGGGCATTGTTGTACATGGACCCCCAGTCGGACGTGGTGAACGAACCGTTGAGTTCCTGATGTTCACGGAGCCAGTTCAGGCCGTCTTCCACGACCGAACCAAAATTGATCCCGTCGTGGGTTTCGGTGGATGCGGGCGTAAAACCAGCACCGAGAAACGCAAGAAGCGCCAGGCTCGTTACACCCGGTCGGAAATTCTGTGCCTTCTCTTTCCGGGCATTGCTTTTGATAATGTAATTGTCGCACCCCTGTCCCGGGCATTGTTTCGAGAACGTTACCGGATCCCACTTGCCGCTCGAGGATTGATGCTTCGCGAGCCAGATAAGGCCGTCGAGAACAGCCCGGTCCGTTCCGGAATGACCGCCCCCTTCCCCGAACTGTTGCCGGCTTCCGTAAACGCTTCCGCCTCCTCCCTCTCCTCCTTCTTTTCCCCCTCCGCCCAAACCGATGGTTTTTTCAAACACACGGTCGGAGTTCTTTGAACGGGTCTGAAAATCCCGGCGCGGGCCGCTGTTCTTTTTCTTTTTTTGTTTGTTCTCGCGTTCCTCGTTTTGTTGCAGCAAATTATCCGTATCCGTCCGAACGTCCGGGTCCTCCGAACGGTTCTCACGAAACGGATCTTTTACGTCCGGTTTCTCGGGTTCCTCAAAATCCAGCTCGCGGTCCTCCTCCGGGTCCGAAAGACTGACCGACAGAGACGAATCCACAACCTCCTGTTGATACACGTAAAAATGAGCAAATACCCAGAGAAGAACCAGGTGAATCAGTATGGAGGTGCCGAAAAACAGTACGCGCCAGGCAAATGCCGAGCGGGTAATCCGGCGAAACAGGGACGACACCGTTTCGCGCAGTTGCGAAATTGATCCGGACAGGAGGGGAATACGGTCGTGCGATTCATCGTCCGATCCATGATCGGCATCCCGCAAACGAACGGCCGGTCCGGTTTCCTCCTGGCCGGCCTTCGCCTCCTCTTCTGACCCGATCACCAACCGGCAGGAACCAATTCGGACGACGTCCCCGCGTTCTACTTCACGAATACGAACCGGGCCTTCGCTGCTGTTGTTTTCGGACCCCCCGGAACCGGACCACGCCAGAAACAGATTGCCGTCATGAGCGAGGAGGTCCGCCGCGTGGTCGGGCACGCCATCACGATCCATTCTGATTCGACAATCGGCCCCGCTTCCGATGTCAACACGTCCTTCGTCGGCAAGCCAATAAAAAGTTCGGGCCTCCGACGCTCCCGGCTGAAATGTTTGTATGCGAATCATACGACCCCTTGTGGTTGTAACCCGAAATCAACAGGCATCCCGGGAGAATGGAATGAACACCGATTATTTTTGCAAAATGCGGGAGAAATTCCAAATTTTGCCCCCTCAAAAAGAACACCGATCCTCTTCCGTTATGGTTGACAGTGTCCTGTAATTGTCCATAATGGGCCTCGGAATGATCACTGCAACGCATCAGACGATCCAAACCGGGAAGGGGGCCTGAATCGATCATGCTCATTCTATTACTTCGATAATAATTTCGTTTTCTGCCCGATACAATTCTATGAATCAGGCATCAAACGGTCCCGCCATTTCCTGCACCGGACTGAAAAAAACCTACAGGAGCTGGTTCGGTGATAACGTCGATGCCCTGAAAGGTCTTGATCTTTCCGTTCCCCGACAAACGGTGTACGGTCTGCTCGGACCAAACGGAGCCGGCAAAACCACGTTCGTGAAGTGTCTTCTCGGTCTCGTTCGAATAACCGGGGGCAGTGCGACGTTGCTGGGAGAGGACGTGCCCGCTCGGGAGGTTCGGTACCGGGTCGGGTACCTGCCCGAAGGCCACCAGATTCCCGGACACCTGAAAGGACGCCAGGCGCTTTCCTATTACGGCCGGCTGAACGGGGCCGGCCCGGAGGACATATCCCGGCGCGGAGAAGAATTCATGGAACGGCTGGAGATTAAGGATTGGCGCAACAAAAAAGTAAAAACGTACTCCAAAGGCATGAAACAGCGGCTGGGCATCGTCCAGGCGCTGATCGCCGATCCGGACATCCTCTTTCTGGACGAACCAACGGACGGCGTGGATCCCATGGGACGGAAAACCATCCGAAATCTGCTGGAAGAAATGAAGGACGAAGGCAAAACGATCTTTATCAACAGCCACATCCTCACCGAGCTGGAACTGATCTGTGACCGGGTGGCCATCCTGAAGGAGGGAGAACTGGTTCGGGAAGGTCCCCTCGACGAACTACGGGAAACCGGCGTTCGGTACCGATTCCGAATTGCCGGCGACCTGCCGGATCCGGTAGCGGACCGCCTTGAACGGGACGGGTTCGACTGGCAGCGAACGGAGAACGGATTTGAGGTTGAACTGGAAAACGAGGACGAGGATCTGAACAACGTCCAAAACATCCTCCGGAAACACGAGGTAAACATTCGGGAGATGACCTCCGTAGAGGAAGGCCTTGAGGACCTTTTCATCGACGCCGTTTCCGAAGAGGAGAACCAGGAACAATGAGAGCCTACCTCGCCGTTGTCGAAAACCTGTTCTGGGACCTCCTGGATCGGAAGTCGTTCTGGATTTTCCTCGTACCCACCGTGATCTGCGGGCTGCTCCCGCTACTGGTCGGGTTCAAGGAATTTTCGGACCGGGAAAAAGAAAAAGAAGCAATAAAGAACGTCCTTCGATTCGGACAGTCGGACTCCTTCTCGAACTGGGACCGCGAATCCCTTCCCGGCGGAGGTGCCTCCTATACCGTGGACTTTGAAATTTCCCCCCCTGGTGGCATCGGCCCCATGATTTTACCGGGACTGCAGCCGGAACGTCTGAAGGACATCGGGGAGAAAACCGGGGTACGAAACCTGAATTTCTCGGATGCCGAATTAACGATTTCGCGCGGAGACCTCGCGGAGACGGTACAGCTATCAACCGCCGACCTCAATCAGCTCGATCCCGAGAAAGCAGGACTCGGGCAATCCGACATGATTGGAGATCGTTTTCCGGAGGTGATTCAAAACAAATTCGAGAAAGACGAAATAACGAACCTGTTTTCGAAGCGAACCTGGCGGGACCTTTCCGAGGAGGTCAACCTCACCTTTTCGGCCAGGATTTCCTACGAGGTCAAATCCGGTGACGTCGTGGCCACGAAAGTATTGCTTCCCGGGACGGACGAGGAATGGAAACAACCCATGTCAACCACGGATCTGGTAACCCGAATCCAGCACCTTATGATCAACTACATCGCCGGATGGGGTGGGGTCATCATTGCCATTATCATTACCTCCAACATCGTTCCGTCGATGTTTGAGGAGGGGACCGTGGAGCTGCACTTCACGAAAGGGACCCCACGATGGACCGTTTTCCTCGGATATTTCACGGGGGCCGGAATGTTTTTTGGCCTGCTCACTTTTGTGTTTATATTTCTAAGCACGATTTGCTTCTCCCTTCGAGCCGGCGTGCACAATTATCACCTCCTGCTGACCATCCTTCCGCTGGTTCTGATGTACTTCGTGGTGTATGCCATGGCGGCATTTCTGGGTGTTCTCCTCGAAAACGGCATCGTGGGCATTGTAGGTTCCCTGTTTGGATGGGTCTGCCTGTACGTGGTCCGAGGGGGCCAGGAAACCATCAACAAATATTTGCCGTCGGGATCGGAGGACGTTGTGGAATTCCTTTCGACCATTCTGCCCTCGCCGGGAGAACTCAAAATATTAACCTGGCGACTCATCGAGCGGTACGTGGAACTTTCCCCCATGATGAAAAGTCAACTGCCGTCGGAACCGGAAACAACTCTTCAAATCTTCCTTTCCTCGTTCGGGTTCATTCTGGTGTTTGTGGTGGCCTCCATCGCCGTACTGTACCGGAAAGAATTTTAGGGCTTCCCACCTTCCCCTCCTCAGCGGAGACCACAGACCCAACCCCCCGATGCTCAATCCGGGTCTTCACAAAATCTCTTGATCATAATCCTGATCCTGATCTCCAAAAGCCCGCTCGCTTACGCTCGGGGGTTTCCACACGAGCCTCATCAAAAGTTGGGCCAGCAATAAGAGAACGAAACGGTGAGGAGAACAGAAGCCAGGAGAGGAGAAGATCACGGCCACAGGAGATCGTACTGGAACCCCCGATCTACGACCGGAT
>CAZOLI010000100.1:0-5900 GCA_964580675.1 uncultured Planctomycetia bacterium
ATTTCTGTAGGAATCCAGGGAACGGACAGTGGACCGGTGACCGTCGAGGCCGGTACCGGTGTTAGTTCGCCAGACCAAGAAGGGAGATGAAATTTCGAATGTCCTGATCCTCGTATTCCAGACCGAGACCGATGTAATACTCTTCGTCGTTTCCGATTCGGTTCACACCGGCATGCAGTCGGCCGAATTGCAGGAACTCCGTCTCGAGACCGGCCCGCCAGAGCATGCCATCCACCTGTTCGTCGAGTTTGTCGTCCTCGACACTGTCGAACGGCTGGCGCCCCTCGACGGAGAATTTCAGGGGGAATCCGGGGGAGAGGTCATAGTCAATTCCCCCTCCCATTTTTCCCTCGATGAGGCCGCCACGGATGGTTAACTTCCGGTCAAAGAATTTTCCCCCGATCTGCATTTCCGCTTCCGTAAGCGTATCGTCGCTGCTGGAATTCTGGCTTTTCTTGAAGGGGAGGGTGGTGTCGGGATGGTCCAGTGAGATGAGGGCAACTCCCGCTTTCAGAAACTTGTCCTCCCGGGGGAAAATTTTTAGGTATGCCTTGGAGATGCCGTATTTGGAGTCGAGATACTGGCGATTTTCAACGCCGACGAAGGTGTGGGTTTTCTTTACGGCACCGGTCAGGGATTCAATGCCGGAAAGGGATTCCTCGGCCCGTGTGTACAGTTCGTCGTTGTTCACGAGTTTTCCCAGGGTTCCCTCTCCACGGTTGACTTTTCCGGAGACGTCTCGGATGGACTTCGAGGCTTCCTTCATTTCACTGATAATGGTTTTCAGGTCCTTCCCCATTTCTTCGTCGTGGATGAGGCGTCCGATGGTTCCTTCTCCATCGTTAATTTTGGACGTGATCTGACGGGTGTTGGAGGTGATGGCGTTCAGGTCGTTGTACACGTCGTCTTCGTTGACGAGTTTGCCGAAGGTGCCCTCGCCCCTGTTGATTTTTTCCATGATGCTTCGGCCCTGGTTCGCCAGCTGTTTAATGTCTTCGGCGAGTTGTTCATCGTTCACCGCTTTTCCGGCGGCTCCTTTGCCTTTGTTTATTTTTTCGGCAATATCGCTTGCGTCTTTCGCGAAGGAGGAGAGCTGGTTGTACAGTTTGTCGTCGCGCATCAGTTTCCCCATTGTGCCCTCTCCTTTGTTGACCTGGTCCGTCATTTCCCTGATGTTTGCGGAGGCTTTTTTGAACTCCTCCAGGGCACCGGAAATTTTCTTGTACAGTTCCTCTCCGGTGACCATTTTGCCGAGCGTTCCTTCTCCTTCCTCCACTTTTCCGGCGACGTTTTGCAGGGACGCGGCGGTTTTGTTCAGGGAGTCCACGAGTTCGGAGAGTTTGTTCCGGTTTTCGGAGAACCATTCCCCGACGGCGGCCATACCTCCTTTTTGGCCTGTGCCGAAATTGGGTCCGTCGAAGTTGATGGGGGCCGCCATCGGATGGCCTTCGGGGGCACGCTCGACGGAGATGACGGTCCCGCCGAGAACGGAACTACTCTGCACCTGGATCAGGTATTTTTCGTCCAACTTCTTCTCGAGTTCCTCCTGTTTCCCTTTCAGGGCCACCGTTACCCGGACTCTGTATTCCTTCCGGCTGCTGCCGGGAACGTCCTCCGGCGAGATTAACTGAATGGAGCGAACCTTCCCCTTTTTTACGCCGAGTATTTTTACGGGATCTCCTTCTCGTACATTTTGCACGGAGGGGAAGTAGAGGGTAAGATCGGTCTGGCTGGAAATGAGCGTTAACTGCTGGGTTCCAAACGTGAGCCCGAGAAGAACCACCAGGGCGATGAAGAAGATCAATCCAATTTTCCAGTAAGATGAGGAGGAGGACTCTTCCATGGGGTTATGCGGAGGGTTCGACCTCCGGTACGGGAACGGTTTCTTCTTCGCCGTAAACGAATTGTCGGACTTCGGGGTCGGTGGATTCCAGGAACTCCACCGGTGTGCCCGTGGCTTTTATCTTTCCTTCCTTGAGCATGGCAAAACGATCCCCCACACGCAGGGCACTCGGTATGTCGTGCGTAACCACGATGGAGGTGGTGTCAAGTTTGTTCTGCAAACGAAGGATTAAACTGTTGATGCGGTTGGCCATAATCGGATCCAGTCCATGCGTTGGTTCGTCGTACAGAATAATGTCCGGGTTCTGAACGATCACACGGGCCAGCGCAACCCGTTTCCGCATCCCACCGCTGAGGACGTCCGGCATGGTGTTTCGGAGTCCGCTCAGTCCCACCATTTCCAGTTTCTCGTCGATGCGCCGATCAATTTCGTCCGGGCCGAGGTCCGTGTGTTCACGAAGGGGAAGAGCAATGTTATCACGAACGGACATCGAGGCCAGAAGAGCCCCGCCCTGAAAGAGGTATCCAACCCGTTCCCGGACCTCGCCCAGTTCCTCGTCCGAGAGATCGGCCACGTGGTCCCCGAACACGTATACGTCGCCACGGTCCGGTCGGAGCAACCGGACGATGTGTTTCAGGGTCACGCTTTTACCGGTGCCGGACTGGCCGATGACAACCATGGTTTCGCCCCGGTACACCTGGAGGGAGACACCGGATAAGACCTGGTTGTCCCCAAACGCTTTGTGGACGTCGTCAAGTTCGACAACCACTTCTTTTTGTTCTTCGTTCATCGGGATTGTTTCCGAACGTACTCAAGTGATTCGGGCATCAGCTGCCGAAAAACATCCAGCCGATAAAATAATTGAAGATAATGATGTAGAGCATGCCGATTACGACCGATCGCATCGTGACGTTTCCGACGCCTCTTGCACCGTGACGGGCCTGAAACCCCTGGTAGCAGCCAACAATGCCGATGGTTCCGCCGAACACGACGGACTTGACCAGGCCAACGTAAATATCGTTCAGTTCCAGGAACGCCTTTACGTCCTCGATGTAAACGGCCATGTCTACGTTCATGACACCGGAGGAAACGAATCCACCTCCAATGATGCCGATGAGGTCCGCGTAAATTGTCAGGGCCGGAACCACGAGGAGCATGGTCAGGATCCGGGGCATCACGAGAAACCGATCCGGCGGAATAGACATAATTTTTAGTGCCGATATTTCTTCGGAGACATTCATGGTACCGATTTCCGATGCCAGTTTCGAACCAAGCAATCCGGCAAGAATAATGCCGGTCATGACCGGTCCCATCTCGCGGCACATGGCGATGGCCACCATCCGGCCGATGTTGGATTCCATGCCGTAGGTCATCATTTCCCGGCCGAGCTGTAAGGCCAGAACCGCACCGCTGAAAAAACTCACGATCAGGACCACCGGCATCCCCCCGAGGGCCGAGGTCTGCAACTGGCGGCCGATCTCCCTTCGCATTCGCCAGGCGGAGTGGGGGATCCAGAGCAAAGAACTTAACAGGAGGGAGAGGGCTTCTCCAACGCCGTGAAACCAGTTTTCCAGTGTTTTGATCAGTGTGGAGTAGGTCACAGGGACTGCCGTTCTCGATAGAGATCGTTTTCCTCTACGTACTCGGCCACCTCGTCCGGCATCAGGAATTTGATCGGTTTGTTTTCCTTGAACCGCCGCCGTATCAGGGAGGAGGAAACGTAGAACTGGGGGCTGTCCTCCTCCTGAAACACGAGTCGTTCCATGCCCTTTTCCCGGATAATTTCCTTTGTGCCGGAGGGAACTTTCTTCGGGTTTTCGTCCCGACGTGCAACGAAGAGTTTGGCGAGGTCGAGAATTTCGTCCGGTTTCTTCCAGGTGTGAAATTCTTTCAGATTGTCCGAACCGATAATGAAATGCAGGTTCCAGTCGTCGTGCCGGTCCTTCAGTTCCCGTAACGTCTCCACCGTGTACGACGGGCCTTCCCGGTTCAGTTCCATCGTGTTTACCTGAAGGTACGGAACCTCTTTTATGGCCAGCTCGACCATAAGGAGCCGTTCCTGAGGAGAAGTGACATCGCGGTCCTCTTCGCGTGGTGAGGTTCGGTACGGGATCAACAGGACCCGCTCGAGGTCACACTGCAAACGAGCTTCCTGAGCAATGAGGAGATGACCCCAGTGCGCCGGATCAAAGTTGCCGCCAAGAACGCCAACGTTAAACGTTTTTCCTATGGGCATGATATGTTCACCAAACGAGTGGTATGGGGAGGTCCGAGTGGATGATGGTTCTATTTTTTAGATGTGGTGTATTTAACAGGGAAAACCCCGGTAATTTCAACCAATCTGGACACGAAACAATCGTTAAAAAATTCGAAACCCGAAATAAGAAATACGAGAAGAACGGCCGGCGAATTAAACAAGAGCCGGAGCGAAGCGGGCGAAAAATAAAAATTTTTGACGGGAGGAACGGGATAGACAGGATGGTATCACAACCTTCCTTCCCATGCGGTTCATCGTTGTAAAAACAAACAAAGCGACCTCATCAAGACCTTTCGAGCCCAATTTATCTTTTGAAAAATAAAGTAATTCCTCAACGATGGTGAAGGCCCCGTAGGGGCCTAACATAAAAGCCCGGGGCAAGACCGCCTCCGGCGGGCGCAGCCCCGGGGAAGAAGCATGAAATCTCATGAATAAGCGCCCGGTAAGGGCGCGACAAACGGTGTCTTCAAATATTCACCAATTATCATGTCTCAATCTCTTGTTAAAAACCTTTTACACCTCACCTGGAGCACCAAAAATCGCCGTGGGCTGATTACTCAGGAAATCACATCCGATCTGGAAGGATATATGGCGGGAATTTTCGGCAATTATCATTCCCCTGCACTGAAAATTGGTGCGGTGGAGGATCATGTCCATTGTCTGGTGAATCTGTCAAAGAACCATTCCCTAAAGAATGTGATCAAAAATGTAAAGGGAAGCTCATCAGAATGGATGAAGAAACAGGGGCCAGAATTTCAACAATTCTACTGGCAAAACGGTTACGCTGCATTTTCGGTTAGTGAATCCGCCAGACATGATGTTATTCACTACATAGATAACCAGTGGGAATATCACCAGCGTGTTTCATTTCAGGAAGAACTCCGAGAATTTCTGGATCGGCACAATCTGGAATTCGACGAGGAGCACATCTGGGATTGAGTTGTCGTGCCCTTACAGGGCACGTGGTCGCTATCGTAATCACCTTGTTCCCCGGGGCGGCGTCGGCCCATGGCCTCCTTGCCCCGGGCTACTTTGTCCCGGCCCGTTGGGCCGGGGATCTACCATTCCCCGACGAAAATTCGAAATTCGAAAAAGGAACGACCCGAGACGCCTGATACGCGCCCCCGATGGTTCCTACAGCATCAACGCATCAATGCATAAACGAATCAACCAATCAACAAATAAACCCATCAACGTTAACTCTTGATCTTAATCTTGATCCTGATTTTGATCTTCAAAGGCCGCTCCGTCACCGTCGGGGCTCCGGCTTTGGGGACAACGTTTCCCTTCACCCCAACGGAACGATCATACCTTACTCCTTACCCTTCACTCCTAACTCCTTACTCATGACTCCTCACTCAAAACGCTCCTTACTCTTTACACCTTACTCGTAACACATGATCGCAAAACGATCGACGCACGACGCCTGCTCCTCTCTTGATCATAATCTTGATCTTGATCCTAATCTACGGTCCACCGGACCGTTCTGCCCGCTCCGTCACCGTCGGGGCTCCGGCTTTGTTGACTCATTTTCCCTTCACCCCTGGCTGTTCTACCTATTACTCCTCACTCCTTACTCATGACTCATAACTCCCCACCCCTTACTCCTGACTCATAACTCCTCACTCCTTACTCCTTACTCGAAACGCTCCTGGATCGTAACGTATGCTCGTCTCTTTATCTTTATCCTTATCTTTATCTTAATCTACGGCCAAAGGCCGTCCTTCCACATGACACCTTACTCATCACTCCTTACTCCTTACTGACCCCTCCTGACTCCTTACTGGCCACTCCTCACTG
>CAZOLI010000101.1:0-5764 GCA_964580675.1 uncultured Planctomycetia bacterium
CGGGCCCGTAGCTCAATTCGGCAGAGCAACGGACTCTTAATCCGTGAGTTGCAGGTTCAAATCCTGCCGGGCCCATTCTCCATCCCTCCTTCTTTTTTTGACGGTTTCCCCCTTCCTGAAGATTGCCGGACTCTTTTTTTATTTGTTGAATACGTATCCGCTCCGGATGGGTAACCCGGGTCAGGGTTCCTGCTTTCCGTTTCCCATTGAACTTTTGTTTGCCTGATTCGTTAATAACGATGGAATCAACATGAAGTTCGCAGGAATACCAAAGAATGATGAAGTACCTGAAATGATGTCGCCTGTAAAATTTACATACGCGAACGCTGGCCGGATGTTTCTCGCCGTTCTGTTTTCGGCTCTACTACACGGCATCACGGTTGGCGCTATTCATTCCGGCGACACCTGGTTTCGATCCATCCCCGATAAGGAAAAATCAGAAAGCGTTATTAGGATGAGACCGACGCCCTCTTCTATTAACTCAAAAGTGCTTCCGGGAGCGAACGAAAACCGGAAGTTACATCTGGTTTCCGGGGAGGACCGTTCCGGGAAAAAGGACTGGGAACCCCGGTTCCGCCGGGGGTTTCAGCGGACCATTGCCCGGCGTATCCTCCGGGCACTTCGCTGGCTGAAACGGAATCAGAAACAGAACGGGGGCTGGGTGATTTACCGGAACCCCCTATCTGGATCGCCGTCCCGCTCCGGCTCCGTAACAGCCACTGGGCTGGCCACGGTTGCATTTCTCGGGGCCGGTTACACGCCGGAAATGGAGCCCGGACGGGACCGGTTCGGATTTTCGTCCACGGTGGCGAGGGCGCTGAAGTGGCTGATTCAGGAACAACGGAACGGAGGGGGATGGGCACGTCCTGCAGAAGAGCATGGCCGAATGGCCAATGGCGTTGCCGCTCTTGCCCTGGCGGAAGCATACCAGCGCACAAATGCGTCCTTCCTTGAAACCCCGGCCCGGAAGGCCGTGGATCGGATTGTCCAGAGACAGCGTTCTCAGAGGAAGAGAACAGGGAAGAATCAGCCGGGGAGGCTTCAGGGACTGTACTGGGAGACGAACGCGTTGATTACGGCAACAAATTCCCCGCTTTCGGTGCCCGATGATGCGGTTCGGCGTGCTTTTCAGCGTCTGAAATCCCGACACGGTGATACGAAGGCGGATACACCCGTAATTATCAACCGGTTGATGGTTCAGGGTCCATCCGCACTGGACCAGGTCGAATCAACCTCCGTTACGGCTGTTGCCGGCAAATCAGGCACGTCTTCGAAACAGATATCGATTCCGTCGGACGCCGGGCCGTTTGATCTGTACGCCCGCACCCTGGCGTCGAAACTCGTTGCGGGCGTCAAACGAAATGAAACATCCATTTCCCGCTGGAAAGATTGGGTGCGGGCGATATCCCATCATCTGGGTGGGGCCCAGAATCATCACCTCGGTGATCCAAACGATGGGTCCTGGAGCGGAAACCGTTCTTCTTCGTCCTCCTTGCTGAAACATCGGATTCCACGAACGACCCTGAACACCATTACAATGGAACTGCTTGTGGTAACCGGGGCGATATGAGATTGATTGCACGGATCCTGGTTCGGGATCCTCGGTCCGTCGAGTGAGGATGAAGTAAGGAATCTGTTCAGCCGGAATCGCGTTCCTCAAATTTTATAAGCACAATCCCGACGTCGTCGCGCAGGTCGCCGCTTCGCAGACGCACGAGGTCGACAAAATCCGCCGCGGTAACGTCGCCGCCCTCGTTGTGTTTCTCGATGACGTCATCCGTGCCGGTGTATTTCCAGAACCCGTCGGTGGCGGCCAGTATTGATTCCCCGTTGTGTTCGGCCTCGAAGGAGACGGGCCGTGCCTTTCCGGTTCCGGGCAGGGGTTTCCGATGCTGGTGTTTTGTAATGTGCTGCGTCTCCTCGTCCGTGAGTACCCGAAGTTCGGAGTCCCCGGCGGAGGCCCCCGAAATCCGATTCCGGGTCACCACGGCAACAAGGATGGTGGATAGTCCCGTTTTGGGGTCTTCCTGAAGTTGACGGTCCATTTGTTGTACCCACTGTTCCCAGTAGAATTCCCCGGGTTCCTCGGGCAGGTCAATGGATTTGAACTGTTTTACGACATGGCCGGCCGCCGGGCTGCCTCCGGAACGCCCTCCTGCGCCGTCGGCCACGGCGATCAGAAACGGTTGCTCCGTGTTTCCTCCGTTGACGTTGAGCTCCCGATGCCGGACAAGCACCCGGTCCTCCGGGGCTCCGGCGTGTCCTTCCAGGGCCGTGCTGTACTGAGCGTCGTTTTTTGCTTCTTTGCTCGTTTTCACAAATGTGGTTCGGTTTCGAATTGGAAGAGGCAATGGCCAGTGATCTCGATTTCATTTTTGAAAAAGGAAAAAGTAAAATAAAACGAATTGGTCGAACCGAATTTTGTTTCATATTGATGCCACCATTATGACAGACCACAACGATCAACCATTTGATCTGGTAACCCCCGAACAGATTCTGAACGGACGGGCGACGGATGCGTATTTTCTGCGGACGGAGGAAATTCTGGAGGCGGAGAATGAAAACCCGCACGTGGTGGCGGAAGTGGAAGAGGACGTGGACGAATGGTACGTTCTGGCCGGACTGAAGGATCTGGCCGCACTTCTCGAGGGGAAAGACATAGATGTGTATGCGCGGCCGGAAGGATCCCTGTTCCGGGACGGGCCCGTGTTGCGAATTGAAGGTCCCTACCTTGAGTTCTGCCGGTTCGAAACGTCGATTCTCGGGTTCATCACCAGGGCCAGCGGCGTGGCGACAAAGGCGATGCGGTCGAAGGCGGCCGCCGGAGAGAGGATCGTTCTCAGTTTTGGCACACGCCGGCAACACCCGGCCACCGCCGCGATGGTGGAACGATCCGCGCTGGTCGGTGGCATGGACGGGGTGTCCCACGTGGCTGGTGCTGAAACCATCGGGGCCGAGGCCGGGGGAACCATGCCGCACGCCCTCGTCATCTGTATGCGGGATCAGGTCCGGGCCTGGACGGCGTATGACCGCGTGCTTGATGAGGACATTCCGCGTGTCATGCTCTGTGACACCTACGACGACGAGAAATCGGAGTCCCTTGCGGCCGCCGAGGCCCTGGGGGAGGCCCTGGACGCGGTTCGGCTGGACACCACCTCCAGCAGACGGGGTAATTTACGCACGATTGCGGAAGAGGTCCGGTGGGAGTTGGACACGCGGGGGTTTGAGGACGTGGACATCTTCCTCAGCGGCGGCATCGACGCGGAGGCGATCACTGAACTGCGGGACGTGGCCGACGGCTTCGGCATCGGGGGGTACGTCGCCAATTCGGATCCCGTTGATTTTTCCCTGGACATTGTCGAGGTCGAGGGAGAACCCGCGGCCAAACGCGGCGAAAAGGGGTACGCCAAGCAGGTGTTTCGAAAAAACAGACAGGATGTTGTGGTGCCCGAAGGGGAAGAGGCCGGAGGCACACCTCAGTTGAAGAAAATCATTGAGAAAGGGGAGGTTGTTGAAGAGGATTTATCGTACGGCACCGCCCGGGAACACCTTCTGAATACCATTTCCGATTGGCCCGCCGATCAATTGCTCCCGTTTCGGAGCGAGTAAACCAAATTGGGGCAGACGGTATCCAATTCCAATTTGGGGTTTTAATTTCATGGCCATTTCCTGAACACGGATTCTCACACCGGCTACTTTTTGTTCATTTACCGGGGAGTGGCTGTTCACTTTTTCCACCTGTTCCATGCCATCCGTTTCTCTGTCCCGTTTCTGTTTGGATTTGTTCTGGATGTGGGTTAAATAAAAGGGGATTTCATAAACCGTTCTCTGCCCCCGAAAAATGCAATAAATTGAATTGGAATATATTTACGCCTTTTGAAATACGGATGTTGCCCTGGATCTGGAACAGGAGTTGCAAAAGTTTCGTGGAGTGCTGGTTTCTTTTTCTCAGATCTAACGCTGGTGACCGACATGATAAGGAGATTGGTGACTCTGCTCGTCGTTTTTTCGTTTTCCATGTTCTGTCTCCTGGCGGGAAGCGCCGTTCAGGCCGGGGAGCCGCGGGATGATGGTCAAATCGTGTCCAATGGCCTGAATCCAGAGCGAGTCCGGGAGGATCTGTCCCTTTCCGTTCCATCCGGATCCGGAAACCTGAGTCCGATGTTGCAGGAGGATGATGGTGGCCAAAAAAAGAAGGAAGGTGACGAACTGCCGCCCGTTCGGGTGATCGAGGAAGCCACGTCGTCGGACCAACCGGTCGGGCCGTACAATCAACCCGCCTGGACGGCCCAGCTTCACCGCTGGGGAACGACGCGCGCTTACGTGCTTCCGCCCGGAACCTACGAGGCCGAACTCTGGCACGAAGCATCGTACAACGAAGGAAGCAGTCCGGAACATGAGTTGCTTCAGGAGTTCATGGTTGGTTTGCCGAACCGATTTCAGCTGGATTTTTACACGGAACAGAAGAAGGAACCGGGGCAGGACAGTTTTCACTTCGCGGAAATCAAGACGGAGGTTCGGTGGGCCCTTGCGGACTGGGGGGAAATTCCGCTGAACCCAACGTTTTATGCGGAGTGGGAAACGGCCGCCAACGAAGATGCGGATGCGGTGGAATACAAGGTTCTCCTGGCGGATAACCTGGCACCCGGTCTTCACTGGGCCGGCAACCTGGTGTACGAACAATCCTACAGCGGTTCCAGAGAAACCGAAGTGGGTGTGACAACGGGCATAAGCAAAACCATTACGGACCTCAAGTTCAGCGTGGGGCTTGAGGCGGAGGCGTTTCGCAAAACGGAAAAGGGATCCCGGAGCGATCCGGAACACGAATTTCTCGTTGGTCCGAGCCTCGAGTACAAACCCACAAAAAACACGGCTCTTCGGTTTGCCCCTCTCGCCGGACTGGGCGGACACTCCCCGGATCTCAAGACCTTCCTGATCTTCGGGGTGGAGTTCGGCGCCGGTGCCACGGAACGAATTGAGGGGCCCAAATCAACGGAATCACGTTAATCAAATTTTTCAGAGAAACAACATCACAATTCCGTTCAAACATTGATCACATCCTGACTCCCCAATTCACGACGTGTGATCATGGGGGCCGGTTCGCCAGGGCCGGCCCCGTTTTTTCTTGGACAGGGTCTTTATCCACATCTCCATCATATAAACTTATGGAATAACACCCGTTTCGCCCAGCGGTCTGTAATCCCCGAAGCAGATATCTGAAACGTTGATGTTGTGTTTGTTGTAGTGGACGGAGGGCGACGACGTCGCCCGGAGTACACGTTTATTGTGAACTAAGGAGGGTCTCTTAATCTTAGAAAACGTGCACTTCGCTGGCGCTTCGTGCACTACAACAGAACCCGTTTCCCGACGCAAAACACTTGAACTTAAATTGTTGTGTTCGTTGTAGTGTACGCAGGACGGCAGCGCCGTCCGGAGTACACGTTGTTTTTTGGACGCCGGGCCAATCCTTTTTTCGAAAACGTTATCGTTTGCGCTCCGTGCTCGGGCAAGAACCCCCGAGCTACCCTCCTCAACGTTTCCCCTTCGTAGATCGGGCATTCCGGCCCGATCTACTGTGGCCGTGAACATCTCCACATTCAGTACCTGTTCTCTTCACCGTCTTCTTTTCCTCTTATTGCTTGTTTCCTCTTGCACGTTGTTTTATGGACGCTGGGAACTGTTTCTTTTGGATAACGTGCACTTCGCTGGCGCTTCGTGCACTTGTATGATGATTTATAGAGAGACGAAACAGCAGTAAGGGGAT
>CAZOLI010000102.1:0-5732 GCA_964580675.1 uncultured Planctomycetia bacterium
ATGCCCCCGTTCTTCCGGCGCTTGACGACCCAGCGGTCGCCGAACGGTGCGATATACATTGGATAAGCGTCTTTGGTTTGCATGACAGAACCCCTCTTCAGTGTTGAATTGTTCCAATTATCGTTTCGGCACGGTGAACGTTCGAATCTCCATACACCTTTTCCGGCGTGTCCTGTTATATGTTTGTCGATGTTCGACCCGGGAAATCTTAAGACGGTTTGGAATTGCTGTATCACATACCGCCGGTAACACCGGGCGGCTTCCCCTGGTCGCTCTCCGATGATCTCCGGAAACGCTGTTGTTTGTCCGTTTTATACGGGGGAAAGAGTCGTAGAAGAATACCGGAACGATCCGGACGGATTTATTGCGGTTTCTGCGCTGGGCATGGGGAGGATCGGAAATAACCCGGGATCCGGGAGGTGGGGAGGTCGGTGCTGAGTTGATCAAAAGAAGACAATCTGGTAACGTTATCATCCCTTTCACTTCTACATATTTGACCCGTACTGTTCCAATCCAACAATACGATGGAATTTGACATGGACTTTTTTGACTACGCCGACGAACTGGGATATGGGGACGTACACTTTCGAACCGTGCCGGATCTGGATCTACATGCGGTTATAGCGGTTCATTCCCTGGAGCTGGGGCCTGCAATAGGCGGGTGCCGGTTTATTGAGTACGATTGTTCGGAAGCCGCCATCCGGGACGTGATGCGTCTGGCACGGGGCATGACCTACAAAGCGGCGATAAGTGATCTTCCTCACGGTGGCGGGAAATCCGTGGTGATCCGGCCACCGGATTTGACCGGAGAGCGCCGGAATCGTCTTTTCCGGGAGTTTGGTCGATTCGTGGAAAGTCTGGGCGGGGACTACATCACCGCGGAGGACAGTGGAACCACAGTTGATGACATGGACGCCATATCGGCTCAGACGGAGTACGTGCTCGGGCGGGACCCGTCCGAAGGAGGAGCGGGGGATCCGTCTCCGTTTACGGCCCGGGGAGTCCGGCACGGCATCGAAGCGGCTGTTGCCCATCATTACAAACAGAGAAAACTGTCGGAACTAACGGTGGCCATACAGGGTGTTGGCTCCGTCGGGTACCATCTGGCGGATGAACTTCATCGTGCCGGCGCGGACCTGGTTGTGACCGACGTAAAATCGGATCGGGTGAAGCGGTGTGTGGATGATTTTGACGCCCGGGGCGTTCCGCCGGAGGACATCTATGAAACAAAATGTGACGTGTTCGCCCCCTGTGCCCTCGGGGCCGTACTAAACAATGAAACCATTCCGGAACTGCAATGCGATATCGTCGCCGGATCCGCCAACAACCAGCTCAAGCAACAGAAACACGACGATCAACTCCAGGAGCGAGGAATTCTCTACGTACCGGATTATGCGGTGAATGCCGGGGGACTGATTCACGTCGCCGAGCATTACGCGGGGCGTGATCTTTCCCTGGACGATGATCGAATTACCGGTATTTACAACACCGTGGCGAACGTGCTTGAACGCGCGGCATCAACGGACCTTCCACCGGGCCGTGTGGCAGATCGAATGGTGGAGGAAAAACTCGGCTGGCGGTAGTCCCGGCACACCCGGTGGTCGGAAAAACGCGGGGGCGGGCTACCTGGCAATTCACCCGAACGCGACGTCGGGTTCCGCCGAAAACGTACGGCGTTGGCCTCCGGAGGTTGCGACAATAACCGTTGTGCTCCGGATCCTGTGACAGCCCCTATCGGCTTTCACCACTTGTTCCCCCTCGATTCATTTTCACTTCCGCGGTGATGGTTTTCTCGCTTCCGTCCCGCTTCACCTGGAACGTCAATTTCGTTCCGAGCGGATAACTGCTGATGGTGCCCTCCGCCACTTTTGCCCGGTCCACGGGGCGATCACCAATTTTCTTGATGAGGTCCCCTTTCTGGAAACCGGCCTCGCTGGCCTGAGAACCGTCTTCGAGTTTCCCAACTCGAACCCCTTCCCCCCGGTACTCCGAGTCGAACGTTAGGCCTTTAATATCTCCGTATTTTCCGCCCATCACTTTTCCTTCTTCTTTGACGATCCGTTTGAGGAAGTGTTTTATGGTGTTGGCGGGAACACAGAACCCCAGGCCCGTGTGCTGGTATTTCCCCTTCCAGGTGTTTTCTCCGTTTTCGTCGGACCACAGCCGGCTGTTCATTCGGGCGATCACCCCGAGGTACCGGCCGTCCATCGTGAACACACCGCCGCCGGAGTCCCCGTAATTGATCGCCGCGTCCACGCCGATCATGTCTCCGGTCCCGCGCCGGTTGTGCAGGGACGAAACGATGCCCGTGGACACGTTCGGGGGATCGTTTTCCGCCTGTCGGAGCTGCATTACGCTGGCGAGCCCCCCGGTAAACACGAAGTCGCCCGGATTTACACTGTAGGAATCGGCAAGTTTCACGGCGGGGATTTCGTCCGCGTCGGTGGGGCTGAGTATTTCGAAGACCGCCGTGTCGATATGAGGAGCGTAGCCCAATCGCTTCACTTTTACGTTTGTTCCGTCGCCGAGTTCATACGTTCGTTTCATCTGTTTCGGGAAGGAGTCGACGCTGTGCCATGCCATGATCAGGTAAGGAGTCCCCTGATATTCCACCGCCGTGCCCGACGGGGGATTTTTCGTGCAGGCGTCCCGAACCGTTCGGGCGGTCTTCTGGACCTCCTGCTGTAAGGACTCCGCGGGAGACTCGTCCTCTGATTGCGCGGTGACCGGGTGAAAAACGAACGCGAAAACAGCGGCGGCGACGAGTACAAAGGTTGTTTTTCTCATGGTTTGTGTTTTCTGGTTATTTCCTGTCATGTATTGGATGAGGCGAGTGAGGGGGACGAATATACGGATGCTACTTCAGTTCCGAGAAACTGTTTCGTATGGCCTGGATCGTTACAGTGACGGCCATTTTGGAATTTGGTCGGAAGCGTTTCGGGTGCGTGGTCACGCCCATCAGGTGGCCGTCCATGGACACGATCGGCCCCCCGAGGTTGCCGGGGTTAATTTCAGCGTCCACGAGGAACTCCCGGTGGCTGGATGTTGGCGGCGACGATACCATCCCTTCCGTCATCGTCGGTTCGGAGGGATTCAGCGTTTTCCCGGGGGCGCCGAGGAACGTGCCGGTCTTAAATTTTGATTTCTTCGCATCCGGCAACGTCGGCAGCTTGGAGGCGTTTACCTTCAGGAGTGCAAGGTCGAGGTCGTCGGCTTCGGTGACGAGTTCGGCCTCTTTTTCCGACCCGTCGGGGAGTACGACGGCGAGTGATTTGATCTCGCCCCGCGCCTGAATCCGGTCGTCGTTTGTGACGATGTAACCGTCCTCGGAAACAATGGTTCCGGTGGCGGGACTTGCCGGACCATATAGCCAGTCCTTTTTCAGGGCGTCCTTTTTGCTTTCCGCCGGCTCCATGTTTTTGGGTTCGATTTTAATGGTTACGGCAATCTTCCGGCTGGTTTCCCGTATGTCCCGGTATTTCTTCTGGAGGTCCACCAGGTCCGCCGATCCGTTTTTGGTGGTTTCTCCCTGTTCTTTTTCCAGGTCCAGTTCCTGCCGGGCCTGCTTCACCACTGGCTGGACGACGTGAAACGGAATGGCCAGACCCAGCCAGCGATGCCTTGAATAGTTGAGGGTCATCAGACCGACCACATTACCATGAACGTCAATCAGGGGACCACCGTTGTTTCCCTGGTTGGTGGCCGCGGAGGTTTCCAGCATCGGGCCCTGATAGATGGCTTTTCGTTCGATCGGGAAATAATCTATGTCCCCGCCGGTATAGGTGGTGCCGAATTTGGCGGGCACGTATCCATGGTGTTCGGCCGGATTGTACCGTCCGCTTAGAATGCCCATGCTCGTGGAGGCTTCCCCGTTTCGTTTGAACAACTCCTCGACGTTTCCGATGGTGAACGTAATATCCCCCACCGATAATTTCTTCGAATTTCGGAACGATGCCGGGGTGAGGTCGCCGCTGTCCGTCTTCAATATAATGGTTCCTTTTTCTTCCGCTACGTGTGTTATTTCCGCATCAAGGGTTTGGCCCTCAATGGTTTTTACCCGGATGTTTTTTGCGTTTTTCGGGGGAACGGTGCTGGGGACCGTTACGATGAGTCCGTCGGGATGAACCACGAAACCGCTACCGAAACATGTGTTGTTCTTCACGTCGCACCGAATGCCCACGACGCTTTTCTGAGCCTGTTCGAGAACGGCCTTCTGTGCCTGTGGCCTCTGCTGGGCCGGAAGCGGGAGACCGACCAGCAACAGGAAAAGAAAAAGAGCGGTACACGTTCCTGCGCGATGGCAATGGGATGAAAACAACATGTCTACACCGATCAGAAATTGTAGGCAAAAGAGAATTCCGCTCAACGCATTGTTCGTCTGTATTGTACGTGAGAGAGTATGGTATCGTTGGAACCGGCATCCGGGAACGGAATTGTTTCGGAAAACACTTCTTCCAGGTTGATAAACATCCCACCATTATCCGGCATTTCACCTGAAGTTGACAGGGGGGGTTCGGGAGGATACAATACGATCCGTTTCAACGATTTCCGAAAGGTTCATCTGACGAATTTCCGTTGTGTACCGATGAGTGACGACGAACGAGTCACCTCTGTTCAATCCACGAAAGCAAAAACGTTTGGCCGGTCTCTAAACCAGGCCCGGCACAACCACTTCGTGATCGACGAGCCCGAATTTGCCGGCGGCCCCGGCGAGGCGGTCACGCCGGAGGAATCGTTTCTTTCGGGTGTCGCCTCCTGTGGCGTGATGTTGATGGACAAGTTCGCCCGGGAGTCGGGGATCCCCCTCGAGGACATCACGGTCGACGTCCGTGGCGTTCGTGACACGGACGACCCCTCCTCGTATAAACGGGTGGAAATGAGCGTTTCACTCGATGGACCCGATCGGGAACAGGCCGAGCAGTTGCTCGAAAAATTCGAGAACCGGTGACCGCTTTACCGCACGGTTGCCGTGGCAACCGACGTACAGACGGAACTTGTGGTGGAGTAATGGGACCCGGGATGCCATCGGATCACCTAATTATTTGGCAGAAACAGTAGGTTTAGATCAGTGCATCCGAGTGTCCAATTTGGTTCTGCCAGCGACCCGGAAACGGTCCACGGTGGTAAGGACCCGAGACGAACGATTTCTATTTGGTCGAAATCATTTCCGCGGACGGCCACTTCAGTCGGAGCAGGTCGGCGATGGCCCGAATTCTGGACCGAACTTCCGCGTTTTCCGTGTCCATGCGGGGTTTGAGAGTGGGCCATGCCAGTATGCCAAACTTCCGCAACCGGCTCGTTGCCCGTTCTCGTTTTTTGAATGAGGACGCGTTCAGGTCCTCTACAAGAGTGGACGGCGTTCCGGTATCATCGAGTTTGCCCCGGAGAAGATCAATGAGGTCGTTGAGCTGTGGTCCGTACCACGCGGCCCGAGCGGAGACCTCGTCCCAGTGTTTCATGGCCCGGAGGGGTTTGTCCGCGGACAACGATTGATGGGTTTTTATCATCCCCAGGAGAGTGATTCGACGGTGATTGATCGTCCCGCCCTGGCTTTTCTCGGGGAGCTGATGTTTTGCGCTTTGAACGTCATCCGTTTGGAGCGCCGAAATGATTTTTTCAATTCGTTTTGCTCCTGCGTCTATAAAATCCTCAACACGGTACGGTTGTGGAGGCGAAATCCAGCCCGCTCGCAGACCTTCGAGAAACCGGTCAATTTTCGAAAGCACATCGGG
>CAZOLI010000103.1:0-5676 GCA_964580675.1 uncultured Planctomycetia bacterium
GAGCTGGGAACAGCAGAAGGAAAAGCTGGTGGAACTGTACGAACACCTGCCGGGGGATCAAAATGATCAATTTGAACATCGAAGTTCGCAAAAATAAAAAACGACCGGGTCAAGAAAGATCCCCCCGAAGGCAGTGGACAAAAGATAAACTTCTCGTAACGAACGTGCCCTCTTTCGTCGATAGAAGGACCACCCCCCATTAAATTTATTTGTACAAATTTATGGCACAAACTAAAATTTCAGTCATTGTACCGGTGTATAACGACCCTGCCGGGATCAGAACAACCCTTCAATCATTGATGAATCAGGAGTTTTGTGGATCGTACGAGATTTTAGCCGTGGACAACAATTCCGACGATGAAACACCGGACGTGATCGAGGATTTTGAACATCGCTTTCCGGATCGGATACGAGGTCTTGAATGTCGTCAACAAGGGTCTTACGCTGCCAGAAACACGGGTATTCATGAAGCCTCGTCAGAGATTTTATGTTTTATCGATGCGGACATGTATGCCCCGAAGAATTACCTGCAACTCGTTAAAAATTATATGAGCGATCCGGAAAAAAGATATGTTGGTTGCGAGGTGACAATCACATGTAAAATTAATCCCTCAATATCCGCCCGGTATAATGCCATGTTCGACTTCGATACGGAAAAAAACCTCAGGAAACATCACTTTGTGGAAACGTGTTGTCTGATCACCAGAATGGAGATATTTCGCCGCCTCGGTCTGTTCGATCAACGCTTCATCTCAAATGGGGACCTGGAGTTTGGTCAGCGCGTCCATCAGGCGGACGTAAAACAATGGTATGCGGACCACATTGACCTGTACCATCCGGCCAGGGAAACCGTACGATCTCTGTCGAAGCGAAAATTTCGGATCGGACGAGGAAAATATCAGATGAGAATCTATCACCCGGAATACGGAAAAGGATCTTCGTTCCTTGAAAAACTGAAACAGGTTCCTCCTAATCCGGTGATCATCCAGAAGAAATATTACGCTCGCTGGTCGCCAAATCCCGTAATGTTCTTTATGATTTACACCTTACGAACGTATCTGAAGTTCGTGGAGGCTGCAGGTTTAGCTTTTGAAATGTTGAGGGAGTCCGTCGGCTCACCCGAATAATGCGGACGACCCGAAAGGAGCCTGATTCTGTATTTGCGCATGAAGAGAAGACCCGACGGATGGTAGTTTCACCGTCATTGAATTGAAATTGGGATCCGGAAACTCCAGGTAAAAAAAAACGCAATGGAATACACCGTAAAACATCCCATAGTTCTTCTTGTGCACCGCCGGTATGAGAAACTGCAGCAGGTGCTGAACGTGTTGAGAAGACTGGACGTTTCCGATCTGTACGTGGTTGGAGATGGACCGGCCCGGCCAGAAGAAAAAGAGGGCGTCAAACGAACGAGGGATCTGATCGAAGGTTTCGATCGGGCCGAATCAGTTCGAACGAATTACGAGAACGAAAATATTGGTCTTGAACTTCGCATTCCCGATGGACTTGACTGGGTTTTCGATCAGGAGAAACGAGCCATCATCATCGAGGAGGATTGTGTCCCAAATCCCAGTTTTTTCCGTTTTTGTGATCAGTTGCTGGAACGGTATCAGAAGAACACACAGATCATGAGCATTACGGGAACAAGATATATTTTGGATTCTGATCTGGACTATAGCTATTATTTTTCACATTTCATGGATAGCTGGGGTTGGGCCACCTGGGAGCAGGCATGGGCGAAATACAGGCATGAACTTTCCTGTTGGAATACGGTCAAACAGGAAGGTTGGTTGTTTGATTTGTTTGATGAGCGTTCCGATGCCTTGAGCTGGCAGGGACGATTCGATGACCTGGTAAGTGGGACATTGAAAACATGGGATTATCGATGGCAGTTTCAGAGCTGGATGCATTCAGGATTGCATATTTCCCCGAAACGAAACCTCGTTTCAAATATTGGTTTCGATGATCAGGGGACGCACACGGTTGATCCTCAGGATCCGAGGGCCAATTTAGAACGATCTCAATTAAATTTTCCTCTGGATCACCCCCCCTGGATAAAACGAGATATCAGACGGGATCGAGTGAGACAGCGACATAAGTTCAACCGAAGAGGATGGTTGAAACGACGTGTTCAGGGGGTATTACAAACCATGCAAAAATTCTTTGATAAGGGTTGAATGAAGATCTTTTATTCCCCGTTTCAACACGGTAAAACGGACTGAATAAAAAAAGGGGGGACGACTGCTAAGTCCGTCGGGACCATTAGTTGTCGAAGGTCAAGTTGAACTTTATAGATGTGCTCTGTTTTTTGGGCATAATTTATTTCATATGACTGAACAGACATCAAGAAATTATGTCGATCAAATTAGTGAGAAGCTTCGGGATTTATTCTGGTCGATAAGACAAAGATTGGGCCTGTCCATTACCAAACGCATCAATGGGGTTTCAGCCGAGTTTTACCCTGACAAACATGTAATTTCGTGCCATGAATTTGAAAGTGAGCGTGAATGTTTGTCGGACGTGCTGGACGAATTAAAGGACGGAGACGTGTTCTATGACATCGGTGCCAACGTCGGCATATACAGTTGTTTCGTCAGCCAGCTGACACAGGACATACACGTATACGCATTCGACCCCTCCCCCCCGGCACAAAAGCTTCTTAAGAAGAACATTCAAATGAACCAGGCGGATGTTGAACGAGTCCAAATAGCGTTCCTTGACGAGGATCGACCCATCCAATTTCACGTCGATCAAGAAGATTCGCTGTCCAGGCGTTCTTCCCTGAGCACACGGTCCGACGTTCGTCAACGCAAAACCATCACCGTTAAGGGGAAAAGAATGGACACCGTTATTCAGACGTCGAATTTGCCCCTTCCGGATGTCGTGAAGATTGATGTGGAAGGAGCTGAGATGGGGGTGTTACGAGGAATGGGGACCGTTCTTTCGAACGTTCGTTTGATTTATTGTGAGGTACATCACCATCAGATTGATAAATTTGGTAGCAGTCGTGAGGAGATTGTGAGACGACTGGACAGCGCTGGGTTTGATTTTGAAACGATGTACAGACGGAATGAAACAGAACTGATCAAAGCTCAAAATTGTACAATTGAGTAGTTGTGTATCCGAATTGTGTTTGCCTTACGGAAGATCTGATCTCTCTTAAACAATTGGAAACCGGGTTCCGATTGAGGTTCATAGACACACCAGAGCAGTGAATGATGGTTGTTCTTCTTGAAATTTTAACCGATAAGGAACCCATTCCTGGCCGTCCGGGTTTATCCCGGGGGTGAAGGAGTTTTTCAGCTACCACATGTAGCTCTCTATACCAAAGACCCCTGCGGGTTTACCCCGCAGGTAAATGAGCTTCTTCCAGCAAACGCTGCCTCCATACCCCGGAAACTCATTCACCCACCTCGCAAGGAGGTGGGGGTCGTTATTTCAGTTGCACTTTTCATTAGCTGAAACACTCGTTCACCTCCGCCACAAGGACGGAGGGGTCTTCCTGCGTCTCCCCACACGGTTCGCACCAAAACAGCTGTCCCCTCACCCATGCCCCCTTGTCCCTCTGCATTCTCGCCCCACAGGTCCCCAGCACCTCCGCTCCTCCGCACAGAAACGCATAACGCATCACGCTCCACGCATCACGCAATACGCGATAAACGCCAATAACGCAACCAACGCTATAAACGCAAATAACGCTCAACGCAAATCTTCCTTCCGGAAGATCACGTGGTGCATCGGGGATTCGCCGTAGGTGGTATGCAGGTTTCGCATGCGTGTCACTTCGGTGAGAAACGGCATCTTTTTGAACTGGCGGTAATAGTGATCAAATGCATCACCGGTGGCTGTGGTGCTAAGATCGATGTAGTCAAACTCCTTTTCTTCTAACGTTTTTCGAACGACGTCAAACGGCTGTTCCTCGGGTTGGAGCACTTGTTCGTGGCGTTTCGTCGTGCCGCCGGTGTAAAACACGATTCGGCTGTGACGGGTCACGATGTACGGCACCTCCGATTTCCGGTCCCGGTCGGCCCGGATGGTGTTGCCGAGTTCCCGCTGGTACAGTTCGCCGGCCTTCATGACCTTCAGGGTCTTCTGCATCACCGCCGCCCCGAGCACGGAGACCACCAGCAACAACGCAAACCCGCGGGAAAGGCCATATCGGTTCAGTTTTTTGTGAATCCAGTTTCCCATCACCAGAAGGGTAACGGCCGCGAAGGGCATCGACATCACCACAAGCGGCACGGTGTGGCGGGTGTCGAGCCGTCCCTTTAACAATCCCCCGGCCAGGAACACCGCGGCGGACACCAGCAGGTGCACATACAGCAGGCCGAGGAGATACGAATCATCCGTGTACCGGTGAAGTAGAAACAGACCGATCACCCAGAACACCAGGAAAAAATACCCGATCCCGTCGAACGTCTCCCGCTGTATTTCGTCGAGCATGGAGAGAATCCTCTGGGTCCGGGTGTCCCCTTCGAAATTGTGCCCCTCCAGCGGGACCTCTCCCGTGATCTTGCCGGTCATTTCCGAGAGATCGACTTTGCCGCTGATGTCCAGGGAACCCTTTTTCGCGGTCCGGTACGCGAGAAAGCCGAGGAACGGCACGATGGAAATGCAGAGCAGAACCGTTACTTTTCGAAAAAACGCCCACTTCTGTTCGTGGTCCCGCCCGAACACGTACAGCAACCAGAAAAAGAACACCCCCAGAAACAGTACCCCGTCAAGGCGCACGAGAAAGGCGAGCGGGATACACAACCCCGCCAGAATCCACCAACCCCATCGGTTCGAGTGAATGCCCTCGGCGGCAAACCCGAGAATCAATCCCACAAAACCGGTGTAGGCCCCGGTCGTAAAAATTTTCACGCCCAGGCGGGCCTGGTATGGATGGATGGCGTAGAGGAGACCGGTGAGCAGCGTCAGGTATTTGTTCCCGGTCAACCGCCAGGTAAACCAGAACAGGCCGATGCCCCCGATAACGGACCAGAGCAGACTCATGAGCTGTCCGCCCAGGGCCCAGTCCCCCGTTGCCAGGTAGCCCACCGCCATCATGGCCGGGTACAGCGGATGGTACTCGTGATCCACCACCGCCGACCAGTTGCCGTTCAGCACGTAGCGTGCCACACGCTTGTACTCAAACGCGTCGCTGGTGACCACCTGGATGTTCTGCAGAACCCGCAGACGAATGCCGACGGTCAGCACGAGGAAGAGAAGGAACAGCCAGAGGAGGTGTGTGTCGTTCCGTTGCCCCGGCGACTCCTCCGGCTCCGCCGGCATGGTGCCGGAGGTGATGCCGGTCAGTTCACGATCTGCCATCGTCCGTCCGTTCGAAAAAGAAGGCCAGCGTAAGGGTTCGCCAACAACCGTTTCCCCACATTTCTACAGAAAATGCCCTGCGGTTTCAAAATGCGTTTGTCGCGTTTGTGGCGTTCGTTGCGTTTGTCGCGTTTGTTGCGTTAGTGGCGTTTATTGCGTGAGGCGTGACGCCTGATGCGTGGTGCGTTAGGCGTTATGCGATATGCGTGGTGCGTTATGCGTGGGCGTTATAACGGCAGGCGGTAGGCGATGGGCGATAGGAACAACAAAACAGAAAACGGCAGCGATAGGCGATAGGGGTGCGGAGGGGCTGGAGGGGCATGGGGGAAGGGGTGCTTGGGGGCAGGGGTGATATGTGAGTGG
>CAZOLI010000104.1:0-5622 GCA_964580675.1 uncultured Planctomycetia bacterium
CCGGTTCCCGAGTACACGCCGGTGGCGGAGGTGTTTGAGGCCGTGACGAACGGATACGTGCCGTGATCCACGTCAAGGAGTGTGCCCTGGGCACCTTCAAGAAGCATGGTTCGGTTGTTCTGGGTGGCTTCCATGAGAAGGCGGTCCACCGGATGGATAAACTCGGCCATGTTCCGGGTTGCGCCCACGAGTCGATCAACAATTTCGTCGGCCGCCGGTGGTTCCCGATCGAAGAGGTTTTGTATGAGGGGGGCTTTCCACTTCAGGTTGCCTTCTACTTTTTTGCGAAGGACATCCGGATTCAGAACATCACCGAGACGGACGCCCCAGTACGACATTTTGTCCGCGTGGCAGGGACCAATCCCCCGACCGGTTGTTCCAATTTTGTCGTCGCCCCGAAGGCCGTCGAGTTCTTTATCAAGGATGCGGTGGTAGGGAAGAACCACGTGGCACCTCGGCGAAACAAACAGCCGACCTTCGGGGTTGATGTTCTGGTCGTTGAGGGACTCCACCTCCTCCATAAACGTTTCCGGATTGACCACAACGCCATTGCCGAGAGCACAGATGGTGTGGTCGTGAACAATGCCGGACGGAATGTGATGAAGGACGATTTCGTCTCCGTCAACCACGACGGTGTGACCGGCGTTTGCGCCGCCCTGGAAGCGGATGGTGTATTCTGCGTCGGTGGCAAAGTAATCAACGATTTTCCCCTTTCCTTCGTCCCCCCAATTCAGCCCCGTAACGGCCGTAATGGCTTGGGTTTTACCGTTGTTTGGATCTTCCATAAATCTCAGGCGTCCTCGTTTTCAGTGCTGGTGGATTCCAGTTCTTCCATGTCCGCCACAACTTCCTTACAGACGTCGATGTAATCACTGTTTTCCTCGCTGTTTTCGCGGAGACCCGTGATGACGGATTCCACCTTTTCCCGTATTTGGGACAGTTTGTCCGTTCGATCCCGAAGTGAATCAAGGGCGGTGTTCATGCTATCCGCCACGCCTTTGAGGTAGTCCGTCTGACGGAGGGAAACCTCGAAATCAAAATCTCCCTCCGCAACACGTTCCAGTGATCGGGACAACCTGTATGCGGGTCCGGATATGCGGTGTGCGAGCAACATGTAGTACAGGGCGAAAAAGAGGGTGAGTGCACCGATAAATATGCCCGTGTAAGCAAAAAGATCGGTGATCTGGCGCCGGAGGATCGCGTTTTCGTGTTGTCCTCCCACATACATGGTGGTGACCCAGAACGCCACAAAAATGAGCCCTGCATACAGCGCCTGCATCAGTATCCAGGTTGTGGCGAAACGATACTGGAAATCGGTGTCGATGATGTAGGTGGATCGTCCCAGTTTTTGATTCGACTCGGATTCGTCGTCATGGGGGGGACGATCTTCAAAATCTTCGTCTTCCACGGGACCCAGCTCCGGATCCGATGCCAGCTTGGCTTTCTTGCTCATGGATTTGTCCTGAATGAATAAACTGTTTTACAACCTGATTTGGTCGGTTTGTTTCCGTTGGTTCTTGCGAGTACGTGGTTTATACCGGTTCTTTTTCTTCCTCCGGTTGTTCCGCTGGAGAGGAAGGTGTTGGGGAGGAATGATTTTGAATGAGATTTCGAAATCGGGAGAAGAGGTGGCAGCTGTCGTGAGGACCGGGAGCGGCCTCGGGATGAAACTGCACACACTCCACGGGTTTTTCCGTGTGTTTCATTCCTTCCACGGTGTCGTCGTTAAGGTTGATGTGTGTGATGTCAAAACCGGCGTCCTCCGCACTGTCCCGGTCAACGGCAAACCCGTGATTCTGGGAGGTAATTTCAATTTGATCCGTTTCCAGGTCCTTGACCGGGTGATTGGCACCGTGATGTCCGAATTTTAGTTTATAGGTCTCGGCGCCCATCGCTCGAGCGAGCAACTGATGCCCGAGGCAAATGCCGTATACCGGCACCTCCCGTTCGATGACGTTTCGAAGCGTTTCAACGAGTTCCGGTAGTGCGGCGGGATCTCCCGGACCGTTTGACAGAAAGACCCCGTCCGGGTTTTGGGCGAGAATCTGGTCCGCGTCGTGATCGGCGGGAACGACGGTGACGTCGCTGAACCGCTCCTTCAGGTTTCGAAGAATGTTGTTTTTTATTCCGTAGTCCATCGCCACCACGCTGGCTTCCATTTCTTCTCCGGTGTCAAACCGTCGATCAATGGATTCGTCGAATCGGCTGTTCCAGTCTTCCGGCTCGTCCCGGGTGACATCAAGGACAAGGTTCTGTCCTTCCATGGTGGGAAGTTCGGCCGCTCTATTTTTGAGTTCCTCCAGCCTGTCTTCGTCGGGATCCCCGGGATGAATCAGTCCCGGCATCGCTCCCTGATCCCGAATCCGGCGTGTGAGCGCCCTCGTGTCAATGTTTTCAATCCCCGGTATTTCGTGCTCCTTGAGGTATTCATTCAGCGTGGTATCCGTTCTCGGGTTGCTGGCCACCTCGGAACATTCATAGACAACAAACCCATTCACCCAGGGACGGCGGGATTCGTCGTCCTCGTTGATGATGCCGTAATTACCGATATGGGGATAGGTCATCACAACAATCTGGCCGAAGTAGGACGGATCGGTCAGGATTTCCTGATATCCCGTCATTCCGGTGTGAAAAACAACTTCTCCGGAGGTCTCCGCCTCATGGCCGAATGCGTCTCCCTCGTAAACTGTACCATCGGCAAGCACAAGTACAGCCATAGTGTTCTTTATTGATAATAATTTGGAATTACTGGATACATGTTTGACCGGATACCCGGTTGTTTCCCCGGCTTCCGGATCTGTTCAGCGGAGAATCCGACAGGGAAAAACGGGAAGGTACCGTTTTTCTCCGTCCGTCCGCCTAATTGGCATCCCGGACCGGACGTCCGATCTGATCGTTGAAATCCTTAAAACGGCACTGAATAGATTATGGTATTACACGATCGGGTTCAACCTGCCAAAACATAAGAATTCCCCCATCGGTTTTCGCCGGGACAGAGCAGGAAAACGCCCCAAAACTTTAATTCCCGAGATTTCACATTTATAATAAGGATTTCTAAGCCATTGACGGTGTTTGTTCCGTTCCCGCCTGTGTCTGTGTACGTATTCGATCGGTTTTTTCTTTCATGCCGCGCGGGGAAACGTGTCCGAACAGGAGCAAAAGGAACGAAATCCGAAGGGAACAAGCCAGCCTGTAGCGGACGAGATCGAAACCTCTCCGGATAAACGGGATCCACTTACCGGGCTACTTCGAGGCCGGGAATTCTTTGACCGGCTGGAAGCTTTGATTTCACGTACCCCCCCGCCGACGTCCGATGCCCCGGTTTCCATCATTCTTCTGGAGGTCGGTAATATGCGGGAGCTGAATCGGGCGAAGGGTTATCGGACGGGGGATCTCGTGTTGCGCCGGACCGGACACCGAATACGGACCTGGGCACGGGACCAGCTGAGAAGCGAGGGCGACGCTTCCGAGGAAGGCGTCCGCCGGGTGTTTACGGGACGGCCGGGGGGCGCGCGGTTTTCGCTGTGTGTTCCGGTTTCGGGACAAAAAGCCGGGGAGATTGCGGATGACATGCTGAAGGAACTCCGGGAGAACGTGAAGTCGGAACTCGGGGATAACGTGACGGTTTCCTTTCACGTCGGCGTTGCCACATTTCCCGGTGACGGTGAAAATGTGGATGAACTTTTGAAGGCGGCAATGGACGTTGTGCGGCGTTCGTCGGCCGGGGAGGAACGACCGAATCACCGGCTCGATCCGGGGGAGCGGATGGCCCGGAAAAAGAAAAAGGAGCTGGTGTCGGATCTCGGGCCGGAGGTGGACCTGGAATCACGGGACCGGCTCGTTCTGTTTTCGGCTCTCCGGCGAATTATTCAATCCCGCATCGATACGGACGAAATTCTTTCGGTCACGTTAAGAACCGTCGTGGAGGTGACGGCGGCCCGTTCCGGATTCGTGTTGCTGAAGGAGAACGGGGACCTGAAACCGGTGGCCCGCTACTCGTTCAGTCCCGGAGATGAATCGGTGGAAGGGTCCGATTCGGAATCGATGGATCGGAACAACGGGGATCGGAAAACGGAGGATGATCAATCTCCGGAAGAGGTGCCGTTTCAGGAAGCGGTAAGTCAGAAGCTGGTTGAGCGGGCCTTCTCGGAGGACAGCGGGTTGTTGATCGAAAATGCGTCCGAGGACGAGACGTTTCACCGTTACTCCACCGTGGAGAAACTGGATCTGCGATCCGTGCTTGTGGTTCCGTTTTCGGCCGGAGACGCAAAGGGAGGTATTTATCTTGAGAATTCGGCCGTCGTGAAGCGGTTTGACCGGGAGGACCTGAAGCTTGTGGAGGCCATTGCCGAAGAACTTTCCGTGTACCTTAAAAAAGCACGGGAACACCAGAAACAGAAGGAGGAGCTGGAATCCGTCCGGGATCGCCTCCGGACCGCATACGACTACGACAATATCGTGGGGGAGTCCGATGCGATGAAGGAGGTCTTTCAAACTCTGGACCGGGTCATTCCCACGGACCTGAATGTGGTGATTGAAGGAGAGACCGGAACCGGAAAAGAACTCGCGGCCCGAGCCATTCATTACAACGGTCCCCGGAAGGAGGAGCCGTTCCTCGCGGTGAATTGCGCAAGGTTCAGTGAGAATTTGCTGGAAAGTGAATTGTTCGGTCACGTGGAGGGGGCGTTCACGGGCGCAAACCGGGACCGACGGGGGCTGTTCGAACAGGCGGATGGCGGCAGTCTGTTTCTGGATGAAATCTCCGGCATGAGTCCGCCAATGCAGGCCAAGTTACTTCGGGTGCTGGAAACCGGCAAAGTCCGCCGTGTCGGTGGAGAGGACGAAAAGACGGTGGACGTTCGCATTCTCTGTGCCACCAATGAATCCCTGAAGAAGTTGATGAAGGAGGGACAGTTTCGGGAGGACCTCTATTATCGACTCAAGGACGCGAAGGTTCGCATGCCACCGCTTCGGGAGCGCCGGGAGGATATTCCGCTTCTTGTGGATCATTTTCTGAACGAAGTTGCGGAGGAACAGAATCAGTCTCCGAAAGAGGTGGAGGAGGACGTGATGCAGGAAATGATTCGGCGTTCATGGCCCGGAAACGTGCGTCAGCTACGCAGCACAGTCCGTCAGATGGCTCTGTTTGCGGGAGACCGGGAGCGGATCGTTCGGGACGATCTTCTGGCGACGGATGAGCCGGGCCGGGACCGGTCCGGGGAGACCGAGGAAACGATGGAACCGGAGGTGGAACAGATGTCGAACTGGAATCAGTTAAGCGCCGCCGAGAAACGTGAATTGATTCAGGACGCCCTCGAACGGACCGACGGCAACAAAACCGAGGCGGCCGAGGAAATCGGCATTTCCCGCCGAACGCTGTACCGGTTCTTGAGCGAATAAGAACACACCACTGCCAGCTGGAGTAGACCACCATTCACTTGCTTCGGCGAAGTAAACGGCGTCCTTTTTGGATTTTTTATTTTGAATTTCGTAATTCGAATTTTGGTTGGGGAATGGTAGATCCCCGGCCCAACGGGCCGGGACAAAGTAGCCCGGGGCAAGGAGGCTCTGAACGGTTCTGCGAACCGTAGATTAAGATAAAGATCAGGATAAAGATAAAGA
>CAZOLI010000105.1:0-5554 GCA_964580675.1 uncultured Planctomycetia bacterium
TCTCCTTACGAATTGCAGATGCGAATGACAAACGTTTGTGAGCGATGGGAACAATTATTTCATTCCACCAAATTCCGATTCCGCCCCCTTCTTTCCCTTTCCGTGTTATTCTTCTTCGTCTTCGTCCTCGGGTGTTTCCTCTTCCGCTTCTTCGTTTTCTTCCGGTTCCTCCCCGGTTTCCTCCGTTTTTTCTTCGGCTTCCGCTTCGGAATCTTCGGCGTTTTCTTCTTTTGCTTCGGCCTGATCGTCCGCGTCTTCTGTTTTCGTTTCCTCTTCTTCCTTGTCCGCCTCCGATTCTTTCTCCGCTTCAGCAGTTTCCTCCTCGTCCTCAGCCGTTTCTTCCTCATCAGCGGATTCCGCATCGGCGGCTGCTTCTTTGTCTGTGTCGGTCTCTTCACCGTCTTCGCCGAGTTCATTGAGGCCACGCGTTAATTTTTCCACCGGTGCATTTAGCCCGTTCGCAAGTCCGTTTACGGGGGCCATCATGGCCTGGGCAAGCATGGAGAGGAGTTCATTCCGGGTGGGAAGATCGGAAATTTCCTTAATGCGATCCGCGTCCAACGGGTTATGATCTACCATTCCCCCGAGAATTTCGAGGTTGTTGTTTTCCTCCCGGAGGTCGACGACACTTTTGGCCAGCTGGACCGGTTCCCCTTCTCCGTAAACGATGGCGGCCGGACCGTCCAGGAACTGGTTGATGTTCTTTCTTTCGAGGTCCTCAAAAGCCAGTTCCGCGATGGAATTCTTCAGGACCATCATGTCGAGGTCGTCTTCGGCGAGGGCGGCCCGGAAGTCCGTTAATTCACTGGCGGAGAGGTTCTGGTAATCCACGAGGACACAGGCCTCCATGTCCTGAAAAAACTCGCCGTATTCTCGGCGCATCCATTTTTTGACGATGTTAGGCATGGCGTTATATCCTGTAAGCTGGCTAATTTATCCGTTAGGGAGCAAATCGAACGGAGGGACTCATGGTTTTGGACAGGTAGCATTTTCGGAAGTACCGACCGGAGGTGGATGGAGGTTTGTCGGCCCGAAGCTGATTCAGGAGAAACTGGGCATTTTCCTGAAGATCTTCGGCCGGAAAGTCTTCCTTACCAACGGGAACGTGAATGTTTCCACCCGAGTCGGTTCGGTATTCCACTCGCCCCTTCTTGAATTCGGGAACGGCCGTGTCGAAGTTGCCTTCCGAAATCACCGTTCCGGATTTGGGGGACGGCATCAATCCTTTTGGTCCGAGAATCCGACCGATCGGTCCAACGTACTGCATGGCGTACTCGGCCGCAAGCGCGACGTCAAAGTCCAGAAATTCTTCTTCCTCAATTCGTTCGGCCAGTTCTTCACCCCCGACGTAATCGGCTCCGGCTTCCTCGGCGTCTTCGGCGTCTTCCCCTTCGGCAAAACAGAGGACGACACGTTCCGTACCGAGGCCGTTGGGCAGCGAAACCGAGCCCCGAACCATCTGGTCGGATTGACTCGGATCCACCCCGAGAAGAGCCGTCAGTTCAACGGTTTCGTTGAAGCCGACCGACGGAAATGTTTTCACGATTTCCACGGCTTCCTCGAGGGAGTACGACTTGTGTTTGTCTACGAGTTCTTCCGCTTCCTGGTATCGTTTGCCTGACATGTCTTGGTTCGCGCAATCCCGACGTTGAGAGAAAAATACATTTTCGTACGAACGATTTTACAGTTCCGGTTCCCCTTCCACTTCTTCCTCTTCGGCTTCTTCGGGGGCTTCTTCTTCCATGGCCGCTTCTTCACCGATGCTCGGTCCGGTGTCTTCGGTCAGTTCGGAGATGTCCTCGACCACTTCGGCCTCACGGAAATCCTCTGCTTCCTCCTCCGTTTCGAACACCTCGATGCCCATGGAATTGGCCGTTCCCTTCACGATGTTTTTGGCCGCTTCCATGTCCCGGGCGTTCAGGTCCTCAATTTTTCGGTCCGCAATTTCCTGCACCTGTTCCTCGGTAACCGCCCCAACTTTGAATCGATGCGGTTCCGGTGATCCCTGGACAATGCCGGCGGCTTCCTTCAGCAAAAAGGACGCCGGGGGGGATTTTATGTTCAGGTCGAAGGTATTGTCCTCGTAGACGGTTATCTCGACGGGAAGAAGAACACCGGGTTGATCGGAGGTCATGGAGTTAAACCGGCTGACGAATTCCCCGATCGGAAGACCGTGTTCACCAAGCGTCGGGCCTACGGGAGGGGCCGGAGATGCTTCTCCTCCGGGAATTTCGAGTTTTATCGTGGTGCGAACCGGTTTTTTGGCCATGGTACTTCAGGTTTTTTATTAAAGCGATTCAAGCTGCCAGTATTCGAGTTCCACGGAGGTAGCCCGGCCAAAAATGGTCACCGTCAGCCGGACGAGACCCTTTTCCGGAAGCAGTTCTTCGACGTTCCCTTCCATGTTTTCAAACGGGCCTTCCTTGATGCGGACGGTGTCGCCGACATCGAAGTCGATGTCGACTTTGGGCTTTTCCTCCTCTTCTCTGGCGGGGGCAAACATTTTTTCCACTTCCTCTTCGGTCAGTTTCCGGGCCGCTTCTTCACCGAGGAACTGGTAGACCCCGCGCACGTTATTAATAATGTACCGGGCGTTTTCGGTCAGGTTCATGTTGATCATGATGTAGCCCGGAAACAGTTTTTTCTCGTGAACGGTGCGTTCTCCCCCTTTTATTTTTGAAATTTTTTCCTTGGGCACACTGATTTCGTTCACCAGGTCAATGACCCCCTCGGACATTAATTTCTGCTTGATGTGTTCCTTAATTTTTTCTTCGCGTCCCCCGCGAACCTGGAGAATGTACCATTCGTCTTCCTCCCCGGCCTCCTCCACCGTTGTTGGAATGTTGGTTTCCCGGCGTTCGGTCACTGTTTCCTGGGCTGCTTCTTCCTCATCCCCGCTTTCGGAGGCGGTCTCGTTATCGGAGGAGGGATCCGTCTCCTCGTCCTCGACCGATTCAGAGGAACCGAGGTCTTCTTTGTCGGGAAGCTTGTCTTCGGGAAGGCCGGCACTCATTTCTTCGGTGGCTTCCTCGACGTCCTGTTCTTTCTGATTTTCCTGGCTATCTGTCATGCGATTATTTTTGGGACGAAGTTACGATGCGAAAAAATTCGTACCGTCTGGGTCAGACGTTGGGCAGCACGTTTATTACTTCCATCAAATTCACGAAGATGATGTCAATAACGGCAAGATACCCGGTAATAATGAATATGGTAATCAGCACAACAATTGCCGCGTTGACAAATTCACCCGCTTCGGGCCATGAAACTTTTCGAAGTTCACTTTCCGTACTGATCAGAAAATCCGAAACCGCAGGATGATTTACGACGTAAAGGTAAACACCCAGGGTCCCGAGCAAAAAAACAAGGAACGAGACCACCGCCCCGAGTTCGATCTGAAACTCAAAGAACGGAACCATCCAGAGGACGGTTTGCCACCAGTCCGCCGTGATGGTATCGGCCAGACCGGCACAACCGAAAGCAACGAGGCCGGTCAGTGCAATGCCCGCGGTTGTTCGAACAACCGTTCCCTGTCCCCGTTTTCGGTAACGAATTTGCAGGGACATCGGCAGTTTTCCTTATGAGGTCCAATAGAAATCTTTTTTACAGGTCCGGGGGGATTCGAACCCCCAACCTCCGGATTTGGAGTCCGGCGCTCTGGCCAGTTCGAGCTACGGACCTATCCTGGGGGCCGGTACGGTTACCGTTTTTCTTTATGAACCGTGTGTTCCCGGCATTTTTTGCAGAATTTCTTCAGTTCCAGCGATTCCCGGTCGTTCGTGTTCTTCGTGGTCCGGTAGAACCGCTCACCACATTCGGAGCATTCCAGAAAGATCCATTCTCGCATAATGGTAATTCGTCGGTCGTAGGAACTGAAACCATACAAATTAATGAACAGACCCCACCAAAGACAGGGCCTGTTCCTCTACTACGGCGGACAACGCCGCAATCGGTTAATTTATCCCCCGCTTTTATCAATTGTTTTCGTTGACCGAATCCGGAAACCGAAACCGGATCCGGGAAATTCTTCCAGAAGATCCGTAATTTTTTGGTATAGGTTGAAGTTACTCTATAATTTCCGAAATCACGCCTCTACCGACGGTTTTGCCTCCTTCTCGGATGGCGAACCGCTGGTTTTCCTCGAGGGCGATCGGCTTAATTAATTCCACTTCAAGTTCCACGTTGTCTCCGGGCATCACCATTTCCGTGTCGTCCGGAAGGTTCACTTCCCCGGTGACGTCGGTGGTTCTCATGTAAAACTGCGGGCTGTACCCGGAGGTAAAGGGTGTATGACGGCCTCCTTCGTCCTTTTTCAGCGCGTACACCTGAGCTTTAAATTTGGTGTGAGGCGTAATGGTACCGGGTTCGGCGATGACCTGTCCCCGATTCAGATCTTCTTTTTCAATGCCCCGCAGGAGAAGACCGACGTTGTCACCGGCCTGACCCTTATCCAGCGTTTTCCGGAACATCTCGATACCGGTTACAACGGTTTCTGTGACTTCTTCTTCGAGACCGACGATTTCGACGTCGTCCTCCACTTCGACTTCACCTCGTTCGATGCGGCCGGTACCGACCGTTCCACGTCCTTTGATGCTGTAAACGTCTTCCACGGCCATCAGGAAGGTTTCGTCCACGTTCCGGTCCGGTTCGGGAAGGTGGTCGTCACAGGCTTCGATAAGTTCCAGAACCGGTCCACAGGCGTCGCAGTCGTCCTCCGCACAGCCACATTCAAAGGCTTCAAGGGCGGATCCCTGAATAATGGGAATGTTGTCTCCGTCGAATTCGTACTCGTTCAGGAGATCCCGAATTTCTTCCTCGACGAGGAGGAGCAGTTCTTCGTCGTCAACCATGTCCGTTTTGTTGACGAAAACCACCATTGTCGGAACCCCCACCTGCCGTGCGAGTAGCATGTGTTCCCGGGTCTGGGGCATGGGACCGTCGTTTCCGGCCACCACGAGAATGGCTCCGTCCATCTGGGCCGCTCCCGTAATCATGTTCTTCACGTAGTCGGCGTGGCCGGGGCAGTCGACGTGGGCGTAATGGCGGTCTTCCGTTTCGTATTCCACGTGCGCAATATTAATGGTAATCCCACGTTCTTGTTCCTCCGGTGCTTTGTCGATGGACTCAAAGGGCATTTCGTCCGCCAATCCACGTTCGTGCAACAATTTTGTTATGGCGGCGGTTAACGTCGTTTTTCCATGGTCAATATGCCCGATCGTCCCGATGTTCATGTGCGTTTTCGTGCGTTCAAACGTTTCCTTCGCCATCGGAATCTCCTTTTGAAATTAAACTGCAGATGAACAAGAACGTTTTTTCAACAAGATTTCGTTTCGTCGTTCTTCCGCGGTTGCCGCGGAATATTGATCAAAATTCTGGCACCAACAGGAGAACTGTTGTAACGGAACCAGAGGATGGTATTTCCAGCAATTGTGCCGGTTTGGCCGCGAATGAATCGTCTTCTGACAGCCTCCAGGGCGCTTTTTGAGGAGCTGGTGACGGGAATTGAACCCGTGACCTCGTCCTTACCAAGGACGCGCTCTACCCCTGAGCTACACCA
>CAZOLI010000106.1:0-5388 GCA_964580675.1 uncultured Planctomycetia bacterium
ACCCTCTATACGTGGCCAAAGAATACGGGGTCAACCGCTACGAACGCATCACAGATCCCCCGCTCGAAGCACCGGCGAAAGAGCACTGGAATAACACCGGTCTATTCTGGCAGATGGTCCGGGAGGAATGGGGTCGCCTGCTCAAGAAGTGGGATCGAATCACCCTGAAAAAACGTGTGGATGGCAAAACACTGCACCGGCGCCTGTTTCAGCATGCAAAATCCTTTCGCAACAAAAAGAATCCCGACCGGGAAACCGTCCGCGAACAGGTTCGATCACTGCTGAAACGATACGTGTCCTCATAAATTTCACCCGGACGACAACTCCTTTTATAACGGACGGTTTTTACCATGGGTTCCCTGTTTTCCTCGGGGAAAGGAATTACGAAAATTGGATCGACCCGTCGAACCCGGTCCAACCATTCCCCGTTGTAAAATAGAGAGGAGCGATCAAGTGATCAGCAGGTGTTGATCGATCCGTGTTCAAATCCTTCGACCGGAATCGTATACTGCATGATTCCCCGGTGAACACAATAGCCTTCTTCTTCGTCACACTTCATTTGACCCCGGACCAACACCGATGATCGAACTCCTCGGCCACATTACGTTTTCGGACGCCCCGCTTCTGCTTCTCTATCTGGTACTTGGTTTTGCCGTTGCTTTCGCGGCCCGGGAAGCGGTGATCCGCATGACGGAAAACGGGTAGTCTTCAAACAATCAGAACCACAAAACGGCCCCGGTGAACCGGAACTCTCATTTTCTTCACCACATCGAAACAGCCCCGGGCCCGACGTCCGTCTGCTTAACGGTCCTCCACCCTTTTACACACCACGGAACCTGAGATGAGGTGTCCGTCGGTTTTGACGGAAATCGAAGAGGAATGAATTGAAGATCGACGAGCACCAGTGACCGGGCGGCTCCGTACCCGGCGGAACTACTTCTGTTTGAGGAACAGAATTCGCTCCTCGTCCGGCTGAAGCACAAAAATGCCATCCGATGTTTGAGCCAGTTTGACCCCGCCCTCAATGCCTTCCGCAACTTTCGTCAATTGTCCGTCACCGGGTTGCACGCGGAGAATCCGGCCGTCGCCGGTATGAATCAGAAGATCCGAACCCGCACGGGCCGCGTCTGTTATTTTCACGCCAAGGCGTTGGACGTTTTTCAGATTCTTGCCCTGTACCTCAAATAGCATTCCTTCTGAGGTCGCCAGATGAAGCGAATCTTTGTGGGAAAATAATCCTCTTATCGTTCCGTGTGACATTTTAAAGTCCTTTCCCGGACGAAGAACGTCGGACGTGTGTCCGCCGGAATCGACCCGAATCAGACGCCGGAGACCGGCAACGTAAAGCGTTCCATTATGACGATACAGATCGATCATCAAGCCCGTCGACATGTTCTCCGTCAGTGTGGATGTGGACCCTTCGGGCGTAATTTTTAACAGTTTCTTTCCTGTGCCCACGAGAATCGCGTCTCCATCAGACAAAATGGATCCGACGGTGAACGGTTTCTGCCGCTTGACCAATGTGTTCCCGGATCCGTCGGGTGACCGCTGCACGAGTTTGAACGTCCTTGATCGCATGGAACCGGTCGGGTAGACAGCGGAGCCGCCATGAGTGCCGATCATCTGGGTAAACGACAGATCCTGTTCCAGAACGGAATGTTCCCAGTTCCCTGTTTCGTCCTTCGGTTTGTTCTTGGTTTTTGCTGTTGCTCTTCCCTGATTCTCCGATTGCGTTGCCTGCTTTTCCTTCGACGAAGAAGCGGCGGATTCCGATGCACCGGCGCCGTCCCCACCGTTCGGCTGGCTCGCCTCCTGGTCTCCCGAACCGGAATCCCCTGCACCTTTTCCACCATTGTTTTTCTGCATACGTTCCTTCATTTTTTCCGCCATTTCTTTCATGTTCTCCATACTGTCCGGCATGGCATCCTTCACGGGACTGTCTTTCTGTGGCGTCCGGTTGACCACGGAAAATTGACCGGAAAGTGTCAGGCCCACCTCACCACATTCGATTTTGCCACTTGTGTCTCGTCGCTTGTGTTTGCGAAGGCGATCGGCCTTTTCGTGGTTGTCGTTTTCCTCCGCCCGTTCGATCCGTTTGTTCAGCCGTTCGAGGTGCCTTCCCATATGTTCAGAGCAGGCGCCCCATCCGCTTAACGAGCCGGTCACGCGATCCTCCGTTACCTTTTCCAGCGTAAGGGAAAATCGCCAATTGTCACCGTTGTGAAAGTTGGCCAGGTTTCTGCTGAACAATCGCCCAATAAATCCACTGGACGTGGACCCCGTAAACTTTTCGGGTGATCGGAATGCCAGCCCGTTTCCCGGATTTGAATTCGAAACCTGCTTCTGTAACTCCATCAGGGGCAACCGGGACGATCCCTTCGTGGCTTTCATACGGTTGAGAAGTCCCTGTGAGATGCCTTTTCCGTACGCCTGCTGATCGCCAAAGTCCACCGTCCAGAAGGACGAGTTCTTGATCTTTTCCGTTGCCTTCTCTCCCTGTTTTTTCAACGCCGACTCCGGGACCCAGTCGAGGACGTTATTGATTCCGACGAACAGATCCTGCGCTTTTCCGGCCGTTCCCACGTGGCGCTCATTGTGGTTTGGGCCTTCCACGTTCCAGAACCAATTACCGACCTCAAACGTCAGTTTGTCTTTGTTGCATTCCGTCTTCGATTCCCCGGATTCCTCGTCCGTCTTCCGTTTTGCCTTTACGGTAACCGTTCCCTTCTGCGGGGCCTTTAACTCAACAAACGGCGGGGAACTTTCGTCTCCCTGACGTTTCTTGAACAACACTTCCGCTCCCCCCGAAACCGTCCACTTGACCGGATCGTCGATGTTCCGCACATATAAAGTCTTCACGTCACCTGGATATACCACGGTCGGCCGGGGCGTAATCTCGAAACTGGCCAGGTGATACGTTCGTTCTTCCTCGTTTTTCCGGCCGGATCCGGAGGAACCACGCGAACCTTTGGCCTTGATCTTGACGTTCTTCTCCTCGGGTTCTTCAGGGGCTTTATAAAAAGCAACCGGATCAATCAAATGATTCCCCCGATTGGGAAACTGACGCACGATTTTGCCCGGGCCTTCTGTCACCTCCCATTCCACGTCGGGTAGCGCGCCACAGGCTTTGATCTCCACGGGCCGACCCGTGGGCAAACAGTTTCGATCGGGTTTGATCTGCACCTCGTACGGTACCCACTCGGGATTCGGGTTTTTCTGGTTGCCCCCGTACGGCTCATAATGCAGGCTTCCATCTTTCATCCCAACAATAATGCCCGGTGGACCACTCTGTCTGCCCGACCGATCGGAGTGGGACGGTTTCCACGGGGGGACGTCCTCCAAATTTTTTTCCGGTATATCAAGTACGCTCTGCAGAACTTCCACACACGTACTATCCAGGTTTACAACGTGATTGGTACTGTCCGCACGATTTTGAAGTTGGTTCCCGCTGATCTTTGATTTTTTTCGTTTTACGTCATCTTCGTAATACGGATGCGTGTGAAACTGGGCCGCAATCCGCCTGTTCTTCCCGAGATTTAATGTGGAAGGGGAGGGCCTATGTCCCTGGGTCTGAGCCATGACCTGATTCCAAAAATCCTCGACGGGAACATACACATAAATCACCGTTCGGTATTTATATGCCGTTTTTTTCCCCCCCGATACCTTTTTGCGTTCGTGCAGGACGAATCCGGCGACCTCCCGGGACCCGATTGTCGATTTTTCCTCGTTCACCTGATTTTTGTTCACGAGAAACTGTTTCCCGAGGTTTTTTGCCGGCCAAAAATTGGGGTTTGCCAGGGATGCGAGACAGGTTGGCATCTCTTTGTCCTTTCCATACTTATCCCGAAACGCCGACTTAAGGTCCTTATAAAACTGCTGCACCTTCGACTGTTGATCAAGACCATGCTGCTGACGGGCGGGAATGTGAAAAAAATCCAGGGGCACCTTTGAATTTAATCCATTCAACTTAAGCTGGGTTGTTTTATCGGGCTTAGACATGTCCATCGCCTTCCGGAGTGCCTGCCGGACAAACGGATCTCTCAGGATTCGATCGCGATCCAGGGAGGGGGGACAGTCGTTCCATGATCCCTTGAATGTCTTTTTCTTCGTTGCTACTTCCTGTCCAATTCCCGAAAAGGAGAGCCCAGAAATAAGAAAAATGAACGAAAAGAGAACGGCGTACAGTTTTTCGATACGATTCGGTTTGGGCATGGTTTTATATATTTAGAACGAAACTACTGTTCCTTCGGAGATTCTCCGCCGTCCAGCGTTACTGGTTCGTTCGACTCTTCATTCAACGGAGTTCCGTCCTGAAATCTCAGTTTTCGTTTGCCGTCCAGTTTGTGCAGAAGTATGTGGTTTATCTGAAAGTCGCCCTCCTTCCGACCCATCAAAAAATCCAGGTCGTACAGCACCGATCCGTTCTCCATGTCCCGTTTGAACGTCGCGCAGACCCGATATTGATCCTCGTGTCCTGCCCGTGTTCCGTTTTTTCGAACGTTTTCCAGCTCCAGCTGATCCGCCGGGAGGGTCACTGTTCCCCGGCCGGGATACACAACGCGTAACTCCCCATTTTCCTCCAGGGCGCGGTTGACATCATACGTCACCTGCTTTTCTCTCTCCTTCTTTTCGGTTTGTTTACTATCTGTTTGATCCGGGTTTGAACCGGTTGATTGGTTCGACGGGTCTCCACCTCCACTACCGCAGGAAAGAAAAACAACTAAAAAACAGTATAAAACGGCCATCAAAAAGATATTTTTCGGTGCGGGACTCATATAAGAATCGCCGGAAATCGGGTCAATTTTATCTTCGAATGTCCGGATGCCCCCGGATGTACCTTTCGGTCGTTTTGTTTTCGCGGTATTTTATGACGAAACCCCCCGGCGATTCCAAGAGATGTTACACACCAAATCCATTCCCTTTCCTTTTGTGCCACGATCCCCGGATCGACCCCGGAAACATCCCGGACCAATTCCCGATATTTCGCCGGTTACCACATCCGTACGTTCGTTTTCGATACTTTTTGAATGTCATTTCATTGCCCTTTCCGGTTATTGGTGGTATGATACATTGAACCGGGGCGAAAAATCCCGTTCATCCGCACATCTTCCCGGCGGGAAACAAGGGGCCGTCAGGAAGGCGTGAAATCTTCGTTATCTTCGCTGTGCACTGGAGAAATATAAATGACCGCTCAAACCAATCACCCTCCGCTGGAGGACGTGTTCTACGCCCTTCCGGGCAATGTCGCTGTTCTTAACGAGGAGGGAAAAATTGTGAAAACCAACGCGGAGTGGAACCGGTTTGGACGGGAGAACGGTGCTCCGGACTCCAACTGGCCCGGACGGAGTTACCTTGATGCCTGTCGAAACGAACAATTCGACGGGACCG
>CAZOLI010000107.1:0-5305 GCA_964580675.1 uncultured Planctomycetia bacterium
GTTAAAATTGGTACTTCTGAAACAGCCTGAAATCAAGAACCGCTCAGTTCAGGTAATAGAAACAATTTGGACAGGGTCGACCATCGGGGACGTTTTATATGTAAGAAATACGGTGACACCTCCCTAATGGAAGATGGAGTACCGCTTAGGTACTCCCCCTGCCACCGGGCGTCGTCCGGTCGGTTCTATGTCGATGGGGATTATTAGTGGGTATATCAGCGCACCATTGGTACCAAACGGGTACACCACGACGCTAACGCTTCGTTACGTACCCAACGACAAATTCCCGGGAAGCGTTATTGGTTGGGAAGTTCGTGGTGGGCCAGTGTCAAAAAAAAAACGTGTACTCCGGGCGACGTCGTCGCCCTCCGTACACTACAACGAACACCGTGCTTTCATTTCCAGAGTTTGGCGTTGGGGAATGGGTTCTGTTGTCGTGCACGGAGCGTCAGCGGGGTGCACGTTTTTTTGTGAAGGGGTATTCTCCTGTGTCAGAAAACAACGGGGCCCTTCATAAGATCTCTTAATCTTGATCCTGATCCTAATCATAAATTAGCCCCCTCTTTCACAGTCGGGCAGTTCCGGTGGGAACTCCAGATGATTCAGGCCTTCAATCGCAAATTTTACAACAACTACGGTAGGGGTTGAAATGACTTAGAAATTCTCCGGCCTTACTCCTCACTCCTTACTCGAGATGCTCCTTACTCCTTACTGACCATTCATTACTTCTTACTCGAAGCGCATGCTCGTCACTTTATCCTTATCTTTATCTTTGGAATGGTTCCTCCCTGATAAAAGATGGAGTGTCGTTCAGGCACTTCATGCTTCCATCGGACTGCGGCCGGTCGGTGTTTTGTCATTGGGAACAAAACATTGGTGAAATATTTTTCTATGCCTCGGCTGGCCGGGGAACAACGACGCCCCTATGTTCCTTTTATCAAAGCATTGTTTTTGTACAATGCAGATTTCCGATGTTTCTCGATCATTTCCAGTCGGAGGGCCCTCGCCCGCGATCGACGTTCTCCTTCGGTCCTGGAATGTTGTTTTACCGGGATCTATTTTCTTCACTCACGTTATGTACCAACGAAGCGGCGTTCTGGAACGTTTCCATGCTCTATCCGCTTTATTTTTTTCGGTTCTGCTAATTCTGCTGTCCTCGACCCTGGTTTTCGGTCAGGACCGTGTTGAGCTGAACAACGGCGACGTTCTCTCGGGAAAAATCGTGGAACGGTCCGATGAACAAATTGTGATCGAAACCAAATACGGGGGACGAATCTCCCTCGACCGGAGCAACGTGACCCGTTATGAACTGCAGAAGATTCGGTTTGTGTTGAAGGACGGTGACGTGCGGACAGGCCGGGTTCTGGCCCGGGGCAAAAAGAATGTTGTGATCCGGACGGCGTACAAGAATCGGCTCAAGATTCCGCTGGATCAGGTGGAGAAGGAGGAAACGAAGGTGGAGGAGGTCACGGTTTCGGGTGATGCCCCCGACGGTAAAAAAGAGGAACCGGCGGAAAAATCACCGCCTCCTCTTGCGGCGGATTACTGGAGTGGCGGGCTGGACCTGGGATACACCGCGACCCGGGGGAATACGGAAACCAACGATTATTACGCCCGGCTGAACGCGAAGTACAAAACCAAGGCCTTCACCAACAAGGTAAATGGGGGGTACAATTACGCAACCGAGGAGGACAACCGGATCAAGGACAACGCCTTCTTCGAGAATCAGTTAAACTATAATCTCAGCAAGAGGACGTTCCTGTACAACAACAACGTCATCGGCTACGACAACCCCGGCAATCTGGACCTTTTCTTCGAGGAAGGTGTCGGTGGCGGATACATCTTCATCGACGAAGAGGACGTCTCGCTCTCCGTGGAGGGCGGTCCCAGTATTCGTTTTGAGGAACAATCCGATGGGACCAATACAACGGAAGCACTGGCTCGAATTTCGGAAGATTTTCGTTACAAATTTAACAGCCGCGTGTTGCTGAACCAGAAGCTGGTGGTAAAACCGAGTCTCGAAAATTCCGGGGAATACCTTGGGACGTTCCGGGCCGAACTGCAAATAAAATTAACGGATGCCCTCAACATGAAATTTATCGTGGAGGACGAGTTCGACTCTGACCCGCCGGCCGGGGCGGAGGAAAACGATTTGACCGGGATCACCACGATCGGGATCGGATTTTAACTCGTGGCACGTGGATCGTGGGGTGTTATTTTCGTTAGTTGCGTTATGCGTGAGGCGTTTGGCGCGTTGATGGGTTGATGCGTTTTGGGGGGCGTTAGGGGCGTTTGTTGCGTCAAGCGTTTTGCGTTGAGGGTTGAGCGTTGTGGGTTGGGCGTTTTCGTTTTGCGTATTTCGGATTTTTCCTTTGTTGTTGTCTGTTCATCGGATTTCCAGTTAACCAAACGCATCATAGACCATTTTCCTTTTCCAAATTCGTTTGGATAAACATGTTTTATCCAGGCGGTTCCGGCGGAGGAAATGGAAGACGGAGGTCTTGCGGTTTCCGACGACGAACCGGCCGGAAAGGAATGGTTGTACCATCCTGGTTATCTTGTTGATCTCGTCCAATTTTTTCTTAATTGAATGAAATATTAGACAGGATGAACAGGATGGACTGGATAAAAAATTGTGAAGGATCTGGTCTTCTCCATCCCCGGATTTTCTGCTGAAAATCCATGTGTTGATCCAGCGTCCCATCGAAATTTGTTAGACCTTCGGCCTTCCCCTTTCTCCGGGACCGCCGGATCGGGGGGATGGAGAAGGTCCTTATAAATTTCCGCTTATCCTTTCGGCATCGTGATCGACAGGATATGGAAGATCCGGTAGATTCCGTTCACTTTTGTCGTCCGTTCTGGGACTCCTGTTTTTCGTTCCCTCTTCGCGTCTTCGTGTTTATTTATTGTTTTGCTGCCCGGTCGTGATGGGGGATTGATTTTGAAAAGCCGGGGGTGTTCGTCTCCTAGCTCGTGCAGTTCAGAAACATGAACACGAACAGGAGGAACAGGTAGAGGTTGGAGGTGGAAAACAGGTCCTGAGCGGAGGCGGGGGTGATGGGGTTGCGGACGAACTCAATGGTTTTGTAGACGTATCCCGCGCCGAGGACGGTGGCCACCCCGAGGTACACCCATCCGACACTTCCCAGGAAAAACAGGGAGAGGGAGGTTGGTATAAGCAGCAGGGTGTAAAAGAGAATGCGGTGCTTGGTGGCTTCTTCGCCGTACTCGACGGGGAGCCGCGGAAGGCCGGCGTTTTCGTAATCATCCCGGTAACGGATGCCGAGGGCCCAGAAGTGGGGCGGCTGCCAGATAAACATGACCAGGAACAGGGCCAGGGCCTCGAGGCCGAGCGACCCGGTCACGGCCACCCATCCGATGACCGGCGGCATGGCACCGGCGAATCCACCGACCTCCGTGGAGAGCGGCGAACTTCGCTTGAGCCATAGCGTGTACACGAAAACGTAGAACAGGACCGTTCCGAGCAGAATCAGGGCCGAGAACAGGTTGACCTGCCAGGCCAGGAGCCCGATGCCGAGCGAGAGGAAGAGAATACCGAGGCCAAGAGCGGTGGTGGCGTCCACGCGGCCCGAGGGAAGGCAGCGGTTTCGGGTGCGGGACATCTTCTGGTCAATTTCCCGGTCCACGTAGTTGTTCAGGGTGCCGGCCGCGCTGGATCCGAGGGCCGTGCCCAGCAGGGTGAACAGAATCAGTGGCGCCGGTGGCATGCCGCCGCTGGCTATCCACATGCCGGTGAAGGTTGTCACAAGTGCCAGGATGGTAATGCGCGGTTTGGCCAGTTCAACCAGATCCTGGACGTTGTTTGTCAGCACGTGGGTGCTCATGATTCGTTTTCGATGTTGTTACGTCGTTGAACCCGATGTGGGAATCGGCATGGACGCTGCCAGCAACGGGACAAGACAGCCAATAATCAGTGATGCGTTCACCAGGTGAATTGTGGACCAGAACACGAGATCCACCGTGTCGGTCGAAGCGGCCGAAACGGCCGTGATGCCTCCAATAATCACCTGCAATATTACCAGAGAACTTGCAGCTATTGCAAGTACAAAATGTCGTCGTTGAGCGTCCGATTTGCCGACGCGCCAGGTGAGGTAAAACACGTACCCTCCGGCGATCAACCCAAGGACTCGATGGGCAAAATGAACGACGGCGGGTTTCATCGGCGGCGGCAGCAGCTGTCCGTGACAGAGGGGCACGTCCGGACAGCCCGCTGCGGCGCCGGAGTGCCGCACGTAGGCCCCGAGCAGGATCTGCAGAAAAATGAGCAATGTACCGGTCATGATCGGGCCGTAAAGAGAGGTCAGGTCCACTATGGATTCCGTCGTCTTACCCGATCCGGTCACGGACCAGTGCATCTGCAAAACACGCCACATCAGGAAGACGAGAGCACAGAAAAACAGAATGCTCACCCCGTTGTGGGAAATCACGATTTCGGGGGGGAGCCGCAGGTTAACCGTAACGGCACCGAGAATAACCTGAAACACGAGAAGGAAAAGCATGGAGAGCGAAACGGTGCGCAGGGAGGATTTGAACCGCCTGTTATCGATCCGCCACGCACCAACGGTCAAAAACAGGACCAGGAACCCCACGAAGGCGGCAAAAATTCGGTGGGAATATTCCAGTACGACGTGTATGTTCGTAAAGTCCGGAATCCACCGGCCGTTGCATTTCGGCCAATCCTCCCCGCAACCCATACCGGATCCGGTTCGGGTGACCACGTTGCCGAGGCCCAGAAGCGCAATGGTCACAAGAACGGTCAGTACAAGAAAAAACAGAAACAACCGGTGCCCGGACGTTTCCTCGTTTTCCATCGGGTCCATCCGCGTGAATCTGTGTCAGAAAGGGATATCAAACGTATCATGCCCATGCGTTTGAATCAATACGCGTGGTGCGTTGGGCGTTTGTAGCGTTATTGGCGTTATGCGTTAGTGGCGTTTGTTGCGCTGGTTGCGTTAGTTGCGTTTATTGCGTTAAGTGTTTTGCGTTGCGAGTTGTGGGTTGCGCGTTGAGGGTTGTGCGTCTGCAAAAAACATACACTCCGGACGGCTTCGCCGTCCTGCGTGCTCGACGACGAACACAGCAATTTTATTTCAAACGTTTTGCGTTGGAAAATGGGTTCTGTTGTAGTGCACGGAGTGGAAGCGAAGTGCACGTTCTTTCTGTCAAAACGGGTCCTCCGAGGTCCAAAGTGTTACGTGTACTCCGGACGGCGTTGCCGTCCTGCGTACACTACAACGAACACATAAGATGCAACCTACTGTGAATTTGTGGTAACTGGTTCGTT
>CAZOLI010000108.1:0-5296 GCA_964580675.1 uncultured Planctomycetia bacterium
GAATAAACATCAATCAGACGATGATGTAAATTGGAACGAAGGCTTCCAGCCTTCGTTTGCCGTTCTGTTCATCCGGTTGATCAAAACCACCTGTTCATCCTGTCCAAAGTTTGTTCGTTGTTTCTTTTCCGGTGGTACGGCCTACACCGGTTTCGGTCGCCTGCCGGATTATGAAAACAGACGACAGGATTCGTATAGGTAACAAAAGGTTGCGCGCGCGACGCCCGCGGCCCCTTCTTTATCTGATTTCACCATAATTTGTTCCTTTTATTTTTTAAGAAAAAAGAATGACAGCGACGAACGAACTCACGTATCACCCCGACGAAGACCTGTATACGCCCCACCCCGCGGCCACCGTGAAGGACGCCCGAAAGGCAACGGCGGAAGATCTCGTACATTTCGTGGCCAATGAGTACAGCCGGATTTTTTCCGCCTACGACCCGGAGACGGATTACGTGAGCCGAACGACCCCCGGCGACGAGGTATACCTGGCCCTGAAGCGATACGGCAATCCCGAATTTCCGGACCGGCTCAAGGAAGGAGGCGTACTGAAACTCGTAGACCGATCATTTGGCAACATCGGTATCCGCAACGTCCCGCTGACGGAGGTAACCATGGCCGATCCGGTGGATGCCGGGGCGAATTCGTCGGATCGGTTGCTCCGGGACATGGAATGTTTTTTTGATGCGGAAGAGATCTACGATTCCCTGGGCATGGAACGAAAACGCGGTGCTCTGCTATATGGTCCGCCCGGGAACGGGAAAACCTTCCAGGTTCTGCAGGCCGTTCGCAAGCTGGTCAACGAACGAAACGCCTTTGTCTTTTTCATGTACTCGGATCGATTCATGCCCGCGGATTTGCTGCCCTTTCGCCCCATCTTTGCGGACCGCCCAACGGTGTTCGTCTTTGACGAACTGACCGAATTCAAAGGCAGATTTACAAAGCAGCTTCTGAATTTCCTGGACGGCGAACTCTCCTGGCCCAACAACTACAGCGTGGCCACCACCAACTGCCCGGCGGATCTGCCCGTGAAGTTCGTGGAGCGCCCCGGTCGATTTGATCGGCTCCTGTCCGTGGACCGGCCGGACCGGGAACAGCGCCGGCGGTTCCTGACCGCGTACCTCAAGGATTGGGACGTATCGGAAGAACTGATGGACAACACCGAATCCTTCAGCATTTCCTACCTGAAGGAGCTCGTTCTTCGGACCAGACTGTACGGTCTTTCGCCGGAAAGCGCCGCCGAACAGCTTCGCGGACTCAAAAACAATGCCCAGGAAGCCTTTCGGGACCCGGAAGAAATTCCGGGCTTTTCGTTCAACGAAACCGGAGACATCCGTCATGAACAATAACATACCGGACAGCACACCCATTCCAGCCGGAATGAAACCCCCGGATCCCTTTTTGGGTGGATTTGATCGACGAAGACCAAACCTCAATAAGAGCCGTCCCTCAATGGGAAAAACGGCCGGGGGTTTGGAAATGACCTGTCCGGAACCTCCACGGCCCGACCGGCTCCGTGAGAATTCGAATCCTGGAATCGTCATAATCGATCAACCGGAAGTCAACCAATTGCAACAAGTACGAAAAAAAGAGAAAATGAATAACGAACACAAAACCAGACAAAATCTCGAACCGGGGGACGAACCAGTGAATAAACAAACCGAAGGCGAAAGCATGGATGTTCTGAAAGACGAACTCCATGAACTAAAGGAATTCATCGGACAGTACATGGAGCTCTCGTCCGATCTGCAGCAACCCCATGACATCTATTCGATTTTAAAATACAGGCGTGATCCCGACCGGAAGTCGCGGGAAACCAGCTATCAGTACACCCTCCGTTACTTCCTGGACCCGAACAAACCACATGGGTTTGGCAAATTGGTTCTTTCGACATTTCTGAACCTTGTTGACGAAAAAACGGAAGAGAGTTTTCCGTACGGGATAAACCACATAAAGGTCGACACCGAAGTCCACATCCGGAAGGAAGAAGAAAATCCGGGGCGGATCGATCTGGTCATTGCGGATTACGATAGTTCGCTGAACATGAACGAAGCGCCCAATTGGGTGTTGTTCATCGAATTAAAAGTGGCCGCCCCGGAAAGAGAAGGTCAGACAAGTAATTATGCCCGTGCGGACAAATGGAATCCCGATTGGGTTTCGGGCAATGAAGAGATAACGGATAGAACGAAAACGGAGTACCTGTTTGTGAAGGCCGGCAACAGCAACAGGAGCTACAACGTCGACGAAAGTTTTACGGAAATAAGCTGGGCGGAGTTGGTCGGATTGTTTTCGGAAGAGCTCACGCCGGAGTTGATGGGCTATCCCACTCGCAGCGTCGTTCAGTTCACGGATTTTGTACATTCCTTACGGGAGGTTGAAGAAATGGGAACGAATGAAGCGGAGAAGAACGCTCAGGAGGATCTCGTCAATCTCTACCTGGAAAAGAGAAACATCATTCAGAAAGTCGAAGAAGCCAAAGGAGAGATGGACAGCGTAATGTCGGATTATCTGGAACGTTTATTCGAAAACTGGGAGGAGGAACTAATAAACCACCTCGATGATGGCGAACTCGAGGTGACGGATCGATACGAAGAAACGCATGACCAATTTCCCGACGCCCGCTCGTTTAAGGCAAACAAAAACACCTGGTTTTTGCGGGAGGGAAACAACGGCTACCTGCAGATTTTCAGAGAGAACTGGATTGACGAACACTCGAAAAACGACGATGGGCCCGTTCTGTATTTTTTTCATCGGGCCAGGAAAGGGGAAATTCTCTCCGAGGATGGAGAAAGGGTAAAGTTCGGCCTGCGCATCCGCCAGGCCAGCACAAAAAAAAGGTTCCGGAATGCAATTATTAATAAATTAGAAGGAACAAAATTAGAGGAGGTGCTGAAGAAGAAAAAAGCACCAGAACTGAAAACGCCAATTCAAAAAGATTGGAATGTAACAACAAACAATCGCTGGAAAGGAGACACAGGAAACCTGGACAACGACATTACGAATTACTACCCCAATTTGGCCCGGTTGCTTGCGGATTTTATCGGGAGAGACGGAATTATTGAGGAGCTGGACGAAGCACTGGAAGAAACCCGGAAAGAATATGAGAACACCAACGAATAATTCCGATTATTGATAGTTTCAACGGCTGGTTATCGTACGGTGTTACTTTTTCACGAAAATGGGTTCTCCGGGAGAAACCCGTTTCCAGATGAACTGTCCCTTCTGTCCACCGCAACTTGAGGAGAACAACGAGATTCGGGAAGAAAACGAGCACGGCGTCTGTATCCCCACCAACCATCCCGTCCTGGAGGGATCACAGTTAATTCTGCCCCGATCTCACCGGACCACGGTATTTGCACTCACCCCCGAGGAGTGGCGGGCCACCCGGGATCTCATGAAACAGGCAAAGAGGCGGATCGATGAAAAATGGTCCCCGGACGGCTACAACGCGGGATGGAACATCGGCCGTGCCGGGGGACAGGACGTGTTTCATGCACACATGCACCTGATCCCGAGGTATGCAGAGGAACCGCTCGCCGGACGAGGCATTCGTTACTGGATCAAACAGGAAGCCAATTTACGGACCAACGGGAACACATCGTAACTACACCCCACTTTCAGACTTACCTTTACCCACAAGTCATATCATGCGGAAATGGGTTAAATGCATTCGTCTTTCTTCCCGTCCTCCTTTTGCGAAGGCTGAGATGCCTTCGCCCCAATTGGAACGGGATTCTTTCTTACTGGGGGTGAAAGCATCCTTGCTTTCACAACTTTCCACCTATACCTTTTTCCTGGACAACCAGAGAACGTTCGCACCAATTGTTCATCATATCTTCAAGAAGCTGTACACTTATTGGTAAAGGAGAGACATTTCAGATGGGGAGTAACTATGAACCTGATTTTGTGGAGTTCTTCCTACAATGAAAAATTTTGACCTCCTTCCATACGGCGAACCGGAAGACTGGCTCATCGCCTTCACCGACGTCGAAACCACCGGTCTCAAGCCGGGATATCACGAGATGGTGGATGCCGGGATCGTGCTGGCCACATTGGAAGGAGACAACGTCGACGAGTTCTTCCGCCGGATCATGCCGGAACATCCCGGGCGGGCGTCGTCGGGAGCCGTGGCGTGCAACGGATTTTCCGTCGACCGCTGGCGATCGTTCGGTGCAATTTCCCCCGAACAGGCCGTGGAGAACATTGTGAGATTCTACGACGAAACAATCCGCGGCAAAAACGTCCTGTTCTGTGCCTACAACGAATCCTTCGATTATGCGTTTCTGGATCACCTCTTCCGGGGAACCGACCACGAGTTCCGCGACCTTCACGATTACACGCTGGATCTGCCCTCCATTGCGTGGGGGATGGGGGTGTCCTGTCTGCACGGAAACAAACTCGTCGAACACCTGGGGGTCCGGCAGGAACCGCAGGCCGCCGACGAGGGCACCGACCCGTGGGAGCACACCGGCCTCACCGGCGCCCGCCTGAACCTCCGGATTTATCGTGCCCTGCTTGATCATGCATCAGACCAGCCCGGCGAATAAAACATAGTAACCAAATAGAGAAAACCGGCCCAACAAAACAGCGAACATGACGACGAACAGACGAAATTCCTGATGGTTTCCGGGAGAGAACGACGGAACCGTCATTATTAAGGGATTATTTCAGGAGGGACTATGAAACATATATCAGCGTTCACGGATGAATTTGGCCGATCCAGGGGGAGGGAGCCCGATCACCGTGAATCCATGCGGGTCCGAACAGAGTTTTCTCGCCTCGATGAGTTTCTGGAATTCTACCCTCCCGGCAAAATGGGGTTAATAGCGGCCCGGCCCTCGATGGGAAAAACCACACTGGCCCGGACGCTTGTCTCCGACATTCTGAACAAAACCAACATTCCCGTTCTGTATTATAGCCTGGAGGCCGGCGCGATGAAGCTTGTGAAGTGGTTCACGGAACATCAGGAATCCTCCCATCAGAGGGTGCCTCTGTACATCGACGATAATTCTTTTGATCTGGAGGATCTTGTCGGAAACATGATGGACCGGGCGGAGATGTTAAACGGAGGTGTGATCGTCGTAGATTACCTTCAATTGATTGCCTATTCGGGCACGGGAGTGGTATCACGGCAAGAAGAGATTGAAAAAATCACGGGACGGATTCGAACGATCACCGGGGACGTGCAATGTTATACACTGGTTCTTTCCCAGTTGACCCGACGGGTCGAACAGAGAGACCCACCCGAACCTGAAATAGAGGACGTTCAGCACCAGGTGCCAACCGGCGCTTTTGA
>CAZOLI010000109.1:0-5190 GCA_964580675.1 uncultured Planctomycetia bacterium
CAAGGGAGACACCGTTGAGTGATGCCGATACCATCCTGATCGTGGAGGACGATCTGAATTTCCGCCGGCTGCTGGCCAATCAATTATCGGCCGAGGGCTATGCCCTGGAACTCGTGGACAGTGTGAGAAATCTCAAGCAACAGTGGGAGAACCTGGCCTCTGTTGATTGTATGGTCCTGGATGTTATGCTTTCGGATGAGGAAGGGTATGAGCATTTCCGGTTACTGAACCGGGAAAAATTTAAGGGGGTCCCCAAAGTGGTCGTCTCGGTGATTCGAGAGGAGGGTTTTAACCCGCCCGAAGAGGCCGATATCGCGTACGAGGAATACATTCAGAAACCCTGTCCGGTGGATAAAATTGTCTCCACCGTGAACGAAATTTTGTAGATCGGTGGACCGGGCAAAAACAAGGAACCTACCCGGTGAAAATTTCTTCCTTACTCCCTATAATAGCTATTATGGAATAAAAAGGAGAATCGGGACGTTCTGTGTTCCTGTGGATTCATGGATTCCGTGATCTACGCTGAAGAGGGGAGGATCCGGAGGAAAACTTCCCGCCGGATTGCCCCATTGGCAACGTCCCGGTATTTGCAGACACCAGATTCAACACCGTTTCACGAAGGAACATGACATGGAAGAAGACTGTCTCTTCTGTGACATCGCCCGCGGAGAAGGCGACGCGGAGGTGATGTCGGAAACGGAGGACGTGGTCGCGTTTCGTGACATCAATCCCCAGGCCCCGACCCACATCCTGATCATTCCTCGAAAACACATTCCCACGGTGAATGATCTCCGGGATGAAGACGCCGACCTGATCGGCAAACTGTACACGGAAGCACGGGACCTGGCGGATCAGGAAGGCATCGCGGAAGACGGCTACCGGCTGGTGATGAACTGCAACCGCGAAGCCGGTCAGTCCGTGTTCCATATTCACCTTCATCTGCTCGGCGGCCGTTCCCTATCGTGGCCTCCCGGTTAACACATGGAAAAGGTATTTCAACGGTATGGTCCGGAAGGGGAACATCCCCTTTACTGGGTAATACCCGGTGAACTCGCCGGTCGGTGCGGGCCGGAGATGAAACCCTGGGACCTGGAACACTTCCTGAAAATCGGTGTCCGGGGTCTGGTTTCCGTCCACCGGATTCCCCCGGAGCAGGAAGAACAAATTGCCTCCTCCGACCTCGATCACCTCAAACTTTACTTTCCGGCAATGGTCCTGACGGAACCCGGCCACCGCCGAAAATTTCTGGAACTCACGGAGGATTACTTTTCGTTCGTGGACCATCACCTCGAACAGGACGAACCGGTGTTGACCCACTGCCACGCCGGCCTGGATCGATCCTGTGCGTTGATGGCCTGTTACATGGTTTCCCGATTCGATTATGCCCCCGAAGGAGCCATTGAGGAGATCACATCCGTAAACCCCAATGCCTTCGTATCGGAGGGATACCGGGAATCCGTTCATCTTTTTGCCTCCGATCAGAATTCGTCATCGGAGACCGGATAAAATACCGTTACCAAACAAGGCCATGTTTACCGGTATTGTCAAAACGACGGGCACAGTGCTTTCCACGAAGAGCCGCGACGGCGGCATGCAATTCTCGATTCGCTGTGCCTCCCTTGACCGGGAAATTTCCGAGGGGGAGAGCGTCTCCATAAACGGGGTATGTCTGACGGCCGAGGACGTGGATGACGACATTCTTCAGTTCCACGCCGTTCCCGAAACGATCAACAAAACCACGCTGGAACACATGGACATCGGGGACATCCTGAACGTGGAACCGTCCCTCCGTGTGGGGGATCCGCTCGGGGGACACTTCGTGCTCGGACACGTGGAGGAGGTCGGGCGCATCGAACAGATCGAGGAACACGGAGACGGTCACTTGTTCACGTTCTCCGCCAGCACCGATGTGATGAAATGGGTTATTCCCAAAGGTTGTGTTTGTGTGGACGGCATCAGCCTGACCCCCGTGGAAACGGACGAGAATACGTTCTCCGTTGCGGTTGTGCCGGAAACGTTACGCCGCACGAATTTTAGTGAGCGTAAGGAATTTGACCGGGTGAACCTGGAAGTGGATCTTCTTGCACGATACGCCGCCGCGGAAACAGATGTCTCAACGGACGAAATCCCGGACCCGATGAACCAGGAGCGGGACAACTGAGACCCCGGTCCAGCCTCGAAACCATTCCTCGTTCCGAACCCATCGACCACCTGCCGCCGATTCATCCGGCCGGGAATTCACACCGTAATAGCGTTTGCTTTTCCGTCGAGTGATCGGAAGACCGGCCCCTTTCCGAAGGGTGCGTTTTCCAGAATATTTACAATCCACCGAGTCCAATGAATATCGGCTTCAGAGGAATTTCGCATTGGTTTTCCCTTCCATTTCCATGTTATAATTTTGTGACACGTGAAATTTCTCTGTAAGGAACAGTATTCAGATTACGGGAACAGTAACATGACGAGCGAAATCGTTCTTCTCGGTGGATGTCGGACCCCGATGGCCGAATTCAGTGGCACGCCCTGGGGAGGGGCTTTAAAGGATTTTTCCGCGATTGAACTCGGCGCCATTGCTGCCGAAGAAACGTTAAAACGAACGGAGGTCTCCCCCGATCAGGTGGACCACGTGATCTTTGGAAATGCCCTCCAGACCAGTGACAACGCGATTTACGGAGCGAGACACGTTGGGTTAAAAGCGGGCGTTCCGGAAGAGACACCGGCACTAACGGTGAACCGCCTCTGTGGAAGCGGGATCCAGTCGTTGATCAGCGCCTCCCACGAGATATTGAACGATGACGCGGATTGTGTTCTCGCGGGCGGAATGGAGAACATGTCAAAGGCCCCACATGTGCTGAGGGGAGCGCGAGAAGGATATACCTTCGGTTCGCGGTCCCATGAACTCAAGGACAGCCTGATGGAAGCTCTGATGGATTCTCACTGCGGAGATTACATGGCCGAGACGTCCGATAACATTGCCGAGGAATTTGGCATTTCGCGGGAGGAACAGGATGAATTTGCCCTCCGCAGTCACCGGCTCGGTGCGGAAGCGGTTCAGAACGGCGTGTTTGACGAAGAGATCGTTCCCGTGGAAATTGAGGAACATGGCGAAACAAAGTTGTTCAAGCGGGATGATCACATCAAACCCGATACATCGATGGAAAAACTGGCCGATTTGCCGCCGGCTTTTGGGAAAGATTCCGAAGTCACGGCGGGAAACGCGAGCGGCATTGTGGATGGAGGAGCCGCGACGGTGGTTTGCTCAAAAGAATTTGCGGAGCAGCAGAACTTAAAACCCGAAGCAAAGATTCGAGCCTGGTCCACGACCGGCGTAAATCCTTCCAAAATGGGACTGGGCCCGGCCCGGGCCATTCCGGACGTACTCGACAAAGCCGGTCTGACACAGGAGGACGTGGACCTGTTCGAAATCAACGAAGCGTTTGCGGGACAGTACCTTGGTGTGGAACGCCGGCTGGAACTGGACCGGGACAAAGTAAACCCGAACGGTGGTGCGATTTCCCTCGGACATCCCCTCGGCATGACGGGCACGAGACTGGTCATAACTCTGGTTCGTGAACTTCGGAAACAGGGAAAACAAACCGGCGTTGCCTCGGCATGCATCGGTGGAGGTCAGGGCATCGCCCTGCTGGTAGAGGTAACCGAATAACACCGAATGTTCCTGTCCCGTGTCGAGCGGACGGATAAATATCGATCATTGAGGAAGTTCCGTACCTGATGGTCCTGCGTTCGTTATTGTTCATCCAATTGTTCTTCGAGGACATTTGACGCCTCAGATCCTCGCATTCATTCTCCGGCAGGGACCGGGGGGAAACACGTTGTTCTGGATACTGATGCTGGGGGGTGTTCTGGTCCTTGCCACCATATTCTGGCGAAGTTACCGGAAGGTTCGGGACCGTCGCGAATCACAGGCGGGAGGAAGCAATACATCCGTTTCCACCGATGAGCAAAGAGCCGAGGAACTGAAGGAGGAATTTGAATCCGTCCTGTACGAACTTCGTGAATTCGTGTCCGAGAGCATGGCGAAACTGGACACGAAAGTCCGGTACCTCAACAAAATGATTATGGAGGCGGAGGAGAAGATCGAACGGCTGGAAGAACTCACCGACGAAACCTCCAGGGATTCTCCCGAGGAGGAGCAAACCGGAGGAGGGAATTCCGCAACGGACGAGCAGCCGGATGAGGCCGGTCAGGAACAAACCCCTTCCCCGGAACCGGAGATGGGGGGAAACGGGAGATCACAACCTGAAGCGGAGAATCAGGTGGACCGGCCCTCACCGGCGGATCGGGAGCGAGCACAGAACAACGATGAGACCCTTCAGAACAAACCCATGTACCGCTGGGTTCGGGAACTGGCGGGACGCGGGCTGGATCGGGAAGAAGTCGCCGAACGAACCGGCCTTGACGAAGCGGAAGTCGACGTCATTCTGAGCTTACAGGACATTCAATCGGATCGAGAATAATGCCTTATACGGTTCCGCCCACAGAAGGTTCCTCCCCGTTGAACCTGGACCTGAAACGCCCGAGGGATCGGCGTTTTCTCCTTCGACTGGCTTCCGGGGACAACCGGGTCGACGCGACCGTTCGGGATCGGGTCGGGCCAAACACGTATCGCCTCTCCATCAACGGTGAAGTCATCCAGGCCCGAATCGAGGAAGGCGAGGAATACGCCCCCGGAGACCGACTGCGCCTCCGGATTTCGAGTGATGATGACGGCGGATTGCGCCTTCAGATTCTCCGGCATTTCAGGGGTTCCGGAAAAGAATCGACACAGAGAGCTGCCGGGTCCTCCACCCGCGCCACCTCCCGGTCCATTATGGACCTCCTTCAAACTCTCGACGTGGAGGACAATGAAACCAACCGAACCATCGTAAAATCAATGGTAAAATTCCAGCTGCCCATTTCGGAAAACGTGTTCCGTAGGCTTTCCTCCATAGCACAGACGGAACCGCTGCTGGAGAAGGCGTCACGTTCGGCCATTGTGGACACGGCCTCTCAGCTGGAATCCTCCGGTCTGTCGTATTCCCGGGACACGGTCTCTTTTCTTCTTGACGTGTTCCACGAATCGAACCGTTCCTATCCCACCATAACCGAATCGATGAATTCGCTGATCGATCGGATTCCATCGGAATCCGGGCGCCGGGACCTGTCCTCCCGGATGAACATCGAAACACTTCG
>CAZOLI010000110.1:0-2536 GCA_964580675.1 uncultured Planctomycetia bacterium
TTCGACTTTGCGGCTTCAAAGCTCCGAAGGTTGCGCTCGGACCATTGCCTGTTCAGCAATGCTAACCTCAATTAGATGATTTCCTGTACGACCGATATCGTGGTGATCTAATGAAGTGGTTTCGATGCCCGGCCCAACTCCACGTCCTCCTTCCACCAGTTAACGGCCGACGTTCTCACCACCAAACGGAGCATGGTCTCCTCTTGCATGCAATTCCAATTTCCACAGTTTGGACCTCAAGGGAGGATTCCCCGGGTTCACTTCAGAGGCAGATTCGAGAGGTTATCTAAGGGTTTACACTGTCTCAGGATCTCCAGCAATCCTGCAGACGAAGACCGAAATTCGATGGGGCCCTCCGTAAGACACCGAAGGACGTTCCTGTTATACTGATAAACGGTCGCTGTCGGCCGCCACAGGACCTCTCGGGGGAGTGACGGAATTGGTAGACGTAGGGGACTTAAAATCCCCTGGGGTATTACACCCCGTGCGGGTTCGAGTCCCGCCTCCCCCATTGTTCTTACGTCTCCGGGGTATGTGTTTCCCCACAATCTCCACTGTGTTATCCCGCCGGGGTCCCGCTATATGTTCCGATGAGTTCATCCACCACATGCAACCAGTGCGGACGGGAATGGCCGGAGGAGCTTGAGCTGAAATACTGCGGGGAATGTGGATCGGCTCTATCCCCCGACCGGCCCGATTCGATTGCCAGAGAACGCCGCACGTTAACGGTATTGTTCGCGGACCTTGCCGGGTTCACCTCGTACTCGGAGAACCGCGATCCGGAGGAGGTGGAGGAAACCATCAATGCGGTTCTGCAGCGGCTGGGGGACGTCGTGGAGGCACACGGCGGACACGTGGACAAATACATCGGCGACGCGGTCATGGCGCTCTTCGGGGCCCCGCAGGCCCACGAGGACGATCCCCTGCGTGCGGTTCGGGCCGGTCTTCAAATGGTGGAGGAAGTTCAGGCCGGGGAAAAACGGGGCGAAGGAGACGCCCCGAACTTCTCCCTGCGCGTCGGAGTTGATCGGGGCGAAGTGGTCTGGAGCCAGATGGCGGGGGAGGACGTGACCACCATGGGCGATGCGGTGAACGTGGCAGAGCAACTGGAGGAGGCGGCCGAACCCAACACGGTGCTTGTGTCCCGTTCCGTGCAAAAACTCACCCATGATCAAATCCGGTACCGTCAGCTGAGTGCGATCCGGGTGGAGGGCCGGAACACCGCGGTCCAGCCCTACGTGGCCGAGGAGGAGAAGGAACATCAGGAACCGCATGATCGGACCGCCGGTGCCACCGCCGACATGATGGGGCGGGACGCTGAACTGCGACGGATCGTCGACCGGTTTGAGACCGATGGCCCCTCCTTTCTGGCCGTCTCCGGACCGGCCGGAATCGGCAAGTCCCGTCTCCTTCGTGCGTTCGAGCAGCACCTCGTGGATCAGGATCGGTTGATTAACTTTGCCAAAGGAGCCGCCGGTGCTCACTCCGACCTGCTCCGCGAGCCGTTCGGTGACCTGCTTCTGTTCCGAACGGACGTGGGCCGATCGGATCCCGGGGCGGGAAAAAAGGTGAGGGACGTCATTCTGGGCGACCTGGAAAACAGTGAGTTACCCGAGGTCGAACGGGAAAACATCGCCCATCTGATGGCCCTGTCCGTGGGACTGGAAGTGCCGGATGACCGGGTCCGGCACATGTCGCCGGATCAGCGGCGAGTGGAAACCCACCGGGCCTGGTGCCGGTGGGTCATAGAATGGGCCCAAAACCATCCCCTCGTGTTGCTTTTGGAGGATCTGCAGTGGGCCGGGGCCCCGACGATGGCGTTGCTCGAACACATGGTGTCCTCATTTCAACCCGAAAACGAAGATGCCCCGAACCTGACGATGGTGGCCAGTTTGCGCCCCGAGGGGAAGGTGCCCGAGGGATTTGAGCAAATGGAACTGACCGAACTCTCGCGGGAGGCCTGTCGCGGGATTGCCGAAGAGATCCTGGGCGGACCAATTACCGAGTCCCTGGCCGGGTTCCTGAAGGAAGAGACCGCGGGAAACCCCTACTTCGTCGAGGAGCTGGTCCGGTATCTGCTGGAGGAAGGTCAATTCCGTGAAACGGATGAAGGATTTGAACTGTTGGGTGAGAAAGAGGGGGAAACGGAGGTACCGGATACCCTGAACGGACTGCTGGTGGGACGGATCGATCGGCTGCCGGAGGAGGAGAAGGACACCATGAAGGCCGCTTCCGTGGCGGGCCGCCGGTTCTGGCTGCACCTGCTGGAGGAAACCATCGACCGGGAGGCCCGGCAGGAGGTCAGGGCTCTTTCGGGCCGGGATATGGTGTTCCGGCGGGACGAGTCCGAAATTCCGGGGGACCTGGAGTACCTCTTCAAACATGCCCTGCTCCGGGACTCGGCCTACGGACTGCTGACCAAAAAGGCCCGGACCCGGCTTCACAGAGCGTATTCGGAGAACCTGGAGGAAATCGCCCGGGGCGAAAAACCACCACAGGAACGGAGCAGGAGCCCCGACCGTGAGGGAGCGGGCCA
>CAZOLI010000110.1:2636-5147 GCA_964580675.1 uncultured Planctomycetia bacterium
TGGAACACATCTCCGGGGTGATGAAACCGGTTCCGTCGATCATGATCAGAATTTATATGGAACCCCTTTCATTCCGGAATCCGTCGAACTGGAACAAAAAGATCGCAGCAATTTGGAACAGCCACCTTACCACCTCGATCAGGACCGAAGACGAGTGGTTCTTGATCAAATCAAAGAGATTTTTGACCATCGGAATTGGGTTTTACACGCCGTACATGTCCGGTCGAATCATGTTCATCTGGTTGTAACGGCGGAGACATCTCCTGATCGTGTTATGAATGACGTAAAATCGTGGCTGAGCCGGAGGTTAAATGAAGAGGGATTCGAAAACGACGATCGTAAACGGTGGACGCGTCATGGAAGTACAAAATATGTGTGGACCCCGATGAGTGTGTGGGCCGTTGTTCGATATACGATGCACAATCAGGGGGAACCGATGCAGAGGTGGATCCATCCCGAACTCGAAGAAATTTCACTCAAGGAACGACAGAAGGAAACAGAATCAAAGATAAAGGAATATCTTGAGGGACTAAGTGATCTGGGAATGGGGCCGGCACAGATCCGGGAAAGCCCGCTCCCTTACGGTCGGGGCTCTGGCTCTGGGTCCACGGAGGCAGAGGAAGGCCCGCTCCCTGACGGTCGGGGCTCTGGCTCTGGGTCCACGGAGGCGGAGGAAAGCCCGCTCCCTCACGGTCGGGGCTCCGGCTCTGGGTCGACGGAGGTGGAGGAAGGCCCGCTCCCTCACGGTCGGGGCTCTGGCTCTGGTTCTTCGGTAAACAGAAATATATTGTCGCTGGCGGCGCGGCACGCGAAGGAAGCCGGGGACGATAAGCGGGCCGGGGAACTGTGGCTTGAGGCCGCCCGGGAGGCGTTGGCGGTGGGTCAGTTTGAAGAGGCACTGTCCCACGCTCATCCGGCTCGGGAGACGCCCAGGGAAAAGGAGGCCCGACTTCTTCTCGCAAGAGGCTTCAGGAGTCTCGCACGGTACGATCAATCGCTTGCGGAAGTAGATAAAATCCTGTCTTCCGATCCGAACACGGTTCTTGAAGCCCGTGCTCGATTGATCGCGGCGGATGTCCACGAATCCCGGAGTGCGCATGAAGAAGGGCTGGATGCCATTGGAAACCTGGACAAAAACGCTCCGGAACATTCCCTCCGTCTTCGTGCGTTGAACACGAAAGGACAAATTTTCTATCGACGGGGACAATACGATGAGGCCCGTCATTGTTTTGATCAGGTTTTGCGTCTTGTGACTTCGAAGAACCAAAGACGGAAAATTTCTGCCCTGGTAGGTCTCGGAAACGTTCATGAGTCACTGGGAGAATATGAGCAGGCCCTGGAACGGTATGACCGGGCCCTCCAATTGAGCCAAAAAATCGGGAATCGCCTCAGTGAAGCCAGGACCCTGAGCAGCATGGGAAACATCTTCAATTATCTCGGCAAATACGAGCGCGCGAAAGCCGTTTTTCAACAATCGCTCGAAATTAAGCGTGAAATCGGGGATCGACACGGAGAGGCCGTCGTCCTGAACAACCTCGGCAACTTGCTCAGGAGGAAGGGGGAACACAAACGTGCTATTGCAAAACACCGTCAGTCACTGGAGATCAAGCGAAAAATTGGGGATCCCCGGGGGGAGGCCGCCAGTCTGGGGAATATTGGCCTCATACACAGAAATCTCGGGGAGTATGAAAAGGCGTTACGAAATTTTCGACAGTCACTGGAAATAAGGCGTGAGATTGGGGATCGCGCCGGGGAAGTAAATAGTTTGAACAATATCGCCGTTGTGCATATGGCTCTCAGGAACTTATCGAGGTCCCTGGAATGGATCCGGCAATCGCTTGAATTGAGTCGTAAACTCGGCCACCGGCGCGCTGAAGCTGTCGTACTGGAGAATCTTGGACAGGTAAAAAGAGATCTCGGAGAGTACGAAATCGCGAAGGAAAAACTCCACGAATCGCTGGAAATAAAACGGGAGATCGATGAACAAGTTGCCCGGGCCAGGGGCCTCGTTAATCTGGCTATTCTGTACAGACACATTGGTGGGTTCGAGCAAGCCAGAAAGAAAATCGAGACCGCCGAAACCATAAGTCGCGAAATAGATGACAAGAGTATGTTATGGCTTATCAAAGCCGAGCGGGATCGAACCAAACTTGACGGGGTTCTAACCGGCCAGACATCATTTTCTCTCGACAGGTTCGGACTTTCTCTTTCCCTCCCGAAGGAGATGGATCGACCTCAAGAAATTGCAAAAGGCCACATATTATTCGCCCGAGTTTTTTGTGTTGACGAACGGTTTGGAAGTGCCACTGAGCGACTAAATAAAGTGGAGGAACTGCTGGGAACCATCGAAAATGACCCCAAAGTTCTCCGGAGGTATCTGCGGGCACAGGCCGAAATCGAACGGGCCCGGGGAAACGAGAAAGGGGCGAAAAAGACGGCCGAACAACTTCTTGAGATAGCCCGGGAAAGTGGAGAACGCCCCTGGATCGCCCGCGGTCATTACCTGTCCGG
>CAZOLI010000111.1:0-5132 GCA_964580675.1 uncultured Planctomycetia bacterium
AACGACCTGAAACACACCAAACTCCACATCCAGGTCGGCAAGAACCTGGTGGAAAACAAGATGCCGGATTCCCATTGGTTTATCGAGATGATGGAACAGGGCGGGAAGATTGTTTCGATTGCCCCGGAATACAATGCTCCCGCCACGAAGGCGGATTACTGGATTCCGGTCCGTCCCGGTCTGTCGGACACGTCCATTTTCCTGTACCTCGCGAAGTACCTGATTGACACCGATCAATACGACCGTGCATTCGTTCAGCAGTACACGGATTTCCCGCTGCTTGTGCGGACCGATACTCTCGAACGTCTTCACCCGTCGGAGATCTGGGATGATTACGAACAACCGGATCTCAGTGGTGAGGCGAGTTTTGAAATCCAGGGCATGACGCAGGAACAGCGTGAAAAAGTGGGGGATTTCCTCGTGTATGACCGGAACAAAGGGGAACTCGCACCGATCACCCGGGAGGATGTCGGAGATGACCTGACCGAAAACGGATACGATCCCGCCCTGTCCTGGAAGGGTACCGTGGAGACGACGGAGGGTGAAACCGTGGAGGTGATGACGCTGTTCGACATGTACAAAGTTCACCTCGAGGATTACGACCTGGAAACGGTTTCGGAAATTACGGAGTCGGACAAGGAACTCATAAAACAGCTGGCGGAGGACCTGGCCAGTATTCAACCCGCCGCCATTCACCACGGCGAGGGCATCAACCACTATTTCCACGCCACCGAACACAACCGTGCCGTCTGGCTTCCGATGATGCTGACCGGTCAGATCGGCGAGCACGGGGCCGGCGTGTACACATGGGCGGGCAACTACAAGGGGGCTCTGTTTCAGGGGTCCCCCTGGTCCGGACCGGGAGCGGGTTCCTACGTGAAGGAGGATCCGTTCGATCCGATCACGGATGATCGGACGGACATTACGAAAAAGGACCTCCGGGGCATGATGAAGGGAGAGGAGGTCTCGTACTGGGCCTCGGGCGAACAACCCCTGAAGGTCGACACCCCGGAAGGGGAGAAGGTATTTACCGGCGAGACCCATATGCCCTGTCCCACGAAAATGATCTGGACGAACAACGCCAACCTGATCAACCAGGCGAAGTGGGCGTATAACATCATCGAAAACATCAACCCGCAGGTGGACATGATCGTGGATCAACAGATTGAGTGGACCGGATCGGCGGAGTACTCGGATCTGGTGTTTCCGGCGAATTCCTGGATGGAATTTGAACATCCGGAGGCCGGTTCCTCCTGTTCGAACCCCTTTCTGCAGCTCTGGGGCAAGAATGAATTCACGGACGAAACGGAGGGCATTGATCCGCTTTACGATTCGCTGGACGACGGCATGATCTTCGCCAGGGTTGCGGAGAAACTCGGCGAGATCACCGGGGATGACCGTTTCCGCGAATTCTGGACACATATGCTGAACGGCGATACGCACGTGTACCTGGATCGGGTTTTTCAGGCGTCGACCACCACGTCCACCCGGGACGGGGACGCGTACACGACGCGTGACATCATGAAGGGAGAATACGGGGTCCCGGGCGGTGCGCTGATGCTGTATCGAACGTATCCCCGAATTCCGTTCTACGAACAGATCAACGACAACATCCCGTTCTACACCGACACCGGACGGTTAAATGCGTACTGTGACATTCCGGAAGCGATTGAATACGGGGAGAACTTCATCGTGCACCGGGAGGGACCCGAAGCGACGCCGTACCTGCCGAACGTGATCGTATCGTCGAATCCGTACGTCCGTCCGGAGGATTACGGCATTCCGAAGGACGCGATGGACGCGGACCTCCGGCAGGTACGCAACATCAAGATGCCCTGGGAGGAAGTGCGGGAGACGAACAATCCCCTGTACGAGGAAGGGTTTAAACTGTTCTGCTCGACCCCCAAGAGCCGCCACTCGGTGCACTCCTCGTGGAGTGTCGTGGACTGGCACTGGCGCTGGTCCACGGACCACGCGGATTATCAGCGTGAGGACAAACGGCTGCCGGGCGTGGCGGACCGTCAAATTCAGGTTAATCCCGAAGACGCAAAGGAGAAGGGCATCCAGGACGGGGACTACGTGTACGTTGACGCCAACCCGGACGACCGGCCGTACATCGGGTGGGAAGAGGACGAAAAAATGTACCGTGTCTCGCGGTGTATGGTTCGGGTGAAGTACAATCCCGCACTGCCGCGCGGCTTTACCATCATGAAACACACCGGCTGGATGGCCACGGAACGAACGGTGGAAGCCCACGAAAACCGTGAGGACGGACGGGCTCTTTCCGAGGAAACAGGATACCAGGCCAGTTACCGGTACGGCTCGCAGCAGTCGATCACCCGGAACTGGATGATGCCGATGCACCAGACGGACACTCTGTTCCACAAGAAAACCACCAGTATGGGCTTCACGTTTGGCTTCGCCATTGACAATCACGCGATCAACACCGTTCCCAAGGAAACCCTGGTGAAAGTAACGAGGGCGGAACCGGGAGGAAAGGACGGTGAGAGTGATTGGGAGGAGGCGAAGAAAGGATGGTCGCCCTCCAACGAAGACGACTGGGGAGACCGGTATCTCGACGGCAAACTCACCGAAGTTGACTGAGGTACACCATGCCCGAAAACAAGACACCAGAACCCGACGATCCGTTTGAACTGAAAGGCCACGTCGCCGGCGGCGATCCGGAGGTGATGGCACGAAGCATCATCGAGGAGTATGCCCGCATGGGGTGGGATCGTGAGAAGTTAATCTGGTTGTTTGAGAACCCGAACTTCTCCATGCCCCACAAGTTTTACCAGAAATACGGGGAAGAAAAGACGAAGGAATTAATTGACGAGGTGCTTAAAAAACACGGCGTCCTTCAGTTTGACGTTCAACAACAAGAGGAGGAAGAAAAATGAGCAACGTATACAACTGGCAACTTGGTCGGGACATGGAGTTCCCGTACGAGTCCTCACATCCGGATCGGCAGTTTGCCTTTGTCTTCAACATTAACCGGTGCATCGGGTGTCAGACCTGTACCATGGCCTGCAAATCCACGTGGACGTTCAACAAGGGCCAGGAGCACATGTGGTGGAACAACGTGGAAACGAAACCGTACGGGGGGTATCCGAAAAACTGGGACAAAAAACTGCTGAAAATGCTCGAGGAAAAAAACCCGGGCGGACAGTACTGGGAGTCGAGCAAGAACGACCGGGGAGAGGCCGAGAAGGGAAAAGAGGAGAAGCCGTACGGGAAGTTCCGGGGCAAAACAATTTTTGAGGCCGCGGACGGCAAGGATCCCGACAATCCCCAGCAGGTGGCCCTCGGGTATATTCCCGACGACGACGAGTGGAAGGCCCCCAACATTCATGAGGACGCCGCCCGCCGGGAGAAGGACAAACCGGACGAGGCCGAACTGCCGGAACACAAGACCTGGTTTTTCTACCTCCAGCGCATCTGCAATCACTGCAGTTACCCCGCCTGCCTCGCGGCATGTCCGCGAAAGGCCATCTACAAGCGGGACGACGGCATTGTGCTGATTGACCAGGAACGGTGCCGGGGTTACCGGAAATGCGTGGAGGCCTGTCCGTACAAGAAATCCATGTACCGTCCCAATACCGGCACGTCGGAAAAATGCATTGCCTGTTATCCCCGGCAGGAAGGAAAGGATCCGGAACTTTCCCCGGACGGTGCCGCCGTAGAGGCACGCTGCATGACGGCATGCGTCGGCAAAATTCGAATGCAGGGGTTCGTGGCGTTAAACGACGACGGGTCCTGGAAGCACAACCCCAAAAATCCCCTCTATTACATGGTCAAAATGGAAAAGGTCGCCCTTCCGCTTTATCCACAGTTCGGTACGCAGCCGAACGGGTATTACATCCCGCCGCGGTGGGTCCCACGGGATTACCTGGAACAGATGTTCGGGCCCGGGGTGGAAGATGCCATCCGGAAGTACGTCGCGCCGTCCCGGCGGTTGCTTGCCATTCTCCAGTTGTTCCGGGCGTCCAACCAGGTCATCTTCGAATACGAACTCGAGAAGGGCGAAAAGGTACACGAAACGGAAGTGACGCTTCCCTCCGGCGAGAAAGAAACCCACGAAATCTACAACGACACCGTGATCGGATACAACGAGAACGGCAAGGAAATTATTCGAACCACGGTGGAAGAACCCACGTTCGAGCGAAGTAAAGAACACTATAACTCCATTTAAACGAGGCACGAGCCATGAATATTCAACCCGAACACCTGAAGGAAGAACACGTTCCGCTTCTTGTGCGCCGGATTCTGTACCTGTTTCTTTCGGCCGCCACCTGTGATCCGCACCTGGATCGTGTGGAACTTCTTTACGATGAAAATTTTCTTGAGGACCTCCGGCTGGCCTATCGGACCGCCATTGGCTCAATGCCCGATCACGTGGAACCCGGCCCCGGGGAACGGCCGCCGGCGGAACTGGAGGTGGAACCGCTTCTCTCCTTTTTGAACGAGGGACGGCGGAACTGGCAGGAGGAGTATCGGAAGGTGTTCGGTCATACCCTGTCGAAGGAATGTCCCCCCTGTGCCGTCGAATACAGTGAGAAGACGGACGTGTTTTACCGCTCCCAGCGGCTCTCGGACATTGCCGGTTTCTACCGGGCGTTCGGGCTCGAGAAATCGGACCGGTGGACCGATCGGGAGGATCACCTGGGTTTGATGTGCGAGTTCATGAGCCTCCTCGCCCAGAAACAACTTTATGGTCTGATACAGGATCATGAACCGGAACAGGTGGACGTCACCGCTCAGGCCGAGGAAGACTTCTTCCGGGAACACATCGCGTGGTGGGTCGGTTCCTTTGCGGACAAATTACGGGCCGAAACGGATTCCTCGTACTACGAGAACCTCGGCCGGTTCCTGGCTTCGTTCCTTCCGATGGAACGGCATTACTTTGATATGGAACCGGTGGAGGACATGCCGGAACCGAGCGTGATCGAATACGATCCGGAAGAGGGTTGTGGCACCAATTGCGGCATGGGAGGGCGTCCCGGTGGAGATGACGCTCATCCGGGAGCCACGGCCCACACGCCCCAATTCAAGAGCCCGCCGCACGCTCAGAACGCCAATGACGTTGAGTTGCCAGAGGCGAACGCGGAAGAGTCATGATGCGTTGTGCGTTA
>CAZOLI010000112.1:0-5115 GCA_964580675.1 uncultured Planctomycetia bacterium
GTGGCAGCGTGTAGCCCGGGGTGAAGTGAGTGAAACGAACGAAACCCCGGGTACAAAGATCAAAAAATAACACCCGGATTCCCGAGCGCAGCGAGGGAATGGATCGTTTGGAACGCACCATAACCGTCCTTCCACTTCCGCCTTCCGTAGAAAACCGGCCGGGAAGATAGTTGGTTGTACAATCCTGTCCAAATTTTTTTTCTTTTCGCCTTCTCTACCGTTCGCTTCCGTCGTTCGGCATTATGGCTGTTTTCTTTGCTTGTGCGGTAGGGATGTCCTACCAGTTTTCTTCGCTGCTGCTTTTCTGTCGCAATTTGATTTCCCGGAGCAGTGATACTTCACCGCGTTCGAGAATGGGATCTCCGTTGTAGGGCAGTAAATCCCTCACGAAGATGGTGGGTTCCACGCCCACGCCCTCGAGGTTTTTTCCCCCCGACAGTCGGCGGACGCGCCGGATCGGAATCATGATTGCCGACCCATCGGTTAACTCATTCGTGGTGGATCCCAGTACGGCTCCCGCGGTGGTTTCCCCGACCAGCGGACCGATCTCACGTTTTTTCCAGTGGTGAGCAAAGACTTCCTTGGCGGATCGGGTGTTTTCGTCAATCAATCCCACCACCGGTTTGTTCCAGATCTGGTCTTCGCCTGAAAACATGTTGATGTACTTTCGGATGATCATGGGACGTCCCCCCATGCCCCGGAGATCGAGGAGCAATCCGTCAGCACCGGCAAGATCATTTTGTAACTTCTTTCGAACCACCCGAACCAGTCGCCAGGAAAGGAAGTGCCAGAGGTGGACGTACGCAACGGTCATCCCCCGGGTTTTATATGTATGTATGGACTCAATAGCGTCCCGAACAAAGTGCGTCTTCTGTACGGGGACCGTAATGTTCCTGGGCTCTTTGTTTTTTCCTGTTCGAACGGAGAGACGCAGTTTATCTCCTTTGCCCACGCGGAAAACAAATCCCTTTTTCCGGCCCGGAGCGAATGGTATGCATCGATCTGACGTTGACGGTGGATCGCCATTCACGTGAACGATTTCGTCCCCTCTATTTATCCCCGCGTCCCGGGCGGGACCGTAGCAGACTTCAACAAAAAATTTGCCGTCGATCCGTTTCAGGATCAGGCCGGCCCGCGGCACGTTCGTTTCCTCAAATTCGGGTCGGAAAAACGTTTCGTAAACGTACGGAGAATACACAACACAATGTGAAGCATCGAGCTCGGCCAGCATGTTGTTGGCAAGGCGGTACAGGTTCCGCCGGGAAATGGGGTTCTTTACTTTCTTCTGGTATGTTTTTAGCAATTTTTCCAGATTGACGCCATTGTAATCTCGATCATAAAACTGGCTCCCGATGTGATGTTTTACCTCTTTCAGGTATTTCCGGGCCTTCTCCGGTTGTACCGGATCCTCCGCCTGTAATGGAAGGGCGAAGACACCGGTGACAAACAGAATTAGAGCAAGCAAGAGAGGAGAATATTTGTGGGATGTCATTTTTTTATCTGTTATTATTTCAAGGACATTCGGAGGTCGTTGTGGTTGGATCTGTGGACACGTATTGTACGAAAAAACAGCGGCGACATTTGATTTGAATCCATTTACGAGATTCGGCGGACGATTTTCCGGTACACCGGTTTCGCGTCGAACGACGGTCCCCAGTTTACTTCGTCCAGGTGGTCGGCGTCCAGGGTGCGTACATACGTTCCCCAGCGCGCCGACGCCACGGAGACGAGACCGTCGTTTTCTCCTTCCTCGCGGTTGATCAATCGCTCCGTGTACTGAAGCGGTGGGAACATTTCGTTCCTCGGTTTGGTCCCACCGTATGAATAATACGCCACGTTCGAGCTGTTTGGGGTGTTCGGGTTAAACGTTTCCTGAATGTGGGACCGGGTGAGGTGTTCTATGGTTTCCAGGTCGAACGGGATAATATCTGACAGGTTCCTGCCGGCGATGGTTCGATTTAACCCGGCGTCGGCCAGGGAGGTTCCGCGGTGGGGCGTGCCGATGGTGGTCAGGCTGGCCACACGTTTCTCTCCGTCCATTCGCGATATGAAATACCGTGCGTCAAGCCCCCCCATGCTATGGGCGATGATGTGAAATGGAGAGGGAATCCCGTCAAACTGTTTCTTCAGCTGTTCGGCCCGTGTGGGGATGCCGGCTCGGCTCGTCACCTTAGTGACGTGGACGTCACAGCCCAACTCCTCGAGATCTTCCCGAATGCCCCTGAAGTAGTGTACCTCCCCGAACCGTTCCACACTGATTTCGTCGAACCCGAGCAGTCCATGACAGAGGACGACCGGTTGGTCCGGGACATCGTTCGAATGTTCTGATGATGAAGAAGACATAAACGTTTATTACGGGACGCGAAAGCGACGGGAAACAAATTCGAAATACGAAATCCGAAAAATTCAAATGCCGATTGCCGGACGGGGCCTTTCTGAGTTTTCTTGATCAAATTCACATCTTGGTTTGATCTTGATCTTCAAAAGCCTGCTCCGTTACTGACGGGGCTCTTGCCCTGGTGATACAGGGTTCGTCCCATTTCCGGTCGCGAGACTTACACCGGGTCCAACCCCCCTCGTTCCCCGATCATGGCAGGAGGACAGGGGTTGTCAGCGTTCAACTTAAAACCGGCTCGAGCGGTGATCGAGGTTGGTGAGGCCAATTTCCTTTGCGTGATTGATCACCTCACGATATTCTTCCTCCGTCAGGTGCCGATTGATCTCCTCCCATTTTTCCGGTTCCTCCTCGACCTTTGCCGCCGGGTAGTACTGATCCATGATGTTCACGTAGGAATCCTTCGGCAAATTGTCCGCAATCCAGTCCAGTATCTTCCTGGAATCTTCCACCTGACCGGGCATGATCAGGTGTCGCAGAATGAGCCCCCGGTTGGCCATGTCGTTTTCGTCCGTCTCCAGCACACCCACCTGTTCGTGCATCTGCAGTATGGATTCCTTCGCGATCTCCGGATAATCCGGCCCACGCAGGTACTTTACGGAAGCGTCCGGATCAAAATACTTGAAGTCCGGCATGTAGATGTCCACCAGGCCATCCATGATCTCCAGGCTCCATTCCGAGTCGTAGGCGCTTGTATTATAGACGATCGGAAGTTGAAGCCCTTTTTTGACCGCGTGGTAAATGGTTTCGACCACCTGTGGAACCACGTGTTCCGGGGTGACGAAATTGATGTTGTGACAGCCGTTCTCCTGTAGCTCCAGGGCCATGTCCGCGATCTCCTCCGGGGTTTTCATCATGCCTTCCCCGAGCTGACTGATGTCGTAATTCTGACAGAACACGCACCGCAGGTTACACATGGAGAAGAATATCGTGCCCGAGCCGTTCCAGCCCCGGAGAATGTCTTCTTCGCCGAAATGCGGGAAATAACTGCCCACCGGCGCACGGTGATCGGACATGCAGGTGCCCAGTTCCCCGTCCAGACGGTTGACTTCGCAGTCCCGTGGACACGCCGTGCAGTTTTTCAGCATCTCCCGGGCTTCTTCCACTTTCTCTTCCAGTTTTCCCGCCTGGTATGTTCGTACAGCCTCCGGTGTATATAATTTCTCATACGGTCCGGTGTCGGATCGGACCCGTAACGTGTCAATTTTATTCATTATTGAATGCCCCGGTAATGATGTTTGTCTTTTTTCCATTCCTCACAATATACATTATAAAATATATTGTTTCATTTTCCTCTCGTATTGTCGGTTTTTCCAGTGAGATACGTCCTCTCCACACCACAGTGGTGAGCCGGCACACTTTACAAACGGCATGGCCATCCACTCCTGAGATAATACTTCTCATTTCCATATACTGTATCGTTCCGTTTTTATGACGGGAAAGGGTTTCCCACGATTTGTTGGCGGGACACCTTATCATGTTTGGAAATGTTTGGAATAATTGACAAGAATACATCATGCTGAGGTTGTACGTTCTTCTTTTTCAATGAATCATCTTCAAGAACATCCTGATGCAACAGCAAAGCGAACAGAACGTGCCGACGGTTGTCATTCCCGCCGCCGGAAAAGGAACCCGGATGCAACCGGTGAGCCGGTGGGTTCCCAAAGAGATGCTGCCGGTGGGGGCCAAACCAATGATTCAGTTTGTGCTGGAAGAAGCCGTCTCCGTAGATCCGGCGGAAGTGGTGGTCGTTGTTTCCCCGGAAAAAACCGTACTTCAGAATTTTCTGCAGGACCTGGACCGGCTGGACTCCCCGGCTTCCGAGTTGAACGTAACGGTAGCCCATCAACAGCGGCCGCTCGGCCTGGCGGATGCGCTGCGGGAGGGACGGAGCGCATCAGGCACACCGGAGGGACCGGTGCTTTCCCTCCTGCCGGACAATCTTTACTTCGAGGACGGCGAACCCACGCCGGCCGCCCGTCTGGTTTCGTCGTTTGACGGGGAGGTCGACTCCCTGCACCTTCTTCACCCGGTCCGACCGTCGGAACTCTCGGAATACGGCTACGTGGGGACCCCTTCCATAGAGGAGAAAGCCCCGGGTCGATACCGGATGACGGGCGTGCCGGAGAAAGGGGACGAAACCACGTCGGATCATCGGGACCCGGTCCTCCGATCGCCGGGCCGTGAAATATTTGGTCCGGCGTTTTTCGATGTGCTGGACGATATTGAGGGCCGTCTTCGTGAGGATGGGAGGGAACTGGACGATGTTCCGGTGATCCGGGAGATGATCGATCGGGACCTGCGGGTGGAGGCGGTTCAATTTGACGACCGAATTTACGACGTCGGCCACCCGGCGGGCATGGCCGGGGCCTGGCGGGCCTTTGAGGACGCCTGAGTTTACGGTGTCACCAACGTCTGATCCTCCTTGCTCAATGGGGCGTTCCACCCGATCCACCTCGTTCATAAACGGCCCGAACGAGGTCCGTTAACTTTTTTTCGATTCATTCAACCCCGGGTTCCGCTCCGTTGCACTCCGCTTCACCCAGGGCTAAGGTACTGCCACCCCTGTCGGGGTTCGGTGTCAGCTCATCCACGGTCCCCTGAAGTGAAATGACGTTTTTCCGTCACCGACGTTAATAAATAAAAGGGGATCCATATACCGGGCCCGTGAGAGTTCCCTCCCACGAACCCCGGAGGAAGGGAAAACGTACCAATTGGAA
>CAZOLI010000113.1:0-5098 GCA_964580675.1 uncultured Planctomycetia bacterium
CATGGGCGGGAGGATCCATCAACAGGATATGTCTTCGAGAATTAAGCGGCGGAAATTTAGTTCGCCGGCCGAGATGCGTGCGGTCTGTACATTAGAACCAACCGAAAACGGGAATAAATATTAGTAGTACTTCCGACCATCATATTTCGATTGGCCACAGGATTGCAAAGAAACGGAGGACGGGGGTTAGATATTCACAGAAAAAAATCACAACATCGGCGGGGATGGTGCGTGAAGCGTTGATTGCGTTTGTAGCGGTAGTTGCGTTATTGGCGTTATTTGCGTTTCTGTGTAATGCGTCCTGAAATCGGATCCCCAGAGACAGAATCCCGCCTTTCGCCAGGAATACAACAAACGCCTACGCCGCCGGATTAATCAGCGTACCCATAAATAGAATGACCCCCGTTTTTCGATCACGAATCACGTAGAAAAACGGTCGGTCGGCAACAAATTGGATGGTGGGGGAGAGATCGGCGGAATCCGATAATTTCATTCTCACCGCCGTCACCGCCGCCGCTTCTGTTCCTTTTTCGCTGACGTCCACCACCGCCTTGTGCAGGACTTTCGAAATGTACATCTTTTGTCGTGATTGGATTTCTTCAAACATCCGTTTCTTAGATTCAGCCTGTCTTTGATTGAACGCCCGTTCCATTCCTATTTCAATCAAATGGTTTCTCAAATTGATCTTGCCATAGGTGACCTTGAACTTCGGGAGTGCGACTCGATCGTGAGTGATTTGGCGGTTTTTGTTGATTTCCGTCAACCACCCGTTCAGCTTTTCGGCATTGAGCTGTTCAAGAAACGATCCGAGCGACGATTTCCGATCGGGCAAAAAACGGTCATCCCGAACCGCTTCGAATCCCCGTACGGAAGACGAATCGCCTGAAATTTCTCTTTCCGGATCCGGCGGTATTTGTACTTTTTTCGTCCCGATGTCTGATTCATCATCGACACCTTAATGTTGTTTTGATCCGGTGTGGTGAAGGGTATCTTCTTAGTGTTCTTCTCAAGAAACTTGGTGCTCCAGGAGCCGGAAAAGTATATGGCGTTCACCAAGATGGCCAGGTCTCCACAGTGCTTGTAGGATAGGGAGCCAATGATCTTCGAGATGATTCCCTTAGTTTTTTCCTCCACCCATTCATTAATTCTTTCCGCGGCGTCGGGGGCGTCAAAATTCATCCGGTGCGGACGCACGCCAAATTCCGTTTCGTTTCGTTGAAGAAACGTCTCGGCAAACCGAAACCGGTCGTGAATCCATAGGGAGTTGGCGGTGTTCAGCGTAACCCCGTCGCCCGTTCGGTTGATGGCGGAGACAATTTTTTCATCGCCTCCCGAGAGCGGGCGTCCGGCAGCTCATTCAGCCCGAGAACCTGATTCATCTGTTTTCTCGTTTCCCCGAATGACCCATTGCGGGCCATCTTTAGTGCCGCCGAAATGCTCCAGGGAGAAATGAACACGTTTTCCTGATCCCAGCCCCCCTCCTTCTTCAGGATTCTATCGAACAACTTGATCCAGAACCGATGGCTTTCCTCCACAAGTGTACGAACGTCCCGGTCCTCCTCGTGCAGCGGGGCCACGTTCGGGGTCCCGTCGCTTTGTGGGTACCGCGGTTCCTACATGCCGGCGTCACCACCCTTTGCTGGATTGTTTTTCTCCGTGTCGGAACATCCGGAGAAGGGAATCAAAACCAGAACGAGAAGTCCGGTCAGCAACAGCTTTTTCGTTTCTGTCATCTGTTTTCGCCCCCGCTTTATAAATTTGGTTTTAAATGAAATACGATCATCGAACGATAAGTCCAAATCCAAAGTCCGATCAATGAATAAGACGTAAACAGAGACAAAAAGTTCCATCCAGATGCATAATTTTCTGTTTGGTCACCGGAGGTATGGGACCTCCGTAACGGCGTCCGGGGACCCCGCTCCAGCGGTCGAGGTGATGAAAGAAAAATGAGTTTGCCAAAAATTTTTTGGCAGTGACGGGCTATGTCTCACACGGAGGAGAGAGGAACCGGGAGGTGTGGTATCCCGCAATTTGGGTTTTTGGTTGATGCGTTGACGGGTTGATTGGTTTATGCATGATGTGTTTTCAGTACGCACCACGCACTCATAACACCTCACACACAACACCTTCAGTTGTCTTTTCGGTTCCGATCCGGTTCCTCGCCTGGTTCGTCGTCAATCCGTTCGATCCGACGTTTGTAAAAATGGATGGTGTGGTATTGCAACAGCCGGTTCACCTGCTTTCGGCGTTCCGCGTTCTCATCGTTCCGGTGGGGCAGCAACTGCGTGATCACCGTGGGTTCCATTTTCCGTAACTCCCGGCGGGCCTTCTTGCGTCTTTTAAATTTCTTCGCCCCCAGTGCCTTCACCCATTTTTCCACCTCTTTTGGCTTCCCGGGGTTGTCGTCCTGTTTCTGTATCGCTCGAACTGCCTCTTCGTAAAGAGAGCTCCACTGTTTATCAGTTATGCTGTTCCGAATCATTGTTTTTTGTTTCTGAATCCATTTTTTGTGTTTTTTGAATGACTCACCCGCACCCCTGAAACGGACCGGAACTGACATGGCGGCAAGCTTCAGTATCGGCCGTACCGTCTCGCGGGTCAGAAGCAATTTTACGACCGAACTTTTTCCCAGATGTGAATCGAACCGCTCCTTTAAATTCAGGATATAGGCAAACAGGGGAACCTCCTGCACAAGGTCGTGATCTCCATGGTGTTGGACCCATTGAACCCATCTCCTCACCTGAGAAACGCCTTCAAATACCAAGGTCCAATACCAACGAATTCTGTGTAAGCTACTCACAAGATCCGGGTGGTTAATTAGTCCATGGGGCGTAACCTCTGTTTGCCTCAGATCAAGAACGTATAGTTCTTGCAATTTCGACAGGTGATTCAGACTTTCATCCGTGATCTGAGTACGGCGCAGATGAAGAACGGAAAGGTTCAGCAGATCGGACAGTTGCTTCAGACCACCGTCCGTGATCTGTGTGACACTCAGATCAAGCGCGGTGAGTTTCCTGAGGCCGGACAGGTGCTTGAGCCCTTTGTCCGCGACACTGGTAGAAGCCAGATTGATCCGGTTAAGACTCGTCAGGTTTGACAGGTTTTTTAGGCCCTTATCCGTGATCTTTGTTTCCTGAAGATAAAGCCGGGAGAGGTTCCTCAGGCCGGACAGGTGCTTAAGACCGTTGTCCGTGATCTTTGTGTTACTCAGGTCAATCACGGAAAGGTTCCTGAGACCGGTCAGGTACTTAAGCCCTTTGTCCGTGATACGTGTGAAGGAAAGATTGAGCCGGTTGAGGCTCGCCAAGTTGGAAAGTTTTTTTAGGCCCTTATCCGTGATCTGTGTTGCACGAAGATTAAGCCTGAAAAGGTTCTTCAGGTCGGACAGGTGTTTAAGACCTTTGTCCGTGATCTTTGTGTTACTCAGGTCAAGCGAGGAGAGGTTCCTGAGGTTGGCCATGTGCTTGAGACTATCGTCCGTGATCTTTGTGAAACCCAGATCAAGCACAAAGAGGTTCTTCAAATCGGACAGGGACTTGAGTCCTTTGGCTGTTATTTTTGTGTTACTTATATCAAGAACTGAGAGTTTCTTCAGACCGGACAGATGCTTAATAGCTTTGTCCGTTGTTTCCGTTTTCCCCAGATTCAGTTTGTAGAGGGAATTGAGGTCGGATAGGTGTTCAAGACCTTCGCCAGTAATGCCTGTATTCTTCAGATCAAGAGTGGACAGGTTTTGCAGTCCCGATAGATGCCTTAATCCTTCGTCCGATATCTTATAATTGTCCTCCAGATCAAGAACAGAGAGTTTCTCAAAACCGGCAACTGTTTTCAGCTCCCGGTCTGTTATATTAGATCTGGACAAATCCAGTACCGAGAGTCCTGACAGAGCCGATAGCTGGGAGGATGAGATACCCCACGCCCCCCGAAACGAAACCGAGGACGGGGACAGTTGTTCCTGAACTTTTTTGATCTGCCCGGCCGGTAGAGCGGGGTCAAACTGCACATGCTGTAAGTGCTTTTGCTCCTGTTCGGTCAACCGGTCCTCAAGTGAAGGATTCATTCCGGTAAAAAAGATACTGTAAGGGATCCCGTTGACCCGGACGATGTTGGCCTTTCGGTCCCGTGTAAAAACCAGCTCCTCTGTCTCAGGTCGAACACGGTAGAAAATCCCACGGTTGAATTTGCTGCCGTAGCGTACCAGGAGCCACTCCCCTGTTCGCACGGGAACGGATTCTGTAATTCCGTATCGAACGGATTCACCGTTTATCCGAAGCTCTTCTTCTGCAATATTTGACCGGACCCGAATGGTACGTTCCTCATTGTCCTTTGGCGGCTGTTCCTGGGCCCGGGCCGCGGGAACCGAAGCCAGAACCAGACCGATACAGAAAACGGCCATCAAACAGAGATAGCCACGTTGTATGTTCTTTTCCATGCCGTTGTTAATTCGAAAACAAACCGTTTCATGGAGGAATCATAATCATAAATCAGCCCTCAGGAAGAGTAAAGTTCCAACCCCCGTCAAGCCACTCAAACGTGATGGAAGAAAAACCCCTCAATTGAATTCGTGCTTCGATCCCGCCCGCATCGCAGCCACGGTAAATGGGGGAATATGGTCCAGGGCCACCTTCGCCCAGACATGGTTGATCCCGAAGATCAACCCGACAACTATGAGAGCTCCGTGCACCGACAGTGGTGTGGTCGCATACCCCTCCGCTGATTCATCTGCAAAACTCATGGACGAACGCTCTCTCCATCAACCGAAGTGAACGATAGATTATGGGGTGAGTTTATCCGGACTGTAGCACCGAATCCCGGTCTTTTGACTCCCCACCGACGGTGGACTTTCGGACCCGGTACATGGTATCCACCACGTTTCGCACAAATTGTTCGGGGGTGAGCCCCTCTTTGACCTCGTCCGGGATCTGCACCTTCTCCAACACATGGTCCCGAATGTCCTCGAAAAGCGCAATGCGGGCCGCCGGTTCCAGCTGGGTCCGCCGGAGGATGGCATCGAGCGCTATCCGAGCTTCTTCGGGGGAGATGTTCTTTTGAATTCGGGCTTCAATATGCGGATAGGACCGGAAGGAATTGTATTTCC
>CAZOLI010000114.1:0-5043 GCA_964580675.1 uncultured Planctomycetia bacterium
TTGAACCCGTGACCTCGTCCTTACCAAGGACGCGCTCTACCCCTGAGCTACACCAGCAGTTTTACACACCACCCCTGCTTGGGATGACGTAATTCGTATAACCATTATATGGAACGGCTGTTTGAAGTCAAACGGGACTTCCGTGATGAACATTCATTGGTAACTGCCGGTCTTTATTTCGTGTTCTGCCGCCGGGGATTTCCTCCGTTCCCCGTTCTAATTGACCGGTGATTCATCAGATGCCCGGTCCGGGACTTCTTTGTTCATCCGGGCACATTCCACCGTGTTTCGCATGAGCATGGCCACGGTGACCGGGCCTACTCCTCCCGGTACCGGGGTGAACCAGGAGACAACGTTGTGTGCACTTTCAAGATCCAGATCCCCCGCCAGCGTGGTTTCCGGGTTTCCTTCTTCGTCCAGCACCGGGTTTCCCTTTTCGTCTTTGACAACCATCGTACTGATGCCGACGTCGATAACGATGGCGCCTTCTTTCAGCATATCACCGGTCAGGAATCCGGGGTTGCCAACGGCGGAAATGACGATATCGGCATTTTGGGTGTGACGGGTCAGGTCTTTTGTTGCCACGTGGCAAACGGTCGTGGTGGCCGCTCGGTCGCTGTAAGCAAGAAGCATGAGGGCTATGGGTTTCCCGACGATTTCGCTATGGCCGATCACGGTGACCTCCTTCCCGGCGATGTCAACGCCAATTTCGTCCAGTATTCGTTCCGTCGCCATGGCCGTACACGGGGCGATACGATAACGACCGAACACGAGTTTTCCCATGTTCGTGGGATGGACGCCTTCCACATCCTTGTCCCAGGCGATGTTCTGCTGGATGGTTTTGGTATCGATGTGATCCGGAAGAGGAACCTGTATGATCAATCCGTCCACGTCCTCGTTTTGGTTGATGGAAGACACGACGGAAAGCAACTCCTCCTCCTGAATATTTCCTTTTAGGTTTTGGTTTTCAAATTGAATGTTAACCGATTCCGCCGCTTTCCGCTGCTGGGAGACGTAGGCTTCGGCGGGGGGATTTGACCCCACAAGAAGGGAGGACAGACGTGGATGTACGTCCTGTTCCTGTAGTTGCTGGACGTTCTCGTCCACCTCCTCGAGGATACGGTCCGCGATGTCTCTTCCGTTCACTTCTTTCGCGTTCATCAGTCCTGTTCCAGTTTGGCCACGGCATCGATTTCAACGAGCGCGTTTTTGGGCAGTTTCCCCACTTCAAGGGCCGCCCGGGACGGGTACGGGTCCGGAAACATGTTTTCGTAAACGGCGTTCATCTCGGGGTAATGATCAATGTTTGTCAGGTATACATTTACTTTTACCACGTTTTCCAGTCCGGCTCCTGCTTCCTCCAGAATTGCCTGTAGGTTTTTTATTGCCTGGTGGGTTTGTTCCTCCACGGAATCCGACACCAGGGAACCTTCTTCCGGATCAAGGCCGATCTGTCCCGATACGTACAGGTCCCGGCCATGCTGAATGGCCTGTGAATACGGGCCCACGGCGGCCGGGGCGTTATCGGTTCGTATTTCATTTCTAGCCTGGTCGGTCATGACGGGTTCCTGTTAGAATGACTTGCGTTTCGGTTTGGTTCAACAACAAAACGAACGATCCGGTATGGTTTCCGTAGATTCTCCTCGGGGTATCGACTTATACGTGAACTCCTCGCTCATTTCAATTTCATGAAATGGATTTTAGTTCCGGCGAAACGTCTCCGTTTTTGTTTAATTGAATGGTGGCGTAGTAACCGTCCCGGGCGGGACCGGGGTTCACAATGGAGGTTCCATTGATGTTGTCCGTGCCACGTGCTTCGTGGATGTGACCGCAGATGACCAGCAGTGGATTCGCTTTTTCGACCCATTCCCGCACGGCGCTGCTTCCGGCGTGGGTTCCCGACTCCGTCTGATCCACCTCGGTATTCACGGGTGGGGTGTGGGAGACGAGAACCAGCTGTTCCAGGTGGTTTACCTGACTGTGACCGGCGGAGAGATACGTGTCGATTTCGTCTTCCGAAAATTCGTACATGGTTCCGTTCCATTCCGGCATGGCGGAGACCCCGAAAAAACCGGTATCCCTGTACGCTGTGCCTTCGGCGTGAACGGACCAGTCGTTTTTGGACAGGAAGTCGTCGATCGCCGGACTGTCACAGTTGCCGGCCACGGAAAGGATTCGGTCCGCGGTGTCCTCCGAAACGGACAGGAGTTCTTCCGCGTCCCCGACCGAACCAAAGTGAGTAAGATCGCCACCGAGGATTAACAGATCGGCACTGTCCTCGGCGGCGAGGATGTTCCGGTAACGGTCCGTCCGATTGTGTACGTCCGTTATGGCCAGAATGTCCATAACACGAAACGGAATTGAAGAGCGGTCGAGTAAGCGACCGGGAGCGATCCTCCCTGATTCGATCTACAAAAATAATGTATGACCGGGATAATAACAATCCGGAAAGGCGGGGCGGAAGGGAGGTGGAATGAGCGATCGGGCGGCTCTGCCGTTATTTATTTTGAACCGGATTAGGTGCTAAGATGAGATTGTCTGAATCCGGGGGCGGCAAACCCCGAACGAACACAGAATTGATCTGATCAAATGGCATATTCTGGAGGAATCCGCAAACCATGAATCTGGAACCGAATGTTGGTGATTTGCCGGAAATGGGGGATGAAGAAGAAGGGGAAGAGGAGGAGTCGAAAGAAGTGTCGTACGAGCGGGGCAGTGCTCACAGAGATCCTGAATACGGGGTGGATCTGATGTTTCTGGATCGATGGTCCCCCCGTGCGATGTCCGGGGATCCGGTAAGTGAACATGAGCTGATGTCGATGTTTGAGGCCGCACGCTGGGCGCCGTCCTCCTACAACAATCAGCCATGGCGGTTTCTTTACGCGATGCGGAACAGTCAGCACTGGGATACGTTTTTTAATTTGCTGGGGGACTTCAATCAAAAATGGGCCAAGCGAGCCTGGGTTCTGGTGATGATTGTGTCGAAGACCACGTTTGATCGGGACGGGAGTTCCTCGCAAACTCATTCCTTCGATACCGGGGCAGCGTGGGAAAATTTTGCGCTTCAGGGTGCCCGAAACGGTCTTGTCGTCCACGGAATGGAGGGTTTTGATTACGAGAAGGCACAGAAGGACCTGGACGTGCCCGATGAATATTCCGTGGAAGCCATGGCCGCCGTCGGGAAGCCCGGTGAAAAAAGTCTCCTGCCGGAAGAAATGAGGGAACGTGAAGAGCCGTCGGACCGGAAGCCCATATCGGAGATTGTTGGGGAAGGCCCGTTTTCGTTTTAACGCTGCTGAATAGGGGGAGAGGAGATGTCGGAGAGCGATCAGGAGGAATTGTGTCCAAACTGCAACCGGATGGCCCGCATTATTTTTGTTCACGGGCACTGGCAATGTAGTCGCTGCGGTCAGGTGGTGATTGATTGCTGTGACGGGGGACAACAGGAATAGTTTTGGAGATCATTCATTTCCTCTGGTCCTTCGGGCAATCGATTTCCGATTCGGCGGCGGGGTCACTTTCCGTTTCTGTTCATCTTTATCCACCCCCCCTCTTTTTTCCGGGCCCTGTCCTCGTCGCGGAGTTTGATCAGGTGAGCGAGGAGACTTCTCTTCGCGTACGTCCAGAGTCCTTCGTCAACGTCCGAATAGACCTCGGGAAGCAGGTCCTCAACCGTTCTGGTTCTGTCCGGGGAGAGGGCGCTTGTTACCTTTTCCTCCCGTTTCATGCGGTGCTGAATATAGCGGTCAAACACCTTTTTGGGATGATGGTTGAAGGGGCCGTGTGCGGGAAGAAGCAGGTCCAGGTCCATATCCCTGAGCCGGCGGAGCGTGTTCATGTACATGGCCATATCCCCGTCCGGTGGATCAATCAGAACCATTCCCATTCCGGCGATCACGTCGCCGGCGAGAAGTGTACGGGTCTGTTCATGGAGAAAACAGAGGTGATCCCGCGTATGGCCCGGCGTGTGGAGAACGGTCAGCGGCCCCGATGAGGTCGGTACCTGGTCTCCTTCGACCAGTTTTCGCTCCACCCGCAGATCGTCGTCGAAATGTTCCCCGGCGTTTTCGTGAGCGCAGAGACGGACGTCGTATCGGTTCTTCAGCCATCCGGCGGCCGCTGAATGATCGGGGTGATGATGGGTGAGGAGGAGGTGTTCAAAGGTTCCTCCCGACGCCAGTTCCCGGTCGATGTGGTCGGCAAGATGCTGTCGTTCTTTTTGCAAAGGGGTACCGGGATCCACCACCACGAGGGGATCGTGTCCGACGATACAGGTGTTAACGGTTTCCGCCGGGGGGAGGGTCGGGGTTTCGAGCGGCTGGAACCGGAGCCCGGGACGAAGTTCAATGTACGGTTCCCGCTGGTCGGGTTCGGCGGTGTTGATGGTTTGGAGTTCCTCCAGACCCTCCTCGAAACCGTTTTCAACAAGGATTCGGAGGTACAGAATCTGAGGGGGGCTGATTTGAACTTGCCCTTCCGCCCACTTTTCCAGAGCTTTCTCCGGGCCAAACCATTCTCCTTCCGTTAATTCTCCTTTTCGAATATCAATCTCCTGTTCGTCGGGGAGCGGACTGGCGTAGAACCTCGTATCGTAACGAACCGGCACGAAGTTGGGGGTGAGCAATCGCCCGGCGGGACGAAGACGATCGTAGTCCGGGCTCAGCCGGTGTTCGCTTAACAGGTCGATGAATGTTGTGTTTTCCCGGAGAAGGTCGGTTCGCCATTGATGCAGGTCGGCGCTATCGGGAATTTTTCCCTCGCAGAGGAGAACACCGGTCTCTTCAAACAGTTCACGAATCGCGCAGTGCCGAAACTTTTGATCCTCCTGTTCACGATCTTCCTTTTCGAGGGTTCCCCCGAGAAAGGCGTAGTAGCCGGGGAAAAACGAGGTCTTCTCCGATCTGCGGGCCAGGTATATCTCTACGTTATTGTTTTTATTCCGGCGATACAGGAAGGTTGAGGCCGCGGGGCGGGTTTCCGGATTGTTCATTCGTTGTTTTCCTAAATGAAACGACGGGTGGAGTGAGAGATGTTCATGTTGAC
>CAZOLI010000115.1:0-5041 GCA_964580675.1 uncultured Planctomycetia bacterium
TACGCATGATCCCACTCCAGCGAACCGGCGTAAAACAGAAACGGGAGGGATTCCCGGTTGGGCCCCATCCGCCACGGCACGTCCACGATCATGTCCTGGCCGGCCGTGTCGACGTAGTTGGTTTTGTACAGGTTGTTGCCCGGCAGGTGAAGAAACCGGAACCGGACCAGATCCGCCGGTGGGGATTCCACGCCCTTTACGGTGCCGGACGGTTCGGCCCGGAGCGACATCACGGATTTCGGACGGTCCTGATCACCGTATCCCCAGCTTACACTCACCGTTCGCTTTTCGCCGGGGGCAAGTTCGATGCCCTCCCCGGAGAGAACACGCTCCCCGGAAACCGATCCTTTCAGATGAATGTTCGGTTCCCCAACGTTGCCCTTGTTCTGAAACGTCCATTCGGCTCGAACGCGTTCGCCCTGTTCCCCGAGCACACGGTATGAAAGGTCCGTTGTGTCAACGCGGCGTTTGACGTCCGACGTCGGTCTCACCTGAGCCCAGCGTACGTTGTTCCAGAAACTATAATCGTCGCCGGAGGATCCCGCGTACACCAGAAACCACGTGTTTCGGTCGGGGGCGTCTTCCAGCTGAAGGGTAATCCGTCGTTTTTCGCCGGGTTTCAATTGCAGATCCGATAACGCGTCCGAATCCAGGCGATCGTTTATCCAGCCGGTTCCGAACTGTCGAACGTACAGGTTTATGCTGGAGGCCCCGCGAATCCCCCGGTTCCGCACAAGAAACGACAGGGAGACCGGTGCTTCCGGGCGCGGTTGCTCCGGAACAAATCGGACGTCCTCCACCGCGACATCCGGTCGTTCCGATCGGGCAAGACGCATGGATCGCTCCGCGTCCAGCGCACCATACCCAAAGAATCTTGTGTACGTCTTCGGCAACATCCGCCGCCGGCCGCCTTTTAGCACTCCGCGTATCTCCGCCAGGGTTAGATCCGGTTTCTCCTGCAGGAGTCTCGCCACCACACCCGCTACCAGTCCGGCGGCCGCCGAACTGCCGGAGGTGGCGGATGACAGGGCCTGATCCTCGGTGGAGACCGGTGAGACCGTGTGGAGTTTCGTTCCGGGAGCGGCCACGTCCGCTTCCAGGGAAGCATTCGTTGCCGCCCCCACGACGTCGCGCCGGTCGTGGGCCACCACGCTGATGACCTCGTCGCGCCGGGCGGGGTAGAACGTCTTGTTGCCTCCCCCGTTGCCCGCCGACGCCACCAGCACACACCCCTTTCCCCGGGCATACGAAATGGCGTTTCCGACGGACGGATTCGGTTGCGGATTGCCCATCGGAATCAGGATGACGTCCACACCGCGATCCGCCGCATCCCGGATGCCTTTTGCGAGCATCGAACCTTTGGTGTGACCGGTTGCCGTCGTCAGACGTTCCGACACCAGGGAAGCTCCGGGCACAATGCCCGGCCCCTGAATGTCCGGAAGGGTCCCGGCGAGCAACCCGGCGATCTGGGTGTCGTGCCCGTTGACGTCATCAAATGATTCCCCATCCGTTTGTAAAAAATCCCCCGTGCCGGTCACCCGGTCGTTCAGTGCACCGATGTCCGGACTGATGCCGGTGCCGACCACAGCAATCCGCGTTCCGGTCCCGGGTTGTTCCTGCGGAAGGAGTTCGGTCAAGTTGGTGGACTCCCAGAACCAGGGCACGTGATACGACGAAAATGCCTGTTCCGGCCGGCGCCAGGCAAGGGATTCGTAATCCGTCTCCCGGTCATCGCGCAACTGTGCCCATCCATCCCCGCCCTGCGTCGTGCAGAGAAGCACTTCATCCCGACCGTCGTCATCCAGATCGCCCGCAGAAGGCCGGGTGGCCCCGTGGTCGTCGTTGTACTCGGACCACTCCAGCCGGAACCAGTCCAGGTGGTGGGCCCGCCCCGCCGGATCGTCAAAGACCTCCAGCCAACCGTTTCCGTTCTCGTCCATGCCGGCGACTAATTCGTCCATTCCGTCCCCGTCCAGATCTCCCGCCGCCGGTCTTGTGCCGCCTCCCGAAAATGCGTAGGACGACCAGTTGATCTGGACCCAGCGGCGGTGGGCATAATCCCGTCCCGCATCATCAAACACTTCCATGAATCCACCCGAAGGCCGGTCCAGACCCACGGCGATTTCGTCCCGGTCATCACCGTCAAAATCGCCCGCTGCCGGTCGGGTGCGTCCGTTTACCCGGTTGTACCGGGACCACCGAACCCGGATCCAGTCGCGATGCGAAAACCCTTCCGAGGCATCCTCGATGACTTCCATCCATCCCCCCGATGCATTGCCCAGTCCCACAATCATTTCGTCACGGCCATCCCCGTCCACGTCGCCGCAGGCCGGCCGGGTCTCTCCCTCCTGCTCCCGGTACGACGGCCAGTTTACCTCCACCCAATCCATGTGTGCATGACCGTTCGACGCATCGTCCCGGATCTGCAATCGCCCGTTTCCGGCATCATTCAGTCCAAGAACCAGTTCGGCCCGTCCGTCGCCGTCCAGGTCGCCCGACGCCGGTCGAACCCGACCGTCCCGGCTAACGTACTCCGTCCAGTCCACGCTAACCTCCCGTCGTCGCTGAAAATTCTCGCTACTGCCGGCAAACGAAACGACCCGGCCGGTTCCGGGCCGATCCACCCCAAGGAAAAACCGAGCGGGGTCGTCTCCCGTTGCCGAAACTGCTCCATTGCTGCCGGACGCCACCAGACCGGGCGCACAGAGAAGCCACGCCAGAACGGAGACGAAAAGGAGGGAACCAAAAGAAAGAATACGAACGATACCTTGCGACCGGTCACCGACCAGTTTCGGACCACTCATTACTTTTCTCCCACAACACACATAAAAAAACCCATACGGACACAGCACGAAACAACCGACGTGTGGCGTCGCTACAGTGGGGAGAACGTGATCCGGAACAGGCGGAGCGAAAATCAGTTATTTGCCGTCCAATGAAGCCGATTTCCCGAACACCAACCGTTACGTGCCGGGAAAACCGGAGCTCTCCGCCGATCCTTCTGGGGTGGTAAAAGTGGGGGGTACGGGCGATTCGCCGGAGCGTCCCGAGCGAATCATCAGATTTTCAGTCCATATTATACGTATTCAACTGGCGCTGTCAAACGGCGGCCGTCGATCCGGCAGATGCGACGAACCCGTCAGGCCTCCCCGTTTCCGTCCCCGGAAACGAAGAGGCCTTTCCGAAAAACATTGATTGTGCCTGTGTTGAACAAATCGCGTTACAGGCGATTTTTGATCTCCGAATGAATTTCGTCGTGTTCCGGAAAGCGGTCTTTCTCCTTTTTGGAGTAGACGAGTTCGTCGTCCAGAAAGACCTCAAACCGGCCGTCCCCGTACGGATCCAGGGACAGGGACGAAAGTTGCTGCTTGTAGGTCTCAAGAAGGTCCTCGGTCAGGCTCACGGCCTGTGGTTCGTAATCTCACGCGGCGCAGTACTCGATGCGAACGTCCATGGTTTTTTCTCCATGAAATTGCGATGCGATAAAACAGACGAGTTCGTCAGTTCTTTTTGCCGATCCTCGCGATATAGATCCGATCCGAATCCACGCCGTCCTCGCCCCCGAAGGACTCGGTGTTGTAATCGATGCCGTCCGTCGATCCCTGGCTCGACCAGTACCGGATGCCGGTCCGGTTGCCGTCCCCGTCACGGGTCCAGTTCATGAACACGGCCGAGTGGCCGGACCCGTTGCGCCGCCAGAACTGGACGAAATCCCCGGGCTTTGCCCGTTCCGGGTCGGGAATGACCCGCCCGAGACCCTTCTTCCGGATGGCCCGGACCAGCGTTCGTTTGTTGCCGTCGGTGCCGAACCAGAGTTTGCGAAACCGATCCAGTTCCGCCGGCGTCATATTCGCAATGGAGAACGGTCGGTCGGTCTGCCGGCACCACCGCCGGTACGCCCGGAAAAACACCTCGAAGGTCAATCCCGAACAATGACATCGTCCCTGCTCGTCCCCCTCCGCCAGCAGTTCCCCGCGGTACCGCAGGTCCCGCGTCGTGCCTTTCCAGTCACCTTCTTTCGGCCAGTAATACCCGTGCGTCCCGTCCGTCGGATACGTCCGAATTACCTCCATCACCCGCACACGAAACGTGTCCGGGGCCGGAAGAACCGAACCCTGTGCTTTCTTCTTCGCCGACGGGCCTCCCGGTCCACAGGCGACGAAAAACAGAAACGGAAGACCGATTAACAGTTTTCGGCCGATTCGTTTTCTCATCAATTGCGACGGCGGGGACGAAGAAGGAGGGTATTCACAGGTTCAGAACGAGGAAATTGTAACGGAACAACCCGTGGCCGTCAACCTCCTTTATCCGTTATTTTCCGGGCCTTGCTTCGTTCTCATCATCGTATTACTCTCATGATCATCATCTTTTCAAAAACGCCGGTGAGGGCACCGGCGCTCCATGTGGTTTTTGTGAAAGATCCCCTCAACGGCAAGATGTGCGAAGGCGAGACGCCTCCGCGCCGATTGGTAATTTCTCCCCGGTGTGAAACCGTCCCCGGTTTCGCTCTCATTTTCCCCTCAGCAGCAGGAACTCCCTGCCCCCGTCAATCTCATACAGTTCCTCCATGATGGTTCCTGATCTGATTCCCTTGAAGGACATCACCGGGCCGGAAGCCTCTTTCGTTCATAGATCAAACAGATCGAAAGGAGTTCCGAAGGCAAGAGGCCTTTGTTCCAATTTGAATCGTTAGAGGTCAGATTTCCTATTAGCCCTTTTAAGGGCTTGAGTTCATTGTAAAAAACCCTTGAACGGGTTTTGTGTGTCCTGTGCTTTTTCCGTGCACCCACGGCTGAAGCCGTGGGTTAATATAAACGGTGTCTCTCCGGTTTGTTTTCGAAGGCAAGATGCCTTCGTTCCAATTGGGACACCATCCCTTCTAACTGGGCGCGGAAGCATCCTTGCTTTCGAACTCCTTTCCTCCGGCTTCTTTTCGCGAAGGCAGGTTAGGTCGTCGCCCCAATTCACTCTGCCTGCCTTCTTACCGGGCGTGGAAGTGAAATTGAATAAATTCGAAAGAAGAAATTCTAAATACGAAAAA
>CAZOLI010000116.1:0-5029 GCA_964580675.1 uncultured Planctomycetia bacterium
CATGGACTTTTGCCAGCGTCCGCGGATGATCCTCCGGCCGCCGTATCGAAAGCAAGATGGGTTCGTTCCAATTATGGTGCCAGAAACGGCGGATGTCTGTCATAATTGGAACGAAGGCTTCCAGCCTTCGATTGTCGTTTGTCCATCCCGTAAATCAACATCAATATTTACCACGTTCTTTCCAAATCTGTTTGATTAAATTTATAAAGTCCGGACGATTCCGGCGGCGGAACCGGAAGGCCCCGGCTTCCGGTTTCCGACGACGGTCCGACCGGGACGGAACGGGGCGTACAATCCCGTCCATCCTGTTGATCCTGTCCATTTATTTTTCAGCAGTCGTCCCGGGCAAATAACGCAGGATCGCACAAACCAACGTTTGGAGGTTTGATTTGTCCCCATTCCGCGATGAGTGATCTGGTGGTGCCCCACTGACGCTTCTCTTCTCGGATCGGGTTCAAAACTCATTTCTCTTTCACTTCCGTCCGTTATTCCGTAGGATAATAATACAGGATCCTCACAGCAGGCGGGAAATCGAGCGAGCGCTCCGTTTTTTTCCTCCCCTTATTCTTTATAATTCTGTTGGAAACCGGGTTGCCGTGACTCAGGAACTGATCGAAAAAGGACGGTATCGCTGGATCAGTATCAAGGATTACCTGACCCACCGGTTTCACCGACCCACGTACAAAATCCCTATACACGCCGGCATGACCTGTCCCAACATTGACGGCCGGGTGGCGAAAGGAGGATGCACGTACTGCAACAACCAGTCCTTCTCGCCGACCCTTCGAGAGGACGCCACGAAATCCATCGAACAGCAGATGGAGGACGGCATGTCGTACTTTCGCGAACGGTACGACGCCGAGCAGTTTATTGCGTACTTTCAAACATACTCCAACACGTATGCCCCGGTGGATGTGCTCCGGGATCTCTGGCAAACCGCCCTGTCGTTTGACGACATCGCCGGTCTGGCCGTGGGAACAAGGCCGGATTGTGTACCGGACGAGGTGCTTGACCTGCTGAACGAATTCACGGACGGAAGGGAGGTCTGGCTTGAGTTCGGCCTGGAAACGGCAAACGACGAACTTCACGAAGAAATGAACCGGGGCCACGATATTGAACACTACGTGGATGCGGTGGACCGGGCCTCCGAGTATCCCTTTCGCATCGTCACCCACACCATTCTCGGCCTCCCGGGAGATACCGAGGAAATGATGATGAAAACCCACCGTCTCGTCGCCGCGGCCCCGGTGGACGAAATCAAAATCCACCATTACTACGTCGCACCGAACACCGAGCTGGCAGAGCAGTTTCAAGAGGGAGCCTACGACGTACTTTCCTTTCCGGCATACCGGGACCTGGTCTGTGACGTGCTGGAAATCCTGCCCCCGGGGATGGTCGTGCAGCGTCTGGTCGGAGAACTGAACCCGGACTGGTCCCTTGCTCCCCGGTGGGACAAATCCAAGCAGGAGATTCTCGCCGACATCAATGATGAACTGGAATCAAGAGGCACACGTCAGGGCTCCAGTTATACCGGGGAGAGCCACTTCCTGACGGACGTCCGCCATCGCATTCAGAACAATAGACCGGAACAGATCGCGGTGACCGAATGGACGAATTAACCGCCACGGGAAAAATCTTGATCTTTGCCGGTGCGGCGCTGCTGCTGCTGGGCGTGATACTGGTGCTGGCCGGCCGGGTTCCATTTGTGGGCAATTTGCCCGGGGACCTGAAATTTGAAGGTGAAAATTACACCATCTACGTTCCCATCACCACCATGCTTCTTCTCAGTCTCCTCCTGTCCCTGATCCTGAATTTTGTTTTCGGCGGTCGCTGAGGTTAGTCGGTCCCTTCCACGGATTTGTCTTCTTCTTTCTCCGCTCTGTGGTGTTCCGGAACGTGGTGTTCCTCGCCGGATTCCGATTCGGGATCCACGTGAATAACGGCCCGTGCCAGAAACTCGAGTTCATGCAGCAGGTTATGCCGAACCTGTTTGGCAATCTCGTGTCCTTCCTCCACCGTCAGATGATCGTCAACGGCCACGTTGATTTCCGCAAGCAGATCGTGGCCCATCCAGCGAGCGCGCACCTGGGTGACCTCCTCAACCCCTTCGGTACCGGCGGCCGTCGTTCGTATTCGGTCAATCTTCTCCGGATCCACCCCGTCCAGCAGCCGGCCGAAAATGGTTTTGGCCGAATCGTACACAATCTTTAAAATGGCAATTGTGATCACGATGCCCACCATGGGATCGGCCAGCTTCAACCATTCCACCCCGTAATAATTGCCCGACCAGACAAAGGCCGCTCCCACCAGGACGGCGAGACTGGTTAGTCCGTCCACCCGGGCATGATACCCATCCGCGACCAGAGCGGCACTTCCGATTTCCTCCCCGACGGATATCCGGTAAAGAGCAACCGCTTCATTGCCCAGAAAGCCGACCACGGAGGCACCCGCCACTGCCCAGAGATAACCGATTTTCTCGGGATAAATAAGTCGTTTCACGGATTCGTATCCCGCCACAACCGCCGTAAACAGGATAATCACCACAATGAATACCCCGGCCAGATCCTCCACCCGGCCGTACCCGTACGGAAATCGATCCGTGGGCTCCTTCCGCTTGAGGAGAAAAGCGACGTAAAGAGGAATGGCCGTACTGGCGTCCGCGAAATTATGAATCGTGTCCGCCAGAAGACCCACGCTCCCGGACAGGTACACGATCACCACCTGTAAAATCGCCGTGGCCATCAATCCCGCAAAGGACACCTTGACGGCGAAGATGCCTCGCTCGGTTCGGACGATGGAGGGATCCACCGCCCCGTGAGAATGGTCGTGCCCCTCCTGCTCACTTTCGGCGTGATCGTGGCTCATTCCCATCTGATTTGGCCATCCGTAAATCTTTTAACGGAAACACATCCAAACCGTAACAAAACCATCGTACGGGAACAATGGTTACCTCAATGGGAAAGTATGTCCTGTTCATCCTGTCCAGTGTTTTGTTTCTCGTTTTTTCTTTTCGGGGGGCATGTCCGTACCGGTCAGGAACCTGTCCCGGTCGGACCCGGCAAATTCACCGGATGAGGCCTCGATAGCAAACGGGGATCGTTCCAATTATGGTACCCAAAACGGTGAATGTCCGTATTAATTGGAACGAAGGCTTCCAGCCTTCGGGCATTTCCCGTCGAGAAAGGAACAAACTGTTACTCTTCCTTTTCCCGGGTATCCGGCCTGCTTATGGATATGGACTTTTTCCTGACGGGCGCCGAGGACTAGCCGGCCGCCGTATCAAAAGCAAGATGTTTTGTTCCAATTATGTTGCCCGAAACGGTGATTGTCCGTATTAATTGGAACGAAGGCTTCCAGCCTTCGGACCTCTCCCGGTTTCATGGACTTGCTGCCTGCGTGCGCGGATGATCCTCCGAACGCCGTGCCGAAAGCAAAATGGGTTCGTTCCAATTTTGGTGCCCGAAATAGTGGGGGGCCGTAATAATTGGAACGAAGGGGTCCAGCCGTCGATCGTCGTTTTCCCTTCCAGTAAATCAACATCAATTTGAACCACGTGATGAGGAAAACCACGCCCTTTTATCAACCCACTTTATTGGATATGTTATTTCGGATCCGCCGGGAACGACCCGACACTGCCCTCACAGAAGCCCTCATCCCTGATTTCGTGTGAAGGTACTACCGGGCGACAAATGTTTGAACTGGCAGGAAAACACGGGAACCCCTATAATGCGCGTCGTCTGATTGCGTGGTTCTTCAGGCCTGCGTTTCAATTTATAAACAGCGTTCGCGAATGAACAACTGGATAAACCGGTTTCTGTGGGGAATTTCCATATTCTCCTGGTGCCTGCTGGGAGCCGTGGCCATTTTTGTGTTTTCCGGAACCAGCGTGGAATCCCTCCAGCCCGAAGGCAGACAAACATCGCTCGGTACCGTTTCCTCCTTTTCCCTCATTGACCACGAAGGCAACAAGTTTCGGGAGAAACAGCTCTCCGGCCACATCTGGGTGGTCGACTTTATCTTTACCCGATGCCGCGGACAGTGCCGAAACATGACGCGCAACATGGACAAACTGCGAAACCATCTTCCGAATTCGGTCCGGTTTTTGTCCATTAGTGTGGATCCATCGTTTGACCGTCCGGACGTGCTCCGGGACTACCGATCCGAAATGAACGTAAACCATCCGGACTGGTGGTTTTTGACCGGCAAGGAAAATGAGATCAAAAAACTGATCATGGGGAGTTTTAACCTGGCTTACGGGAAAGCGCCGGAGGATTCGGACAACCTGCTTACCCACAGCAACCGATTTGTACTGCTGGACGGGAAACGCCGCATTCGGGGCTATTACCGCTCCGGAGACGAAAAGGAGCTTGAGCAACTAACAAAAGACGTCCGATTTTTGAGATGGGAACAGAAGGCGAAGGATCGACCGCAACAATCCGTGCTGGGCATCTTGCCGCTGGCATGGTTGCCGGAGGTCAATTCCATGCTGAATCTCCTGGCCGGACTCCTTCTTTTTCTGGGACTTTTGATGATCCGGTTAAACAGGAAAACCGAACACGTCGCCTGCATGATATCCGCCCTGGTCTGCTCGGGACTGTTTCTGATCTGTTACCTGACCTATCACTCGTATCACGGTGCCACCCCGTTTCCCGGCACCGGATACCTCCGGGTGTTTTATTTTTCGGTTCTGCTCTCCCACACCATACTGGCCGGGCTTCTCCCGTTTCTCGTTCCGTTCCTTCTTTATTATGCCATAACGGAACAATTCAGCACACACCGCACCTGGGGCCGGTGGGTCCTGCCCATCTGGTTGTACGTGTCCGCCACCGGCGTCCTAATTTACCTCCTTCTGTACCGGTTCTTCCAGGCCCCGCCCTATTAGACCTATTTGAACCCCGTCTGAAAGTTGATCATGTCCAATGTTTTGTCTGTCGTTTTTTCTTTTCGGGGGGCATGTCCGTACCGGTCAGGAACCTGTCCCGGTCGGACCCGGCAAATTCACCGGATGAGGCCTCGATAGCAAACGGGG
>CAZOLI010000117.1:0-4991 GCA_964580675.1 uncultured Planctomycetia bacterium
TTTTTTTGTTGTTTTGTTCCTATCGCCTACCGCCTATACCCTATCGCCTGCCGTTATATCGCCCATCGCCTATAGCCTGCCGTTTCCACGCATCACGCAAACCGCAACTCTCAACCCGCAACGCTTAACTCGCAACCCATCACGCCTAACGCACCACGCTTAACGCCAATAACGCAACCAACGCCACTAACGCAACAAACGCAACTAACGCCAATAACGCAAATAACGCAAATAACGCCACAAACGCGAATAACGCACAACGCACCACGCCCAACGCACCACGCATAAACGAATCTACTCATCAACCCATCAACCAATAAACCAAATCGTTTGTTGGGTTTCGGCATGGTCGTTGTTGCAAAAACCCCCCAGATTCGTTCGGAGGCCGTCTTTAACCTCCTTTAACGTACCTTAAATGGGCAAATTCCGGGTGTTCGGGGTTCTGGCATGGCAGTTGCACTTCTTTCCGTGCAGCCATCCTGGCTGCTTCTTTTTTCTTTCATTTTTCTGTGGAGTAATTTATGAACAAACAGCTCAAAACGGTTCTTACAATTCAAGCCAAGGACCAGCCCGCCTTGTTTCCCAAAGTGGCATCCGCACTCGGCGAAAACAAGGTAAACATTCTCGGGCACAAGGGCCATACCGAAAACGGGAGCAATTCCCTTTCGCTTCTCGTGGATAACCCCAAAAAAGCAAGTAGTGCCCTGGAAGAACAGGGACTTCGTGTGCAGAAAGAGGAATGGGTAACGGCAGAAGTGGAAAACACCACCGGCAGCGCGGCCAAACTGACCCGTCCTCTGAAAGACCAGGACGTCCAGGTCAGAAGTTCCTTTCCCTTCGTGGAAGAGGATAAACAGGGACTGGCAATACAAACCAGGAATCCCAAGGAAACCCTCGAGAAAATTGGCAAAAAGAACAAGTAACAGCACACGAACGTAAGGTACTCCCGTCCGATTACCGCCGGAGATCTGAACGACCCGATGATTCTTCCGTATCCGGCGCACATCACAACCGAAAATTTGTCCCCGGCCCGCTGAACAGGTGGGCCGGGGCCGGGAGTGCCCCCGGTGGTTTTCGAACGCGGGACCGCTCTTCTGGTTACAACCAGTAGATCCCCGGCCGTTTTTCGGTGTACATGTGCCATTTCTACAGGAGTCAAATCTCCATGAAAAAACAGATGCGAACGATTATCACGGTACTGGGCCGAAATGAACCGGACCTGCTGCCTCACGTTGCTCTGATTATGAACGATCTGGACATTCATATCTTCGGCCATTCCGGAAACGCCACCACCGGCCGGGAACTTCTAACACTTCTGGTCGGTGATCCGGACCGGGCCAAACGGGCCATCGAAAAAAAGGAGATCCGTGTCCGGAAACAGGAATGGGTGACCGCGGAAATGAGTGATCAGGATGGTGGTCCGGCGATTCTTTTCGAACCGCTTATCGGTCAAAACATCACCATCTACAGTTCCTTCTCCTACTGCGCCCGCAATCGCCACCGTCACGGCATCGTGCTGGAAACGTCGAACCCCGAACGAGTTCTGAAACTACTCGAACCGGCGAATCCGGACGCCAATTAAAGAACCCGGTCGTTCGATCACGGTTTTCTCCCCTTGACGTAAAACCCTCTCCCTCCGAACAATTCCATGGCGAGAGGTCCTCGGTACCTGAGACCTCCAGACCTCCCACCACCCGACCGGTTGTCCGTCCTTCTCTGTTGTATTTCATCAAATCCTTTATGATGTTCTGCAACAGAACACGAAAACATGACCACGGCACCAAATACAGAATCCTGTTTATTCCCGGAAAAACAGGGATATAAATTTCACCGCCCGGTGGCACACAGGTTGCAACTCATCCACCGGGACATACGATGTCGAGGCGATTCCTGATTTATCATTTCACGGACGGAGGTAACGGACATGGGCCCGAACAAGGAACAGGTCGAACCCGGTCACAACCGGCATGGAGATCCTGAGGACGAAAAATCACCCGGGAAATCATCCATATTGAACAATCCCGTTGATAAAAGATCAGAGTGGCCACTCCTGGACATGTACAGGGAGAACGGCTCGTATGTGATAAAAATAAATTTGCCCGGTCGGGACAAAGAACACATCAACGTCATTGCTTCGGGGGATACCGTGTCGATATGGGGGTGGGGGGAGGGGCCTGAAGGGAATACGGATGGATCAAACCATGAACACCGGAAGGATCTTTATTCCGAGCGCTTTACCGGATCGTTCCGTCGGGATGTTTCCCTTCCGGAAGATGCGGATCTGGACAACCTCAAGATCGATTACGAGAACGGCGTGCTGACGGTTGTGGTTCCCGGATCCGAAATCTCCCGTAAATAGTTTTCATGTGACGTCAGTAGAACCGGGAACAGAACCCTCATACAGCGGACGGGCACCCTGCCTGCGGTGTTCCGTCCGCTTTTTCTTTTTTACGTAAAACCCGGTTCCAACCGGATTACTCCTCTTCCTCCTCCAGATTTCGGTAAATTGTAGACCGGTTGATGTCCAGCCGCCGGGCGGCCTCCTTCCGGTCTCCGTTCGCACGGGCGATAGCGGATTCGATAATGTGTTTCTTAAAGGACCGCACCATTTCCGAAAACGAGGATTGAGCGTTGGTAAACGATGTGTTCGTTTGCCCGGTCTCCCGGATGCTTTCGGGCAAATCCGACATCTCAATCATGCCGTCCCCGGTAAATATAACCGCGCTCTCGATGGTGTTTCGTAATTCGCGAACGTTGCCGGTCCAGCGATGCTGACGAAGCCATTGCTGAACATCCGCCGTCACACCGATTACTTCTGTTTCGTAGGTGTCGTTAAATGTCCGAATAAAGGCATTCGTCAGCGGCAGGACGTCCTCCACCCGCTCGCGAAGGGGCGGGAGCCGGAGTTCCACGACATTCAACCGGTAATACAGGTCACGCCGAAAGGTATCGTCCTCAATTAACGTTTCCGGCGACTTGTTGGTGGCCGCGATGATCCGGGGAGTTTCCTCAATCGCATCAACAGATCCGATCCGATAAAACTCCTCCTCCTCGAGAACACGCAGAAGTTTTGCCTGCAAATCACGTCCCATGGACCCGATCTCATCCAGCAGAAGCGTGCCCCGGGAGGCCTCCTCGAAAAACCCTTTCCGGTTTTCGTCCGCCCCGGTAAAGGACCCTTCCCGGAACCCGAACAGTTCCGATTCGAGCAAGTTTTCGCTGAACCCGGGACAGCTGACGCCGATAAACTCGTTGTCCTCCGTATTTCCCGCCCGATGAATTTCCCGGGCGACGAGTTCCTTCCCCGTACCGGTTTCGCCGACAAGCAATACGTTGCAGTCCAGCGGTCCGATTTTACGGGCCCGCTGGAACACCCGTTTCATCTCCGTGTTGAGTGTGGTGATGTCGTCCCGGTAATCCGGTGTCTCACGTGGTCCTTCGGGGGAATTTTCGTTCTGTGCCGACTCGGACCCGTCCAGGAACCGGTGAAGTCGCTGAAGATCAACCGGCCGGGAAAAATGGGCCTCCTTCCGGCTTACCGACTCTCCGGGGTCGAGGGGTTCGTCATCCGTTCCGGAGATGGTAATCCTCTTTGCTCGGTCTGGAATCTCGTCCATCACCCGGTCCTGAAGGGTTCGATCGTAATCAGAGGGACGCCATATAAGTGCGTCAAACCAGTCGCTCTGAATAATCGGGCCCCCCTCCTCCACCGTTGATGCCGTTTTTACCTGGTGCCCCTTATCGCGGAGCGATTTGTTGAGTGCGGACAGCAGAGATCGACCCTTGCTAAGAATAAGAATGTGCATCATTGTCCCTCCTGACGTATAAAAACAAAATGGTACCGCAGATGGCACCGGAATCGTCACACCGGTTCCCCGCCGGGTCACGTGACGTTTTCGTTCTCCGAGTTCATCCGCCACCTCCGCCATCAGACGTTCGTTTCAGAAGGAAACCGATCGTCGGTTTCGGAATGGCCCGCTCTCCTCTAATGGTTTTTTTATTTCCAGGAAGGAGGTTGCGTGATGGCCTCTCGATGTTGTGTCCTTCCTGTTCCAGAATGTGAGGCTGAAATGCAGGAGTTTGGGGGGGAAGAACAGAAATGTGAAAATATTCCTGTTCTTCATGACACAACAACTTATTATAGAAAATTTGTGTTCATTTTCAACACCCGGATTAGTTTTTTTATATATTAAAATTACGTCAGAAAGTGTGTTTGTCGTGGCGCCCGAACCGCCAGCGAAGTGTGGGTTAGTCTGAAGGATAGAGGGCTTCTGCGTCAAAACCTACGTGTATTCTGGTCGTCGTCGCCCTCCGTACACTACCTGCAAGAGAAAACAAGCAATAAGAGGAAAAGAAGACGGTGAAAAAAACAGGTGCCGAATGAGGAGATGTTCACGACCACAGGAAATCGGGCAGGAATGCCCGATCTACGAAGGATAACGTTGATAAAAGTAGCTCGGGGGTTTCAGACCGAGCACGGAGCGCGAACGATAACGGTTTCGAAAAAAGGATCAAATAAAACGTGTACACCGGGCGACGTTGTCGCCCTGCGTTCCCGACAACGAACACAGCAATTTCATGTCTGGCGTTTTGCGTTGGCAAATGTGTTCTGTTGTAGCGCACGGAGCCCAAGCGGAGTGCGCGTTATTTTTTAGGGAAAGATCCTACCAGATTGGAGGTGGGATCATTCTTGCGTTCGCCATTTCTTTTTCATTTTCCATCGGAGAGACCCCTCCTCAGTAATTATGACCCGGGCCCCTCTGAGTTCTCTTTATCTTTATCCTTATCTTAATCTTTATCTTGAAAAGGGCCCACTCCCTCACGGTCGGGGCTCTGACTTTGGTGATTTAATTTTCCTTCACCCCGGCTGAACGACACCTTTTTCCTCAACCAATCAATGAATCTACCAATCAACAAATCAACCAATCTACGAATCAACGCCTAAACCCATCACTCCTGACTCCTTACTCCTCACGCCTTACTCCTTACTC
>CAZOLI010000118.1:0-4931 GCA_964580675.1 uncultured Planctomycetia bacterium
TCCTTCTGTTGTTTTTGGGGGAACGTACGGGGGGACATAAGACATATAACGCGTCGCGTGACAAACTCCAGAAGCGGAATGTGGGTGTAAATAGGGACGGAAAACGGATCATACGGGATGTATCAACGAGCGGAAACTGCTGGAAGCACGTTTCTGCCGCGGTCTCCAATTTTCTGTTCGAGTTAACGAAATCCACGCTTGGGTCGTGGGGTCACCGGTTCTAATCCGTTCGACCCAACATCATGTCCATTTTTGAATCGTTGTTGCCTTCCATAAAGAACCTCGCCGACGAGGTTCCCATAGCGTTTTCGGACCTGTTCTGTGAACCACCGGGGTCGGTCCGGGGGCTTCCCCGGAATGAGGCGACGGAGGGGCCGGGCCGTTACGAACGTCATCGGGGATATCCGGTACTGAGGCTCCGGGGCGAGCCGGAAACCATGGGGCGTATCCGGGGACGCGTGTTCGGCGGGGTACTTCCTTCATTTGTTCGCCATTACCTGGAGACCTGTCTCGGTTCAAATCGCCGTTCCCGCGGGTACCGTTCGCTGAGGCAATTTGCCGAGGGATGCCGGGAATTTATCCCGGACCGGTACCTGCGGGAGATCAACGGGATGGCTCGTTCGACCTCGCTGGACGAGACGACGCTTCTCTCGGCGATGGCATTTTTGGATTTTTACTCTATGGTGCTCTGTAGCTGCATTTACGTGGGGCCGGAGAGGTCGCGATACGGCCGTCCGCTCGTTGGTCGCAACCTGGACTTCCCGGCCATGGGGGTGGCCCATCGCGTGGGACTTATCCACGTGTACCATCACGAGGATTACAACGATTTTCTGTCGTTTTCCTGGCCGGGCATGATCGGGGTTCTCACCGGAATCAACAAAAAAGGCCTCTACCTTGCCGTTGCCGAGGTGGATGGAACGGCTTCATTTGGCCGGGGACTTCCTTATACGTTAATGCACCGGCGCATTCTCGAGGAGTGCGACACGGTGGATGACGCCGGGCAATTGCTCCGTTCCACCTCCCGCACGCGATCCAATAATTTGATGGTAGCGGATCGATCCACGGCGGCTGTGTTTGAGTACGACCGGCATCGCGTGATCCGGCGAAACCCGAAAGAGGGATTGCTGTTTCACACCAACCATTTTGCTTCGGATCGCATGAAAACAAACCGGGTTTCGTTTAAATATCTATCAGCCCGCCTCCGATATCGGAAAATAAAGCGGTATCTGGATCAGGCGTCCCCGTCCATCTCGGGTTCGGATCTACAGGAACTGCTCTCGAAGGTGTCCCTCGGCCGGCTCAACCTCCTTTCGGTGCTTTTTGCTCCGGAGGACGGACATCTTGTTTTCCGGGCCGGTGCGCCACCAGCCACGAGTCGACAGCCCATTCAAACTTCGGTGGATCGGCTTTTTGACGAGCGTTTAACGGGAGAGACGGAACCGGGTACCAGCGGGAAACGGGACACGGCTGACCGGCCAAAACGCCGGACGTGTTGAATGCGTTGTTTGGGATAAGTTGCTTTTCTTTCTGGATGAATAATCAACAGTTATTTGCCAGAAACCGGTTTGACAGGATTAACCGAACCGCTTCCGTGATCCTTGTTCTGCTGATACTGGGGGGATTGATTCTTTCAGGTTCTCCTCTGATCGGTCAGGAACAGGAACGCGACCTCTTTTTGGGCTTCGGGGACCTTATTTATCGAACCTCAACGAGTTCCCCATCGGTGGAGAAAATTGGTCCGGGTCATGCTCCGTTTCCCTCCATTTCGGGGAACCGGGTCCTCGCGGCCCACGACGGCAGCCTCATCCGTTATAAACGAACGACCGATGGATGGGAACGGGAGCAGTTGCTTGATTCCTTTCCCTCTCAGGTGCGCTGGTATCGACATGATCAGGCGTCGAACCGGTGGGTGGCCGCGACACGTCGGCACGTGATTTCCGGTGCGTTTCGCGGTTCGTCGTCCCCCGTTCGAATTTTTTCCGTGGAGGAAGGGAAGAAGGTGCTTGGACTGAACCCGGATCTATCGGCTGTGGCGGTCGTTACGAAACGGGACGAGAAAAATAACCTGATCTCCGTACACTCCCTCGATAACTCGTCCCGAAACAACGATCCGATTCAGAAGGTGGAGGTCTCCTTTTCACCATCACCGGATCGTCGTTATCTTCTCTCGCCGGACGGCTCGTCCCTTCGGGGCGTTTTCCAAAACCAGGAGATGACCGGTGGCGAAAGACGATACGGACGGTTTGATCTGGGAAACCGCGAATTTCAAACATTTTCGGTGCCGAAAACACCGACGGCTCTTTGTGGTCGTGTACCGGGAACGGCGGATGAGTTTGTTCTGGGACAGGATTCGTTTCTGTTCCGGCATGATCCGGAAACCGATTCGGTGCGTTTGTTGAGCCGGGATGTCCCTGATAAAGGAAGCGTATCGGTCGTTCCCCGGAACCCGCGGGGTTACGAAAAAACACCCCCATCCCTGACAGGGTTCCGGGTTACCGGGTACGGAAAACATCGGGAGGAGGATGGGGAAGAGTCTTTTGGCTGGTTTTCGTACAAAATTGGTTCAGGTCAACTGGATCGGTTTGATCCGGAATCGGATCTGCAGGACCGGTTTTCCGGCAGGGACATACGGGAACGACTGCGAGCCATGGACCCGGATCATACCGGGTTATGGTTTTACCTGCATGTGGTGGGGGACGGAGAAAAGGAATCGATTCTGGCGAAATTCAATTTTTCGACCAAAGACTACACGCTCTATGACACCGGTGATGTTCCGGGAACCGTACTGGCGTTTCTGGCACCGGGATCGGAGGAACCCGGCTATCTTCTGGTTCACGAAGAGCGGTCGGATGAGGGCGATCAGACATCCTTTGTTCCGTTTCGGGTGAAGAATGGGAAGCTCCACCTGCTTGAAGGGAAACCGATTAAAACCAGTTCCTCTATACAGGATGCACGGAAAATAGACATTTCGCGGAATGGGTTTGTGCGAACCGTTCGAAAGGAAGGGGCCCATGTACGTCAGAACATTTTTCGGGCAGGGGTGGACAAAACTCACGAACTTCCGGAGCGCGGGCATTCGATGGAGGAACAATACACGAAGATTATCAGCATGGATCCCTCCGTGGGCAACCTGCTCTGGCTGGAGGTATCAGGAACGGGCGGTGAGGAGGGGCCGGTACCGTATACGTGTCGTGTCAGTTCCCCTCCTTACACCTCTTCGTTTTCCCTGTTTCAGTTTCAGTTGCCGGAGGAGATGAATGTTCGGATACTGCCGTCGGCTCCCGGTGATCTTTACGTGCTTCTGAAGCGGGCCTCCTGGTCTGATCCCGTGTATTCGTACGTGTATTCAACGAAATCCACACGTTTCCAGGAGTTGATGTTGCCCGTTGGGCATTACTGGACCACGTCGGAGCAGATCTGGGTGTCCGGATCCGGGAAGGACACTTCGGGAGCGGACGGGACAGAGGAACGTTCTTCCGGGTCGGAGGAGAACGTGTATGACCGAATACAGGAATTTCGGAAAGCGTACGGGAACCGGGGGCAATCAATTTACCTCTGGCACCTTCTTGAATTAAAGAACCGGTTTTCGGACCATCCGGAAATCGAATATCTGCTGGCTCTGTATTATCATGGTGAAAAACAGTTTGAGGAAGCCGAGGCTCACTATAAACGAGCGATAAAAAAGAAGGAGGATCTCAGGTATATCCGAAGCCTTGCCCGTCTCCACCGGGATATGGGAAATCTGGAACGGGCCCTGTCGACATATCAATCCGTTCACGACAAAACGGAATCCGTTCCCGCGAAGGTGTTTCTTGATCAGGCGCATGTGTTAAACGAACTAAATCGTTTAGAAAAAGCCCGGGATCTGCTTCGGAAGGGCGTGAAACAGCATCCGGATCATCCGGGAATCCGATACCGGCTCGGCCGTTTGCTTCAGAAGGAGCCGGCGAAGACCAAGGAGGTTCGAAAACACTTTCGTTACCTTCAGGAACATCACGGCGAATACGAACACATTGATGAGGTAAAAGAATGGCTGGAGAACAACCGGGCGTCCGAACCGAGCGATTGACCAAGGAATACCGGGATCCCGAGGAAGGCAAAGTCGACGGGGCAAGGGAAGTGACGTTTTCCTGTTATCCCGGTCAAATTTACGGACTTCTCGGCCCTAACGGAGCGGGGAAAACAACCACACTTCGGATGTTATCCACCGTGCTTACCCCGACCGCCGGTGACGCCTGGGTGGCCGGCCACGACGTGACGGAAGACCCGCAGAAGGTTCGGCGAAACATTGGTTTCCTGTCCGGCGAAACGGGACTTTATCCCCGGTTAACGGCACGGGAGATGGTGTCGTATTTTGGAAAATTATACGGGATGGACGGGGCCCGTTTAACGGACCGGGTGGACGAACTGCTTTCGATGATGGACATGACGGATTTCGAACACAAGCGGTGTGAAAACCTGTCGACCGGCATGAAACAGAAAGTCAACATCGCCCGGACCCTGGTCCACGATCCCCCGGTTCTTATTCTGGACGAACCAACGGTGGGTCTTGATGTCATGACGGCACGAACGATCGTGGATTTTATTCACACCTGTCGGGACCGGGGCAAGACCGTGCTCCTGTCGACGCACGACATGAACAAGGCGGAGCGCCTCTGTGACCGGATCGGGCTTATTCACGAAGCCCGGCTACGGGGCGAGGGAACCGCCACCGAATTTCAGGATCGAACGGGTGCCGACAACCTCGAGGATGCGTTCCTGGCGACCGTCGACGCCCGATAAGACAATTTCCGGAGGACATCTGCTGATCTGACAGTCGCGGGAGGACCGGCGTCCGAGGAACAAAAGCGAGATGCTTCCGTTCCAATGAGGTGCCGGATGCGGTGGCTGTCTGCAGTAATTGGAACGAAGGCTTCCAGCCTTCGGTTGTT
>CAZOLI010000119.1:0-4918 GCA_964580675.1 uncultured Planctomycetia bacterium
TTGGTGTGTTCGTTGTAGTGTACGCAGGACGGCAACGCCGTCCGGAGTACACGTTATTTTTTTTGACACTGCGCCACGATGAACTTCACAGCCAACAACGCTTCCCGGGAAGTTTGTAGTTGAGTACGTAACGAGCAATAGCGACGTGGAGTACTCTTTTGGTACCAATGGCGCACTGATATACGCCCTAATAACTTATGGGTAAAGACGAGAGCACGACCAATAGATTCCTGCATCTGTGATCCGCTCCGCCACTTTTAAACACGTCGAAATGGACCCGCATCTTCAAAAGTGTTTCGTCCGGGTCAGCGGATGAATTTCCGCGTAACGACACATTTATGAACCTTCGCCGTCCGTCCCGTTCACCGCCGGCAGTGAGATCGTTACTTCCGTCCAGTCCTCTCCGGTTTCGACGTCGAGTGACCCCGGAATTTCCGACATATCCTCCCGCACAATGTCCAGACCGAAACCGCTCCGGTCAAACGGATCCGCTCCGGTTCCGGAAACCAGCCGTTCCCGGGCTTCCTCCGGCATGGGTTCCCCGTCGTTACGAATACGAATCTGCAGGTGTTTGTCCTCCTGTTCCACGTCCACCCGTACCGACGTTCCGGCGGGGGCGGCTTCCAGGGCGTTTTGCAATAAGTTAAAGAGTATTCCTTTCAGGTAAAACGTGGACGTCCGGGCCCGCACGTCTCCCTCCGGCATCCGTGTGTCGATTCGTACCTCTTCCGTAGATTTGCCAAGAACGTAAAGCACCCCTTTCACCAGGTCCGTAACCTCCACGGAACGAACGTCCTCCCGTCCCCGGCGGGAAAACGAGAGAACGTTTTCGACGATCGACTGAAGCCGATCGACTTCCTGACGAACCACCTTTACATCCCGTCCGTGGTCGGATTCCGGGTCCAGCTCCGCCCCCATCTGATCCACTATGGCTTTAATGGATGATAGGGGATTCTTCACTTCGTGGGCGACCGACGCCGCCACGTTACCAAGGGCGGAAAAGGTCTCCTCCTGCTGGAGCTGCCGCTCCAGCTCAAGACGATCACGGAGGAGACGACGGTTTCGCTCGGCCACCCGGAACTGCTTCATCACCAGAGAAAGCCCCTCCAGTTCTTCCGGGGTATACCCGAGGTACTGCCGTCTCCGTCCGAGAAGGAGAACCGCCGTGAGGGCGTCGTCGGTTCGAAGAGGAACCACCACACGTCCTCCGCGATTCCGAACAACCTCCTGAAACCGCTCCTGCTCTTCCTCAAGAACCGACAGCGGTCGATCCGGCATCTCCCGGACCAGCCTGAACAGTTCATCCTCCGAGTCCCGGAGCACCTCGCAGGAGGCGCCCAGTGCCTCCTCAAGACAATCGGAAATCAACGAAATCCCCCGGTCCACGTCAAAATCCGGACGGGACAGCCGGTCCGCGAGGTCCTCAAGAGACTGCAATGTCTCCCGGCGAACCGACGAGCCGGTCAGCTTGGTCATCCAGCGACCCGAAACCACAAGTCCCACCAGCAATACCAGAAGAGAAGCCACAATAAACGGATCGGGATTGATTTGATACGTCGTCTGCAGATGGTGGCTGAACGTCCGTATGCCCACGTAGTAAAGAAACATCGTGGCCACGGCCGCAAAGGCGAGTATGGTCTGATTTTTGAGCTCCAGTGACAGAATGTTGTACCGGTACACCGTCCAGAAGAAAAACAGCAACGGCACAAGGGGGGCCTCCGAAACGATAATTTTCACGTAGGAATCCCGCACGAGGGCACCTGTCCCGTAACCCCACCAGACCATCAGGTACGTCAGAAGCAATATAACCGGAAACAGGGCGGAGAAATAACGTATCTCCCGCCGGTCGGTGGCACGATACAGAAACCAGCAAACGGTGGAGATCGCAAGCGCATAACTCGTTTTAACCCCCAGAAACAGCGGCAGTTCCCACCCGGATCCCACCGGATTCCCCCCCCTCAAAAAACCAATTCCCGCCGGCACAGCCGCGGCGGCAGGAAGAAACAACAAAACGTAGAAACCCGGGGATAACTCCTCGCCGGTTTCCGAATTCCGGTACCGGAGAAGGGCCAGAAGAAGAAGAGGGGACTCCAGTAACAGGGCGGTGTACGAAAGAACATGTATGCCCGTCAAAAACAGGGGCGGAACCGCATCGAACACGGTCCGAAGCCCCACATCAATAAACCGGAGGCCGAACCAGAAAACGAGACAGACCCCCAGAAGCCGAAGAACGACGTCCAGACGGTTTCGCTGGATGAGCCGCAGGAAATACCCGGCCACCACCAGACCGAGCAGGAAGACCACAAGCTGAATTAACGCCAGGTTTCCCATATACGCAACCGCAGGCTGAATGAGGTGAGCCGTTTGATCATCCGTTGGCTGGTGGAAATCCGGGAGCGGAACCTAACCACCGTTTTCGTCCATTTGGTCCGGGTCGGAGCCGGGAATGAACCTGGTTTCCTTCGACGGTTTCCCGTCGCCGGCCACACCAAGATAATCCTGAAGATTATAGATCCGGATAATGCCCCTCACCGGGGAGGACACCGAAAAATCCACCTTCTTCCCCCGTTTGGTCGCCATCTGTTTAATGTATACAATTGCACCGATATTGCTGGAACTCAACAGCTGTACCTCCGTCAGGTCCACGTGTAATTCCTCGTGCCCGGCGTTCTGTACAAACGCCTGACAATCTTCACGAAATTCCGCCTCCCGGTTGATGGGATCCTGCAGAACCGTTAGTGTGGAGCCATCCCGGTCGGTTAACCGATCGTCTTCACTCATGAAGCCGGTTGCAAAACATTGGAACAAACATTTAGAGCCCAGGAAATGTCCTTCGTAAACCGGCGGGGCGCCCGGCTCGAAATCATCTGTTATTTTCTCGAAGACCCCGGAAAATTCAAACATCAATACAGGAAAATCTTGAATTTTTTTTCCTGTTCCTCCAGTATATAGTATGTTGGATACGCCGGAACACACCTCCGTTTCGATCAATCTTCGACCGTTATGCCAGCCAATTTACCGCCCGAATATCACGAAGCAAAGGACCGGTACGAGGACGCAACGGATCCGGACGAGGAACTGAATGCCCTTCGTGACATGCTGTCCAATCTGCCCAAGCACAAGGGCACCGACAAAATACAGGCCCGTCTTCGCCGCAAAATCTCGGAGACCAAAGAAAAGAAACGGGCCCAGCAAAAGAAACAGAAGAAACAGAAAGAAGGCCGGTCCATTTCCATCGAGCGTCAGGGGAGCGGACAGATTTACGTCTATGGTCCCCCCAACAGCGGCAAAACCACCATCCTGAACGAATTAACCAGTCTTGACCGGAAGACCGGTGATTATCCCCATACCACCCGCGAGCCGTATCCGGGCATGATGAAGTACGAAAACGTCGATATTCAACTGGTGGACTTCCCGCCGCTTACGCCCGATTACATCCCGGCCTGGGTAAATCCCCTGCTGCGCGGAGCGGACGGCCTGTGCCACATCGTGGACGCGGGAAGCGAAAGCTGCCTGGAGGACCTCGAAGAAAGCCTGGAAATCCTGGAGGAAGAAAAAATTATCCCCTCCTGGCAGGAGTCGAGACTGCCGCCCGAAGACAGCGGTTACATGGTGAAACCCACCCTTCTCGTGGCCAACAAAATGGACGTGGAGGGGGCGGAGGAACGCATCGAAATCGTGCGTGAACTGTACGGCGAGGACTTCGATCCGCTGCCGGTATCGGCAAAAGAAGGAAAGAACCTGGATCGGGTTCGTGAGGGCATCTGGAAACTCCTGGGAAAGATTCGTATATACAGCCGGCCGAAAGGGGAGGATCCGGACTGGGAAAAACCATACACCATCCCGGAGGGCAGCACGGTGCAGGACTTTGCCGAGGCCGTGCACCGTGAAATCGCCGGCAACCTCCAGTACGCCCGCATCTGGGGCAACGACCAGCTCCACGATGGCCAGCGCATTCAGCGGGATCACGTCCTCTCCGACGAAGACCAGGTCCAGCTCTGCATGGAATAAGGAGATTCTGCGGGTATCTCCAGATACCGGAACAGAGAGCAGCCATCCAGAACCCCGGGAGGAAAGAAAAACGTCCCGATTGGAACGAAGGCATCCTGTATCATCTTGATCTTGATCCTGATTATGATCATGAGATCTACGAGTAGGTGTTGGTAAAGAGTAACGGTCAGTAATGAGTAAGGAGTGAAAAGTGAGGAGACAGGAGTAACAGGTAAAAAGTAGGGCCGTTCAGACGCGGGGAAGGAAAACGTTTCACCAAAGCAGGAGCCTCGACCGGACGACGTCCGATGGCAACCGCCTGTAACTGTATCACCAAAGACCGAGCCCCGACCGTGAGGGAGGGGGACGGCCTTCGGCCGTAGATTAAGATAAAGATAATGATAAAGATAAAGAGAATGCATACCGGGGCCCCGTTGTTTTCTGACGCAGGGGTATTATATACCTTCACACAAAAACGTGCACTCCGCTGCCGCTCCGTGCACTACAACAGAACCCATTTCCCAACTCAAAACTCCTGAAATGAAATTGCTGTGTTCGTTGTAGTGTACGCAGGACGGCAACGCCGTCCGGAGTACACGTTATTTTTTTTTGCCACTGCACCACGACGAACTTCCCAGCCAACAACGCTTCCAGGAAAGTTTGTAGTTGAGTACGAAACGAGCGATAGCGACGTGGAGTACCCGTTTGGTCCCCCGGGCTGTCCCGCCAGAAATGCCAATCACCGGGCCCGATGGAGTTCCCACCCCCGAACCCCAAAGAGGGTGGAAGCACGGAACTCGTGGTGGAAACCCAGCAAAAATCAGGCCTTTTTCCCCGGCGTATAACAGAACGGTGACGGTCTTCTCGTCGTGATCTGTCAGAGATCCCGAACACCGGGCCAGTGGCCGGCCCGCCCAAGAACCCCGAA
>CAZOLI010000120.1:0-4879 GCA_964580675.1 uncultured Planctomycetia bacterium
CGATTCGGGAAGACTTGGAAGAAAGTCCGTAAATCCTTTTTGTGGCATCAAATTCGACAGATAATGAACAAACCCGGGAAGGGCCGGATTCTGAGCGTTTGATGGCGTGATATTCCCGGTGTTTTCCAGGTCGAGAAATGTCAGAATTTCGTCAATGATGCTATCGGTTCTGTGAATAAAATCGTCAAACAGATAGATCCGAAAACACTCCTCGTCAAAATACTGGAAATATCGCTTCAGCTGTTCGTCGTAATACCCCATGTCCACGTAAGTCCGGTACCCATCGATGTTCCAGGAGTGCAGACGATCCCACCAGTTCTGTATTCCCTCCTCGCCTGAAAATGATCTGCCGTTTTGAATTCGCTCCATATTTCGGTTGATGGCCTCCTCGAAGGAACACGTTTCCCGGCCTAGCGTTTTGTACATCCACCAGTCCGAGTGCGCACGTTCCACGGGATCCCGAAGTAGAACAATAAATTTGGGCTTCGTCGTGACCTGCTGAATCCGCTCCGGCACGAAGGGAAGGTATAAGTGAACGGGCCGGGCCTCCCCGGCGGCCTGCTCCCCGGACCATTCTGAAAAATATTTTTTTCGATAAAATTCAATTCCTTCCTCGAACTGTGCCTCAAAGAAAAATGGTTCCTTACGATCGGACATATAAATGTTTGGATGGTTCCCCAAGCTATGATATAGCGTAGTCGTGCCGGATTTTTGGGCACCGAGCACGAAAAACAGGGATTCAGCAAATTTTTTGTTTGTCCCCGCGCTCATTCGATGAGAATCGGAACGGAGAAATCCATGAGGTTCTGGTCTGTTGAGTTGGGTTTTCGATAGCACTTTGTTATTTCCAACTTATACGTCGATTATATAGCGAGATGATTTCTTTTCCACTCTGTGGAAAGCTCTTTCACCATGTTCTTCGCCAGCCACAGGTTCTACTGAATACATCATGGGGCAAACGGAATTTGAATTGTCGGTCAATTCCGCCGATGCTTTCAGTGAGCGCGGGAAGTTGATCCCGGGATTTCGTGTTTACAGTTTCTGGCAGACGATTTATTACGGGACACAATTATGAAACGGATCAGAAGTTGAGCAATCGAATTTGTCTCCTTTCGGACGCCTCTGTTCTTCACTGCCGGCGGTGGGCGACGGCCCTCGCCGATCGTGGGCACGATGTTCACCTGGTAACCCCGGAGAATTGGTCGCTGGAAGAAGTGACTGTACATGAGCAGCAGCTGTATCCGCACGGAGCGTCGTTCCTGGGGCGGCTCTGGAAAGGGTTTCAAAACGTCCTCCGGGTGCGGTCTATTGTGTTTGAGCTGGAACCGGATGTGGTGCACCTGATGGGACTGTTCACCGTCATGGGACCCGACCTGAAATTCACGGTCTCCGGTCTGGAACCGCTGGTGGTATCCCCCTGGGGAACGGATGTCGTTTATACCGGGGAGGAAGAGGAATCACGGGCAAGCCAACACCAGAAATCGTACCTGCTCGGCCAGGCCGACGAGCTCACCGCGACGAGTCCGTACCTGGCGGATCAGATGCAGAACTACCTGCAAGAAAATCGAGACATTCATATTGTCCCGTACGGTGTGGATTGTGGTCGTTTCTCACCACCGGATTCCCGTTCGGAGTCGCCTCCGGTTAAATTGCTCTTCCATAAAAAGTACGAACGTGTATATGGTCCGGATCTCCTGCTTCGCGCTCTTGCCCGAGTGCGTGAGCGGCGGTTGGACATCGTTCTGACGATGATTGGGAAGGGGGAGAAGCGGGCGGACCTGGAAAATCAGGCCGCAGAACTCGATGTGGATGATGCCGTTTCCTTTGAGGGATATGTTTCGAATGACCGACTTCCTTCGTACCTTCACGATGCCCACATCTCCGTTATGCCGTCCCGGTATGAGTCGTTCGGGGTGGCGGCGGTGGAAGCCCTGGCCACCGAAACCCCGGTCATCGCGACGGACGTGGGGGGGGTGTCTGAGGTGGTTCGGGACGGGGAAACCGGTCTCCTTGTGCCGCCGGAGGATGAGGACGTTCTCGCCGACGCCATCGAGGAACTGGCCGATAACGCCAATCTACGTCGCAAAATGGGGACACAGGGACGGGAACACGTTCGGTCGAATTTTCAGTGGGCGGATTGTGTCACCAAGATGGAACAGGTATACGAACGTGTTGTGGAGTAAGTACGCGTTGTGCGTTCGTTGCGTTTGTTGCGTTAGTGGCGTTATTGGCGTTTGTCGCGTTTCACGTTATGCGATTCTGAGCGGAGGAGCTGGGGAGCATGGGAGCGGGGGGGCACGGGAGAGGAGGAAGCTGTTTTGGTTCGAACCGAGTGGGGAGACGGAGGAAGACCCCTCCGTCCTTGCGGCGGAGGTGAACGAGTTTTTCAGCTAACGAAAAGTACAACCAGAAAAGACGACCCCCACCTCCTTGCGGGGTGGGTGAAGGAGGTTCCGGGAAATGAAAGGGGTCTGGCTTTCGGTTTTCGACGAAGGGACCGGCCGTGGAAGGTTGTTGGTTGTACCATCCTGTCAATCATGTTGATCCCGTCAACTACCTTTTGTTTTTAAACAATTTGACAGGATCGACAGGATGAAAAAAACAAGGGTTGATTCAGGGGAGCATCTCCGCAATTGCTGTCGAAGTTCCATTGGATAAAGGCGCTTCCGGGCCTGGACGGTTGTGGAAGGAGGAGATCACGGTTACCGTGGATCGGGCAGGAATGCCCGATCTACGAAGGATAACGTCGAAAAAGGTAGCTCGGGCATTCTTGCCCGAGCCTCGGCAAGAGTCGGGAAACAATAAAATGAAGATAACGGTGATGAATGTTGGTGCCGGTTGAGGAAAGATTCACGGCCACAGGAAATCGGGCAGGAATGCCCGATCTACGAACCGTCACTGGGGAAATAGAAGATTCAAATTTGTATCTGTACCTTCCTATGAGCTCTGAAAGAGCGACACAAATATAGCCCCGGGTGGAGCGGAGTGCAACGAAGCGGAACCCGGGGAAAAGGCGTTGGCATGTGTTCATTGAACCCAGCCCATTTTCAAATGGGCCGGGTGGATCGCCTGGAACGATCCAGGAATTTGTTGGAATACGGAGATGGGGTTCCAGCCCGAGCCTCTGTAAAAGTGGGGTAAGCAATAAGAGAAAGTAACGTTGAAGAGAACAGGCATCGGATCCACGCCCCCAGCCCCTATTCTCCTCAGCACCTCCGCTCCCCTATTGCCAACCGCCAATCGCCTACCGTTCTTTGTTTTGTTGTTCCTATCGCCTATAGCCTACCGTCAACCGCCTGCCGTTTTCTGTTTTGTTGTTCCTGTCGCCTATCGGCAATCGCCTATCGCCTGGCGTTATCACGCCTAACGCGTCACGCATCACGCCTAACGCAACAACGCAAAAAACGCAATTAACGCTACTAACGCGATAAACGCGACAAACGCAAATAACGCACTATCCATCACTACTCGTTTAACGTCCGAAGAAGGGTCTCATAGGTTTCGACAACGCGGGGATAGCTCCGATCTTCAGCGATGGATCGGAGTTCTTCGGGAACGAACTTCTTTTCCCGGGTTATCATCTGATTGATTTCCTCGGCCGCCTGCTCCGGTTGCTCCGGGTTCTTTACGATGAACCCGCCACCGCGTTTTACCAGAACGTCCTGAAGCGGATCGGAATTGGCCAGTGAAATCACGGGTCGGCCGCAGGCGAGGTACTCGTACACCTTCTGCGGAAACGTTCGTTCGGTTGTGTGTCGGTACGCGGGAGATACGGGGTTTACACAGTAATCCGACGCCCCGATGTACCGCACCAGCTGTTGGTCCGACACCCGACCCGGTAACCGGATCCGGTCGTCCAGGGATCGGGATTGAACCATGTCAAGAATCGTCGATCGCTCCTTTCCTTCGCCGGCGAATATGGCCCGGACATCGTTCCGTTTCTGGAACAATTTGGCCAGGATCTTTACGAGGTGGCTCATGCCGTGCTGGGGATGAAAACTGCCGACGTAAAATAGGTGGATCTCGTCCGGATTCAGATCCAGATTTTCCCGACAGGATTCTTTCGAGAGGGGCTGAAATAGGTTTGTGTCCACGGCGTTTCCTATTACGCGAATGCGTTCGTTCGGTACACCATAGGTTTCCGTGAGATATTGTTTAAGGCTCTCTGTCAGGACAATCACACGGTTTGCACACCGATAGTTCCACCGAAACCAGAAACGGGCGACGGTCAACCATAGAGTACCCCGTCCATCTCGCCGGGCTTCTTCAAGGTTGGCGGCATTCACGCGAACGAGCAAAGGAGTCCCCGTCACCCGGGCAAAAAATCCGGCGTACGGAAAAAAAGGCATTTCCCGAAGAATCACCCCATCCCAGCTTTGGCGGGCAAACAGGTACAGGAGGACCGGTGGAACGAGCATGTGGAAAAGAATCGTGCCAAGGAAACGAACCTCCCCAAACGGCACCGTGATTGCCGTAAAATCTTTGTCCGGATCCCCACGCCATGATCCGTGTCCAATTACGGTAATACAGTGGCCTTTCTTCCGCCAGTACCGGGCGAACCGTCGAATTCGAACGGACGGGGCGTCGGTCCGGTCGAGGTTGGCGGGGGTGATAAACAGGAGGTTCATCAATAACGTCCGAAATTGTCGGAAGTAATGTTTCAAAACGAGGCCAACAAAAATGTTATCGAAAGATCGCGTCGAAAAGAAAAGACCAAAGAGGATTCGGAGAAGCGTACAATTCAAAAAAAAACGACCTCCACCAACTTGCGGGGGGATTAAATCCGTTGTTTGTGCGAATGGGATGAGAAGAATTTAACGGCCGCAGGAGATCGGGCAGGAATGCCCGATCTACGAAAGGATAACGTTGATAGAGGTAG
>CAZOLI010000121.1:0-4825 GCA_964580675.1 uncultured Planctomycetia bacterium
CTGGCGGTGTCCCACATCTTCTGGCACCTCTCCGTGGTGAGTGAAAGTTACGCGCTGACCTCCCTTCTGTTCTTGTTGTTTTTGTATTTTTTGCTCCGCTGGCAAAACACGGAACCGCCGGGCAGAGGGGCGTGGTTGTTCTGGTCGATGTTTTTCATGGGCCTGGGTCTGACCAATTCCCTTCTCTTCGTGGGGCTCATTCCGGGGCTTGTCATTTATGGAATTTATTACCGGAATCGGCTCTCCTGGTTCGGAGCCGGAATCCCGGTCGCCGGGGGAATTGGACTTGGTGCTTCGTTTCTGGCGGTTCTCTTTGTTCGGTCCGTTTCCATAAACGGGTTTTCGGAGGCGTGGGCAACAATGTTGCAGACCCGGTATGCCGGCCTGCTTTTTATTTACCATCCGATAGATGCGGCAAAAGGATCCCTAAAATATTTTTTGTACCTGTTTTATCAGTTCCCGCTGTTCGGGTTTTTTCTTGGAATGGCCGGCGTGTATTCCCAGTATCGAAACGAGCAAAAACGTCCTGTGCTGTGGTTGATCGGTCTCCTGTTTCTTGCCGTGGTTCTGTTCTCCAGCACGTACATGATTCAGCGGAAGTTTTTCGTCATGTCTCTCTCCTTCGTGGTCTTTGCCGTCTGGATCGGGGAGGGGTTTGATGGTGTGGGGGGATGGATTTTTGATCGGGACCCGGACGCAAATATGTCCATGGCGGGTGTGGGAAGCATCGCCGGCATCGTGTTTTTGCCGCTCCTTTTGTATGCCATCGCCCCGTGGTTGTCAGAAAACGTGACGATTGTTCGGATGTACCCGGGTCGGGATTTGCCGTATCGTCCCGACCGGGCGTATTATCTCCAGCCCTGGAAGAACGGCCGGGACGGCTCCCGACTGCTTCGGGAGGACGTGAAGAAATTACCGGATGGTTCGTCCCTGGTCATCGACTACACGCCGGCTGCTCCATTGATTTACCACCGGCATCTGCCGGGAGGGGAATGGAACAAACAGATTCGGTTTCTCAATCCGCTCAACCGAAAATTCCAGGAGGATCCCGTGAAACAGGTGGGGGCCTGGCGAAATCAGGTACGTCACAAACGGGAAACCACCTCCCGGTCGCCGGGTCTGTATTCGCTGGACTCCCATCCCGTGTATCACCTTTCCGAACTCCGAAAAAATTATGACGTAACACAGGTTTCGTTTACCGAAAACAGGGGAAAGATTTTCCGAATCCGGTTTTCCGGAAATAATTGAATGGCGGATTAAGCTCCGAACACTTCTCCGGAGGAGTGTTGATGATGGGGAAAAGTTTTTTTTCGGAAGAAGCAACCACACGGACCGGTGGGTTTATGAACGGATCGGGTTTGAGGGGGGATAATCGTACGCGAAGATTAGATTTTTGTCTGCAGTCATTCGACCCACTTCAAGAACCCCGTTGACCGATCAGTTCTTTTAAAATGCTGAACCGTTTCGACATAATCGTATTGGAATTTGCGGGACCTGATTTGTGCGAATAATGATTTAGAACGGATCATACATTTCCTCCGGCATTACCTCCGCTAAATTCCTCGTTCTGCATCCAGAAACGGGGTGATGAGAATTACACCCGTTACCCGTGGGCCGAAATAGATGGGCAATGATGAGTTCTTTCAAAACATTCCGATCGCTCTCTATTTGATCGATCGAGTGGGATTGCGCTACCGGGATGTTCTGGGGTTGCACTGGTCGGACATAAATGCTCGATATAACGTTGTCCGGGTTGAGGTCGAAGGAAGAACCCTGCAGAAGAACGTACCGCCCGGGCTGATTTTGCATCTGCTGAAGGAAGGGAACAGGAAATCTTTTCAGGGCCCGTTCTGCCGGGACCCGGATCGCCTTCGAAACTGGTCCGATCAGGAACTTTCGCAGAAATTGGTACAATTCTTACGACAAACAGTGGCCGGTTCCGGACGTCGGGATCCGGAAGGGAGAGGGGATATGAACAGTCCCTGGTCCGGCCGTACGACGAGAACCACATTAACCGAGCGGCGGATGAGGAGAACGGTGTCATGGGTGCTGGACCTGCTGCCCCGCTGTGCCGCTTCGTCACCGTGGATTCTGGATGCTGGCGGGAGTTCGTTGTTCGTGAAGGAATTTTTTAAGAACGCTGACAAACGACCGGATGTTCATCCGCCCGTGGTGTTCAACCTTCATCGGCGGGAGATGCCGGGGGACGTGCCGTCCTGTCAGGTTCAGGGAAACGTGAAGCGATCGTCTTTCCGGAACAGCGTGTTCGATTTCATCATCTGTACGGAAGTCATCCAGCAAACGCCGTTTCCGGGATCGGTTCTTGATGAACTCCGACGTGTGGTGAAACCGGAGGGCTGGGTCATCGTCACCACCCCGAATCCCGAAGCAATCATATTGCGGGCGGGAAAGGGGTTGAAGCAAGCCGTACGACGAATTCGAAACGCGGGTGCAGTGTCGGATCCCTTTTCCGTAAGACCCGATCGGATGCGTGTCCCCCCGGGCAATCCCGAGAAATTTTCCTTGTTCGGGCACGTGTCGATGAAGTCCCCGGCGGAATGGGAATCCGAATTTAAAAACCACGGGTTCGAGGTTCGTCAGATGTTTCCGGCGGTTCTTGATTACGGGCGAAATTGGTACGATCGCTCCCCCGTAATATCAAAGACGATTCTTGCTCTTGATCAAATGTGTTCCGGGGTATCGTTCATCGGTAAGCGGATCTGCCTGGACATGGGTTATGTCGTGCAGCCAGTAAAGGGGTGAAAAATACGGGAGGAAGGGAAAATGAGGAAAAACCCGGCCACGTGGAACGTGCTTCCGGGACCTGACAAATTTGGTTGTGCGGTGACGGGATTCGGGACATGGGCATTTGCTTTTGATTAACGTTTCTGAGGATGTAAAATTATTTGTTTTATTTCACCGTCGTTTGTCGTATTGTTTATCTTCCAGAAGCGGCAGTTTCGTTGAGGAAACGTTTTTATCTGTTCCGGAATTAAAAAACGTCCGATGGACATTTCCATATTCGGCCTTGGATACGTGGGATTGATCAGCGGAACGTGCCTGGCGGACGACGGGCATACGGTCCGGGGGGTGGACATATCGGAGGACAAGGTGGATCGGATCAACAGTGGAACACCCCCGCTGGACGAGCCGGGACTCGAGGAGAAACTCCGCGACCTTCTGGAGGAAGGCCGGCTGACCGCCACCACGAGCGCGGCGGAGGCCCTGGCGAAAACCGACGTGACCATGATCTGTGTCGGAACCCCCTCGGGACCGGACGGCGAACCGGACCTCCGGTCGGTGGAAAATGTCAGCCGTCAGATTGGTCGCATGCTCGGTGATCAGACCACCGAGCACACCATTATCCTCCGGAGCACGGTCCTGCCCGGCACGAGCGAAAACGTCATCAACTGGCTCCGGGAGGCAAGCGGCCGGTCCCTTCCGGGTGATCTGCAGTACCTGTACCAGCCCGAATTCATGCGGGAGGGAAACGCCATCGAGGATTTCTACGATCCGCCGTTCCTGGTGTTCGGGGAAGCAGGATCCGGGGGGGAGGAGCTCCTCGCCAACGTATATCGAAATGTAGAGGCGGACGTCGTTAAAACGAAGATCCGCGAGGCCGAACTAATTAAATACGTGTGTAACGCCTTTCACGCCCTGAAAATCGGGTTTGCGAACGAGGTGGGACGTCTCTCACGGTCGCTGGGAGTGGACGCCCGCCGGGTGATGGACCTGGTGTGCCGGGATCGCAAATTGAACATCAGTACAAGCTACCTGAAACCGGGATACGCGTTTGGCGGTTCCTGTCTCCCGAAGGATCTTCGGGCGCTGGTTCAGGAGTCGGCGAAACAGGAGGTGTCCCTCCCGATTCTGGAAGGTATTCTGCCCAGCAACACCGACCACATTGACCGGGCCGGGGAGTTGATTCGGCATTCCGGGGCGGAACGGATCGGGGTCCTTGGCCTCCGGTTTAAACCCGGTACGGACGACGTCCGGGAAAGTCCGACCGTGAAACTCTGTGGAACCCTGAAGGACGAGGACGCGTTGGACCTGAAGATTTATGACCCGTTTTTCTCGCCGGAGACGGTGCACGGAGCCAACCGGCTGTTTCTCGAGGAACACCTTCCCCGTGTCGAGCCGCTGTTGACCGATTCGCTCGAGGACCTGCTGGATTGGACGGATACCGTGATGATCGGAACGGCGGAATCCGACTTCCGGGAGGAACTTCTTGTACACGCGGATCGGAACCTGACGGTGTTTGACTTTCCGGGATTGTTTGATCCGGCGGATCTTCCTGAGAACTGGACGGTGCAGGGTTTATGCTGGTAATTTGACGGAATAATCCCCGAAAATTTTATTCGTAATGGATTTATATCAGAATATAGTAAAGGACCCATGACCGAAGGCGACGGCACGTTTCTGAAAGAGCGAGCGGATCGGTTCCTCGAGAATGCGTCCAACCTCCTGCAGCGCGATGTCCTGGACCTGGCGGCGTTTAACTTCGAGCAGGCCGCCCAGTTGCTCCTCCGGTATCACTTCTACCGGGAACTGGAGAATTTTCCGCAGACGAACTCCCTCCAGGAACTCATCACCGCCATCGGACGCGCAACGGAAAACACGAAGAACACGGAACAGTTCCTGGCGGAGAATCGCGACATCGTGCGATCGATTGAATCAGCCTACATGACGGCCCGCTTTTTGCCCGGCAACTTCGAACGAACGGAGGTCGAGCAGATGGAAACGTTCCTCCACGACCTCGTTGATTTTGTGGAGAAGGCCTGATGGATCGTAAAGATTCGTGTAGGCGTTGATTCGTTTATGCGTT
>CAZOLI010000122.1:0-4761 GCA_964580675.1 uncultured Planctomycetia bacterium
CACAATCAGTAACTGTCTTACCACCTCCCCGAAATCCGCCGGAAGACGCCGGGAACCGGTCTCCATCATCGATGAAATTCGGCTCTTCAGGTCCGAAACCAGATCGGACCGAGCTCCCTCCCCGGACATCATCTTCTCCTCTTCGAGGAACTCCGCCGCCAGGTCGCGGTAGCGACGGGCCCGCCGGTGATCCGGGTCCGCGGACAACACCCGCTCAAAGTGAGAACGGGCGTTCCGGTATTCCTCAAGTCCCATCAACGCCAGGCCCATGCCCATGTTTCCGCGGATCGAATTTGAATTGTGTTTGAGATGTGTCTCGAAGTGGGACCGGGCCTGGTTGTACTTCTGTTGTTTCAGTTTCGATTCCCCGTTCCTCAGCCCGGCAAGCTGAGATCGTGCTCGTGCGCGAGCGCTGTTTGCTTTCCCCCATCCGGGTGCAAACTTCAGGGCGGAGGTAAAATTGTCAATCGCCTCCTCGTAATTTCCCCGGTTCATGTTCAGCTGACCGATCCGGTATACGGGCCACTTCGTCCAGTCGCTGTCGTTGTTCTTTTTTATGGCCGTCTTGAGGTCCTTGATGCCTTCCTCGTATCGTCCCCGTTTTCCCTTTGCCCGGCCCCGGGTGTAGTACAGGAGCTTGTTTCCCGGGTCCTCCTGAAGGTACCTGTTGGCCCGGGAAATGGCTTCCTGATATTTTCCGGCGACGTACAATTCATTCACCTTCTCCGTCGGTGTTCCGCACCCCTGGAGAAACACCGAGACAGCAGCAAAAGGAAGAACGGTCAGTATGGCAACAAAACGGCTGTTTTTCATGGATGACCACCCGTACCGGAACGAATGATGTACGAGGTGTGTCGATCAGGTCCCGCACCGCCACATGGCTCCCTTTCTCCTTTCGGGTTTGTGAAGCGAGACCCCTGGAGACCGGATTTACAACACCTTAACGGGGCATATTACAAAAGCGGATTCACAATTAAAAACCATAAATACGTCACCAAAACCTCGGACGCCGCGGCCCCACCCGGGCCGGCGGACGCATCGGGTTCCACGGCTTCCGGATTCCGGCAACGAACGAACCGGGAAGGAGCCGGTAGTACCATCCTGTCCATCCTGTTGATCCGGTCCGAAGGTTGTTCGTTGCTTGTATCTGGTTGCCTTTGTGGCGTATTCCACCCGAACCGGGTGAGAATTGCGTGGGAAACGTGTGCGAAACGATGCGGTGGATTTCGTCATCTTGAGACGAAACCGGTTACTTATCGGATCCGTTCCCGTTCTGGTCTTTCGTCTCTCCAGATGCGCCCGCAATGTTTCGAAAATGATGTTCGACGAGATGCCGCATCTGCTTTGTTCGCTCGGGATCCTCGGCGTTCTTTAACCGTTCCTTCAGGTGAATAAGTACCCGGCCCGAATAAGACGCGAGTTTCTTCCGGGCCTTGTTACGGCGCTGATACTCTTTTGCCCCGAGCTTCTTCAGCAGTGACGGAAGCTGTTCTTTCTGTTCTTCCTCCAGGGACTCGGTTCGTTTTCGGATCCACCGGTCCGGTACGCGAACCGGGTTCAGCAACTTCTCCTTGATGAGCCGCCAGTCCCGCTGAAGGGGGGACGGTCCGCCACCATGCGCTTCCCTGACCTGGACAAACGGTCTTGATTTCTGCAGGACATCGGCGGCGGTGAGATAATCGTCTTCACCAAACAGGTAGACGATGTACTTCCGGAATATCGAGCTACAGTAGATATCCCTTGCATCGTCCTCATCCCTCTCCTTCCGCCAATTCGCCAATTTTTGCCGGTATGCCTCCCGCAAAACGGCAAGTGCTGCCTCCTCGTTTCCGGCGATTTGAAGTGCATCCGCCTCCGTGGCGGCGTCCGCGTTCTCGAGGTCCGCGTATTTCGTTATAAGTGGCTTCATCTCATTGTGTTCCGCGTTCTTTCCGGCAAGAGCAAGTTTGATCAGAAGGGACCGGTCGGGAGCAAACGAGATGTTCCCGTCGAGATCGGATCGAGACTTCGGACGGTGAAAAAATCCGCAACCGGAGCTACTGCTAAAACCTATACTGCCACCGACCCCCATTTCCGCCCGGAAGGAAAGAACCCGGTTTGCCACAATTCCTCTCGGGTCCGTGTCCACGGACGCAAGAAGAGATTCGAGGGCAAGGGTCGATCGATACTCCTCAAACGCCCTTTTGTAGGTCTGCTCCCTGTACTGAAGGTCCCCCCAGAGTTCCCGGAGATCCGGTTCCGCTGCGGGATGTTTGTTCCGGAGGGATTGAAGAAACACTTTTGCTCTCTCCGGTACCCCGGAACGGCTCTCTTCGTTCAGCCCGTGGTACAACTCCAGGAATCGCAGACTGTTCGCCGGATTCAACTTCTTGACCGAACGCTGAAGCAGTGCTTCGTAAAAACGATCTTCATCCGTGGCTTCGATAAGTTCGTCCACAATATGTGTATCCGACATCCGGTTCAGGATACGGATCCGGTCGCTACCGGCGTCCAGCAGGGTTTTTCTCGAACGATCGCCAATTTCCTCCAGATGGTCCCAGTTCTCCCCTTCAACAATATACTTCTCAAGAATCCGGCGACTGGTCTCAACACCGGAGCGGTTCCGTATCGTCCGGAGAAGGGAACGGATCGTTTTCCCGTCCCCCGCTTCCGCCCGCTTTTCCAGAAATTCGACAAGTTCCGGAACGGCCGCTCCCGGGTGTTCCAGCGACCGATACAGCTCCGTGGCTTTCCCGTTGTTTCCCATGGTTCGTAGCCGTGCCGCCGCGGCCAGTCTGGTTGCGTCGCACCGGGCAACACGTACAAATTCCGTGATTCCCTTCTCGTCCAACCCGCTGAAGAAGGAATGGTCCTCCGGTACTTCAAAGGGCACGGCGTCCGTAAAGTAATGTTCAAGATCGCCGAGGGCCCTGACGGAACGCTGTGTCACGTTTACCTCCGGTTCGATATGGTGGGCCAGACACACCTGATAAAACGGGGGAAGGTCCTCGACCTGCTTTCGCAACCAGCGAGCACGTTCCGCGGCCGACCGATCCTCGAAGGATTCTTCAACCAACTTTTGCCGCACGGAGGCGAAATGGCCCCGGTTGTACATGTACGACACAAACGCGGGGCGGAACAGGGACTCCTCCAGCAGGTCCTTTCGCAGTTCGCGGGCCTGATCCACCTCCCCGTCCCACCGGTGCCGGTACATTAACAGGAGCCGGCCGAACGGGGCATTGGACCGAACCGGAAGTGAGGTTTTGTCTTTGTTCCCAAATAATCCCCCACCAACGTGTTCATGACAGAACGCAAGAATGTTGTGGTAATTCTTCAGGTGCTTCGGGATCCGGCCGGCGTTTTTTCGGAAGTACGAAATGATCGGGTCAGTCAGCGGGTAAATGGGATTAATATTATAGTCATCGTTGTCCAATTTCTGACGTTCGACGTCCTCGACGGTTCTCCTCTGCAGATGCCGGACGAGTCCTTTCGGCGTTATCGTTTCCTCCTGGAGTTTTTTTCTTCCCACGTCCTCGGCGGATGTCGGGTCCTCCGGAATCGCGGGATCCCCCAGCCAGCCGGGAGCGTCATGCTTCTCCTTGCTGACCGACAGATCGGAGACGTCCAATCGGTACCAATCGGCCGCAATTTGATCGGAACTGGCAACCGGCATCCGACAGGAGATGCGTGCGGGCACCTCCCAGTTCTCGATTTGTTTCCACCGATTCACCGAGACACGGACGTTCATGGCGTCCCGGACGGCGTCCTTCATCACGGTAACCCGGTCATCCAGGGAAAGCGGAACCTCGACCCGGAGCGAACGAACACGCTGTTCCCGGAGTGAAACGCTGTAAACGAGCTGGACGGTAACCGGTTTTTTGACGCCGGCAAGGCGAACGGGGGCCTTCAACTGGACCGTTTCCCTCGTCTTCCTTCGCGTAAGTTCCACCCGGTTTCGAAGGGTCAGGAGCGTCCGGGGGAACAAATTGGCCAGAAGCAACCGGTAAAACAACCCGCCTCCCGAGAAAAGAAGCGTCCGGCCGAACGGATCCGCCTGGCGCGGTTCGGAAAAGACGTCCCGGGCCGCCCAGAACAATCCTTGCCTCTGATCGGGCACGGGCATGTGAGCGATCCGGTACCCGAATTGATCGCCGGTGCCCCCGAGCTGAAACCAGAAGGGTTCTCTTCTGAACATCCAGCTAAACGCCCGAAGTTTCACGAACCGGTCCGCATCCACGGAGATCCGTCCCCCGTTCCGGATCGGTTTTTCCTGTGCGAGAAACCTCTCCGGCAGGGTGAGATCAAATTTTGCCTCGAGGGTGTGGTTTCCGGTGTTCTCCTCGAGCTGACCGATCACCTTCTCAAGCGTCCATTCATCCTCCTTTTCCTGAGCGGGGCATCGCAGGCCCGTCAGGGAAAGGAACAAAAACGAAACCAGAACAGGCGCCAGCGAGAACAGAAAATTTCGTGTGGCGTTCATGTTTTTTTATTAATCTAAATCGGGCGACAGAAAAACGCCCACCATGTATGTTTGCAGGTGTTATTATAACGAATTTCGATCCGTTGGGTTCAATGGCGACGCCGTTCGTGTTCTCCGGCTCCATTCTGCAACTGTACGAGAAGGATCAGGATCAAGACGATACAGGATGCCTCCGCCCCAATTCGTACGGCATCCCTTCCGACTGGGAACGGAAGCGTCCTCGCTTTCACAAATTATGTTTTTTCGGAAACCAAGATCTCCTTTGCTACAGCATTCGAACCCGGGTCTTCCTGAGACCTCCA
>CAZOLI010000123.1:0-4741 GCA_964580675.1 uncultured Planctomycetia bacterium
AGATCGGACTGGAACCCCCGATCTACGAACGGATCACGTTGAAAAGGGTCCCTCGAGGCTCCGGCGCTGCTGACAATTGGCCCGCTCCGTTACCGTCGGGAAAACCCTTCGACGGGAAGAGGAGCATTTCGTGATCCGGGATCCAAAAGCGCGTCCCGGACATACAGAGGTGTCAAAAATGATTTAGCGGAACGCTCATCCGGTAAACGAACACACCTGATATCATGGGTCAGGTTACTCCAGCAGGTTCAGGACGGATCCCTGACTGAAGGTAATGTTTCGCAGTACGCTTAACCCGGAATCCGCCGTGAGCGAGGCACGGATGTTTTCGGCCGTGACACGAGCAAAGTCGGCGTCCCGGATTTCGGATTCCACCTCGGAGAGTTCCTGGAACGCCTGTTCCAGGGCGTCCTGATTGGTTTCAATGATCTGTGATTGCAGGGACCCGATGTCGCTCCGTTGATTGGAAATCTGCCGGATGGCGCGGTCGGCGATCTGTGCCGCCCCGGCCGGATTGGCAAGTAGACTGTTTTCGCGGCCGGATTGCAGGGAGCGAAGAGCTCCTTCCCCCCCGACGTCACCGATGTTTTCGGTCGAGGCCGATTCAATGCCCACCGTAATCTGGTCCGTTGACACCGCGTCGGTGCCCAGCTGGAAAGTGAGTCCGCCCCCCTCGACATCAAACGAAAACGACCCCGTTCCGGTTCCGGGCTCAAACTGGATCTCACCCCGAAACGCGTCGGAGGAAACCCGGAGCGTGTTCCGGTTTCCGGTCACGGAGGAACCGTTTACGGCTCCCTGGATGTCGGTCCCGAAGTTGGTCCCTTCGCTGATGTTGTCGAGTCCGCCCTCGAGTTCTTCCACCCGGACCATGGCCTCGGAGCCGACCCGTGTGCTCTGAATCGTCCCGCTCTCGGCCTCCACACCGGTCTGTTCCGATCGGGCGTTGATGGCTTCTTCCACGTCGCTGCGTGAAGCTCCCGCGGGCACATCGATAATGGCCGAACCCCGTTCGCCGGTAATACGGATACGGCCTCCGGTGGACTGGGAATTGGCAATGTTACCACTGGCCTCCGCCCGCTCCGCCGGGGCCGAGACGGAGACGTCGATCTGCCGCGGAAAATCCCCGCCGGAACGCACCGAGGACACGCGAACGTTCCGGATCTGATCCGGAAGTTCCCCGGTGCGAAGAGCCGCCTGGCCGTTCAGGAGACTCCGGTCGCTGAACCGTGTGGTGTCCGCGATTCGGTCGATGGCGTTTAACGACGCGTCAACAGAGTCCTGAACCGCCTGGCGAGCGTCCTGATCCAGCGTACCATTCGCCGCACGCACGGCCGCCGACCGGATGTTCGAAAGCTGATTGGAAATTTGCTCGAGTCCGGAGGACGCCGTTTGCAGTTGATTTGTGGCCCGCTCGCTGTTTTCGATCGCCCGGTTCAGAGCGTTCAGGTCAGAGCGAAGAATCTCGGAAATGACCGCACCGGACGGATCCTGCGAGGCGCTTGTGATGGCGTCGCCCGACGAAAGGGCCTCGAAGGTCTGATTCTGCTGTTCCCGGGCTCTCTGTACGTTCCTGAGGGTGGAGAGGAGCCCCTGATTGGTATTGATGCGAAGTCCCATGACCTAACCTCCATGCAAAGTTGCCTTCCGTGGCAAATCCAGCGTGACGATCTCCATATGACATTATATTCTAACCATAAATCCGAAATATATCAAGATTTTTCGATATGAATGACCGCCCGTTCGCCGGCTTTAAATTGATATTGTATATCAATACCATCATAAAACTTTTTTATTATATTTATATTCGTTTCCAGGTGAGAGGAAACGGCGGGGACAAACAGGCGGGCCTGATTAACGGTCTCCACGGTGGGAATCAGGACCTGGTCCGCCATCCACCGGTCCAGGGGCAGCCCCTGGTTCATCAGGGGCTTCAGTTTCGACGCCGCTTCCTGTCCCACTTCTTCGGAGGGCTTTCCCCGTTCGCCGAGCGCCACCGCCCCGGGAACCGGTGCCGACGACGCCGGCCGGACAAACACCGCCGTTCCCGTCGAGGGAGACGACACGTATCGAGCATCCTTTCGGGAGACCTTCCGTCCGAAAATGGAACGAACCCCATCCACCTGCCGCTCGGCCACGCGCCGGTCCTGTAAATCCTCCGTGGCCACCGATCGTACCTGTACCTGTTCAAACGAACGGCGATCCCCCCAGTCCACACTGTTGATCTGATCCGCCTCCTCCCCCCGTGGGTCGACCCGGACGGTCAGCAACCCCCCTCCTTTGGGATAAAACCCGTATCGGTCAATGGAAATGTCCTGTCGAAGCCCGAGTCGCCGGAGAATCGGTCCGTAAAGATATGCCAGGTAATCCGCCGTGGGACTGTTCTGTACGTGCGTGCCTCCCTGCACCTCAATGTGACTCTGATCACCGGCAAAGCAAAGCACCGGAAGAACCGTCTGCACGACCAGCGGGGCCGCTCCGGCCGTCTCGATGTTCCACCGGTAACGGCCGGGCTGGACCTCCTCAGGAACAAACGTAATTTCGCCGGATCCCCGCGACGCCCCCTTCACGTCCGCGTCGCAAACCTCCGCCATGGCTTCCACGCAGGTAAGATGCTGTGCGGCGAGTCCCGGTCGTTTCCGGGACGCACGGATGCTGTGAACGTGAACTGGACGGGCCGTCAGCGCGGAGAGAGAAAGACTGCTTCGAAGAATCTGTCCGCCTCCCTCCCCCGTCGATCCGTCAATTTCGATGGGTTCGACCATAAACCATCACCCGTTTGAATGACCGCTGTTTTCCTGCTCTTCGTCCCCTTTGTCACCGTCCTCCGTCTGCGGAAGCCAGCCCTGATCCCGATACCACGAAACGGTGGTTTGAATGGTCTCCTGAAAGTCATGGGAGCACCGGAAGCCCAGTTCCTCCCGTGCACGTTTCGTGTCCGAAATCCAGGCCGGCTGTGTCATTTCAACGGCCTTGTCACGGGTCATGGAACCCGGAATGCCCGGTATATCCGATATGGTCTCCGCCAGGTACGCCGCGACAAACAACAACCCCTCCGGAACCGATACGATATCCGGATCCCGTCCTGTTCCTTCACACACAGCGTCCACAAATTCCTCCCATTCAAACGGTTCCGGATGGGCAATGTTGTACGTCCGATTTTCGGCTTTCTCCGTTTCAGCCGCCGTAATCAGGGCCTCAACGAGGTCCTTCACAAACACGAAACTAAATTTTTTGTAGCGGCCAAATTTGGGCACCACGTCCCGGCAGGTCATTTCCATGAGGTCCAGCACCATGGTGTCCCTCGGCCCGATGACGATCGGGGGTCGGACGATGGTGTACGGATAGCCATTTCGGTTCCGAAGGAGACGGAGTTCCCCCTCCCTCTTGCTCTTGCCGTAGAAGCTCACGGGACGACAGTCATCGGTCTCCGACAGCGGCTTGCGATCCCTTGACGGCCCCGACGCCGCCAGGCTGCTTACGTGGATGAATCGTTCAACGGATGCATCTTCGTGGTGCAGCGCCTGTAGCAGATTTTGTACCCCGCCCGCGTTCACACGGAAAAACTGATCTCTTGACGTGGAGGTAATCAGACCCGCAAGATGAAACACCTCCTGTATGTCGGAGAACACCGGCGGAGGGGGTTCGTCCCCGAGCAGATCCCAGGTAATGAATTCCACCGGCAAATCCCGAAGCCACCGCAGGTCGCTTGTCCGGCGAATCATGCAATGGACCTCCCGGTCCGTTTCCACAAGTTCCTCCACCAGAAAACTGCCGACAAACCCGGTTGCCCCGGTGACAAGTGTCTTCACGTTGGTCGTCCGAGAATGAGATCTCGATTCACACCGACAATCAGAAACGGGTTCAATTTTATCCCATCCCCCCATCACATGCAAAAATCCCCGGATGTCCGGGTGTTACGCCCCCCGAACTGAATTTGAAGATAAAATACGTTAAGATGAACATGTGACAATAATTGTTATAACGTCAGGAATGTTTTGATCTTACACAAATTTATAACTGGTGTCCCCTTCAACAGCAGACAGGATTTCCACTCCTGTTCGGATCTGCAGGACGCCACTATATTCCAGGAGGACGGCAAACCGTGGCAAGAAGCATATACGTGTATCGTGGTGAGCTCGACGAACCCGAGTTCGAGGACCCGGAAAACCCGATCGATCGGGACCGGGTCATCGACCTGCTCGAGAACGAACTGGAGGGCATGATCCGGTACCGGGTACTGGGCAAACACTTCTACACCCACAACAGTTACGGCCTGGAGGTGGACCTGCCGTTTGAAACCATGCCCTGTATACGATTTGACCTCCGCAAGACGGGCCTGGAAACACTAAAAACATACCTCCACAAACTGGCGAACGAATTCGGTGCGATCACGGTGTTTAACCCGGAACAGGAACACATCCAGATCCGGGAAGGGGAGGATCCGGGAGAGGAGGCCCTTCAAAAGTTGCTCTGGCCCAGGGGCTACAAACCCAGCATTCAAATATAACTCGCTCCCGTCCCGGGCAATTCCTTCGGAATCAACCTCGATTATCGTCCGAAGAAACCGGTTTTAGATCGAAATACGGACCTCCGGGGTCCTGTTTTCGTCTCACACACGCAAACTCGTCCCGTTATTGGATGGGGGGGATCCGTCAACGTGATCCGGTCGTAGATCGGGCGTTCCAGCCCGATCTCCTGTGGCCGTTACATTTCCCTCAACCGCAAACAACGTTCATCA
>CAZOLI010000124.1:0-4650 GCA_964580675.1 uncultured Planctomycetia bacterium
AACTCGCAGATAAAGACGGGTTCTTCAAACGGGATCTGTTTATTGTCGACCCCGGAAGAGGGATTTGTATTTCTTTCGATCCCCGGAGAGAAACGTCAGCGTACTGAGCACCTCGAAGTCACCGGACAGCTTATCGGCCTTGTTGAGAAATTCGTCGAACGTCTCGAAATCGAACGCCATCCGGACGTCCTCGTCCCCGATGCCGATCATGTCGACAATCGCGTCGAACAGATCGGTTCGCGTGATGATGCCGATCAGCTCATTGTCACCCGTAACGACGGGCAGGCAGCCGATTCGGTCTTTGTACATGATCTCCGCCGCATCCTCGATGGTGGTGTCCGGTTCCACGGTCACCGGATCCGACGTCATGGATTCGCTGGCCGGGGGATTCAGTATTTCCTCCATCTCGCTTCCCGTCGTGGGCACCATGTCCCGGAGGAGGTCCGTCCGGCTTAAAATACCCACAAGTTTCCCGTTCTCCACGACCGGTACCTGGCGTATGTGATGCTCAATGATGGATTGCCAGGCGCTCATAATGGGCGTGTCCGGCATCACGGTCACAACATCGGAACTCATGTGATTCTTGACGTACATGATTTTGCTGAAGTAATTGAAAGAAGCCAAGAGTACAAACGAAATTTTTGCCGCAACGATATTGGATGAAAGCTTCTGGACAGGTTCAACCACCGAAGGGGGCCTGGGGCCCGGGGTAGGGAATGGACGGGGAAGAAAAAATCGACGGACCAGGATCTCTGATGAAGGCTCCTCATGAATTCGGGGTCTTCTTCCGCCGCAAAAACCCCGGATGAATAAAGTGATCACCCCCAATACATTGCATTTTTACGATCCCTCTGCTTTCATATCAGATGATCCGCACGGCCGATGGACCAATGGAAAACAAGACAACATTTCTTTTCCGGGGAGACCATGGCTGAATTCGAAAAACGTAGCATTGTCACGTGGGTTCTCATCGGCATCGTCACGTGCGGTATTGGTTTCCTGATCCTCTGGGTGCTGGTGGGTCAGGACATTCGCCGGTATCGCCGGGACAACCGCCCGCAGGTGATGCTGGACCTGATTCTAACCATACTTACCTGCGGGTTATATCAGCTTTACGCAGACTGGAAATGGGCCAAATACATCAACGAGATCAAACGGCAGCACAATCTGTCGATCAGCGATAATTTTCCGTTAATCTGTGTCGTACTGGACCTGGCCTCCGCCGGTTTCATCAGCACGCTGCTGTTTCAGGACGAACTGAATGATGTGTACGACGCCCGAAGTTTTCCCGGCGGTCGCCCCGAACAGGATCCGGAACCCCGAGAAGGAGGTTCGCGTCATGGACGATAACACGATGAAGAAACACCAGACCACCTCCGCTGAAGATCCGGTCCGGGAGACGAAGGGAAAGAACCGGCGGAGGCATCACCTGCTGGCGGGGGTCGGTGCGCTTCTCGTGCTGGTCCTTGCCGTCGTGCTCCGGACGGACGGACAGGCCGTGTTCTTCTCCGTTGGATCGTACACCATAACACTGCCGTCCGTGTGCCTGTTCCGGAATTTCATGGGCGTCGAATGCGCCGGTTGTGGCCTGACCCGGTGTTTCATCGCACTGGCCGGTGGTGATTTCTCGGCCGCACTTCAACACAACCGTGTCGGAGTGCTCTTTTTCCTGGGCGTGCTGTTTCAGCTGCCGTACCGGTCGGCCGCACTTCTTGATCTGGTGCCCGAAAACCTTCGAATGGGCATGTGGCAGGAACGTTTTCTGCTGATCGGTATTAGCCTGCTGCTGATCAACTGGACAGTGAATCTGTCCGGATTGCTGATGAACTGAACCCGAATTCGGGGACTGTTACTTTCCGCCCCGTCGTCCTTCGATTTCCTCACGCTCCACCGTAACGCCGATTCGTTTCACGGTCGCAAACGGATAATACAGTTTTTGGCCACCGACTGAACCGGTGTATGAACCACCGATCCCCCTGACGGCCCCGTTACCTGTAGGACCCGTTCCATTCATTTCACGTCGGGCCAGTTTTCGGGCAATGGACGCCGAGCCTTCCGACACGGTGGTTCGCTTCATCTCACGGTACCGCATCCGGTGGATCAAATCATGTTTGTCGTAAAGTACCTTCGAGAGGACGTGGTTGTACCCGAGTCCCTTGACCTTGATCCGGTGTGACTCGCTCCGCAATTTGGACATCACGTTCCAGAACGTGGACACCGGAATGCCGTTACGCCGTTCGCCCCGGGCGGGCCGAATGACGTTCTCCCTTGCTTCGTACTGCACCAGCCCGTCCCGGCGACCGTCCGGCTCGTATGAAGATTTGCGCAGGCCGTGCATCGGCATTAACGGAGGGAGAACCACAAAATTTTCCATGGTGTCCTTCTTTCTGTGGCTCTTTTCCAGTTGCCGGGCCCAGGACTGGTAAATCATCGCCCGGAGGTACGTTGGCGAGAGGATCCGGTCCGCCACAAACTTCATGAAATGATTTTTCACCCCCAATCGTTCGTCCATGGGAAGAGCCTTTCGGGCCCTTTTCACCAGTTTCACGAAGTTTTTGTGCACGAGAACGTTTCCCCCCGGCTTCACGGTCACCGGAAAACCGGTTCCCACGAGATGACGGAGGGGTTTATAGAGTTCCTCGAAACTGGCGCCGTTGCTTTCCGTGCCGGCGGCCACGTAATGTCCATGGTTCCGGTTCACCCCGTTTTTGACCCGTACCGAAACCTGGGTAATGGTCATTTCAAGGCGGATTGCCCCGTTTTCTTTTACCGACGTTACCCGGGACCGGGTTCGTAGCGTTTCCGCGTACGAAGAATACAGGATCATGTACCGGTAGAAACCCCGGGCCAGGTTCTGACGGACGTCCTTCATGGTTTTGTTAAACGCCGCGAGATAGTCGTCCACGTCCTTCCCGCGCCAGAATTCGGGATCGTTGTTCCGGGCCTGTCGCAGGAGCGGACGAACAGCGTCCTTCCCGTTCCATCGAACGTCGTTCCAGGAACGGCGGTACCCGCGGTAGAATCTCCTCGCGCGAACGTACGGATTCATTCGTTTCCCCGGGGGTGGAATGTGGTCGGAGGTTTCATTCTGTAGATTTTCCGGGGGCCTGCCGTCCAGGGACCGGTGAATGCGGGTGATGTACTGATCTCCCTTTTCCAGGTCGTATACCGGGGCCCCTTTATTGTTCTCCTGGGCCAGAAGTCCCGGGGCAAGGAGAAGCACCAGAAGAAAAACTGCCGAAGACCATCGCACGCCGAAGTGGAATCGGAAACGATTCATGACGGAAGCCGAGGTTATTTTTCCTCGTCCTCAAAACTCTCGTCCTCGTCGCCCTCCGATTCCTCCTTGTCCTGGTAATCCGTCTGCTGGACCTCTTCCCCGTTGTCATCGCTCTCCGAGTTTTCGGGTTCAATGCCGTAGAATTTCGAGAACCCGCTGGGCAGGCCGACAAACGACACCACGTCGAACTCGGACCAGGATGTCATGAAGTACGGCTCCTTGGTGAGTTTTATTTTCAGGTGGATGATTTTCTTCTTGTTGCGCATGGGATCGGCTCCCTGTTTGCCGCCCCCCTTCACTTTTTCCACCTCGTGGACCCGGTACGAATCACGCTTGCTCTCCTTCGGAAGAAGAAGTTTGCGCTGTTCGGGCGGCACACCAATTTTCTCGTTCTTCAGTAGACGGGCCTCACCACGGTAAAAGGAATGATATATCTTTTTCTTCCGCTTCTCCGGGAGGTCCTTGTTCGTCCAGACCTGTCGGAACAGGAGCCAGTTGGCATGAATAATTTTCTTGAAAAACGAACCATTCCAGTAACCGGGATAGACGTTCAGCACCGTTCCGTCGGGGGCCAGAATAATAATCTGGGAGTTGTTAAACCCGGCCGCCATCCGCGGCTGGTACGGCAGGTCTTCTCCCGGCTTCGTCACGTACGAATCGCCGCTGCCCTTCTTGCCGTCCGTGTTTTCCCAGGCCAGGACAAAATGCTCCGGAAGTTTCTTCTGTACGTCGTCGTCCGAGAACGTCACGGTTCTCAGGGCATGACCGGCCGTTCACAATCCGTCGTTGAGGTGTCCGAGCACGCGGAGCAGAATAATGGGTTGGTTCTTTTTCTTTGCACGCTTCCGGGCCCGTTCAAGACTGTTGTGCCAGGTCAGGTTGCCCAGCTCAACGGTTTTCTCTTCCGCGTTCTCCCTTTCGTTCTCCGCTCGCGTGTCGTTCTCATCGCTCTGTGCAAGAAGAGGAGACACCACAAACAGCAGAACACCGAGGGTCAGGCCAACAATACGTGTGTTTTTCATAACAACTCCTTTTTGAGTTTCGAAACAACGACCCAAACGACCGAAACACCGGGAGCACAGCAGACACACGTTCTGCGCGCAAACATTGTTCCATTTTTTATAAACAAAAAAACCGGGGATTCACCGTATATATGGAGCAACGACCGGAGACGGAATGGGGGAAACGTAAAAACACTTCACGTGGTCTGTAAACGAATCAAACAAACCGGGCGGCCGAAAATCCCGGCCGGAATGAACCAAAAGTCACGCTCCGGAACACCACCCATAACCCCTTTTATAAAAACAACCTCCAGGACATCCTGTTCTTTAACCCCAAAGGAAGTTAACAGAGAGACATTTTGGTGAGAC
>CAZOLI010000125.1:0-2051 GCA_964580675.1 uncultured Planctomycetia bacterium
TTCCTTTTGCAGATCCCGGTAGTCCATATCGTCCATGTCCGCCAGGAGAGCGTTTGTAATCTTCTGCCCCGCCCCGGGGTCGCCCCGTCCCACCTGTGCCTTTTGAAGCAACATCTCGCCAAACGGCTCCCGGATAACCGAGCCGTGCTCGCTGGCGGCTCCCTTCCAGAACGTCGTAACATCCGGCCGGTCGATGACCCACTCGCTGAACTCATGGACCAACCGGCTTTTCCCGATCCCGGCCGGTCCCTTGATTGCGAGATACGCCGGCTCCTTCTGCTCGAACCGTTCCTGCATACGGTGAAGCTCGGTGTCCCGGCCAAACATGCGGGTACGGAGGCCGCCGGAGGTTTTGAGTGGACCGGAAAGGTCCCGTTCCTCAACGGCCACGTAAGGCTGTACCGCCTCCTCCCGGCCCTCCAGCTTGATCGCCCCCCGTCTCCTGTATTGGATTCGGTTCCGGGTGTGCTTCTGGATCGATCGAGACACAAGGACCGTGTTCGGATCCGCCTCGGTCTCCAGTCGCTGGGCTACATTTACGGCGTCCCCTGTGGCCGTGTAATTGCCGCCGCCGATGCGGCTCCAGACCACCTCACCACGGTTGATGCCGACCCGGAGGGAGAGTTCTCCCTGATTTTCTTTTTGGCCCTCTCCCTCATGGTCGGGGCTCGGGCTTTTCTGAAACGTTTTTACTTCATCAATCATCTTCAGGCCGGCCCGAACCGCCCGGAGAGGGTCGTCCTCGTGGGCCATCGGGGCCCCGAAAATCGCCATCACCGCATCGCCCATGTACTTGTCGACGTATCCTTCGTAGGAATGGATGACCTCGCCCAGTCGGGAGAACAGTCCGTCGATGACTTCTTCCACGTCTTCCGGATCCCGCTCTTCACTGAAGGTCGTAAACCCGGAGAGATCCGCGAAGAGGACGTTCAGTGTTCGGCGTTCTTTCTGGAGCGTGTTTTGCTGATCCTTCTCGAGGTCCGCCCCGCAGGTGGCACATAAATTGACGTCGGGGTCGTCCGGCCACTCTTTGCCGCACTTGGGGCAGGCTATGATGTCACTCATCTGGTTTCCTTGGTCTGATAACGCAAAAGACCTTCCTGCTTTATCGATGTCATATATTGTAAATCCATGTTCTTGTGACGGCAAACAAAGGGGAAATAAAACGTCATTTCCAGTGTGTGAAGTTGCCTGCGTGAAGGCGAGATTGGTTCGGGAACCGGGGACGAACGATTGAAAGGCGGCATATCGATCGCCCTGGCGATGGCCCTTTCCTTGTTTCCGGGCCGAATGGTGATTCTGACGGGATATTTTGTTCTGTTTACCACATCATAAGCGTAATTTAGGTTGATCTGTTCCGACATTTTTGGTAGAAATATTTACAAATCGATGCCACATCACCCATCCCGGGGCCTGAAAGAATCAATTCACCGGTTTCTCTGAGGGAGAAACATGAAATTCCAACGCGTCAGTCTTTTTGTGTCGGACCTCGAGGCCTCGAAGGAATTTTACCTGGACGTGGTGGACCTGCCTCTGGAACAGGTAACCGACGGGGGCGCATCGTTTTCCGCGGACGGCGCCTCGCTCGTGCTGATCGGCCCGGACCGATGGAACGGTGACGGCAACACGGACGTGGACGTCGGAAACGCCGAACTTGCCTTTTCCATTCCGGACATCGACGAGTGCATGGACCACCTGCAGGAAAAAGGCGTGAACTACACCGGTCCGTTTGAAGTTCCCTGCGGCCACGAGGTCGTTTCCATCACCGATCCGGACGGCGTTCAGGTGCAACTGTTCGAACCCGCCGATCAGGAAGTCCCATCAACAACCAGAAGCGAACCACAACGTTCCCGCGACGTTGATCCGGTCGGGTGAACGGTTCTCGCGATCACCCCGTACGAAATAGGAAGGGGTTTCACTGTTCCGTATTTATAATGGAACCCGTTATGGGAGATCCCGTGGGACGTTTTCACTCCGACTCAGGTCTGAAGAACCTCCGAGGGATCGGTGTCTTCACCGAACCGGAACAACCCTTTGTAGAGGCCCCGTTC
>CAZOLI010000125.1:2151-4477 GCA_964580675.1 uncultured Planctomycetia bacterium
TCGTTTCGCCTCATCAGCGTCGCCAGGTGTTCCGCCGTCGCCTCCGGCTTCGCCGTCACCACATCTCGTTGAGCAAATTGTTGAATTCCCACGACAAAACCTCCTTATTTCGGTTCAAAACAGATGTAAATTCGGGTTCCTGTAAGAAAAGTGCAATTGCCGTGCCAGAAAAACGGAATAATGATTCCGCACGTCTGATACCGTTTTTCTCCGTTCTCACGGCAATTCCAACCGGGCCGAGACAAGGAATGTTTCCACTGTGCAAAGAACGAAACCCAAAAATTGCATTTTTGCAACGAATAACGGACCACACAGGGGCCCGGTTCCCGGACGAACCGAACGAAACCAGGTCTAGAATGTGGTGTGGCTTCAGTGCAGTGAAAACATCACCCGGTCCACAACGGCCCCGACACCGGCCGGGGGTCTATGAGAGCCGGGAGTACCGGATCAGGACTGTACCTGAAATCCGTCATACGCCGGATTCAAAACGCCTTTCGGATCCAATGGAGAGAGGAAGGGTCGTTGGGTTGGGGAAACGCAGGTGGCGTGTGTTTTTTGCCATGACCCCGGATCATCCGGGCCGAATGTTGCCGGTAGATCAGGACGAATCGTCGGTGTCCGGAGCCCATTGAAACTCGCCGTGCACCGCCAGCCACACGCAGGGCGGGTCTTCCGTCGTTGACGCAACGCGGTGCTTGAGGTGGGCCGGAAGAAACAGGGACTCCCCCGCCTCCAGGTCCACCTCCCTTCCACTTTGGAAAACAATCGTGGCCTCCCCCTGCAGAAGCAGGACCCACTCGTCGGTTTCCTGGTCGTACCACTCCCCCTTCGTGTTCCGATGGCCGTGGGAAATGATACGTTCCACGTGCATGTCCTCCCCCTCGACGATGGTTTCGAAAAACTCGCCGTCCATGGGAAGAGAGTCCGGTACGTCAAGTATCTTTTTCTGTTTCCAGTCCATGGTTGATCATCCTCTGAAAACGTGAGCCGGAAACGTTTTGTGTGGAATACAATTCGTGAATTCCTGGATCGGGCCAGCAGGAACACGGCTGTGAAAGTTTACCGGGCGAGGTGTCTGATCCCGCGATCGACATTACGGACGGAAACAACCATAAAAACAGCATCAATAATTTATTGTACGAACCCGGATCTCCGAGGGGTTCCTGTTTGGTTGTTCCTCTCTCCGTTTTCAATTTTTGCCTGGCCGTCCGGCCTCCACAAATCAACCAGATGGTGACAATTAGAAGTAATGGCCGGGATAGACGTCCGTGCGAGTCGCTCCCACCGGTGTGGTTTCGGGACGGTATCCCCGGCTTTCATCAATCACATTTTTTTGTGCCATCGATCATTCGTCTTTGTCCTCTTCGTTTTCGTTGTCCTCGCCTCCGCCGAAAAAATCCCCGATGCTGTCACCCACGGATCCGGCGGCATCGCCAAGGCTCTTTATCACCGTTCCGGAACCGTCCGTAATATCCCCAAGAAACGTCACGCCGACCTGGCCCAGATTGTCGAGTTCCTCTATTCCGATCCGAATCCCTTCCAGGGCCGCTCCGGGAAGAAGATCGGGGTTTCGCAACAGCTGTCGGAAGGCTTCCCGAATAACGATTCCCACCAGTTCCGAACGGCTCAACCCGTTTTCACCCGTTCCGACATCGGTCAATTGAATGTCGGCAAGGTGCAGTTCCTTCTGGGGCACACCGGAATAACCGTGGAACGAAACCTGGATATCCCGGATTATCAGTTTTCGCACAACGTATTTCTGATCACCGGATGCTGATTCGTCCCCGGAACTTTTTTCGAGATGGTCCATGATGTGCCGGTAATTTTCGGTTCCGTCTTTTCGTTCGATGTTCAGGTTCAGGCCCTGCAGGTTGACCTCGGGAATTTCCACCGTCGTTTGAAACATCTGGAACAGGCCAAAATCAACGTCGGCACGATTGAGGTGTAGAAACCGTTCCGACTCAAATCCTTTATTTGCCGGATTCGCAAGTGAAAAACCATCCATGCCGAACGTTCCGCCGATAGGCCGCAACTGTGCCCCGTTGACCGTCGCCTGAACCCCCGTCGCGGAAGAACCACTTCGTTCGATCGCCGTCGCCGCTATCCAGTTGAGGGAGAAAAATACGAACAGAAGGATCAGGATCAATCCGCCCGTGATCAAACCCGTCCACTTTATCCACGTTTTCATGCTCGGGGTCCTCGACAATGAATGAGACAAACGACGGCATGTTTCCGTTCCGGGGGATCGAACGAGGAACGAAACAAAATAAGAAATACGTAATGCATTCTACAGCATACTGGGTATGGTTTAACGCGATCCGCCCTT
>CAZOLI010000126.1:0-4396 GCA_964580675.1 uncultured Planctomycetia bacterium
GCTACCTTTTTCAACGTGTTCTGTTCGTAGATCGGGGGTTCCAGCCCGATCTCCTGTGGCCGTGAATAATTCCTAAAACGTAACCAGCATTTATCCCCGTTATTCACCTTTTACTGTTTCCTATCTTTTGCCGTTGCTCGGGCTGGAAAGCCCGAGCTACCTTTTTCAACGTGTTCTGTTCGTAGATCGGGGGTTCCAGCCCGATCTCCTTTGGCCGTGGGTTTCTCCTCTCCCGACTCCTGTTCCCTTCAACGTTTCCTTCTCTTATTAAATTCAACAGAACGCAGGCCACCTGGAGAAACGGAATGCCTGAATTCGGCGGAAACGGACCGAAAACGGAGGAAACCCAACAACGGTAGGAATATGAACCCGTTTCTCAATGGGGAAGTGGAGAAGAAGCCCCGTGACCAATCAGGAGTCCACTTTTTCGAGTTCGGACGGTGGGACAAGACCGTGCTCGCGCCAGGATTCGGTGTCGAACATATCCCGGAAGCTCTGGCCGACGTCTTCTCCCTGATCTCGCAGGTCCCGCGGAATGATAATGGCTTCTTTGATGCAGACCTGTTCACAGATCTTGCAGGAGGTACAGGTGTCTTCGTCGACGACGGCCACTTTCTGATGCCATTCTCCTTCCTTCTTCTCCATCCAGATGCAGTCAAACGGACAGGCGTCCACACAGAATTCACACCCCGTGCAGAGTTCGTCAATCACCTTCGCCTTCGCCCGCTCCCGCGGTTCCTCGAAGTAGTAGATGTCCCCGTACTGATCCTTAATCGCGTCAAATGGACACGCGTAACCACAGGCCCCGCAGTTGATGCAGAGCTCCGGGTCAATGTCGTGTATTTCCCGTGGGGATCCACTGATGGCCTCGGTGGGACACATCCGGAAACAGTTAAAGCATCCGGTGCAGTTCTCCGGAATGATGTAGAAACGGGACCAGATCGGTTCGTCTTCCTTTCCTTTTTTCCGGGCCCGGATTTCGAGCGTGTGCTTCTTGTATTGATAATCCACTTTATCCACCGGCTCGCCGAGTTCAAACACCTGTTCAATGCGGTCCGGAAACGAGGAAATCCGGCCGGCGAGTTTATACAGGTACGGATGCGGAACCCGGTTGGACAGGTCGTGTCGATCATATGCTTCGTCCGGGGCCGCCAGATCCACGTCGTCCGGCCCGGGAATTTTCGCAACCACCTCCACGTGATGCTCGTCGTCCCCCAGGGTCACGTCGACGTCGTAGTCCGGCATTTTGTCCGGCAGACCGTACCGGAACTTTTCTTCACAGATGGGTACTTTCTCCGGCAGGTACATCGTGATGGCAAACTTGTCCTCGTCTTCCTGAACCTGGTATACCTGCCCGAACCGTTTTCGCCGTTCGATGTCCGGCTCAATGTAGTTTTCGTACTTCTTCCATTCCTCTTCCCATCCCGTTACTTCTTCAAGCCCTTCTATTTCGTTGGGATCCAGTTTGGGCATAACCCTTCTGCAGAATATGATTTTGAAAAACGGGGGTTCAGTGATCCGCCAAACGACACCAGAATTCTGAGGTATTTAGTATACCTTGAAGCAAGTTCAGTTCAAAATAACAATGTGTCTTGCGGAGGGAAACGGAATCGGTCCACGATGGGGACCCGGGAATCCACATCTCGTTATACCGGACGGGATCGGGGGCGGGCGGTATTCATTGCCGATATCCCCTCCGCTCCGTCACGGTACACCCGGACCGTAACCGGGACCCTGGATCCGTGTCAATTTAAATTTCGGACCGGTATAATACGGAAAAAGAACCGTAATCCGTGATTTCCACAGCCCGTTTGAATGACTGATACACCGTCCGTACCGAAATCGTTTCAATATTCCTGCTCCCTCACCCTCTGTGGTCAGTCCATCGCACTTTACTTTCGGGATCGATCCCTTCGAGAAACCGCACGAGAACTGTTTTCCTCGTTTCTCATCGAAGAAAACGGGAATCAGGACTATCGAGTTCTGGTGCGTGACCGGTCGCCGGAGGACCTTCCGGACACCCCGCGAAGTTCATTGGACTGTGTGGAGGTGGAGGGAGACACATACGTTATCCGGCACTGCGACGCCGTTTTTTCGCTGATCCCTCCACCGACCGGCCCCGTAAAAATAGACGTCCGCCCCCACGAAATTGGTCTCGAGAACGCGGTCCGACTGTTTCTGGCGGTGGTTCTGCAGGAACATCGGACGTTTCTGTTTCACGCCGCTTCACTTTCACTTGAACCGGAGAATGACCACCGAAAAAAACAGGAAGTGGGGGTACTATTCCCCGGCCCGTCCGGTGCCGGCAAATCAACGCTGTCCGGTCTCGCTGGTACCAACCGGGTCCTGACCGACGAACTTTCGGCGGTAACAGTCTCCCCCTCAGGCGAATCGGACCGATTGCACGGAACCCCATTTTTCGGTGATCTGGCAAGTGAAGGAAAGCCGAATAGCGTGTCGCTTGAAGGTGTTCTATTCCTGGAAGGAGACACCGGCAAACAATCCGTGCGGTCCCTTTCCGCTCCCCGGGCCCTGCAGCGACTGATGAAACTGCAGTTTACGCTTCGTCAGACAACCGACGATCGGAACACGATACTGCGGGCACTGGCCGTCCTCGTCGAGAAACACCCCACCGGTGTGCTCCATTTTTCTCCGGAGGAACCATTCCGGCAGATTCGGGATAGAATCCGTTCCTTTTCGGGCAAATCCAGGTCGCCCCGGACCTCTTCGTAATCGCCCTCCGGAAACAGATCAGTAATCCTTCTTCGGCATTTCGCTTCCCTTCTTCGGGGCGGGCACGCTGAAGATGTTCGAGTGCCCCCCCGATTCCCGGAGGTAATAAACGCGATCCCCGGGGCCCCAGACGGGAAACCACTCCGGTTCCGGGGTGTTCGTCAGCTGAATCAGATTTGTGCCGTCCGATTTGACCATCCAGATGTCATCTCCCTTCCGCACCCGGTTCTCGAGTCGTGCGGTTCGGGATTTATGCACGCTTCCGAACACTATATAACGGCCATTCGGGGACCAGGAGGGACTGCTGGCCGCCCAATTTCCGTTTTTCTGTAACTGCACCCGATCCGTCTTCGGCAATGTAACCCGGATCAGGTAAAACATCCAGGGCCTGCGGCGCCGGTGATCGACGAGGACCATCTGTCGTTCGTTCCGTGGATTCCACGCCGGCCAGTATCCCGATCCCACCTCCCTGGAACGTTTCGTGGTAATCTCGTAAATCCAGGTTTTCCATTCCTGACCGGATTCGACAAATTCACTGAAAGCCAGCTTGCTTCCGTCGGTGGACCAGCTCGGCCAGGCCACCGGGTGTGACCGATCGGTAATCTGTTTCCATTTGTTCCCTCGGGAACCCAGCTGGAGCACCCAGATGTCCCAGGTGTCTCCGGTATCCCTTGCCACCGCCACAAGAGAGGGATCTCCCGGTCGAACCGCGGGCAGTCGCTCATTGGTTTCGGTTCGGGTAATGCGCTCCTGGGGGCCCTCTTCCCCGATGGGTTTGCGGTACAGGTCAAAATTGCGACCGTTTTCGCTGGAAACGTAGTACAACCAGTTCCCGTCGGGGGAAATGGCCGGGTCCGTTACGTCGCCAACCTCGGCAAACGTATGCTGGGTTCGTGCCGAAAGTTCCCAGCTTGCATGCGTGGCCCCTTCGTCGTTCTTCTCTGATTCCGTCTGGTCTTTGGACGTGTTCTCCGCCGGATCCTCAGGCGGTTCAGAGGTCCGGCAACCGATCCCCAGAACGAGCAGGAGCAGAAGGAAGAAACCGCACGTTGATACAATGCCCGGGTTCTTTTGATCCACCACCGGGGAAGATGAATTGGTCATGTCTCGTCGGGTGTCCTGAAGATTTCACGGTTAATTTGTTGTCGCTGACGCCGGTATGAATTATCGGCCAGCTGACGGGGAAGGTTCAAGGAAGCATGAGGATCCGTCGTCGATAAAGACGTTTTTACCTCCGGATCGGGCGAAGGATTCCCCCGTCCGGACCTTCACAGGATTTCTTGATCGTCATCTGAATCCTGATCTTGATTCCCAAAAGCCGCCTCGCTCACACTCGGGAATCCCCGCCCGAGCCTCGGGAAACGTTGGGTGAGCCATAAGAGCAAGAAACGGTGAAGGGAACAGGAGTCTGGAGAGGAAAAACTTACGATCAAAGGGGATCGGGCTGGAACCCCCGATCTACGAAGGGTAAACGTTGATGAGGGTAGCTCGGGCATTCTTGCCCGAGCTTCGGTAAGCGTCGGGGAACAATAAAAAGTAGATAACGGTGGTGAATGTTGGATGCGGCTGCGGAAAGGACAACGATCAAAGGAGATCGGACTGGAAAGTCCGATCTACGAACGGGTCACGTTGATAGAGGTAGCTCGGGCATTCTTGCCCGAGC
>CAZOLI010000127.1:0-3881 GCA_964580675.1 uncultured Planctomycetia bacterium
ATGGAACAGGTGAAAGACAGGGAGAAACAGGTAGCACTTCAGGACTTTTCGGTGGACACGAAACTGCCGGAAGGCCCGGAATGGGTTCAGGAATATCGACGCCAGGGGCAGAATCTGTATCCGGAGGTGGAAAAACCCCGATGGGATGGAACCCGACTCAAACACAAGAAACTCCGGAGAAGGGAACTGGACCCGTTTAAGTTTCCGATCAGGCGATCCCGGGAGGTAAACCCCTCCGAACTGCCCTCCTCCCTGGAACAATTCATGAACCGGCATGAAGGAGCTGCCCGGGCCCAGGTGGGGGGCTCGGTAACCGCCACAAGGCTGCCGGAACGGCTCCGGGAAAAAGGAGTGGTGTTCATGGAACTTCTGGAAGCGGCCAAGGAACATCCGGAGATCGTAAAGAAACACTTTGCCGAACACTATCCCCTTACGGACGACGACGACTACAAAGAATCCATCAAGTTCCTGGCCCTGAACCAGGCCCTCTGGTCCACCGGTACACTGATTTACGTGCCGGACAACGTGGTGATCGAAGAACCGATTCGGCTCGAAACATTACTGGATGCGGACACGACCGGTGCGGCGGACCGGCTGTTGATTGTCGCCGGTCGAAATTCCGAATTTACCGTGATTGAATCCCTTCAATCGGAAGGAACTCCCGGAGAGCGACTCCGTACGCACGTGAACGAAGTATTCGTCCAGGACGGGGCTCGCGTTCGGTTCGCATCCCTCCAGAACTTCCAGCAGGACACCTGGAACGTGGCTTTTCGAAAAGCCACTGTTGAACGGGACGGCCATTTTGAGTGGATCCTCGGCGACCTCGGTGGAAAGTTTAACCTGTACTACAACCTCAGTGAAACAAAAGGAGAAGGAGCATACGCCGGTCTAAAAGGGGTCTTCTTCGGAAGCGATGAACAACGGTTCCGTTTCCAGAACTACATGACACAGAGCGGTCCGCACACCACCACCGACATGGTCGCTCACGGGGCCCTTACGGATACCTCGCGGCTCGTATACCTCGGCCTCGCCAGAATTATTGAAGGGGCAACGGGAGCAAACGCAAGACAGTCCGAAAAATCACTGCTCCTCAATAACGGGGCCCGGAATGACGCCATTCCGGAATTGGAAATCGACGAGGACGACGTCATCGCCGAACACGCCGCCACCGTCGGCGAAGTCGACGAGGATCAGGTGTACTACATGAGAACCAAAGGACTTCCCCGGAAAAGAGCGGAAAAAATGATAGTGGAAGGATCGTTCAATCCGGTAACGGACGAAATTAAAAATGATCAACTCCGGGAAGAGGTAAAACAGCTGATTCGGAAGAAACTGGCTTCTCATTTCGACAACCAACCGTCCGAATAAGGAAGACGGTCTGCGGTCTGGTTTTACACCACCTGAACAACAAAGGGATCATGGATCTCAGAGAAAAAGTAAAATCGGATTTTCCGGTCCTCTCCCGGGAGGTAAACGGGGAGCGTCTCGTATACCTCGATTCCGCGGCCACCTCCCTGACCCCCGAACCGGTGGTGGAGGCCGAGCAGCGGTTTTACCGGACGTACAATGCGAATGTGCACCGGGGGATTCATCAACTCAGTGAACAGGCAACGGACGCGTACGAAAATGCCCGGCGGAAAGTGGCCTCGTTCATTAATGCCCCGCCCAAATGCTGCATTTTCACAAAATCCACGACGGAAAGCATTAATCTGGTGGCGCGGGCCTGGGGGGACGAATACGTGGAACCGGGCGACGAAATCCTGCTGACCCGGATGGAACACCACAGCAACATCGTTCCCTGGCAGCAGCTGGCCGAACGTACCGGGGCTACGCTGAAGTACCTGCCCATCGACGACAGCGGGTGTCTAAAAATGGATCAGCTGGACGAATATATTTCGAGCGACACGGCCCTTGTTGCCGTTACGCACGCCTCCAACGTCCTGGGAACCATCAACCCGATTGATCAAATCACGGAAAAGGCCCACCGGAACGATGCTGTTGTCGTGGTTGACGGCGCCCAATCCATTCCTCATTTTCCTGTTAACATCAAGGAACTAAACGTTGACTTTTACGCATTTTCCGGACACAAGATGCTGGGCCCCACGGGCGTTGGGGTGCTCTACGGCCGGGAAGAGTTGCTGGAGGAGATGCCCCCGTTTCTCGGCGGTGGCGAAATGATCCGAAATGTATACCTGGATCACGCCGAATGGGATAACGTGCCCCAGAAGTTTGAAGCCGGGACCCCGAACATCGCCCAGGCCATCGGTCTTTCGGCCGCGATTGATTACATTCAGGATATTGGCCCGGACACGATACGGGAGTGGGAAGACCACATTGTCAGTAAGGCCATGGAACGACTGTCGGAACTGGACGCCGTGACGGTGTATGGGCCGGAGGACCGGGGCTCCGTCATATCGTTTACCATCGAGGATGTCCACCCGCACGACATCTCCACCATTGTGGATCAGGAAGGGGTGGCCATCCGGGCGGGCCATCACTGTGCCCAGCCGTTAATGGAGCGGCTCGGGGTCTCCGCAACCGCAAGAGCGAGTTTTTACCTGTACAACGATCTGAACGATGTCGAGGCCCTGGTGGACAGCCTGAAAGAGGCCGTTTCGCTGTTCTCCCGGGAACCCACGCCCGGATAACCACAGACGTTCCACAGAACCCGAATATTATTGGTTTTCCCCAAAATATTCGGTAAGATAGACAATTGCAATCCGTCGTCTCGAATTCGGCGGGAGAACCACGATCCCGATTCTGAACAAATGCTCGGAAGTTCTGACCCTCTTTTTGATTCGGAAATGAAAAACAAATGTCTCTGAAAGACCTCTATACGGATATCATCCTTGATCATTACAGAAATCCCCGGCAATACGGCTCCATCGACGGGGAACCCGACGTGACGGCGGACGGAAGCAATCCGCTCTGCGGGGATGAAGTACACATCAATCTGTCGTTCGAGGACGGCACACTGGAGGAATTGAAGTGGGAAGGACAGGGATGTGCTATATCGCAGGCGTCGGCGTCGATGATGTCCACGGAATTAACGGACATGGACGTGGAGGAAATAGAGGATCTCGTGATCCGGTTTCGGTCCATGATGCAGGGTGAACTGACCGAAGAACAGGTTGAATCGCTCGGCGACCTGCAGGCCATTCAGGGCGTCACCAAGTTTCCCATCCGGATCAAGTGCGCCGTTCTGGCGTGGAACACGCTGCAGAAAGCCCTTGCCCACGCCGGGGAAGAAGGGGCGACGGTCACCTACGAAGAAGAGGTCGAGGAAGACGAAGTGCCCGACGAAGTACCGGGCCCCCTGTAATCCCCTGCCATTACGGGAGAACTACCTCGTCCATTTACCGGAAACCACCACCTGCTTTTGGATGATCACACCAGGCCGATGGCGGAAATCCAACCTGCAACAGAAGAAGACATCCCCGAACTCCTGGACATGTGGCACGCCTTCATGTCGTATCACCGGGATCTCCGGGACAACACCTACCGGGTAACAGAGAACGTCGACGAGGAAATCAAAGAACGTTTTCGAACATATATTCAAGAAGGAAACCGGGAAGTGTTTGTGGTTCGAAAAGACGGATCTCCTATCGGGTTTTCCGTTGTACGCATCGAGGAACCAGGAGCGGTATTCGACCGCGAACCACGGGCACGGATTACGGACTTTTACGTTCGACCGGACCACAGGGGTAGGAACTTCGGAAAGCGACTCGTCAGTCGCGCAAAAGAATGGGGGCGGGAACGGGAGGCCGGTTCCGTATTTATGTCCATCGACGCAAACAACGAGATCGGTCGACGGTTCTGGGAAGCACTCGGGTTCGACCGCGTGAAGGAAACGTACGAAAAACAACTGTAAACAGAGCCTG
>CAZOLI010000128.1:0-3777 GCA_964580675.1 uncultured Planctomycetia bacterium
TTCTTTTGCCGCTTCTCAAGCGATTTCTCGGCGGCCTGTTTCTGTTTTTCGTTATGGTAGAATACCGCGTTCCAGTATTGCCGCTTTCCGGACTGATACGTCGGATCGTGGGCGGTCCAGAACACGTCGAGAAGTTCGGAATAGGTCATTTCCTTCGGATGATACACGACCCGTACGACTTCGGTGTGATCGCCCATCCGCCGGTAGGTGGGTTCGTCCTTCGTTCCTCCGGCGTACCCCACGATGGTCCGCACCACGCCGTCGAGACCCCCGAACCGGGCGTCGGAGGTCCAGAATCAGCCGAGGCCGAACGTGGCGGTTTTCAGGTTCTTCTTTTGGGCCGTTTTGTTTCGTTCCGAGGCTTGATCCTGTTTTGACTGTGAGGTGGTTTCCAGACCGGACATGAGGGCGGCGAAACAAAATAGTGTGACGAACAGGGCGATTGCTTTAAGGGAAAAACGTTTCATTTGATTTCTTGTGGTACCACTTTCGTTTCACCTTAGAAACCTCATTATATATCACAACGGTTCGTGACGCAATGAAAAACCGGGTTCCGAACCGATTTTCTCACTTATTGACGTTATTTTTTGTCGGGTATGGAAATTGAAGGCGTAAGGGTTGAAAACCGTTCGCGTATTGAGGGATTCCTGTGTGCGGTGACATGGAACGTAGGAAGCACCGTCGATATAGGGCCGGGGTCCTCGACGTCACTCATTTATCACGGATCGAAACACGTCAAAAAATTTTTTGCGATACCGATTTGTTTCCTGGAACAAAAGGTGGCGGGCGTCTTCGATCCGGTGCACGTTCAGGTTTTTGAAATGTTTGGGGAGGATTTGAAATTTATAGCCCCAATCAACACCTGGTCACCCGTTCCCTGCATTACGGTTACCTTCAGCCGATCGTTGTTCAACGTTTTCTTATGAATGTTTCGGTTCCAGTCAAACAATGCCTCAATCCAGTTGAACGGTATGGTCCTGGGTTGCAGCGGATCTCGATGACGGAGGAACGTCAGATATTCTTGATCGTGGGTTACGTCGGGGAGGGTCCTTATCATTTCCTCCCCAAACAGGTCGCCAGCCGGATACAGAAGTTTGGATAGGGTCCAGTACGCCGAACGAACCAGCGGGGCCATGAGTACGAGCACATCCATGTTCACCCTCGAGCCCCGAAGAGCTTCGTCAATCAGCACGGCCCCACCCATGCTATGACCCGCGAAGAGATGAGGTCGTTCCATTTGTTTTCCAGCCCGTGCGTACACACGTTCCAGCACCTGACGATAGGAGGAAAAGGAATCAATCTCCGCCCGCGGACCGGTTGACAATCCGTGGCCCGGCAGATCCAGGGCAAGGACGTTCCATTTCTCGTGAATCAGAAACCGGATTACCGGGGCGAGAATGCCGGTATGATTCTGGTAACCGTGCAGAAGCACGGCTGTTCCTTTTGCGTTGTCTGGTTGCCTCCATCGATTCGTGGCAATCTGTTCGTTCTGAGCGGGTATGTAGCCAAACGAATGATGGGCGTCGAGATCATCAAGCTGGTAATACCGCAGGTACTGCTGTACGGGATCCGGGGAAGGTCCTGTTTTCGACGGAGAATATTCCGGATGGATCCGCCGGATGGTTTGAATTGCGCTGCGAATCTCTCGAACGTCCCGGGTTTCGTGAAGTGTGGTTTCCGCGCAGCCAGCAGCAAACAGTGCGCACAGGTGAAAGATCAAGAACAATCGTTTCATACCTTGTGCCAATTGGAATCGAATTCGGGAACAAAGTGTCAGCGGGTAAGGGACCGGGAAGTCCCGGTCCCTCCCCGTTGTCGCGATGGGGTCAATTCCCCATATTGTCCGGCGTACGTATTTCTCGTACCGGGCGACTCCAGTTCGCCTGCCTCTTGCGAGGAATGAATCACGTCTCGTACGCATGATCATCGACAGAGTTTCACTAAGCTCTGCAGTCCAAGCTGGGCCAGTTTTCGGATGGTCATTCTCCTGTTATCGCTGCGCCGGATTCGATTGAACTTCATACATCGGAGACGTCTTCGTATGAAGGAATCCAGCTTTTGAAAAAGCCAGCGACACGTGGAAAATGAGGTTCCGAAGTAGTTGGCCGTACCCCGAATCAGCCTGTTCAACTTCTCGATGACCTCCTGATCCAGGTTGTGTTTCCGAATGGTGATTTCCCGGATCTTATCTTTGAATTTCCGCACCGCTTTGTCCCGCATGCGGACCGAACGATAGGAGATCCGAAACCCCAGAAAGTCGTAACCCTTTCCAAAGGTGGTCACCTCCGTCTTCTCGGCGTTCAACGTCAGGCCGAGCTCGTCGATCGTTTCGCGGACAAACGAGCGGGCCTCATCCGCCTGCCTGTGTGACCGGCAGATGACCACAAAGTCATCCGCGTATCGGACGAACCGGTATCCGGCTTCGTCGAGTTTCCAGTCCAGGTGGTTCAGGACGATATTCGCCAACAACGGGGAAACAACACCCCCCTGCGGCGTCCCGACCGTCGTCGGTTCAAGCTTTCCATCCTTCATGACACCTGCTTTGAGAAATCGTTCGATAATACCGAGGATGTTCCCATCCGCGATCTCGGCGGCGACCGCGTCCATAATGACCTGATGGGGTAGATTGTCGAAGAACCCTTTGATGTCCGCGTCCAGGACGTGTTTGTTGCCCTGTTCGTGCATCGTAAGGGTCCGTTCAACGGCCATGTGGCAGTTACGGTCGGGCCGGAACCCGTAGGAGTCATCGTGAAACATCGGTTCGAAAATCGGTTCCAGAAGGCGACGAATCACCTCCTGTGCCACCCGGTCCCGAACCGTGGGGATGCCCAGGGGCCGTTGCTTGTCGGGGCCCTCCTGGATGACTTTGCGCCGGAGAGGCCGGGGTTGAAACTGATCCCGGGTTTTGAGATCCTCTTTCAGCTTGTCCAGGTTCGCCTGAAGGTTCTGTTCGAACTGGTCCAGACTCACCCTGTCAATCCCGGCGGTGCCCCGGTTGGCTTTGACCGCCTTGAAGGCATCCTGCATCATCCGGTCGGTAATTCGACCGGTTAGTGAATGAACTTTCTGTTTGCTGCTCATGTTGGTTCCATAAGACGTAATTCATTTCGCGGGTCCACCCACCGGACTGTTGGGGAGTGTTTCTTAGCAATCCCCGGCGTTGTCCGGGATGAGGGCCGGACGGGCCAACGGTGGCTTCAGGCCGGAGGCTAACTTTTCCCGTGAGAACGGGGGTCAACCCGGGATTCGAACCGGTATCTCCTTTCACCTTCGCCCGAAGGCAGCGGCTACTCCGGATCGCTGTGATCCCCTCCACCGGGCCGGATTGGACCTCCGGGCCGGCTCCAGCGCGTTGCGGGAGCGATTCACCGTAGGCTTTTCGCTCCCGGTTTCCCACCGGACCCGTCGGTCGGGTGAGACGCGGGGGGATCTCACCGGTATGGTAAGTGTACCGTTTTGTGTGGATGACGACACCAGGCACCCGGATCGTCCACCGGCGGTAACCGCATGGGGACCGGTGGTGGGAATGTTCGGGACATTCCCCGATGTTTCGCCACAAGGGGCGGAGACTCACATACGATCCTGAGCCGAATCGCGTCGCCCTCCAGACTGACACCAACGGGCCTCTTGGAGGTCACCGTTACCGGAAGCCTCTGGCCGGTTCCCATCTCTGGTTCTGTTGATGTCTTCTATACGAGTGCGGACTCGCATAGGTAGGCTCGCTTCATGTTTCCATAAAGCCACTCCGTTTGTAACTGAGTTCACTTATCATGACGG
>CAZOLI010000129.1:0-3680 GCA_964580675.1 uncultured Planctomycetia bacterium
TTAGAGACACATTTCTCGATACAGGTAACGTTTTCAAAATTCTTGAATCGCTTCTGAAGCCGGCTGTAATTATCAGGTTCCGGTTCGAAGGCAAATACACACCACTCTTTTCTGGCAAAGATAATTGACGCATTCCCTTTTTGCGCACCCACATCGATGAAGACAGAAGCATCGGATTGATAAGGATATTGAGCTAATAATTTTATTTCATTGAAATCGTTCTTAAGCATTGTTCTCAATGGATCCTGATCAATCGCTTTTCAAAATATTCCGTTGAAGAACGTATCTCACGTTCAACGATGTTTATTGGTGTGCTCTTACGGGATTTCGATCAAGTAAAGGCATATTTCATGTGATGCCCACGTTTCGTTCTTGCTCCTGATGAAGATTGTAGTAAGCTCCGGTTTTCTTCATCAGCTCCTCGTGAGTACCCCGTTCGATGATTTTTCCGTCCTCGATGAAATGAATTTCGTTTGCCTGTCGGACTGTTGCAAGCCGGTGGGCAATGACCAGAATAATTTTGTCCTTAAGGTACGTACCGATATTTTGATATATTTTGTTTTCCAGGTCGTAATCGAGCGCACTCGTGGCTTCGTCCAGAATCATCACCTCCGTCGGCTGAAGCAACGACCGTGCGAGGGCCACGCGCTGGCATTGACCGCCGGATAGACGAACTCCCCGATCGCCCAGTTCCGTGTCAAGTCCGTGTTCGAGGTCGTCGAAAAATTCCGTTATCAGCGTGTCTTCCATCACTTCGAAAAGCCGGTCCTCGCTGACACTTGCGTTGGCGAACAGGAGGTTTTCCCGGAGAGTGGTGTTGAAGATAAATGGATCCTGGCGGACGTAGCTTACGTAGCTCCACCACGATTCGCGGTCCAGCTCGGAAAGTGGGAGATCGTTGTTGATGAGAATTCGTCCCTCGTCCGGGACGTAAAAATAGGCCAAAAGAGACGCGACCGTGGATTTTCCGGCCCCGGACGGGCCGACAATGGCGGTCATCCGGTTTTTCTGAAGTTCCAGACTGATATTTTCCAGAACCGGTTCCCGGTGGTATGAAAAATGGACATTTTTTAACGTTATCGTCTGTACCGGATCTGTTAATTGTTTGTCCCCCTGGTTTTCCTCCGGTTCGAGAGAGGAAATAAACGCCTGGGACCGGGCCAGGTTGGGGAAATATCCCATCACATCGTAGTAGGTGCTGTTGATCGCGCTTACTTTCGGCGAAAATCGAAAGATGGCGATCAGGAATAGGACCATGCCCGAAAGAACAAGACCCGTAAACGTATAGGCAAGGTAAACAAGGCCGAAAACGGCGGTCAGGGTTGTTAGGTTGTAGTAGTTTTCAATAAAGTGCTTGTTCCGACCAATGGCCTTCCGGCTTTTCGCGTAGGTTTCCGTAGCCGATTCAAACGTGTCCGCCAGCGTTTCCTGGAGGCCGAGAAGTTTCACCTCACGAATCCCCTGAACGACGGCCTGGGAGGTTTTTTGAATCTCTTCATTGGCATCGGCAATTTGGTCACCGAGGTGTTCTCCCGAATCGAAATACAGGTTAAAAATGATCGTGATGCCGCCGAGAAGCACCACGGCCGAAAGCAGGAGGAACGGGGACAGAACAAAACCAATTAACGAATAGATCACCCCCAGAAGTATCATGAAGAACAGGTTCATCATCTGGTTGATCAAATGACGGCATTCCGTGGACTGTTTGACAATGGCATTCAAAATCGTTTTGGTTTCGACCCGGTCAAAATATTTTACGTCCGCATCCAGTGACCGGGCAAACATCTTGTTCTGGAGGTGTCTCACGTAATCATTACTCATGGTGACGGTCAGCCATTTGGCCAAAAACGTGGTGGAGAATCGAACGCCCATCACCAGGAATACGCCCAGCGTGACCGTGCCCAGCGTAAACGGCACACCCAAAACATCATATGAGGACCGGAACCAGTACATAACTCCTTCCGACGTCCCACCGGGCCCGTCTCCGGCCTGAATTAACTCTACGATCGGGAGAATAAACGATAGGCCCACTCCCTCCAGGACAGTAGAGACAAGGCTAAAACCAACCGCGCTGAAAAAAAGAAGCGGTGAGTAGCGGACCACGTCCATGAAGGAGGAGAGTCGTCCCGACCAGGTCCGTTCTGATGCTGTTTTCCAATCACCCATAGGCGAAGAAGTTAGAAACGAACGTTCGGAATATATTTGAAGCGGGAGTAGTGTTGAGAAATGACCCGTCAGTCATTCTGTGTAAGAGGAAACGGAAGGGGTCACATTAGGTTTTTTGGCCGTGAAATTCAATATTTCTCCGTCCGGTATGGATTATGGGGAGATCTTCATGCATTGTACATCGAGCGTGTTGCGTCAAGCGTTGTGCACCGAGTGGCGGAGTATCCGAAATCGCAATTCGACCCTCTATAATCAAAGTTCTTATATCACGAATTTATTTTAATTATTTTTTTGAGGCACGTCAGAAGTCCCCGGAGACGTCCCGGTGAAGAATCCTTCTGTTGGTGAGGAGCGTTCGGTTCCGGTGTATAGCATGTACTACCGAAGGGGGCGTAGTATTTCCCCGGTCCACTTCCTCCAGATATTCACCAACGTTTTCGACAACGGCGACTGCTTTATTTCACCAGGCCCCTTTTTTACACTCGATAAGACGTTCATTGGATGTTAAGGTTGTCGTTAATTCCCGGAATGTGATATATGAAGACGCCATTGTTCCGTATGCGAAATTTTTGTTGGTCCTTTGTTCTGCTCGTCGGAATTGTTTTTCTGTTCTCCTCCTGTAGAGGAAATGGTGGGGTGGACGTCCGAACGGGTGCGGACGACGTAAAAACACCCCAGAAGGCGGGCGGGGACACGGACGCGGAGAATCCCGGTGTGTCCTACACCAATGCGTTTGAACTGTTCCGGGCCAATTACCGCAACATCTTCAACAAAATCGACGTCAACTGGATGGCCGTGCGCAACGCGGGGGACCGGTCGGTCAAATACCTCAAAAAAATGCGGGAACTGGCGGATACCTCAAAGATGAAGAACGCGGAGAAGGTGGCCAAAAAATACGTCGAAAAATGGAATGCCATTGACCCGAAACGGATCCCGGCCGGGCCCAAGCGGACGCTGAAGCACCTGGGGAACCGGGTTCTGGAAGTCTACTCTCCGAGACAGGCTGTTCTGAAAGCCGGTTCGGGACCGACGGCCCGGGAAACGGCCGAATCGGGAGGAGAAGGTTCGGACGGGGAAGATTCGGACGGCAAGGAATCGGTCAAAGTCCGGAACCCCGACCAGGCGCTTACCCTCTACAACAAGTGGCTAAAAACCCACGACCTCTACGCAGAAGGGATCGAGACCAATGACCCGACGCTGGATTCGACCTTTCGGAACCTCCGGGACGTGCTGGAGGCCCTCCGGAATCAACTGGCGGCGGACGCCTGGAAGAAACGGCTCTCGAATTTCCTGGAAGAGTACGCGAAGGTGTTCCGGAACCGGAAGGAATACATGGGTACCAAAAAGAAAGCCGATTTCTTCCGCGACCTGAAGTCAAACGTCAAGGAAACGTTCGGCAACGTGGAATTTGTGCCGCAGAACGAGTAGTTGTGCGGTGATGCGTTGGGCGTTATAACGACAGGCGGTAGGCGATGGGCGGTAGGCGATAGGGAAGCGGAGGTGCTGAGGAGCAT
>CAZOLI010000130.1:0-3673 GCA_964580675.1 uncultured Planctomycetia bacterium
CTTCCGTTCGTGCTGTTTCTGGTCGTGTCATGCGGTGTCACGCCGGCCTCCGGGACGCAGGAGGAAACGAACCGGTACAACGTGCTGTTTCTTTCCGTCGACGATCTGCGTCCCGAACTGGGCGCGTACGGTCGTTCGTATGTACGCACGCCGAACATCGATCGGCTGGCCGAACGGGGAACGACCTTTTACAATCATTACGTTCAGGCCCCGACCTGCGGCGTGTCCCGGTACGCGATGCTCACCGGTCGGAGCCCGGCTCACTCGGACGTGCGGAGCAATAACAAAGCCATGTACCGGGGCCGGAACGCCTTTGAACGAAACGAGCTGGACGGTGCACAAACCATGCCGGAACTGTTCCGGCGCAGCGGGTATCACACCGTCTGCATCGGAAAAATTTCCCACACCCCGGACGGCCGGGTGTATCGCTACGACGGAACCGGGTCCGGCCGGCCGGAACTTCCGAACGCATGGGACGAGTTTGCCACCCCTCATGGCCCATGGGAGTACGGCTGGGGCGCTTTTTTTGCCTATCCGGACGGAAAGCATCGTGAGGATGGGGAGGGGCATCGAAATCTGTACAACTTCCGGGCTGAAAAGGACACCGATCTGCCGGACGGCCTGATCGCCGCAAAGGCGGTTCAGAAGCTGGAAGGGTTCAATAAGCGGGAGGAGCCGTTTTTTATGGGGGTCGGTTTTTACAAGCCGCACCTCCCTTTCGTGGCTCCGGAAAAAGATCGCGACGCGGTGGCGAACTGGGATGTGCCGGACGCGCCTCACCCGGAAAAGCCGGAATCGGCCTACTGGCATTCCAGCGGGGAGTTTTACAAATACAGCCTTCCGTTCCCGACCGAGCGTCCGCTTCCGAAAAAGGACCGTATGATCGCCCGCCGCGCGTACCTGGCCTGCGTTCGGTACGTCGATCGCCAGGTGGGCAAGGTGATGGACGCCCTTCGGCGAACCGGTCTTGCGGACTCCACGATCGTCGTGCTGTGGGGCGACCACGGCTGGTACCTCGGCGAGTACGCGATCTGGGGCAAGCACACGCTTCTCGAACGCGGTACGAAAAGCCCGCTGATCATCCGTCATCCGGATCCGGACATCGGAGGGACGAACACCCGTGCTCTCGTGGAGACGATCGATATCTATCCCACGCTGACCGATCTGGCCAACCCATCTTTCAGCCGGACACACGAACCGCTGAACGGTACCTCCCTCGTCCCCCTGATACGAGACGAGAAGGAACAGGTACACCGGGGAGCGGTTTCCTACTGGAATAAGACCGTCAGCGTTCGGACGAAGAAGTACCGTCTCGTCACAACCGGGATTCCGGGACACCTGAAAAACACCGAACTCTACGACCTGCGCGAACGAACGGATCCGGATCCCCTGGATCCGGAAACCCACCCGGACGTGTTCCGACGCATGAAAGAGATCCTTCGTGAGCGTTTACCCCGGTAATTCCGCACCCTGACGGTTCCCGTCGAAGGAGACGGAGGAAGTTCAGATGGGTGATCACCCAAAAAAAACGAGTTCCGAAGAAGACGAAATGTTCACGCACGAAAATCGAGCAACGTAATACGGGAACAAGTCCCCGGAGGGGACGACTGAAAATAGCCCCCGGGATTTATCCCGGGGGGGCGGCAAGTGTACGATGGCGCGGGGACCCGGCCCCGGTGGAGCCGGGTCCGTCTGGTGAATCATCCCTTGTTTACCCTCGGTTCCGCTTTGCTCCACCGGAGGCTACGAATCTTCCACCCCCGGTGGGGGGTTCAAAAGCCCGTGCAGCGGGCGACACATTGTTAGCCACCGCTGGAATGAAATGGAACCGGCAGTTGATACCACCTCCCAACGCATGGAACCCCCGACGGGGGGGTCACTAAATTAATGGGGAAAGGGGGGAGCACCACGGGCTAAAAACCGGCGCGCTTTCGGTGCTCTTCAAGCGGATTACATATGTCGAATGATTGATATTATACGATTTTAGTCTACCATGAAGTTGGATTGACAAATTCCATGAACCCGAACGAACGCCGGGAAGTCGTTGAACGAAGGGCCCCTGAAATCCTTTTTCAAAAACGGTTATGACACGGGATAATACCACTTTTTGGATTGATTTATTTCCCTGTAAGCTTCCCACCGGGGCCTGTATGGCTATGCTTTTCTTTTTCCTGCAGGGAATGCTGTTTCCCGTTCTCTCCGAAGCGTGGTCACCTGCAAATTTCAATGTTGAATCCAACATCGTCGTGGATGACGGAAAGGTCCTGTTCTGCCAGTGGCGCGGGGGATTAACCGTTCTGGACCTGGATTCCGGTCGGATCATACGAAAATTCCCGCATACCTGGCTCGGCGGCAAATGGGAGGAGGGTGGAGCGAAGATCGAAATCGGTGAAAAAGGATATTATATTTTTCTTCAGAAAGGTACATTTCATCTGGATCGCGAGTCACTGGAATTAAAACAGGTGAAGGGGAGCGAAGTTCAGGATTTGGAAGCCCCTGATTTGAGAAATTCCCGGGACGGGGCGGAAAGGAATCAAACGGTGAATGGATCAAGCGAAAACGGACCACGCTTCCGGACCTCATTTTTAAACGGAAAATTGACACACGAAATATACCAGGCGTTCGGGAGGGCTCCCGATAAAATTACAAATCGCTTGCATTTGCTTTCTGTTCTTGAATTTGAACAAAATGGCGCAGCCTGGCGGGCGATACATCCGAGTCTCCTAAAATCGCGGCAGAGAATCGTCGCTGCCGCTGAAAGTGATGAAGAAATTGTGATCGGAACAAGCATCGGAACCGTTGAGTGTATTGAAAAAAAGACGGCCCGGACCCGGTGGATCTACGTTTTTCCGGCGTATGGTCCCTCAGGGGGGGGGGAATCTCCGGTACTGTCGGGTAACGAGCCGTACATGAGCAGGGTGGATAAATTTAAAACCGTTCGTGCCGAAGCAGATCGGTTCAAGGGGCTCATTTCAATTACACCTTCCGGTCCCATCGATAAAAAGAACATCAACTGGGAACAATTCGTTCAAAAAGAGAAAAAGCAGACCGTCCCGGTTCGGTTTGATCCGGAACCATTTCCGGAATTTACGGAAAACGTGCTTGTTTGCCTGTTCACCTCGCTCGTGTCTGTCCTCGGTCTGCTTGGGGGTCGGCGTATCGATCCGAAACAATCTGCTTCCGGTCTGGACTCATTTTGTCTCTCTCCTCGTTTTGCTGGGGGGTACTCTGTTTGTGAACGTGTCCTCGATAAAGGATATTTCCACCCTATCTTTTCTCTTCATGATCATCTGTCAGGTCGGGCTTGTTTTCGTATTGTTTGATCAGATTTGGAGGTGGGACGCTCTGAATCGATTTTTTCGAATAATGTTAATTGTTCTAATTATCCTTCTTATCTTGCTTTCTTTTTATATTCAGTTATTAAGTTATGCCTTTTTTTATTAAGCACCATTATACCACCTGGATGAAAAAGAGAACATCTACACCTCTTTTCAGATCAGGTCTACCTAGCATGACAACGCGAGAAATCCGCAACCTCAGCATCTTTATTTCGGGGAAGATCACGGAATTTTGAGGAAACAATGCCGAAAAAGTGCATTGTTGACGAAAAATGACACCGAGATTCGCCGAAATAAAGATGCCCATATTCGGGTTCTTCGTAAACGGGCCGTCT
>CAZOLI010000131.1:0-3642 GCA_964580675.1 uncultured Planctomycetia bacterium
GCGGACGTGGACGTCAACCCCGGCAACGTCGGGGGACCGGTTGTAAATCTGGCGGGCGGGGTGATCGGGGTAACGGTACAATCAGAAAAGATCGGTACGAATCAGCGTTTGCACCGGGTGGTTCCCATCGAGAAAATTAGAAAGCAATTTGATGATTTGAAGTAACCACGAAAATACCCTGTGTTAACGGATCATAATACAATGAACCCCAACAAACAAAATAGGACGGTTCGATCTTATTTGTTCCCGGTTCTGTGTCTTTTGCTGGTTTTTGTATGGTTGATTAGTCCACTGGTTTCACAGGAGAAAACGGAGCGGGAGGGCGGCATGGGTTTACAGGAAACGGTGAAAGAGGTTATTCAGAACGCCCGCCCCGCCATCGTGGTCAACGGCATCAGGGCAATCAAGCCGGAAAAGGAGCGAAGGCCGTCGAAACCGGTTCCGTTTATTTCGGCGACCGTTATTTCCTATCAGGAAAAACCGTATGTGATTACGTCCTGGCACGGCATGAAGTCATTCGAGAAATCGCGGACGTTTCTTGCAAAACTTTCCGGGGGACAGAAACTGAAGCTCAGGCGACTGGGATACGCTCCCCACGTTGATCTTACGGTTCTTAGAATCAGGAACGCAGATGAATTTGACGAACTGCCCGCGATCAAACTTGCTGATTCATCGGAAGCGGATGTAGGCGATCATGTGTTAACAACCGGCGGGGCGAACGAATACTGGTTCGACAACGAGAAACTCGATCCGGATTTTCACCTCGGTTCCATCGCCACCAGACATAACTGGCGGGGCAGGGGCAACCTTCTTCACGTCGACGCCGCTGTTTACAGTGGCAACTCCGGGGGCGCACTGATCAACATGAAGGGGGAATACCTGGGCATGACGGTGCTGTCGGGCATTCGAACCTGGTCGGACGAGGACGGGAACAACGAGCTCCGCTGGAAAACACAGTCGGGTCTGGGGTTCTGTACACCCTCAACAACGATTAAACATTTTCTCAAAAAGATCGTGGAGCAAAAAGGCCGGGTTCTCGGGGGCAAATACAGTGGAATTCCCGGACTGAAGCTCGATAAAAAACACACGGGAAAAGGGGCAAAAGTCAAAGTTTCCGGGAAGGCTCCCCTGGAGCGGGGGGACGTCATCCTGGAGATTGACGGCCGGGACGTGAATTCCCACTGGCGGTACCGTGACATCCTTGCCAGTTACCCGGTGGATACAACCCTGACGTTTGTAATCCGTCGAGATGGTCAACAAAAGAAAGTACAGATGACCGTTCAAAACGTTCGTGATTGAATCAGAAATTTTTGTAGAATTTGATTTCAGGTTAATTTGTGAGTTTTTGTTCCTGATTCTTATTTAGATAGACCCCATCTGAAAAGTGGTATGAACCTCAGCGTCCCGTATTTTGGTCCAGATCAAGGATTTTCGACGAAAAAAATCCGTATTAACGTGTATTTTTGAGGAGAAGTGACGCAGAGCTGGCCAAAATACGGAACGTCTCTTACAGATGAGGCAGCACCGGGCAATCTGCTGTGTCATTTCGGCTCGAAAACCCGCTTTTGGGGGTTTCCTTCGCCGAAATTCCGTGCACCTCGTCCGGTGGTGCTCTCACTGAGGCCATACCACTTTTCAGATAGGGTCTAGATAATCCATCATGATGAGGTTAAATCGTCAATCCACAATTTTGTTGTTTCTTTTACTGATTGTTTCGGTGTCGTTTGTTTATCAACCGGCAAAGGCGCAGGATTCGACGAAATCAAAGGAAATTTACAAACCCACTTGGACAAAATTTAATGGAGAGAAGATCAAAACAGAAAAGTACATCAAGAAGAAGATGAAGAAAATTAATTTTGCCGCCAGCGATGGGGTCAAGATTACCGCTGATTTTTATCCGGCGACCCCAAAGGAGCACGAATCATACAAATCGCGTCCCGTAATCGTGTTATTTCACGGGCGGGCCTGCGGGCGAGGGGAGTATCGGCCCGTGGCACCGGTCTTCGTCGGGTGGGGATTTCATTGCCTGGCCGTGGACTTACGAACCGGGGAGAAAAGTCATCTGAATGACATTGCGAACGAAACGGCCGCACGATTGGAGAAAGCCCCGGAAGATTATGAAGAACCAACTTATGCCGACATGGAAGCTGCGTTTTCCTGGGTGTCCGACCGATTCGACGGAGAGATTCTGATCCTGGGTGCGTCCACGTCCGGAGTTATGGTATTTCGAATGGCGGCGGAAAAAGAAAAAAACATTGCGGGTGTGATTTCCCTGTCTCCGGTCGGAGCCACCGTCAGGCGGAATAAATTTGCAAAGATAAAGAAAACTCCCGTTTTTCTCGCTTATGGCACCAGGGAGAAGAGCACCGTAAAAAAGTATTACGATATTATTCCTTCCGAAAACAAACAATTTGTTTCAATGAAAGGAAAACATGGAACTCCGATGCTGGCAAGTCACAGGAGTAATTACAAACCGTTAAAAGAGTTTCTCAAACAATTTTATTCTGATCAAAAATCGGGAGATACCAAATAGGCCCGATCTGAAAAAATCTTCTGCCGTAGAACATCCGGACCCTTGCCGGATGGGTTCTGGTGTTATCAATTACGATGCTTCGTTGAAACCATTTCCGGGCAAAATCAAGCTGGTCCGTGTAAAGATAACGTGTGCCGTAATAATACGGGAACCCTGTCTGGAGCGGGCGTGAGAGAACCGGCGCTCCTGAAGGTTTTCTACGGAGCAAATGATCCCGCCATTTGACAAACCTACTTCGTTGGCGTTTTCTCCCGTGAAATTCCGTTATTCCCCCCGGCGGTGTTCTCACGGAAGCCCCCCTTATTTCTTTAGAGAGAGTCCTGATCAATACTTTTTATACAGCGCCCGCCCCTGAATCATGTTTTTCCTGTTCATTTACGTGCTGAGCGGATACAATGGAACGATTTCTCGGTTTGTGCATCTAATGAAACGGTCTGGAGCGAAGGGAGCGGTACGGATCTGTTTGCCGTTGTGTCAGGAGTTTATTTGTCGACTTAAACGGGGTTGGTTGTGATCGGATCGGCGGTTGGATTCATCGTTCTGGCGCTGATCGTGGGGGCAATTCTTTTGGTGGTGGGGGTCATTGTGGCTTACCTGAGAACCCGGAGGCTGGAACGCGAGGTTCGGGAATTGCGCGAGGACGTGGAAAATTTACGCACCTGGTTGCACTGGATGGAGGAACAGACCGGCCTTGAATTTGGGGAAGAGGAACCTGTCGAGGAGGAAAAATGGGCGGAACCGGAGCCCGAACAGCGGTATGAAGAAGCGGAACAGGCGTATGGTACAGAACGTGACGGGACGTTCCGGGAAGACCGAGAAACCCCGGAAGAAACCTCTCGTGAACCGGTGCGGGAAGGGACGGAGGAACCATCGGAAAGACACGGGACCGTTGAAGAGGCAATGGAGGGGGTTAACCGGGACAGAAAGACGACGGATCATCCGCCTGACACAGCGGAACAGGTAGAGCAGGAATCGGGGCTCAACTGGGAGCAGTTTTTAGGCAGACGCGTGTTGAACTGGGTGGGGGGCGTGATACTTGTCCTCGGGGTACTCTTTTTCGTCCGGTACGCGTTCAGCATGATGACGCCGGCCCGGAAGTTTGCCTCGGT
>CAZOLI010000132.1:0-3609 GCA_964580675.1 uncultured Planctomycetia bacterium
TAAATACCTGAAGGAGCAATTTCCGAAACTCGACTACCTGAAGAACGCGGAAATTTTGGAGTAGAAATCCGTTGTTCCGGGGGGTTCCTCTGTCCGCAGTGGATCAAACATTTTGATCCCGGTGGGGGGATCGGTTGAGCGTTCAGCTCAATCACTCCGAATCGACCGGATCAGGGCACTGATCACCAGAACCACCACCACGAGACCGATCAGGTATAGGATTTCGTAGGAGCTGAAGAAAAACATTGCCAGGGGAAATTAGAACAGGATCAATTATGGGAGCGACGGATGTTTCTGGGAAAGTCTCCTCTTCACATTCTTTATTTGAGCTTCCGATGCTACGAGTTTCTATCGTTATTGTTCTTTTGCTGAATTGAACAGACCGTTGAATTCAACCGGATTCCTTGAAATCACCGGTTCTTTTTTGCATTATACATCTCTTCCTTCCACAAATTTTTCACATGAAGAAATTCACCGACCACGAAACCGGAACGTCAGGAGCCGGCCCAAAACACCCGATCCCCGGTTTCCGGAGGGAAATGGAGAGGCGACGAACACTCTCTTCGGTTTTTTTAATTCGGGGCATTTTCCATCTGGATCTGTTTTCTTTTTTTCCGTCCATCTGTTCCGTCATTTCACGGAGATTTGCACATGTTTTTTCAGTGTCCGCACTGCTCGTCGCTTGAGGAAGTGGACGAAGCGTTGTCACCGGGTGATATGTTTGACTGTTCCAGCTGCGGGAAGCCCGTGGAAGTGCCGTCGAACACCGACAGCTCGGCCGGCAAAATACCGGACGGGTTCGAGGTGGGATCGGGCGGACCCGTTGCGTCGGGACCGGGCGGCGGGACCGGTTCGGGACGGGGGGGAGGACCTGGCGGGTCCGGTGGCACGGGCGGACGGGGACCGGGACGGTCGACGGGACCGGATGGTCCGGGCGGAGGAGCCGGAACGGGAACTCCGGCCGGGCGGAGCCGTGGACAATCCGAGGAAGGATCTCTCTCGAGCCAGGACCGGCAACACTGGGAAAGCGTCCGAAACGCGTACAAAATGATCTACTTCCTGGCCACCGCGTGGGTGGTGGTTGGTGTGGCGAACACGTTTCTCCAGATTTCGTTTCTGACCAACCTAGGGATCGGTCTTTTGTCCGCCGGCGTCGGGGCGGTACTGGGCCTGTTGGGATACGGGGTGTTTTTGGGATCGATGGCGTGTCTTATCGGGGCGATTGTGCTGTTTGCGGGAGATGCTGTTCTCGGTCTTGTGTTGATGTCGGGGGAGAACATTGGGCCGTCCGTCGGGGGATTTGCGGCGCGTCTGGTGCTTCTTTATCCCATGGCAAAAGGCGTTCGCCCGCTTATGAATTTGCAATCGGATTCCTGGAAACACCAGAAGCTGACAGGCGACGGCGGTGGCGTTCATCATGCGGCCGCCGCGGGATATGGACTGGTAATTCTGGCCGTGGGGGGACTGTTTCTGGCCGGGAAGGGGATATTGATTTCAAACCGGTTCTCTCCGAAGGAAATGGCAGTTTCCGTGACCTCTCCCCCCGGTGAACGAAAGCGAACTGACGATACAAGGCCCACACCAAACGGCGAGGTCAAGCTGGTTCGGTATCAGTGGAAGACGGACAAGGTGCTTTATGAACTGGGCGTCTTTACGCTGCCGGAACAGGCGGCGAAGAAACAGTCGGATCAACAATTGTTGAATTCCTTTTACCGGGGAACACTTGCCGGGGGACTCCGTCCCACCCACCAGGAGGATGTAACAGTGGACGGAAACAGCGGAAAAGAAGTGGAGTACCGTGCCAACCGAGATGATTTTTCGGGACAGGTCCGGGGACTAACCCGGATGTTTGCCCGGGGGAACCAGATACTGATGGTCGCCTACGTTACGAAGGAAGACGAGTACGATGAAGAGAAAGCCCGGACGTTTTTGAAAACGCTCCGGTTTGAGGAGCAACAGCCGTGATAGGGCCCGATACGAGGGAGGCACGATTCATTGAGGTGGCCCGGCCCTGTGGATGGGGGGCTAATTCCCGGCGGGACCCGTCGAATGAGGAATTACTCCTCTTCTTCCCCCTTGCCGGCTTTTTTTTGAAGCGGTTTCAGCAATTCCAGAATCCGCTTCTTCTTTTCGGCCGGTCCGGTTGATTTCTCTTCGCGAAGCAGCGGGGCGGCCAGCAGAAGAACGTCCTTTAAAAATTCCGTGGCTTTTTTTCGCTTCCTGTATTGTTTCGCACCGAGTCGGGAGATTTCCCTGCTGATTTTCGACCGGAGGTTGTCGTTCTTCCGAAGAGGTTCCACCAGGGTCACAAGCAATTGGTCCAGCTCCGGAACGATCCCCACTTTTTCCCCCGTTCCCGACAGCGAAGACGACCGGTACGCACGAAAAAATTCCTCCGTTGATTTTTCATCGAGTGTTTTCACAAGGCGGTCACGCGCGTCAAGAAATTTCAGGAGGACGGATTTGACCCGGTTGTTTTCGAGTTCCTTCACGAGTTTCCGGGCCGATTTCTCGCTGTCCCCTTCTAATTTCTCCTGGAGTTCCGATAGCACAGGGCCATCCCCACTGAAAATTCCGATTTCCCGCCTGTTGCGTTCCTCCCGGGTTTCCACCCACATCACGCCGTATTCGTTGTGCCAGAGAAGATCGTTTTTTTGAAGGATCGAGGTTGTTGTGTCCAGTGCGTTTGTGTTTCTTTCGGACAGGGTTACTTCGTATTTCTTCTTGTTTTGCGTAATGTTTCTGCTGACCAGAATATTGACGTTCGTGATGTGGTGGATAAATTTTAACGCAACAGCTGTGGGACGATCCCGAAAATCTATTGATACATCTCTGTTCTTTAACCGGTTTTTCAGTTCCTCAGTTGTTGGGGGAGATTCCGGCAGGAGGCGTTCGGGGAGCCCGAGTTGATCGGTGGACCCAACGATGACCGTGCCGTTCGACAGTTTGCCGCCGAGGTGATGCGATTTCAGCAACAAATGGAGGACGACCCCGGCCGGTTCGCTTTTTCCCATTAACATGACCGTGTTCTGATCTTCCTCCACTCCGTCCGAGATTTTTATGGCGGCATCAAGCTGGTCATCGACATAATCCAGAGCTTTTTTTAAGCTTCTCTGACCCTCAAAATCCACGGAAATTTCCCGTTCCAACAGTTCTTTTCGAACGGATGAATCGGAATTGTCCTGAGCAGCGAGAGGATTGGCGAATGTTAGAAGTAATATTAGCAGGAAGAAGAGGGAGATTCTTTTCATGAGTTCATGTTCCTGAAACGTTAAGATCTCAACGTCGTGGCGATATCAGGAAGATACAGGGGTTTCCACTTTATGATTTGCATGTTCATTTCGTTTATAATTTTAAAGAAATATATTGTTTGTTTCAGGGAAGTGCTGAATCTTTTCCGGGCACTGGGTTATGAGATGGGTTCCTTCTGGCAACACCCCATGATCAAACGCTATCTATTCGACAGACGAATCTGGATCGGTGGCCTTCTTTTCCTGGTAGCCGGTTGTCTTTTCTACCTGATGCCCTATCTGTTTGTCGTCAACTCCATTCCTCACCGTCGACCGGTTTCGGCGGAGGAACTCCGGGAAGTTCGAAAGAAAGTAAAAC
>CAZOLI010000133.1:0-3606 GCA_964580675.1 uncultured Planctomycetia bacterium
CGGAACCAAACGGAGCCCGGATCAACCTCGGGGCCTACGGCAACACCAAATGGGCGGCCAAATCCGGGCTGAATCACGAACCGAAAGTATCCTCCGGACAGATATACCGGGCAACTCTAAACCTGAAAGGCATGACCCGTGAGTTGCAGTTTGAGTCTCGATCCCGAGCCGGGGCGGTAAAATTAAGCTGGTCTGTTCCGTTTCACAAATCCTGGCTCACACCGAATGAATCCCTTTTTGAGTTTGAGCTTTATTACAGGAAGAAAGGGGAGGGCAGCACCTCCGGTTCACCGTCCTGGAACATCCTTTCCGTATCAGAAGCCAGCATTACGGACGATCCCGATAGCACCGATGTGTTCTTTGTGAACGGGGACCGGGAAATTAACGGACTGACCAACGAAACCACGTACGAGGTCCTCCTTTACGTGTTCTATAACAGCGGTGGAACGACGGAACTCGTCGATCCGGTGTCCATGGGCGTACAGGCGGGCGTTGTTACGTCGGATGACGACTCGGAATTCAAGGCCCGGTGCTTTATTGCCACCGCCGCCTGGGCATCACCGGCGTCATCGGTGGTGCTGGCGTACCGGAAGATTCGGGATCGGGTGCTCTTCGAACTGCCGTTCGGAACCGAAGGGGTCCGGAAGTATTATCGGTGCTCGCCGCCGGCGGCGCGGGAACTCCAGCAGAGTGAACTGATGAAACGCGCGACGAGATCACTGCTGAAATAACCTCGCACCACCGAAAATATCACGCATCCCGTGCCGGATCCCCAGCCAGGAATAATTCCGGGAACGGAATCGTTACAACGGTGTTGACAATTACACGTCGTGTCGGTAGAATTAATCATTCTCAATTTTTATCCATTGCTTTTTTCTTTCTTTCTGGAGGTTACCGATGTTTGGTCACGATACCAAATACCTGGGTCACAGTCCCGGTGTGTCCTGTCTCTCCGTCGCTTTCTCCCTTTTACTTCCCTTCCTCATAAGCTGCAGCACCCCCTCCCCCTCCTCTTCGTCGGATCAAGCCCGGAAGACCAACGACAACACCTCGAACCAATCCGATAACCTTTCCCAAAACACCCGGGCCCCCGGATTCAAATCCGGTCCCGAAAAAATAAAGGAGAAACGTACGTTTGAACTGACCGATACCTATACCATCGGGCCGGGCATAAAAAACAAAAAGAAGCTCCGTCTCTGGCTTGAGGTGCCGCAGGAAACAAAATTGCAGGACGTTAAAAGCATTTCCGTCCAGTCCCCCTACGAATGGAAGAAAACAAAAGAACCGGTTCTGGGGAATGAATTTATTTACGTGGAAATCGACCGGCCGGAGAAGGATACCATCAAGATCGTCGTAAACTCCACCGTGACCCGAAGATCCCAGGAAGGATACTACAGAGACGAAATTACCTCCCGGCAAAAACAGCACTTCCTGCAATCGACGCCGGAAATTCCGGTGGGCGGGAAAATGAAAAACCTGTCACGCAAAAAAGGAGCGGAACAACCCAACCGAAAATCTCTTCGAAGCATTTATGATTTCGTGGTGGAGAACTCCACCTACTACAAGGCCAACCCTGAGAAATTTTCGTCCTCGGGATCCGGAAACGCGGAATATTGTCTCTATCAGCAACAGGGAGGTTGCACGGACTTCCATGCCCTGTACATGTCCATGGGCCGATCCATCGGCATTCCAACCCGGTTCGTGATCGGGTCCTTCCTGCCCGAGGAGTTTGACGGAAAAGACCGCGACGTTGCCTACCACTGCTGGGCCGAAGCCCTCGTGGCGGGCAAAGGCTGGTGGCCCCTCGACGCCGCCTATGGCGACCTCTGGCCATCGCACCGGGACTACTATTTCGGCAACCTGGATGCCCGGCGCGTCACGTTTTCAAGGGGACGGTTCGTACAGCTCGTCCCCGAACCGGACGCCCGGAAAACCATCTCTTACTTCATCCAGGGATACGTCGAAGCTGACGGCAAAACATTCGACGAATGGTCCCGGAAACTGACCTATAGAGAGATCGAAACGGACGGCCAATAATATCCGTCGTGGAGGGCCTCATACGGACCTGACCCGAAACCTGTAGCGTCTCCGGGGAATCAGTATCACAACTTCCGATTCAGAACCGGAAACCTGCCAGAGCGGATGTCCCCGGTACCCCGACGGGTTCCGGTTCATCGTCATCGTCCCAGACCATTTCATTGTTCAGTAATATATATGTTCATGAACACGCAAAACTCCGCCTCAACAAAATGGATGATGTCCCTTCTGCTCGTTTGTGTAGTTACCGTCCTTCTCGCCCAACCGGTCCGGGCCCAGAAAAAGAAGAGTGTGGAGGAACCGGAAAACGATGAAACCAACCTGGTTCTGGAAGGAACCGGCCCACTGGAGGTTCGAACAGAGAACGGGGAGTTCTCCATGAAACTCGGTGGTCGGATCATGATTGATTACTCGTTCACCGATGTAGACGATGGCCTACAGCAGGACGTCGAACGGGCTGCCAATGATCCGGACGCAGCGGATTCCGGTGCGGAGTTCCGCAGGGCTCGCCTGTTTACGAGTGGTTCATACCGGGACGTTGGGTACAAATTTCAGCTGGACTTCGCCGGTTCGGCCACCTCGATAAAGGACGCCTATCTCGATTTTCCCTCTCCGATCCCGTCCGGTCATTCATTGAAGGTCGGCCGGTTTTTCGAGGCCTGGGGATTTGAAGGACAAATTTCCTCGAAATACCTGAACCACATGGAATACGCCGCTCCGGTTTCCACATTTTACAGCTTCCGGGGAAATGGAATTGGCACATGGGGGAACCTCTGGGACAACCGAATACACTGGGGAGCCTCCCTGTCAAGAAGTCTGACCGACGGACGTGGTTTTGACCGGGCGGAAGGAAACCTTGCGGCATCCGCGCGAATAACGGGCATCCCGTATCAAAATGAGGACGGGAACAGACTATGGCACATTGGTCTGTCCGGATCCACGAGAAGCCAGGACGACGTTTCCTTCACCGCAACGCCCGAACTCCACAACCTGGAACCCTTCGTCAATACCGGAACCATCCAGACGGACAGACAGGACATCGGAAACCTTGAGACGGCACTGATCCTGGATCAGTTTAAAATTCAGGGAGAATACATCCGGAACCGCGTGGAAGCACTGGGCGGACAGGATGATCCCACCTTCGGTGGTTACTACATCACAACCGCATACTGGTTAACGGGTGAATCAGAACCATTCTCCAGGGAAAAAGCCAACTTTACCCGTCCGGACCCGAACAAACCACTGTTTGAGGAAGGAGGATGGGGCGCCTGGCAGGTAGCGCTCCGGTATTCGACCCTCGACCTGACGGATGAAGGCATCACCGGAGGGGAAATGGATAACGTGACGGTCGGGCTGAACTGGTGGATGAACAGCCACACCAAAATCATGTTGAATTATATTCGTTCGGACGTGTCCGACGGCGTTCGCGGCGGCAGCGGAGACAGCAACCTGCTTGGCTTCCGGTTCCAGGTGGACTTTTAAAACCGAACGGAAAAGTCAATGTGAAAAACAGAGTGGTGCTTTCTCTCTTAAACAACAACCGAAGGCTGGAAGCCTTCGTTCCAATTA
>CAZOLI010000134.1:0-3462 GCA_964580675.1 uncultured Planctomycetia bacterium
ATAATTCGAACTGAATCCATTGAAAACAATAACAGCCGTTGAAAGGCTTTGAACGACAGGTGATAGGCTACAGGCAGTAGGCGATAGGGAAAAATTCAGTAAAATACTCTTAAGAAGGTGACAGTGTTGCCGCTGCCTATCGCCAATTACCTATCGCCCACCGCCCATCGGCTGCTTATCGTTTTTATCCCCGAGTCCAAATAGGGAAGCCTGCAATGAGCTCGGGATATAAACCCAAAACAATGTATTTCCCCTCCTCCATTATGGAACAGGGAGATTCTGCGGGTATTTCCAAACACCGGGCCCGGTGGAGAACTCCCCCGCGAGCCCTGGAGGACAGGAAAACGTACCAATTGGAACGAAGGCATCTTGCCTTCGCAAACAGGAAATGACAGAAAACCAGCGAGATTGACGCTGGAAATGCGAAGACGTGGTCGGTCCCGATCTTATCATCGTGTCCTGCCAGAGATTCCAAACACCGGGCCCGGTGGAGATCCCACCCCCGAGCCCCGAATGGGGTGACCGGATGTGTTACCAATGGCGTGCTGATATACCCCCCGAATAACTGATGGGTAAAGGTGAGACTGTGACGGAGCGGGCAATTTTTCAACGGGGGAAGAGCCCACTCCAGACGTGACTCGCCCGAGCGCCCATCCGTGAGCACCGTTGGGCGACGTACAAAATCCTCTCCTCATTGAACCCCTTTCCAATAAGGGATTCAACGGTGGACAATAACCACGAGAGCACCTTTGAAAGCGAAATCAAGAACAACGGTCAATAGCCGAATAAAAACAATTGTTGGAAATGTTCCTGCCATAAATAATTGGTTACGTGGCCAAAATTACATATAATACATTACCGATAATACGGAGGAGATGACAAACCCTGTTTGAGAATTTTACATGAACACAAAACAGTTAATCGAAAAAGCAAAAGATCTTCCCGTAAAAGAACGGGCCCTCCTGGTCGATTCACTACTTCGAAGCTTAAACCAGGTGGATTCCGATCTTGAACAATCATGGGCGGAGGAAGCTCGCCGTAGATTGAAAGATATTCGAGACGATGAAGTGGAAACTATTTCCGCTCAAACGGTGTTTGAGGATGTTCGGAAGAAATATGACGCATGAACGTTTCGTTCCATCCCGACGCCAAAAGCGAACTACTCCACGCCGTCAATTACTATGAAGACATTCATTCCGGTCTTGGTCTGGAATTTTCCGTTGAAGTTCACGACACAATTGAACGTATTCTCTCATATCCGGAGGCCTGGGCGAAGGTATCAGAAGAAATAAGACGGTGCCAGGTGAACCGATTTCCGTACGGTGTATTATATTCCGTGGAAGAGGATGAGATTTATGTTCTGGCAATCATGAATCTGAATAAAGAACCAGGCTATTGGAAAGATCGTAAGGACGACGAATAAGATTCGATCTGAGAAGTATAAACGTTGTTTGAATGTTGCTCCTTCGTCATTTCTTCGAGTTCTGGTCTTTTTGTAATGGCGTCACATCAGAATTTTGGGTACCTATAACAACGACCGGAAGGCATTGTGAAATCAACCGGTGACCAACGGCTTCCGAACCCCCGGAGGTGACGTAGGGAAAACCAAGAAGAAATGACAGCGTAGTTATGGATTCACGCTTGTCCGTCTTCACCGGTTTTGTATATTATCTCATGAGAAGCAATCAGCCAGAATCCCCGGATACCGGAACCGTTGGTATTCGATGATCCGAGCCCCGAAGAGGGTGGCGGCAAATACCTCGGAATATAAACCAAAAACACATAATTCTCCTCCTCCATTTTGGAATAGGAAGATACTGCGGGTATTTCCAAACACCGGGCCCGGTGGAGAACTCCCCCGCGAGCCCTGGAGGACAGGAAAACGTACCAATTGGAACGAAGGCATCTTGCCTTCGCAAACAGGAAATGACAGAAAACCAGCGAGATTGACGCTGGAAATGCGAAGACGTGGTCGGTCCCGATCTTATCATCATGTTCTGCCAGAGATTCCAAACACCAGGCCCGGTAGAGATCCCACCCCCGAGCCCCGAAGGGGGCGGCAAAAAAAAGCCCAGGGTGACGTGAGTAAAACAAACGAAACCCTGGGTATAAAGATCAAAAAAACAACCGGCGTGACCGCGACCAGTGACGTTCTTATCGTCGTGATCTGTCACAACATCCAAACACCTTGCCAGTGGCTGGCCCGCCCCAGAACCCCTAAGGGGGGAAGCACGTAACTCGGGGGTAAAACCCAGCAGAAATCAGTCCTGTTTCCCCCTGCGTACACGCAATCGGTAGCGGTCCAATATTCGCCTTCTATCAGATCTTCCAAACACCGGGCCCGGTGGACATCCCTCCCCCGAACCCCAAAGGGGTGGCAACAAAATAGCCCGGGGTGACGTGAGTGCAACGAACGAAACCCCGGGTATAAAGATCAAAAAACACACCCGGATTCCCGAGCGCAGCGAGGGAATGGATCGTTTGGAACGATCCATAAACGTTCTCTGCCTTCCGCCTTCAAACACTTGTTTCTCTTCCCACCTTGGCCCCTTTGCGTTTTTTATGCCCGTTCGTTTTTCGAATTTCGTATTTCGCATTTTTCTTGACCGAGGGAATGGATCGGATGGAACGCGCCATAAACGTCCGTTCCCTCTCCCTTCCGACGTTGGTTGTCTTCGCACCTGGCACCTTACCGTTTTTATTGAACGTTCGTTTTTCGGATTTCGGATTTCGTATTTCGAATTTTGGTAGATCCATGGAATGGATCGGATGGAACGATCCATAAACGTTCTCTGCCTTCCGCCTTCAAACACTGATTTCTCTTCCCACCTTGGCCCCTTTGCGTTTTTTATGCCCGTTCGTTTTTCGAATTCCGCATTTCGCATTTTTCTTGACCGAGGGAATGGATTGATTGAAACGTGACATACGAACCCCAGAGTTAACGAGAAACAAATTTAATCTCCTGTCTCCATGCCGGATGTTGGGAAATCGAAGGTATAAAACCACGACGTCGAAACAGGATGAAATGGTGAATGAGATGATGAGGTTGCGATACCCCAACGTCGAAAAAACACAACTTTCTTAACGCTACCGTATCATTCTCGCCGGACCAATGTGGAAATGGTTGTCGTTGCCTATAGCCTACCGCCCACCGCCTATCGGCTGCTTTTTTCGTCCCCGTCGGCTCGACATCGCAGTAGGTTATCACGCATAATCCGGCTGGATATAAATTCATATCACGAAGTTAGCTCTTTCAGACGGTCGATAACAATGTTGGTTCGGCCTGACTGCCGGATATGAGCCTGGATAAAATCTTCCGTTTCTGATAGATCAAGAAGTTTCTTTATCCATTTTCCCACGTATTTCTGTAGCTTCTTATCAGAATGTTTCACCTCTTTAACCAGACCTGTACAGCCATCCACCAGCCGGATGATGTCTTCAAAATCTCTGCTCCCGTAATAG
>CAZOLI010000135.1:0-3228 GCA_964580675.1 uncultured Planctomycetia bacterium
ACTCACCCAAGACCACCGGGAACGACTTCGGGAAATTGTACGTGATATTCGAACTCTTGCGAACCGGGAAACCCCGCCTGAGCGTATCGAGGACCGCTTCTTCTGCAAAAAATGCGCGTTTGAAGAATTGTGTTTTGGATAATTCCGGAACCAATGAATTCCCGGGAGCGCCGGTGCCCTCACCGGCAATGACCGGGAATAAACCTCCTGGGAGCGCCGGTGCCCTCACCGGCGCCATAAAACGTTATGTAAGAGAACACAAAAAACCATGAGCGCGATTTTTCAACCTCTCAATCCTCATTCCAATGGGCATCCCGGAGCTGATTCTCCTGATGATCCGGATCGGTGGCACGATCGTGGATATTTACCTCACTTTGACGGTCATTACATCCCACAGGCAATTACGTTTCGAATGAACGATTCGCTCCCGAAAAACAAATTAGATCAATGGGAACGGGAACTTTGCCATCTGGAACGATCAAAGCAAAAAGCAGAAAAACGAAAACGTATTGAATCATATCTCGATAAAGGAAGGGGAAAAGCCTGGCTCAAAAAACCACGTATAGCCGAAGTGGTCGAAAAGAAACTTCTGTATTTCGACGGGGACCATTATCATCTCCACGCCTGGGTCATTATGCCCAATCACGTGCACGTGCTTGTAACCTTCCTCGAAGAACAATCTTTGTCCGAAGTCGTGAAAGGCTGGAAGAGCGTCTCCACCAGAAAAATCAACAAAATACTCGGAAGATCCGGTTCTTTCTGGCAGAGGGGTTATTTTGATCGATACATGAGAGATAAGGAACATTTCTGGGCAACGTTCCGGTATATTGAATATAATCCGGTGAAAGCCGGCCTCTGTTCAGAACCGTCAGATTGGAAATGGGGAAGTGCTTATTTTCGGGGGGAGGAGAAAATTGAGGTACTGAAGTACGACAAATTTAACAACAACGCCGGTGAGGGCACCGGCGCTCCCGGCGGGAATTCCGGTGAGGGCACCGGTGGGTCCGACAGGAGAAGTGATGAGAAGACCGGTTGAAGTACGAAATCTCATAGGGATGATACGGATATTCTTCCGGTCCTTAAGGAACCTAATAATGAGGGCACACCTGAAGATAATCATGGTTCCTAAATGCTCACATGTTCGCTGTTTTCCCGGGAGCGCCGGTGCCCCCACCGGCGAAATAAACTTGTAAGCTACCTTCTATAGATGAGCAGGAGAAAAAACAAAATAATTGATTGAACATGTTCCCTGCCAATAACAGAATGGAATCCCAATGAAAAAACCATATTACTTCTTCTCAAGCGGTCGCCTGAAGCGAAAGCAAAACACCCTTTTCCTCGTGAAAAGTGATGGTGAGAAAACCTATGGGTACAGGCAGGAAGATCAAGGTGAACCCACAGGTGAGTTGACCGACGAAAAAATTCCGATACCCGTCGAACAGGTAGAATCCATCTACTGTTTCGGCGAAATTGACGTCAATCGAAAACTCGTCACCTATCTCGCGCAAAACCACATTCCCGTTCACTTCTTTGATTACTACGGAAACTACACAGCCACACTGTACCCCCGCGAAGAATTGTTGAGTGGTGATCTTCTGGTTCGCCAGGTGGATCATTATAAAAATCCACGGAAACGATCGTCTATCGCGCGTGAAATAGTGTCAGCGGCCTCCCACAACATTCTTCGGGTCCTGAAATATTACCGCTCTCGACTAAACGGAGCACACGCCGATACCGTCGAAGACGCCTGCGAAAACATCGAAGGAAAACGGGACGAACTCGATGAGGTGAATGACGTCCCGAAGATGATGGGAATTGAAGGTCGAATTCGGGACCTGTATTACAGAACCTGGGACGCTGTGCTCGAGGATTTCCAGGATGAATTCACCCTGACCCGTCGAGAGCGACGACCCCCGACCAACGAAATCAACGCGTTAATTAGTTTCGGGAACTCGATCTGCTACACGACCTGCCTTCGTCAAATTTACCGAACCCAGCTAAACCCGACAATCAGCTTTCTACATGAACCCGGCGAACGGCGGTACAGCCTTGCACTGGACATCGCCGAAATCTTTAAACCGATTCTGGTGGACCGGGCTATCTTCCGCCTGGTGAAAAATCGAGAACTGCAACCGAAACATTTCGAAGAACGGATGGACGGGGTGTACCTGAAGGAAAACGGCCGAAAAACATTTACCAAACACTGGGACGAACGGCTCGAGGAAACCATCAAACACAGGAACCTCGAACGAAAGGTTAGCTACGAACGCCTTGTACGAATCGAGTGTTACCGTCTCGTACGACACCTCTGTGATCCGGATGAGGACCCGTACGAAGGATTCAAAATGTGGTGGTAGTTTGACTGCTCAATGATTCGTGAATAGCCCGGAAACACCCCGGCGCTCCCGGCGGAGGATCCCGTGAGGGTATCGCCGCCCCCGAAAGTTTCTACAGAACAATTTATTATTGAAATCATGCCCTATTACATCGGCGTTTACGACATCGAAGAAGAACGTGTGGGAAAAATGCTCAAACTGTTCCGACAGTATTTGACCTGGATTCAGAACTCTGTGTTTGAAGGCGAACTGACGGAGGGACAGTTCAAAGAACTCAAAGAGGAGGTAAAAGAACTGATGGACGAAGAGGAAGATTCGGTGATCTTTTTTGAAGTGGCCACCGAACAATACATCAATCGAACCGTCCTGGGCGAAGATCCCGGGGAACGGGAACGAATTCTGTAACAACAATATTTTGTCCTGTTTCCTCTTGCTCTGTAGAATAATCCATCGAATTCATGAAAAACCGAAAATTTGATCTCCACCCCTTGCAAGAACACACCGGTCACTTCACATTTGCCGGTGAGGGCACCGGCGCTCCCGGCGGAAATTCCGGTGAGGGCACCGGCGCTCCCGGCGGGAATTCCGGTGAGGGCACCGGGCTCCAGGAAGGTTTCCTTAAGGACATTACAACTGGAATTCTCGTCGTCTCCGCAGATAGGCATGGTAGATCAACTCCCGGATTTTTGTTTCACAATGGATTTTCCCCGACATATCTACTAAAGAACGGCGATCATCCTGGTTCGTCATCCCCCGGACCGCAAAACGGCACTACCAGGTGACGACAAAATATCACTATCTCTATTGAACAATCCCCTTTGAAACGGTAAAATACGAAATTATTCCCTGCCAGGAGGGGGGGGGTCTTAATCGCACCTTTGAGGTATAGAAA
>CAZOLI010000136.1:0-3208 GCA_964580675.1 uncultured Planctomycetia bacterium
GCGTTGTGGGTTGCGAGTATTTGTTATTCGGGTGTCGAATTTCGGTTTTTATTCGTATTTTATCACGTCGGTTCCAGCCCCGGTCTGGAAGGATCTTTCCTTCTAAAAATAACGCGCACTCCGCTTGCGCTACGTGCGCTACAACAGAACCCATTTCCCGACGCAAAACCCCTGACATGAAATTGCAGTGTTTGTTGTGGTGTACGGACGGCGACCTTTCGTCGCCCGGAGTACACGTTATTTTTGATCCTTTTTTCGAAACCGTTATTGTTTGCGCTCCGTGTTCGGGCTGGATCCCCCGATCTACCTCCATCAACGTTATCCCTTCGTAGATCGGGCATTCCTGCCCGATCTTCTGTAACCGTGAACATCTCCTCCTTCAATACCTTGTCTCTTCACCGTCTTCTTTTCCTCTTATTGGTTGTTTCCGCTTGCAGGTAGTGTACGGAGGGCGACGACGACCGGAGTAAACGTTTGTTTTGACGCTGCGCCACTACGAACTTCCCTGAATACAACGCTTCCCGGGAAGTTTGTCGCTGAGTACGGAAGAAGTAATAGCAACGGGGAGGCCCCTTTTGGTATTCGCACCGTACCGAACGGGCGTTTTGTGCCGGGAGGAATCGAAACCGGCGGGACGACCAGGTACAAATATATCAATCCGGGGAGATTGAACGTTACGGAAACTGTTCTCATCCAATTTGATTCCTGACACACATCGATATTTAACCGAATTTCACCCGGTGGTTATCTGGACCCCATCTGGAAGGGACCCTATTTACAAATACTGATCAATGTTGTTAAATTAGTTGTTGAAGAGGCCTGTTGTCTGTGTATTCCTCCATCCCGAATCGACGCTGAATATCCCGCACCCATATTCGGGACAGACGCCATGACCACCAATTCTCTTTCCGACCATCCGTTGGTTTCTTGCAGAACTCCCATCACCCTTCTTCTACTAACCGGGCTTGTATATTGTGTCCTCTTAACACCGGCCACCGGCCAGGAAAAACAACGAAAAAAGATCAAAAAACAGCTCCGGAACAAAAAGATATTCGTGGAATTTACGGATCGACCTCTCGTTGATGCTGTCGCCTCCATCCGGAAGGTCACGGACATAAACATCATCATCGACCGCGAATCCATTCCCAATCCGATGAACATTCCGGTCAACATAACTCTTTCGGACGTGACGGCGGGTCAATTACTATCACTGCTGGGTGAACAATACAAACTCCGAACGACCTTAGAAAAAGGTGTTCTTATCGTAAAAAAGGCAGACGCTTACCGGAACGCCGGAATCTGGCTCCTCAAAGAACAGAAATACAAAACGAATTCCGCTTTCGATAAAACAGTTCATAAAAAGCTAAGAGAACAGATCAACATCGACGTAACAGATCGTGATCTTCCATCGATTCTTACCCGCATATCAAAAAAATTGGACGTAAACTTCATGATGGGCCCCCACCTGCGAAAGCGGACAAACAACGACGGTGAATCCATCACACTCCGGAAAAAAGCAACGGCCAAAAAAATATTGAATACCCTCTCCAAAAAAGGTGATCTGGTCTGGGTCGTTCGATTCGGGGTGTTGTTTTTCGAGACCCCTGTCGGATACAAAAAATTCAGCAACGTTCTTCCCGGTAATGACCGTGTTCTGTTCAAACAGGCTGTGTCGGCCATACTGAACAAGAAACTCGTCAAAAGCAAAATCCTGGAATATAAACTTCAATCCGATCAATCCAAAAAGCTGATCCGGCGGTATCGTGAGAACGTTCGGAAAATGTGGAACGCGTCCGGTCAGGAAAAGCCGGAACAACTGATCAATCACTACAAGACGATCTCGGAGTTATTCGGCGGGACCGGAGCAAACCTGAAACCGCTTCTTAAACTGGAAAAACTGGCGAAGTTCATTCGGGAACACACCGACGTCTCCTCATACATCCAGACGCAGATCAAGAAACTTGGCCACAGGAAACACAAAACGCGAAAAAAGGCAACCCGGACCCTTCAAAAAGCCGGCTGGATTGCGGCTCCCGAACTCCGTGAGCACCGGGATCACGACAACCCGGAAATTCGAAAACGGGTTCAGGAGCTGTTGAACAGACTCGAGAATTAACTCCGAATCCGAGGGAAATGATCCCGTTCGTTATGGGCTGACTTATACCCACGAGTCAATAAAAAGGAGGAGGGGTAAAAACGTTGTTGGAGGTATCCTTCCTTTTCGTCTTCCCCTATGCGAAGGCGAGGACACCTTCGCCTCAATTCGAACTAAACATTGGGGGCGTATGCGTCCTCGCGTTCACACGCCGCGCATACACGAAATCAGATCTCCCACGTGTACCAAAAGGGTACTTCACGTCGCTAACGCTTCGTTACGTACCCAACTACGAACGTCCCTGTCACGTTGGTGGCAGGAGCGTTCGAAGTGGCCCACGAAGCGCATGCGATGACGTGGTCTCAAGCGACATAAAAATAACGTGTACTCCGGACGGCGTTGCCGTCCTGCGTACACGACAACGAACACAGCAATTTCATATAAGGAGTTTGGCGTCGGGGAATGGGTTCTGTTGTAGCGCACGTAGCGCAAGCGGAGTGCGCGTTATTTTTTTGAGGATTTTTCCCCGGACTGGGGGCGGAAGCGATGTGATAAAATTCGAAATACGAAATTCGAAAAAGGAACGACGTCGGACGCTCGACGACTGACGCCCATCCCCCGACGGTTCTTACCCAATCAACAAATCAACCAATCAACGGATCTACCAATCAACACATAAACGAATAAACCAAAATCTTGATCTTTATCCTTATCTCTTTATCTTAATCCACGGTCCTCCGGACCGTTCCGGCCCGCTCCGTTACCGTCGGGGCTCTGGCTCTGGTGACACAGTTTCCCGTCTTATTGGGGGTAAAAGCATCCTTGCTCTCGGTCATTTTTTATGCCTGTTGCCATGTCCATCCCCCCCGATTCCCGACCGGGCGTTCTGCTTTTCTCTTTATCTTTATCTCATTAATGCCCGCTCGCTCACGCTCGGGGCTCTGGCTTGGGTGATAAATGGACCGCTCCCTCACCGTCGGGGCTCTGGCTTTGGTGACACAGTTTCCCGTCTTATTGGGGGTGAAAGCATCCTTGCTCTCGGTCATTTTTTATGCCCATTGCCATGTCCATCCCCCCCGATTCCCGACCGGGCGTTCTGCTTTTCTCTTTATC
>CAZOLI010000137.1:0-3183 GCA_964580675.1 uncultured Planctomycetia bacterium
CCGGAGTCTCCGTGATCCTTGCTGTCTGGCTTTTGCGTGATTCCTGAGGGGGCGTTGTCGGTTTGCCGGTCGTCCTGTTTCTTTCGAAACTTCTTCGGGTTCCGGCACGTCCAGAGGCCTCGATTGGCGGATTTCGCGGCTTCCTGTGCGGTAGAAAATTCGCTTGCTCTCGCAAACGACCCGTCCGCTTTCGGGGCCAGCCCTTTCGCCACCAGCATGCGGTTGACACTTTTTCCGGATCCGTCGTTGTTTGTGAAAAAATAGGCGTGACGCGGCTTGCCCTCCTTCGTTGAAGTCGTTTGATCAATCACCACTTCCACCGTCTTCGACTGCAGGTGTTTTTCCAGAAATTCACCGCGGGCCTCAATCCAGTGGGCCAGACAGCTCTGGACCCCGTCGGTTTCGGAGATCCCCGGATACAGCGCGGGGTCGGGAAAGGCCGGGTCCGGCAGGGAAACACCGGCCATCTTCAACGATTCATGCCCGTGGTCGTCCTGTTTCCAGACCACCTTCAACGTGAGTGTGCCCACACCGTCCTTCACAGGATCTATCTTGTTGACGATCACACGCCCACGGACGGGCGGAGGCGTTTCTTTTTTCTGCTTCTTCCCCGGATCCGGTTTTGAAGCGGGCGAGGTACATCCAGCCAGCAGGAGAGAAGCAAAAAGGAGAGCCGACCACACGGAAAAGGAGGGAAGACGGGAAGTATCCACCGTGTCGCGATGGCCGGATCTGTGACGGTCGGGCGGAAGAAAAACGCCAAATTGTTTGCAGCCGTTTCCAGCAGGAAGCATGGAAACCACCTTTTTTTCAACTAAGAACTCTTTACGTATGGGGAATTTCAATCAGCTTGCAGACAAATTAGCAGAATTTTTCCACCGTGTCAAATAGGTTTCGGCTCCTGACGGTTTGGTGTGTGCTTCATACGAGGTTGAATTGGAAAAGGTCATTTTGTAAATTCCGTTTTATGCGGGGGTTCGCAGACGGTGTGAAAGCCGCAACTGAGAACCAATCCCGCCCTGCGTCCAGCACGGACGATGGGGCGGGATTTTTTTATTTCAGTGATTCGCAAGGCACCCCGTCACCGTTTCCGTCCAGTTCGTGCCCGTCTCCCGAGCACGCTTTCAGCACACGCAGAGATTCCTGGTACGTGTCGAAGTCAGAACAATTATAGGTATCGGACGAACAGTTGACGTCCCCGCCTGTATCACCAGCGGAGGGCTTCGGGTCACTTTTTTTTCTTTTCCCGGGCAGTAGTCCCTTTTCCCCAAAGTCCCCGTTCTTCATTTTTTGCCTTTCATTCATCAGTGTGACTCGCCTGCGCATGGTAAAGGTCGAATCGTACACGCGGATGAGTCCACGGCGTGATAGGTTCCGGTTAAGGTTCGTTCCGTCCTTTAAGAGGTATCCCAGCAGGCGGTTATAACTCCCCCTGTAACGCTTCGTTCGTCCAGCCGGAGGGTTACACGTCGCCGCTGTTTAGACCCGGTCTGAAAAGGTGCCGTGCACTCAGTGATCTCTCAGCGGGCGGTCTGCACGGAATATTGACGAAGAAACCCCATTTTCAGCGGGTTTTTGAGGAGATATGACACCGCAGAGCGCCCGCTGAGGTGTACGGCACCTTTTCAGACCGGGTCTGTTTAGCTGGCCTTTCATCGGGGGTTTTCGCGATTATTCGCCGTATTCCCAGTCCACCTCAAACATCCTGTCCTAATCCACCGAATCATGAATATACAGGTCCGAAGTTATCGAGGTGCTGGCATGTTCAGGGTGGCGGTCTACCACCTGGCGGGATTTACTCGTTTAGTCCCACTATCCCAGTAGAATAAGATTTCCTGCTACAGTTTACGCAGCTTCTCGACGGCGGTCTTCCCCGGACTGCTTGCCCCACGTTCCCAGTTGGACACGGTAGCCGATGAAACCCCCAACTCTTCCGCGAATTCGGCTTGGGTCAGGTCGTGTTTCTCACGTAACTGTTTGATATCCTCAGATGAAAATTCTACATCCTCGCTTTCTTTTTCAGATTCCTCCACAACATCGAGGTTCTCCACCTTATCCAATAGATCCGAATTAGGACTTGTTGAACCCGTTTCCCAGTTGGATACTGTCGTTGGTGATACACCTAATTGTTCTGCAAACTCTTTCTGGCTTAAACCAAGTTCGTTACGCACTTTCTTGATATATGCACCAGATATTTGGTCCCTTTCCTCCTCTTCCGTCTCCTCAATATCAAGGTTTCTGATCTCCTCAAGCCGATCTGAACTTGGAGTTGTCGAACCTGTCTCCCAATTTGATACTGTTGTAGGAGAAACACCTACTTGCTCAGCGAACTCGCTCTGGTTAAGTCCATGCTCTTTTCGGATGGACCGGATCTCCTCTGCAGCGGAATCCGATGAGTCCTCACCTCGATCCAGAAGTTCATCCACTTCTCCCTTCGACTTGTCACGCAGTTCGACGATCTTTGCCTTATTCTTCTTTCCCGGACTCGTCTTGCCCGTCTCCCAGCTTGTAATCGAAGCGGAGGAGACCTCCAGGAGATCAGCAAGTTCTTTCTGGGTGAGATCAAAGCGATCCCGCATGCTTGTCAGTGTACTTGCTGAAACACGGGTCTGTTTCGTTTCTACCTCGTCAGAACCCTCTTCCTCCTGTTCGGAATCAGATACCTGCCTTTCATCCAGCAGTTGATCGATCTTATCAGACAGATCACCAACCTGGGATTTAAGATTTTTGACCTCATCTTCAAGATTTTCCACCTTTTCAAACTCATCCTCAAAATGATTCACAATGAAATCGGCAACTGCATCTTCGATTTCTCCCATGAGCTACATCTCCAGAGAATAGACAAAGTGAGAAAATTCATTAACGAGTTTTACATGATACTCAAATAGTGTGTTGATGTAAACCTTTTCATTTTTCTTCATCAGAAATATCAAAATCGTACTCTTTTGGTTTCAGCAACCTGAGAACATCCTCCAGAAAAATAAACCATTGGTGAAATGAAACCGGGAGTTAAAACAATGTTGCAACCATAAGGTTAAGGATGTGGATATAATAGTAAGTTTGCTTTTGGATCGATACCCCATCTGAACCCCATCTGATCGAGGGAATCTGGATGCACACCACTGAAATAAAACTTGTTACCAGCACAAAGCAATTGCTTCTGGTCGAAGCTGGATGAGATGA
>CAZOLI010000138.1:0-3177 GCA_964580675.1 uncultured Planctomycetia bacterium
TTTTCCTCAACCGCAGCCCACGTCCTTCACCATTATCTACCTTTTATTGTCTCCCAACTTTTACCGGGGCTCGGGCAAGAATGCCCGAGCTACCCTTTTCAACGTGATCTGTTCGTAGATCGGGCTTTCTAGCCCGATCATCTTTGACCGTGATCTTTTCCTCAACCGCAGCCCACGTCCTTCACCATTATCTACCTTTTATTGTCTCCCGACTTTTACCGGGGCTCGGGCAAGAATGCCCGAGCTACCTTCATCATCGTTATCCCTTCGTAGATCGGACTTTTCAGTCCGATCTCCTTTGGTCGGAATCTTTTCCTCAACCACCAACCAACGTCCTTCAACGTTACCTGCCTTTTGTTGGTTCCCGACGCTTACCGTTGCTCGGACTGGAAAGTCCGAGCTACCTCTTTCCACGTTATCCGGTTGTAAATCGACCCTTCCCACCCGATCTACGTTCAATCCCGAAAGTACCCGAACCGTCGATCAATCTCCCAGCGATAATCGAAGTAACCGACCGCCACGGCGTCGGTCATGCCGGTCTGTTCCCACGTGCTGTCCCGAACGATGTAATCCGGCCACTCATCGGGGTAACCGGTGGCGCCCGGCACATTTTTCTGTGCATCGAGACTCACGCCTCCGTTCACCAGGACAAGGCGTTCGGGAGCTTCGGGATTTGGATGCACCATTCGCACCGCAAGGTCCTCCCCCCGTTTTCGTTCGGAACCGATCCGGACCCCGATCCGGAGAAACTGGATCGGGAGTTCCTCATTGATTTTCTTTAGAATGCTGTTGGTCCGGGCATTTCCGAACAATACCAGGTTCCGCTTCGCCATCATGGCATCGGTAACTTTATGGTCGGGCACAATCCGAACCGACCCGTTTCCCTTTCGCCACCAGTACTGAGCAAACTTCCGGGCCTGGCCGTATGTCACGTCCCGCCATTCCCGGCTCCCCTCCGTGGCGTACACGAGGACGAACGGCTGGTAATACACCTGACGCATGGGACCGGATTGGGCCGGGGTTTTCCGTCGTTTTCCGCTGTCGACGGAACCTTTCTCAATACCGTCCTCCGTCACCCGGAGGGACACTGTTTCTCCGGTGTTTGCTTTTATTCGTGAATCGACCGCTTCAATGGTTACGCGGTCCCGGCGGGAATTCACGGGGGCGTTCCCGGTGTCGATTTCCAAAAACCGCACATTGGAAACGGACAGGGAAATGGTGTTTCCGTTCTCCACGGAGGCCCGAACACGGCAATCCTGAAGGGGATCTTTCCGCTGGAGAACGCCCACCCAGTAGGCGCTGTGGCTCTCGGCCAGCGATCCGGAGCGAAACACCACCTCCTCCGGGTTCGGGTCTCGCTTCTTCGGACGGAGGTACTGCATCAGTTCCTTCATGTCCACCGCGTCGGTTCCCGGGGTTTCCTTTTTGTCCCAGAAGTGGTTGTTGTCCCCGTGTTCGGACACCTCCCGGTACTCGACCTCATATCCAAGCTGTTTTAACCGCTGCCGGACCAGGCGGGCGTGGTACGGGGGCACCACTTTATCCTTGCCCCCCTGAATGATAAACGCGGGAACGTGAAGCAAATTTTCCAGAAATGCCTGCGGTCGGCTCGGCCGGAGGGCCGCCCGATGTACCGCGATGGCCCGGGGATTTCCGTAGAGTCGATCTTTCCGGTTGTACTTCGGCGTGTAAAAATCCACCGATGTCCAGGCCGCACTTGGGGCGAGGGCCGCGAATCGGTCGGTGTGCAGAGTGCCCACCACCCACGCGCCGTGTCCGCCCATCGAGTGGCCGGAGAGGTACACCCGGTTCGGGTCGATGGAAAAAGTATCCAGTGCGTGGTCCAGGCTCTGCATGGCGTTTAACCGGCCCGTGTGTTCCCAGCTGAACCCGAAACGTCGACGCCCCGTTGGTGCCACCACAAACGCCCAGCTCTTCTTTGTGTAGGCCGGCATCTGAAATTCATATGCTTTCACGCCCGCTCCGTGCAGGGATAGAATGACGGCGTAGTCGCGATCCGGTTTATAATTTTTCGGGGGCTGAACGGCGTAATACTGCGTGGACCCATCCGATCTGGACCGGTACGTTACGCGAAAGGGCTCACCCGGATCCCGAATGTCCAGTTCGGTTTTGAAGGACACGGTCGTGTTTTTCGAACGAACCTCGACGGTTACCGGCAGCGTGTCCTGATCTCCGATTTTCGACCATTGCAGGTTCTCCATATTCAGCCGGACGGACGGCTTCCGAAATGCAAGCGGACCCAGGTCCGAAATGGTGGTTTCGCCGGCCACCTGCTCTCCGTTTGCTGATCCATCCCGTGCGTACTGAACGGTAATTTCCAAATCCCGCAGCCAGGAACCGGTGGTGTTCGCAATCGGTATGCCGATCGGACGATCCGTAAGTTTCCGGTTTCGCACCAGATCCGGCCGGGTTACGTCTTTTTTGATGGGTTTTATTATTTCATCCACGGGCAAAAGCTGAAACTGGACGGTTTGATTCGAATACCCCCCGGCCGAAATCATGATCCGGTTCCTGCCGTCCTCCAGCAAGACCGGAACGCGCACGTATCCGTGGCCGTAGAACCCCCCGCTGTACAGGCGATCGTTGACCCGGAACGTGTTGACCTCCTCCGCCACAACAAGTGCTCTGCGGGGGCCGTCCACCTCCACGGTCGTTGAGGCGTAAAAGCTCGAAATAAACATCGAGTATCCCTTTCGGGCGCGGATTCGATCCCAGCTTACGTTCGGACTCTTCAGGGGAAGTTTTCCCTTCCTGTTCGCCCGCCGGCGCCGCCACTGCACTTCTCCGTTTTCTGCCAGAATGCTGCTGTGCGTCATTCCTTCACGGGGCTGGATGTCCCGGAAACTCCCGTGCTCCCGGAGCGGATTCAGACCGGATTCCCCGGCGCCGGCCGAGAAGGGCCCCACCGTAAGCCAATCCCGGGGCACAATTTTCTCGTCAATGGACGGCGGTGTTTCGGACGACTGAGCAACCAGCGATTGAAAACCACCAACGGACACCAGTGTAATCAGCAAAACGAAGACCAACGAAGCGGGACGAAAATGTGTTGTTTTCATGGGATTGTTTGGAAAAAAATCGGGACGTGGGTTAACAAACCTGGCAGGGAAAACGCATTGAGCGGGCTCCCGGGCAACTCGAGAAGTTGCCTGCATTATA
>CAZOLI010000139.1:0-3149 GCA_964580675.1 uncultured Planctomycetia bacterium
ACGTATCCATTTTGGTGCGAACCGTTAGGGAAGACGAAGGAAGACCCCTCCGTCCCTGTGTCGGAGGTGAACGGGTTTTTCAGCTAACGAAAAGTGCAACCGAAATAACGACCCCCACCCCCTTGCGGGGTGGGTGAAGAAGTTTATGAGCTAACCACCGCCTCGCAAGAACCCGAACGACCCCCACGACCTTGTGTCGTGGGTGAAGGAGATTCCGGGCAGAGAGGAAGCGGTGGCTGGAACAAACTCATTTACCTGCGGGGTAAACCCGCAGGGGTCTTATCGGTAGGGGTTGCCCCGTGAGTTCTCTGAAAAACGTGTTCACCCCCGGGATAAACCCGGGGGGGCCAAACGATTGATGATTTTTTATTCGGGAGGTCCCGGAGGAGGAAACGGAAGACGGACCTCTTACGGATGTCGAGGAATGAACCGTTCTGGAAAGAGGAGAGGTTGTACGATCCTGTCCATCCTGTAATTCCTGTCCAAACCTTTTTTATTTTGTCTTTTCCGCATTCCGTCTGTTATTGGTTCGTCCGGTTGTCCTTTTCAAATTTCGTATTTCGGGTTTCGGGTTTAGGGGTTGTTGGGGGCTAATAATTGATTTTCGGATCGGGGAAAGGTAAAGTAAACACAGATATTCAGGGGGCACGGTTCTATGTTTTGAACTGCCATTTGCGGGAGTCTTCATCATGGCCATTCGACCGGACGTCATTTACTGGAACGACGAGTCGGGCAAGACGATGGTGCACCGGGAACCGCAGGAGGGGTTAACGGACATCAAACTCGGTGCCCAGCTTACGGTGCAGGAAAGTCAGAGCGCGGTGTTTTACCGGGACGGAAAGGCAATGGACACGTTCGGTCCCGGTCGTCACACCCTCACCACGCAGAACATTCCTGTGCTGACGGAGTTCCTCAACCTCGCCTACCAGGACGACGTGTTCCAGTGCGCGGTATATTTCGTCAACGAGAAAAAATTTCTCAACCTGAAATGGGGCACGAAGCAACCGATTCCCTTCCGGGACAGTGAATTTGACATGATTCAGCTTCGGGCCTTCGGCGAGTACAGCATGCGCATTGCCGACCCGCAGTTGTTTATCCAGAACATCGTCGGAACGGAAGGCAAATACACCACCTCCCAGATTGAGGATTGGTTCCGGGACCTGATCACGGGCCGTCTCGCGGATTTGCTGGGGGAAACCACGGATACGCTCCTGAACCTCGCCGGAAATTACGATGAACTAAAAATGGCCATGAAGGGCCGGCTGGAGGACGACTTTCAGGAAAACGGCGTGGAACTCTGTGATTTTGTGATCTCCTCCATCACGCCGCCGGAGGAAGTGCAGGACGCCATGAACGAGAAAGCGGCGATGTCGGCCGTGGGCGAGGAAAGTTTTGTTCGGTACTCCGCGGCCCGGGCCATGCGGTCGGCGTCGGGTGAAGGCGGGGAAGGCGGGGGCGAAGGCGGATCCGGCGCGGCCGGCGAAGGCATGGGCATGGGGATGGGAGCGGGAATGGGCATGATGATGCCCGGTTTCATGATGAACGCGGTGCAGAACAAACAGGGACAGGCCCCGGGCGGCGCCGGCGGACAGCAGACGGCCGGACAGGGCCCGCAGGCCGGTGGCCGGCAGACGGTGACCTGCGCCAATTGCTCCACGGAGGTGCCCGCCGATGCCCGTTTCTGCACGAACTGCGGTGAAGAAATCCCGAGAAAACAGGACACAACCTGTCCGGACTGTGGAGAAGAGGCCGGTCCGGACGCGAAATTCTGCCCGAACTGCGGCACGGAACTGGAAACCGACACCACATGTCCGGAATGTGACCGAACGGTTGAAGCGGATGCCCGTTTCTGCCCCGGATGTGGCGAAAAACTTGACTGAGATTCTCAGCGGGAGCCCCAAATGGACGAAGAGACAAAAGCGGAAGTCGCCGAAATGGTCGCCGGTTCCCGACCGTTTCTGATGTTCGACGAAGAGGAACTGCTGGACTTCCTGGAAATCGGCTCGATCGCGACGTTTGAGGAAGACGATTTGTTGTTCGTGGAAGGAAATCCGGGTGAATCAGCCTACGTTCTCCTGGAGGGGAAAGCCGATGTGGTCAAGGGGATTGAAGGGGGGGAAGAAGAACTGCTTATTACCATTGATCCGGTCTCGATCGTCGGGGAGATGGGTTTTTTGACCGGTGAACCGCGTTCGGCCACGGGCCGGTGCCAGACGGAGGTTCGGACTTTGAAAATTGATCGGTACGCCTACGACGACGTGGTGCTGGACAATTCACCGGGGGCACTGAAGTTCGGGCTGAATCTGGCTCGAATTCTCGCGTCCCGTCTGTATAATACGGACGAAGCACTGATGAAACTTCTTTCGGAACTTTACCACGACGAGGACGTGGAACGAACGACCATGCAGGACGTAAGCGCGATTCGTCAGATTCTTTACCGGGATTACGTCGAAACGGAATAATGGCAACGCTGGAGATACGCTCGGGAGAAGCGGAGGGAAAATCGTTCGACATCGGCCGGTCAGCCATCATCGGCCGGCACAAGTCCAATGAGGTACCTGTGCCCGATCCCCGGGTGTCCAGAAAACACAGCAAGATCTTTTTTGAGGACGGGAAATTCTTCGTCGAGGACCTGGACAGCCGGAACGGCACCAGTGTCAACGGTGTGGAAACCGAACGTCAGCAACTGTACGACGGGGACCACATCGAAATCGGGGACACCACGATTGTCTTTCAGTCGGAGGAGGCACCGGCCAGTGCCTCCGAAGAAGAGGACGAATCCGATGCGGCGGTCGAGGAAGCTTCTCCGTCCGCCGTCTCCGGAGCCGGCGGAGGTTCCGGGGGGGCGCAGGAAGAGGTCTCCGAAACACCGGTGTCCTCCGAACCGTCATACCAGCAAACCGGTGGAGGCGGGTTCTCCAATCTTATCGTGTACGGCCTTGGCCTGCTCACACTTCTGGTCGTTTTTGGCCTCTCCTATTTTGCGACCATAAAGGTCCTGCCGATGATCTTTGGTTAATTGCGTTAGTGACGTTTATCGCGTTTGTGGCGTTCGTTGCGTTATTCGCGTTGAGCGTTTATTGCGTTGTTGCGCGATGCGTGATGCGATTCTGTGCGGAGGGGCGGAGGAGCTGGGGAGTGAGGGTGAA
>CAZOLI010000140.1:0-3089 GCA_964580675.1 uncultured Planctomycetia bacterium
ATAAAGATCAGGAGGCCCTGGCCGATTTTGCCCGGGCCGCCGAACTTAAACCCGATGAATCCACCCCGTACTTTTATCAGGGGTACATTCACGATCAGATGGATCAACCGGCGAACGCCGAAACATATCTCACCCGTGCCATCCAGCGGGAAGAGCAAAACCGGGAGTACCTGGATTTCCGGCGAAAAGTCCGTCAGGAACTCGGGGATACCCGTGGGGCAATTCAGGACATCAAAAAAATCATTTCCCTGTCGGATGAACCCCCGATGGCCCTTCATTATCAGCTCGCCCGCCTCTACGCCGACCGTTATAACAGTGGAAAGAATGGCGAGGAACATCGGGAGGCCCTTACGTCCAGTCTCTCCCACCTCCGCAAATGTCTGGAGAACGGATACGTAGACCGGAAATTGGTCGAGCGGGACGGACGGCTGTCCGACGTCGTGGACACGTCCCGGTACCGGAAGATGATCGAGGAGCTGAAGTGATTTCCCAACGTTTTTTCGAGGTCGTTTCCATGAACCGATACACAACTACCTGGAAAAACGCAATAACCGCCGCCGGGGCCGGTCTCGTTTTTCTGATTCTTCTTTCGACGGCCGTCCGGGCGGGGCCGGATGAGTGTGAACGACTTCGGGAGAAAAAGAAGGAACTCGCCCGGGAGATGTTGGAAACCCGGAAAACGTTAATAGCCCGGACCGGGGAATTGAAACAGGCGGAGGCCGACAGGAAAAAGAAAAAACGGGCGTTCGACCGGGCGGTGGATTTTTACCACTCCCTTCGAAACCTGAAAGATCTGTTTCGGGACCGCCGGGAGGAAATGCTTGAGAAACGAAACTGGGCCCAGAAGGAACGCATCTGGGGGGACGCCCTGCGGATCGTCGCCGACACCACTTATAAGGTGAGTTCCAAAACAGCCATGATCATGTGGGAGGCGAAGAATGCGCAGAAAGAGGCCCTTGAGGATCTTTACAGCAATGGGGGGTACCGGCCGGGGGAGAAGTTTGTGGAAGGACAGGTGGAGTCGGCGATGTCCGGACGGATCGCCGGAAAGCTGGCGTCCAGGAGAAAGGAAAACCTCAATCTGGACGAGATGGAAGGCTCGTTTAAAAAACGGGTGGCAAAAAAGGTGATGAGCGAAGTGGAAGGCACCGTTTCGGATGCGGTCGTTCAGAAGATGAAATCGGGAGAGATCGACCCGAAGGAACTGGCCCCGGACCTTGCGGACGTCATGAAATCAGCGGGGGATTTTGCAAACAACTGGGCCCAGGACCGCGCAAATAAAGCCATCGAGGAAACGGAGGAAGCACGGGACCAGTTTCACGAGTGGTACATCCAGAACCATACACTGCTTCTGAAAACCCGGGATCAGATCCAGACGCAGAAAAACCGGGTGGACGAACTCCAGCGGGAGCTGAACCGGTACCGGGAGCAGGCAAAAGAACTGAAGGCCCGGAAAGCGGCGCTGGAAAACAAACTGAACGCGCTGCAGAAAGCGTACAACCGTCTGAAGAAGGAAGTCGTGAAATGTTACATCTCCAGTGACGAGAAACTCGGCCGGGAGGACGAAGACGACGCCGATCCGGGCGAGCTCGGCGATGCGGGAAAGAAGTTACAGGCAGCCGCCCGGGCCGGACACCTGAGACGGGTGATCAACCTTCTGGCCGAAGGGGCCGACCCGAACTGGCGGGGAAACCAGGGAAACACCCCCCTCATGACGGCCGCCCGGCGGGGCCACGGATCCATCGTGGAAACACTGCTTGAGGCCGGAGCAGATCCGGACCTCCAGAATCAGAACGGAAACACGGCATTGATTCTGGCCTCCAGGCACGGCCACCCTTATGCCGTGAAGGTGCTCATCGACAACGGGGCAAATAAGAGAATTACAAACAATCAGGGCCGCAATCCTATTCAAACCGCAAGCGAAAACGGCAACTCGGATTGTCGAGATTTGCTGAAGTAATCATTCAGGGCCGCTGGAAATCATTGACCGTTCTCTCGTCCGGAGAAATCATCTCATTACTTCAAGGAACCAAACAACCATGAACCGTTTCCAAAAATCGCTGGCACTTCTGCTTTCCGTCGGTGTTCTCGGGATGTTTCTCGGGGCCTGTGGGTCCACAAAGGCCGGAAAAGTAAAGGAGTTTATCGAGGAGGGAAAACACGGGAAGGCCGAACGGAAGGCCGGGGAATTTCTCCGGAAGGAGCCGGAGAACAAAATGCTGTATTACCAGCGCGGACGCGCCCGGAGCAACCTTGAAAAATTCGACGGCGCCATTGCGGATTTTAACAGCGCCCTCGAACACAACGAGGACAGAAACTGGGCGAGGTGGCCCATCTATCAAATTGGTCGGGTGAAAATGAAACAGGAAGAACACGAAGAAGCCGAAAAGCGATTTACCGCCGCCCTGGAGATCAAGCAGGACTGGCTCAAAGCGCTCGAGGGGCGCGCAAAGGCACGGGAGGAAATGGGGGATACCGTCGCCGCCGAGGAGGACCGCAAAATGATTCGCGAGATCAAGGTCAAACGGGACCGCAAACGAGCGATGAAGGCCTGGAACGAGTTAACGGGTGGGGCCCCCGTGAAAGAATACGAGCCCCCGGTCCGCGGATTAAACGGGACGTACGACCCCGCCCGGGGCGGAGCACCGTTTCAGGGAACCCCGATGGTGATCAAAGAATTTGAAATTTGCAAAAATAATTCGTCGTTTCAAAAAGCCCGGAAGATCATGAGGAAGTTGAATGGAAAAATCGTGGAGAAAAAGAAATACCGGGACACAGGAGGCGATCGGAAGATGATGGTCACCTGGAAATTTACGTGGTGGTTTGATTCCCATCCGGACCAGAAGTTCGAATACTACCGGCAGTACAAATTCGTGTTTTGCAAAAGGAAGAGAAAGGAAATGGTGGTGTATAAATTCTGGAATTCCTGGGGACATTATCCCGGCGGTCCGTTCACAACCTACTATGAGTTGTTGGATTACAGCGGTCCGGAGTACGAGGAAAATGACATCTTTCCAAGTTTTGCCCCGGTGAAGGTGGAAAAATAAGAACCCGTCCCCACCTGAAAACGGCAGGCTGTAGGCGATAGG
>CAZOLI010000141.1:0-3022 GCA_964580675.1 uncultured Planctomycetia bacterium
ATTTCGTGAGCTCATGAGGTTTGTTGCGCGAGCGGTGTTAGTGGGGAGGCGGGATACGGGGGGTGATGTTGACGTATCAGTGCGGCCCAACCTGTAATGACCCCGTAAATTTCAACAATCCTTCTTCCGGATCCAATTACTTTGACTCAAACACAATAACGCAGGACCACCCAGATGACGATTTCGGACGAATCGAAGAAGGACCGGTACGGGTTGTTGTACCTTCTACTGGTCGGGTTTCTCGTCAGTGGAATGGTGTTTGTGTTCGTGGCGGGGGACCCGTACCAGGACGACGACATTGTTCACTACCTGTATTCCCGGTACGTATTTGACCACGCCTGGCTCTTCATCGACCAGTGGGGTCGTCCGGTAACCACCATTCTCTACGCGTTGCCGGCCCAATTTGGACTTGTGACCGCCCGACTTTTTTCCGCGATGCTCGGCACGGTTGTTGGACTGATCACCTGCTGGGTTGCCCGGGAGCAGACGGACTCGCGGGCCGAACTTGCCACGATGTTCCTGTTTGTTCAGCCGTTTTACTTCATCGCCTCCACCGGCATTCTCACGGAACTTCCGTTTGCTTTGCTTCTTTCCGTGGCCCTGCTTCTTCTGTTGCAGAAGCGATTTCTCCTGTCCTGCCTCGTGGTTTCCCTCCTTCCCGCCGCCCGTCCCGAAGGATATTTTATCGTCCTGTTCTGGCTTTTTCCCGCGGTACACGGGATTGAGAAGGAGGAATCGGGGCTGGTATACAAGTGGGGTTCAATCCTGAGTCTTGGCGCCGGGGCACTCCTGTGGAACACGCTTGGATACCTTCAGACCGGTGATCCGCTCTGGCTCATTCACGCGTTTCCGTACTCAAGCGGAAGCCTCGGATATTACGGGACCGGGACGTGGTATCATTACGTGGAACGGCTCCCGTTCATCACCGGTCCCGTGGCGCTTCCGTTTTTCCTCCTGGGGTTCGTCCGGCTCGTTCGGAATCGTCAATTCTTTTTCCCGGCTCTCTTTTTCTATATCTTCCTGTTGCACAGCGTCCTGTGGTACTATGGTTTCATGAAATCAGCGGGGTACGAACGGTATTTTGTGTCGATCGCCCCCGCCACGGCTATCATTGGCATGAAGGGGTGGCGTTCGTTCCTGGTCGGAATCAGAAAATGGAAGGAGGTGGATGTTCTGTATCCGTTTTCGTATCTCTCCTTTCAACACCTGAAAGATGGCCTCCTGACGTTGTTTGTTCTCCTGTCGGTCCTCGTTGGCCTTCGGGTGGTGACCTGGTTTAACCCCACCGAACGGTATGCGGACCACCAGGTCTATCAAAATATCGCGGACTGGTACGATGAAAAGAAAGCGGAGGAATCGATTCCCGAGGTGTACTGCTCCAAGTCTTATTTTTTCTTTGCCATCGGCGAGGACAAGTTGCAGCACCCGTCCGTGACCCGGTCAGGTTTGAGAGAAGCAAAGCCCGGTGCCCTGTACCTCTGGAATTCCCATTACTCCGCACAGAGGAACAACATCACCCGGAGGTACGTGAAGTCGATCGGGTTTCGACAGGTGCGAACGTTTCACGCGAATCGAGGACCGAAGTACAAGCCCGGGTATCACGTCATTGTTTTTCGCAAGCAAGAATAAGGGGGGGAAGAAAATGGTTATATTGATGAACAGTTTCTCAAATATTCGACACACATTGCGCTTTTGAAATAATAATGTTATTTCTCCTCCGGTTCCTGCAGTGTGACGTTGTATGTTTTCAATTCGTCTATTTTTACGGTTTCGCTCGTGGCGTCTTTGTTACGTCCACGGTAAATCTGGTATGTCCCACGGGGGAGATCAGTAATTTTAAATCTCCCCTCTCCATCGGTTCGTTTTAGGTGACGGCTTTTGTACGTTATTTCCTCCCCCTCGATGTTGATGAGCGCATTCGGAATTGGTTCCCCCGAACTATTTTTTAGCACCCCCTTGATCGTGGCTCGCTCCCGGACGTCGATGTTCTTTGTGTCTCCTTTTGGAACCGACACGACTCGCCTGAGAATCCGGTCCGGATTGATTTCCGCTTTTAACACGTACTGGACGGCCGACACTTCTCCGAAGGAAATCGATCCATCGGATTCGGTAATTTTTGTGGTGATGACAACCCCATTCCACCGATCGGGCGCGGGAGAATAGGCAAGCGTCACCGGTGCTCCCGAAACCGGTTCACCCTCCATATTGGTGACGACTCCCGATAACGTTCCCGAACCGGTTTTCTCCTGGACAAAAGTGCCTTTTATTGTTTGGGTTTCCAGATCGACAGTAACTTCCTCCGGCCCCATCATTTCTTGATCTTCTTCTTTTTCTTCCTCTTTTTGAAGCTGTTTTTTGTACTCCTTCAGGTCAAATTTCGTGGTCCCCCCTCCCACTGCGTAGGGCTTGAATCCATTTTTGTAAATGAGAAACTTATATTCAGCCGACCCATAATTCGGCTCCCTTGAGCGAGAAATCCCCTTCTGATCGGTTTCGGATTCTGTGCGAATAACAAACTGACGGTCATCAGATTCTTCTCTGTATCTTAATTTCGCTCCTTGAATGGGTTCGCCCTTTTTGTCTTTAAGTGTTAAGACAGATTTAATTTCCGGCAGTTTGAAGGGCTCAACGGATGTGTTCTTTTCCTCTACCTCAACCATCCGACGAAAATAGTAACGCTGTTTGCCGTCCTGCGGTCCGTCCTGAAGTTCTGCCGTGACAAAATAGGTTCCCGTCCCCGGAACAGAAGCCGTAAATGTCCCCTTCTTATCCGTTATGGTTCGTTGCGGGGACAGACCTCCGCCCGATGTCCCCAGGATCCCAACTTGTACCTCCTCCATCGGGGATCCGTCAGCGTCAAGAACACGTCCTTTGATGGTATGCTTCCAGTCCGTATGGATGGTAACGTCCTTTTTCTCCCTCTCCTTCAGACGCACGAACCGCATCAATCGTTTGGCGGCGATTTTCTGCAGGTCCTCAAGGGATCCGGCCTCCTTCTTGATCTTTTTCAACCGCTCTTCGG
>CAZOLI010000142.1:0-3021 GCA_964580675.1 uncultured Planctomycetia bacterium
CGGAGAGTTTTGGCATTGATGGATACCGACCCGAAACACCGGAGGGACTTCGGGACACACTGTCCTCGGCCATCGCCGGTGGGACCGCACTGGTGGACATTGAAGTGGAATGAATGGGGCACGAGTCTCCTGTTTATTTTATGGCGGTCCAAGACGGTAATCGAAGTATGCGATGTATTCAGTTTGTTGATCACCCATCCCGGCAATTTTGAGCAGGGGACGAACATCCGATTTTCCCGGCGTTCCGGCAGAACCGATGGAACGGATGCCGTCGTGTGTAAGGGAGGTTCTCGAAGGAAGAAAACAGGAATTTTGTTCTCATGGTTGTGTGAAATACGCTATTTTACTCTTCTTCTTGTTCGTCAAGCCATTCACGGAACCGGCGGGCGGAGAGATAAAATTTCTGTTCCTCCAGTTCCTGAAGGAGTTGATCGGCTTCCTGCCGGCCTTCGGTATCGGGGTCGAAGGCGATGCGGTATTTTAACCGGGTCATTCTGGCGATCATCTGGTCATGGAGCGACTGCGATTCCAGAAGATGTTTTTCGACAGACGCCAGGTGGGTACGGGCTTTTTCGGTGTTTCCTTTCTCAATATGATCGAGGGCAAGCTGGTTGCGGATCTTGGCCCGTTCGACGTCTTCCGCTTCGTGATTTCGGGCCAGTTCCAGGGCCCTGCCGTGAAGTTCAAGCGCCGTTTCGATATTCCCTTCCAGACGATGGATTTGGCCCTTCCGGGATAGCGCGCCGGCCTCGCCCTCGTTTCCGGTCCGAGCCTCCATCTGTCGGGCGGCCGACAGGGCGGTGTCGATGGCGGAAAGCGCCTCCTCCGTTTTCCCCCGGGCCATCATCACGTTGCTCAGGGACAGGTGAACGTGATAATCGGAAACCGGATTCTCGGTGTCTTCGGTGAGGTTCCGGGCCTTCCGTAAGTACGTAAGCGCCTCTTCCTGTTTGTCCATCCGGAACAGGTGAATTCCGATGCTGCAGGCCGAAACCCAGATCCCGTATTGATCCCCGGTTTCTTCACTGATCTCGAGGCTGGTCCGGAGGTGTGCAAGTCCTTCCTCCGGCCGACCCTGGATTATGAGTGTCACGCCCAGGTTATAAGAGACCGTTCCCTCGATCGTACGGAGGCCACCCTCCCGGGCCACCTCCAGCGCCCGCCGATGGTGCTCCTCCGCTTTATCCAGGTTTTCCATGTTTTTATAAAGAGAGCCAAGGTCGCTGAATATTCGGGCCACATCCTTTCTGTGACCGGTGGCCTCCGCAATCTCAAGCGCGGATTTATAGTGGGAAAGAGCCGCATCAAAGTCCCCTGTTTTTTTGTGGATGTTACCAAGTAGTTTATGATCTTCCGTAGTTCTTCTCTGGTTGTTTAATTGTTCCTGCAGTTCCAGGGCGTCGTTCAGGTACCGGAGGGCCTCCTCCAGGTTGCCCTTAAAATCTTCAATGCTTCCTTTTGCACGTAAGACCCGTGCCCGCAATTCCGTTTCCCGGCGGGAGTTCGAACCTCTCAGCATCGGAAGTTGCTCCGCCTTTTCGATGTATTCCTCCGCTTCCTCGAGGTTCTGTTGCCGGTGTATCTGGTGGTTTCCCAGTGAGATCAGAAGGTCTCCGATTTCGAATTGTACCTTCTCCTCCTTTCGTGTTTCGCCGTCAAGGTTCTCAATAAGGTCGAGGACGGTTCGTTTTGACGCCTCAAACCGTTCTGATCTACCCATTGCGTCAACAAGATTCAATTTTTTCCGGAAAGCACGAATCAGGGAGGCGGTGTTCCGGGGATTTGGATTGGAGGAAAAGGCCTGTTTTCGTTGTTCAAGGAGCGTCTCAAAGTTTTCGAGGGCCTGTTTGGCGCGTCCATTTTTCCATTGAACGTCCCCGAGGTGTTCCAGGTCCGACGGATTCCGGGAAAGTTCGTAGGCGGACTCGTAGTAGGAGGCGGCCTCGAAGGAGGCGGGCGTTTCCCGAACCATCCGCCCCGCCCGGCGGTAGGCCTCGGCGGCCGCTTTCTTCTTCCCCGCCCGCCGGAGGTTCCGTGCCCGCAGGGCCTCGATCTCGTGGCCCGGCTCCGCCACGTTCTCCTTCAGCCACTCGGCCACCTGCCCGTGCAGGGTCTCCTTCTGTCGGTTCAGGAGTTGTTCGTAGGCCACGTCCCGAAGCATTCGATTTTTGAAGATGTACTCGGCACCGGCCCCGACCGGCGACCCGCCCTGCTCAAACACGATCTCCCGGTCCGTAAGCACCTCCAGCGGTTCCGTGATCCGAACGCCCACAAGTTCCCGCACCACCTCCTCCCAGAAGGATCGCCCCATGACCGAGGCCGTCTTGGTTACGGTCCGGGGGGTCTCTTCGAGTCGATCAATCCGGGCCACAAGCACCGATCGGGTCTTCTCCGGCACCTCCTCCATCGCCCGCTCCGGCTCCGCGAGGACGTACCGGAAATCTTCCCCCACACGGGACGGCTTCAACAGGTCACGCTCCAGCAGATACCGCAAAAGTTCCTCGATAAAGTACGGGTTCCCCGCCGCGCGCTCCTCGAGCAACGCCACCAGTTTCGCCTCCGCCGGTGCCCCGAGAGCCGATCTCACAACCTCATCGATCGTTTCCGACCCAAGCGGTTCCAGGCGGATCTGATCGATGTTCTCATCCCCAAAAAGCAGCGACCGGGATTGCTCATCCAGCTCGTCCCCCCGGGCCGTCAGAAACAGCGAAAACGTGGGTTCCCCGGACCCCGACAGCAGGTCCGACAGAAGCGCACGGGTGGAATCACCCATCTGGTGTACGTCCTCAAATATCCACACCACCGTTCCGTCTCCGGCCAGGGACCGGATCCACTTCCGGATCCCGACAAAAAGTTCCGAACGCTGTTCCGACGGGTCCAGGTGGTCGACCTCCTTCTGATCGACCGGAAACCCCACCCCCACCGCGTCCCCGATCAAATGAACCCAGTTCCGAACCTCCGCCGCTCCGGCCTCTATTTCCTGAAAATCCGACCGGAGCATTCCGTTAAGTTTTTCACGGG
>CAZOLI010000143.1:0-2951 GCA_964580675.1 uncultured Planctomycetia bacterium
CCCTCGGAACTGGTCAACACGTACCTGAACAACATTCCGCTAAAGGAGTACCGCCTGAAGATCAAATCGTACCAAAAAGACCTGGAGGTTCTAAAAACCTTTGAGGAGGATTTGAAAAATGCGGTGGATAAGACCCGGAAACAGAAGGGGTTAACGGTAAAAATAGGAGACGAGGAGCATCCAGTCATTGACCGGGACGGCAACAAAATTCAGATTCGGATGGGCAGAGGAGTAAAGGTAAAACGAAGTTTAAAAACGCTGTCGGTGGCCGAACGGCTGCGAATTATGGAGGAACCGCACGATGCCGAACCGGATCCCTATTCGTGTGGTCTGTTTGCCTACTACGGAAAACAGTACGAGACAGCACAAAAATGGTTCGAAAAAGCAAAAAAGACCGGCAACCAGCGGTCTTCGTTCTACCTGAAGAAAGTGAAGAGCCACCTGGCCAACCAGCGATCCGAACAGCTTCAGTCGCTCATAGATGAAACGGAATCCGCCCTGTCGGAAAACAAATTTGACCGGGCCCGAAATCTTCTGAAGGAAATTGAAAATTTCAGCCGGACGGACGCCTACCGAAAAAAACAGGAGAAAATCAAAAAACTGCGTGACAGCATCCCGGCCGGTGACGTGGCCCGGAATATTCTACGGTTCCTGAGGAGTTCCCCCGGAGGCAATCAGCTAAACTCCCCCGGAGATACCCCATCATCCCCGGTGTGGCGCTCGGATAAAAGCATCCGGTGGGATCAGAACAACCGGGTTCTCGAACGGAAGGGACGAAAAATTCAGACCACGCATGAATGGTACGACATCTCCGGCCGTCATGATGAAAATGGCCATCCCAGCAACACAGACGGAATGGACCCGTACTTCGACAAATCGGAGGACGGTGTTTCCCTCAGCGGTCGGGAGCCTTTCAACGGTCCGGTAAACTGGCACGAGAGCGGGGGAGACAACCGGATGAACAAACCGGACGACATTCCGGACGACAAATACGCCTGGAAAGCAGAAGGACTGCTCCACATACCGGTCACCGGCACCTACACCATCGGCATCGACTCCGACGACGCCGCCGACTTCTTCATCGAGGGAAAACACATCGCGAGTTACTACGGCGGACACGGCATGGCGGGAAACTACGACCGGAACAAAACCGTGAAGTTGAAAAAAGGATGGGTCCGATTCAGGGCCCGGCTGATCGAAGGAACGGGAGCGGACGGCATCTCCGTGGGATGGAAGAAACCGGGGGACGACGCAATTTCGCCCATCCCGGCCGAACAATTCTCCAACGCCCGCCGCGAACCGGACGACGCGGTAAACCGGATCTGGGTGGACGGCGATGTGCTTTATTACGTGGACGAGAACGAATACCTCCGGGGAATTTTCGAATAACACCGGATCACCGATCGAAAACCGGTCCCCCGCCGCAGACCTGCAACGTGAAACCCTCCTCCGATAATGCATATATTGACCGATCGCGCACCGCACATCGAATGATCTGGATTACTGATGAGACGAACGAATGAATTACGATGACGCCCTCTCCTTTTTGGATCGATTTGTGGACTTCGAACGGCGCCAGCCGGACGAGTACGACGAAAAGACGTTTTACATCGAACGCGTCGAACAGGCCGCACGGGAACTCGGCAATCCCCAGGACACGTATCCATCGGTTCACGTCGCCGGCACGAAAGGGAAGGGGTCGGTCTGCCGAATGCTCGAACAGCTCTTTGCCGGCCTCGGCGGCAAAACCGGCGTGTTTCTGTCCCCTCACATCCGGGAAGTCCGGGAACGCATTCGAATAGACGGAGCGTCCGTTGCCCGATCCGGTTTCGCGGACGGAATGGAGGACCTGAACGAAAAACTGCTCGAACAGGCCGAACCCGACGAAGTGGAGACGTACGAACGGTTGACGTATTTTGAGTGGTTGACCCTACTTGCGTTCTATCTATTTGACGGGGAGGACGTGGACCTCGGCATTTTCGAAACGGGCATGGGCGGCCGCCTGGACTCCACGAACATCCTGAATCCGAACCTGAGCATAATTACCACCCTCGGCCTGGATCACACCGAACACCTCGGAGAAACGATTGAAGAAATTGCACGGGAGAAGGCGGGAATAATCAAGGAGGGCAAAACCGTGCTAACCTCCGCCGAACCGGGTCGAGGCCTGGAGGTCATCGAAAACGAAGCACAATCAAAGAACGCCGACCTTCTCGTTCTGAACCGTGATTTTGCCGTCACCGACCGGATACCGCAGTCCGGGTCCGGCACCGGTCAGAAGGTGGAGCTGTCACTTCACGACGATCGGACCATTGCTCTGCACCTGTCGATTCCCGGAAAGCACCAGGCAGAAAACCTCGCACTGGTCGTACAGGGAATCGCCCTGCTCTGTGATCAGGACCTCGCCCGTTGGAACCCCGGGGTTCTCGGATCGGCGACCCGTCAGATGTCCCTGCCCGGCCGGTTTCAGGTGCTCCACCGGCGTCCGCCGGTCATCCTTGACGCGGCCCACAATCCGCTTTCCTGCCGGGCCCTCGTGGAAGCGCTGAACGAATCGGACACCGGCTTCCCCGAAAACCGAAACCTGCTGTTTGCCGCGGCTTCGGACAAGGACTGGCGGGAAATGCTGAACCTCATGGTGCCGGAATTTCGAACCATCACCGTCACCGGTTACAGCACATCACGTGCCGAGGAACCGGCAAACATCAAACAGTGGCTCGAACAGAATCATCCCGACGCCGATGTACGGATCACCCCCGATCCCGGTGACTTCGTTTCGGAGTACTGCAATCGCGAAAATCAGACCGAACCCCTGGTCGTCGCCGGTTCCTTTTACCTGATCGGCGACGTGCTGGAAAAACTCGAAAACGGTGATGATACAAACCAGAAGGACAACGCTGAGAAAGATCCCTCGAGATCTACGAACGAATCGCGTTGAAAAAGGTAGCTCG
>CAZOLI010000144.1:0-2915 GCA_964580675.1 uncultured Planctomycetia bacterium
AACGGCAGGCGATAGGGTATAGGCGGTAGGCGATAGGAACAAAACAACAAAAAAAAATAATTTAACGCAGAGGCGCGGAGGCGCAAAGAACGGCAAACAAAAAACAAAAACAACGGAAAATGAAGCGTCTGGCGTCTTGCGTTAGTGGCGTTGGTCGCGTTATTGGTGTTAAGCGTGGTGCGTTGAAAAGTTGATGGGTGAGAACAGCGGGCGATGGCCGATTGAAGGAAAACCTTTTCACCAGTGCCGGATGAACGTTCAGGGCAATGTATCACCAAAGCCGGAGCCCCGACCGTCAGGGAGCGGGCCATTTATCACCAGAGCCGAAGCCCCGAGCGTTTGGTAGTGGGCCCATTTGTCCAAAAAGCCAGAGCCCCGAGCGTGAGCGAGCGGGCCGGAACGGTCCGCAGGACCGTAGATAAAGATAAGGATAAAGATAAAGAGACGAGCATTCGTTTCGAGTAAGGAGCGTTCCAAGTAAGGAGTAAGGAGTCAGGAGTAAGGGGTCATGTGGAAGCAAGATTTAACTCTTCACCAAAGCAGGAGCCCCGACCGGACGAAGTCCGATGGAAGCAGGGAGTACCTAAACGGTACTCCATCTTTCATCAGGGAGGGGTACGGTTCTTCGAACCGTAGATAAAGATTAAGATAAGGATAAAGATAAAGAGAACTCAGAGGGGCCCGGGTCATAATTACTGAGGAGGGGCCTCTCCGGTGGAAAATGAAAAAGAAATGGCGAAAGCAGGGTTGATCCCACCTCCAATCTGGCAGGATCTTTCCCTAAAAAATAACGCGCACTCCGCTCGCGCTCCGTGCGCTACAACAGAACCCATCCCCCGACGCCAAACTCCTTATATGAAATTGCTGTGTTCGTTGTCGTGAACGCAGGGCGACAACGTCGCCCGGAGTACACGTTACCTTTTTGACGCTGGAGACGACTTCCTGTAGAAAACGTCATCGCCATCGCTTCGTACGCCACTACGAATTTTCCTCCCAACAACGCTTACAGGGACGTTCGTAGTCGGGTACGAAACGATCGATAGCGACGTGGAGTACCCGTTTGGAACCCTTTGCTGTTCTGATAGAGCAATCTCCTTATACACAACTTAAAACGAGGAACACAACGGGGGAATTGACCGACCTCTGCGCCGGAGGCGCACGGGTTTGTAGCCGGGGGTGGTAACCCCCGGAATTTAGGAACCAAACGAACAAAGCCCCGACAGGGACGCAGGTTCACATCAAACAAGACGAACAAACGCACCTGACCTTCACCCCTCCGGGGTTTGTTGGTTTTTATAATTTGATTTCCCACGGTTACACCGTGGGCTAAAAACCTCCGCGCCTCCGGCGCTCTTTCACCGGGTTGCCACGATGTTCTTCGAAATGAAGACATCACTCCGTCACAACCTTATACAACGTCAACGTTGCGGTGTCCAAGCCATCGAATCCTCGAACGTCAGCAGAGCCCTGAAGAGATCCAAACCGGTAGTCCATCATTGGCCACGTCCTACCCGGGAAACGATAACGAACAAAACAACCAAACCACGGTGAGAGGAACAACGTTCAAATTGGAACGAAGGCATTCTGTCTTCGGAACCGGATAAACCCAATTCGGTTCTCACATGAACCCACGGCTTCAGCCGTGGGTGCACGGAATACCACAGGACACAAATAAACCCTTTCAAGGGTTTCTTACAATGAAAACAAGCCCTTAAAAGAGCTAAAATAGGCATTCTGACCTCTTATAATCAGATATACCGACGGTATTTCGTGGATAAACCAAGAGGAGTTCTGTGATGACAGCGAACCATTCGTTGATTAAGGGACAAAAAACGACGGTCATGCTTACCGGGGCACTTGTTGTTCTGATGTGTGCCGTTGGACATCTGGTTTCTCAGGAAGAGGACACGGACAGGGACCAAGATCCGGTGGTTCTTGAAAAGCAGGCACACGGTTCAAACGGGAGTGGGGCAAATCCTGTGACCGTTTCCTTTTCGCCGTCCGGAAAATGGCTGGTGACCGCGGGATGGAACGACAAAAAGACCATCCTCTGGGACACGGAATCCGGAGAGGAGATTCGGCGTTTTCAGGGACACCGGGCCGGGATTCAGGCCATAACGTTCGGGCCCGACGGGAACCGCCTGTTTACGGCGTCGACGGATCAGACGGTGAAGACGTGGGAACCGGAGACCGGTCGTGAGCTAAACTCCTTCCGCAGGCCCCTGCAGGATCCGGAAGACGGAACGGCCACCGGAGATGTGCCGGCCGAATTTGTCGGGAACGGTTCCGTGCTCGTGTCGGGCTACAGGGACGGCCGGGGTCGGGTCTGGTCGGTGAGTGATCAGTCGTTATCCTTCAAAATATCACCACAGGAGGAGGCAGGGCCGAAGGCCCGGCGGATCATGTGTGCGGACCTGTCCTCGGACGGATCAACACTGGTGACGGGCGGACCCTCCACCGGCATCCGGTTCTGGTCCGTGAAAAGTGGTACGAAATCGAAAACACTCGACCTGCCGGACGCCACACGAAAAGCATTTCACCTGGCCCGTCATCCCAAAAAGCCCATTCTGGTTGCCGGGCTCTCCGGACGGCCACGGATTTGTGCCTGGAACACCAACACCGACAAGCAAATTACACTGGACGCCAACATTGGGCCAAACTGGAAGGTCTACGACGTGTCCTTCAGCAACGACGGAAAATGGTTCGTCATCGGCACAAGAGGAAAGAAACCCGGGGCGTACGTGTACCGTTCCGACGATTGGAACCCCGACAAAACCATTTCTCTGGATCCGGTTCTCAAGCACAAACATAAGACAAACGTCTGGGCCGTGGCGTTTCATCCGGACGGAACGCACATCGCGTTCGGGGACGAACACGGCGGGGTAGTCCTTCGCAAATTTACGAAAGGGGAGTAA
>CAZOLI010000145.1:0-2702 GCA_964580675.1 uncultured Planctomycetia bacterium
GCCTTGCGGGTGCCGTCTGCGTTGTATTCAATCTGCTGGATGACTTCCTGGCTTCCACCCTCCGGTGTCCGATGGATCTTCGACAGACGGCCGTTTTGGTCGTAACTGTAGGTTAGTATATTTCCTTCCGGGCCGGTCAGGGATTTGCGCCGGCCGGCGTCGTCGTAGGTGATGTTCGTAATTTCTTTGAAGGTTTCACCGTTGACCTTCCACGTCATCTTCTTCGGCAGGCGGCGATCGTTGTACGTGTTTATAATCTTCACGGTATTGCCGCGTGATGACCGCTTTACCGATTCGACCTTGCCATCCGTACCAAAGTCCCGTTCAATGATGACTTTGTCCGAACCTGTCCCATGGACCTCCTTTGTTCGCCGGTTGACCCGGTCGTACTCGAAGGTGTGTTCGGTGCCCGTCGCGTCCGTTCGTTTTGTCAGGTTGCCTTTTTTGTCGTACTGGAAGGTTTCGTCGTGCTCCAGTGGGGTTTCGATTTTCTTGATCCGGCCGGCCGTGTCGTAGAAGTACCCGTACCGCTGGCCGTTTTCGTCGATCATGGCGGTGCGGCGGCCGGATGCGTCGTATTCGTATTCCACGGATCCGTCCATGCTGGCGGTGATTTCGCGGGAGACCCGTTTGAGGCGGTGGGATTCGTCGTATTCCATCTGTTGTTTGTGACCGTTTCGATCCTCGGTTTCCTCGGTCTGGCCGAGCTGGTTGTACGACCTTCGGCTGGTGTTTCCTTCGACATCGGTAACGGACACAGGACGATCGCGCGGGTCCCGGGTGATCTCCTGAATCTGATCGATGAGATCCTCGTCCCCGGTAATGGTGGGGGCGGGGCCTTCTCCACCGGTGCCCGGCGTCGAGTCGGTCACGTTGCTTTCGGGGGTTTTGACCTTCTTGAGGTTGCCTTCCGAGTCGTAGGTGTTTTTTCGAACAATGTTGCCGATGGGGTCTTTTTGGGACGCCAACCGGTTGTCGTCGGTGTAGGTGCGAGAGGTCGTGCGGCCGGTGGGATCGGTGGAACGGGTACGGTTGAGGGTGGGATCGTACCGGTTTTTCCGGACGAAGGAGTCGGCGGAGGAATTGGACTCCGGGTCGGCCGTTTCCTCGATGGTCCGGGCCACGGGTCCCCGTGAGCTGTGCATGAAACTGGTGCCGGAGACAAACGTGGCCGGACTGGATTTGGTCTCGGTGGCCTGATATTTCGCGCGGTCGCCGGGGCCGTACCGTGCGCGACGCTGAACGGATTCTTCGTCATCAATGGGGGATAGGGAAAGGACCGGGTTATGGCGATCGTCGTATTCGTGAATGGTTTCGCTGTCCATCTGACCCTCCCGCGCTTTTTGCCCGTCGGCGTAGTAGAGGATTTCCACGGGATCTTCTCCGGGCGGGTTGGTTTTGATCCGATTCCCCCGGGCGCTGTATTCGTAGGTGGTTTCGGGACGAACCTGTCCGTTTTCGGTTTTGACGGGGGGATCGGTTCGTAATTTGACGTTGCCCCGGGGATTATAGGTATAGGTCGTGGTCTGGGACGAACCGGCCGGAAAGGTGGTTTCAATTAACTGATTCCGGGCATCGTATGTGTTCTTTGTTGTTTTTCCTTCGGCATCGGTTTCCATAACCACGTTTCCGGCACTGTCATACGTTGTCGTTGTTTCCCCCCGGACGCCGTCCTCGTCGGCCGGCAGAATTGTCTTTACGGTCCGGAACCGGTTGTCCAGCGTATATTCGGTGGATTCATTTGATCCGAGGGACTTGCCGGGTCCGGCTTTTTCGATGACGTTGCCCATACGGTCGTATTTTGTTTTTGAAGGGTCCCGTCCCGGCGCCGCTCGATGGGTGGCGAGACCGGTATTGTTGTTCAGTGTCTGGTCGTAGCTTATGTTGGTGGTGTTTCCACGTGCGTCGGTGATTTTGACGGGACGTCCTTCGTTTCCGGGGGATTCGTCGTCCTGGTTTTCCCGGATGACCTGTCGGGTTGCGACTTTTGCATTCGGGTTGCGCAGGGTGTTCCCGCCCGTTCCGGCCTCCACGTCAAACGTCTTTTTTGTGGTGGCGGCGTCGGTGCCTCCTTCGTAGTAGGTGGTCAGGGTACCGGGGCGCAATTCGACCGGGTCGTTGTCCGGGTTCACGCCGCCCCTGGCCACCGGGTCCGTTCCGGTCTGGTTGAAGGACATCGGAATCAGTTTCGACGCCGGCTCCAGACGGGCCCGGACCCGAACATAATCAACGTTATCTCCGTCTGATGGGGTGAATTCCCCGACGGTTCCGGCATAGCCGGTCCCTCCCTGAACAATGGTTCCGTCCTCGTTGAAGTACGTATATCGGGTAAACGTGCTCGGGCGGTGGTCGTTTTCACCGGCGGGCCGTGTCACTTTTTTCCGCAGGGCAAACAGGTATCCAACCGGGTCTTTGTACTCGTACCTTGTTGTGTTGTTCCGCCGGTCCGTGAGTTCCTCGATGTTTCCGGTGGCTCCGTCCAGGTCGCGTTCGGCTTCAGGCCGGCCGGTGGTTGTGGAAAATTCGTTGGTGGGATTCGGGTCCACAAAGGTAACCTGCGGATCCGTGAATTTCTCGCCCACGGCTGTGCGGCGGAGGGCGGTCACCGTCCAGTCTGCGCCTTTTCGATCCCGGAAATGCGCCCGAATTCTTCCCTCCTGTGTGAATGATACGTCTTTTGTTTGCACGGTAACGTCATTCAG
>CAZOLI010000146.1:0-2643 GCA_964580675.1 uncultured Planctomycetia bacterium
CGAGGGAGTCGGTGATCTCCCGGGCCCGCTCGCCGCAGACCTCCTGGGCGGTGACGATGTCCGTATCGGCCGCACTTGTTTTGGGGATGATGATCAAGTGCACGAACGGAAAGATCCGGACCGTGACCCGATCCGGGTCCCAGACCGAACCGGACCGGACGGACTCGGCGATAATCTCCTCAAAGTCCGGCTCGATCTCGGGGATCGGCCGGTCCACGTCCGCGCTGATCTGGCCCATCTGGGTGAATTTGTTGACGTAGGCCCCCACGACCGCGTTTTCCTCCTGCAACGGAAAGAACGGCTCATTTCGTTTGTGAACGAGATTCATCGGGTCATCATCGGCCTTGTGGTAGGAAGTAAGCTCGGGGACCTGTTTGAAAAATCCACGGATCGCCCGGGCCGGGGTGCGTTTAAATTCCGAACCGCCCAGGTGCCGCATCGGGGTAAATGCAAAATTGTTGAAGTTCGGTGCTCCTTTCTCGTCTATTTTTTTGTCGAAACGCTGTTTGTCTCCGAGGGCCTCCTCGAAGTTCTCGGCCTGCTGGTCGCTTTTTTCCTCCATCTTCTTTTTTTGCTCTTTTTTGATCTTCCGCAGCCGGTCCCCGGACGGGGAAACCACCTCATCGTCCTGCTGACCGAAAAATCGTTTGAACCCGCCCCGGGCCACGAAATTGGCACGCGGGACCGAGGCCCGGAAGTTATTTAAGGTCTCCTTGTCCCGTTCCTCTTTTGTTCCCTGGGCCCAGCGTTCCCGGAAAATCTGCATCCGGTCCCGTCCGAATTCCTTGAACTCGGAGGGAAGCAGAACCGAAAGACAGAGATACTCGACGTCTTCTTCGATGGCCATGGTGGTTTCTCGAAGGGAAAATGGGTTTAAGAAAAATATATTGCTTAACTGTATCGGGTCCCGCGGTTGCCCAGGCGGGTGTTATCCATCACCGAGTCCATCTCCGAGGGACTGGTGGCCACCCCCAGGGCCGAACCGCGCTGGGTAAAAAGGACCTGTACAACGCTCCAGGGATCGGACAGGTGTTTAAATAAGGCATTTCCGACCTTCTCCTCCTCTTCTTTCCGGCGCTCCCCAAGGGCCAGTGCCTCCCGGCGGCCGGCGGTAAAATCACCGGTGGTTCGGGCCATGACCTGTTTGACCTTCCGTCGGGAAAATTTGTCCGGCACGTCCGGGTTAGTGATGTCGGCCCCGTAAAGAGTTGCGGTCCGCCCCGGGGCCTTGTTGCCGTCGTTGACCCATCCGGCAAAGCGGGTCACCGGTGAGAGGCCGCTGTCCTTGGAGCCGGTCGCCCGGATCAGGTGTTTGGTGGAGGGACTGTTTGCCCATCCCTCGGCCGTTCGCTGGGCGTGGTCCTCGTCGATGCCGAGCTTTACCGCCCGAAGAAGTTTTCCGCCGCGGTTCTGCATGTTCTTCTCCATTCGCTCGGCCTGAAGCGAGAGGGGCACCCCGGAGTTTGACACCGTGTCCGGGTCCTGCCGTTCGATCCACTGCTTGTACATGCCCACCGCCTCGATCTGCTGGCGGGGGAGCTGCTGCTGCAGCCTTCTTGTGATGTCCCCGGCTTTCCGGCGGGCCTCGAGTTTCCGGCGCAGTTTCTCCTTTTTTCGGTCGATAATGGATTCGGCTTCGGACTTGGTAAGCATCCGGATGACGATCGCCTGGTTCATGGGAGGGACCGGTAATTGAGGAAAACGTGTTATTCTTCTCTGCGTCCAAATCGATCCATATTCCGTGATAAGACAGACAGGAAAACGGCCGCAACGGCAGATGCGGTCGGGGTATAGGCCGGCTCCGGGGCCAAGGGTCTTACCCCCGGGGTAGGGCGGGCGAACCTACATATTCTGTCGGCCTTTGGGTAGGATGTAACAGACTACGGCCCCTGATATCGTTCCGGAGGGAGGATATGAAAACCCAAAAAATGACCGGAAACCCCGAGGAAATTTTCGAGGAAACCATAAACTGGGCGCGGGAGAACCTGGGCATGACCGACGGCGAGATCGCCCGGGCCATCGGCACAAGCCGGGCCCAGCTTTTTCGCTACGAGGAGTACGGAAGCGGTGAGGTCACCGAACGAATGAAGAAGGTCCTTCACCTCTGGCTGATCAAGCGAATGACCGAACAGGTCATCGGCAAGGACGATGCCGAGGACTGGATCCGCTCCCCCAATGAGACACTGGACGGGGAAACCCCGCTTCATTTTCTTCGGTACGGCTCCTTCGGCCCGGTCACCGGCGCCCTGGCCGACCGGGACGTAGGTGAGAGTTGATTTAGTCTCCCTCCAAAAGCAACGCCTCGGCAACCTCCCGCCAGTACGGGTGTTTCTCTCCTTTTAGTTGGTTCAGGTACCGTTCGGTGGTGCCGAGTTGGGCGTGGTCCAGAAACGCCTGGGTTTCCCGGAGGTCCCCGCTTGCCCTGTGGAACAGGCTGGCCGCCAGGTGCCGGAGCGCGTGAACCGAGACCCGCCGGGCGGGGACACCGGCCTCGTTTGCGTACGCCCGGAGGCTTTTGTAGATGGCCGTGCCGGAGAGGGGTTTATCTGTGGGGTGGTTTCGGTCGTGGTTGACAAAGATCGGGTCCTCCGGATCCAGGTCGGTTCGTCCCGACACCATCAAATACTGCCGGAGGGCCTTCCG
>CAZOLI010000147.1:0-2621 GCA_964580675.1 uncultured Planctomycetia bacterium
GGGCCGCCCGGAGAACCAGTTTTGTCCAGAACTGGTCCAGCCAGTCCCGGTTCCGGCTCCCCACGAATTGAAGGAAATTGGCCAGACCATTGAACACCGTTAGAATGACGTACAGAAAATATGTTGATGAAGGCAACGGTACCACGGCCTGGTACCACCAGAGCACGAGAAACGTGTTCGTTACCGCCAGCCAGAGAATCCAGTGCGCCGCAAACTCGGAGATCAGCACCCAGCCGAACGTCAGGAGTGACCAGTATCCGAAGAGTTCGTACGGGTCCGCGCCGGTCTGGTAAATTTGACCGAACACGGCGAGGAACACACCAACGAGAACGGATGCGCCAAGGAGGGAGAATTTGCCCTTCAAGTTTCTCGGTCGCCATACGTACGCCCCCACCAGACACAGAACAATGCCCGCCTGAACCCCGGCGAGCTTCGACCAGTCCGGAATCTTTTCCCAGTTAAAAGCAAAGAAAAAAACGCCCCGGTCAGAAAAAGTGATGTGCCAATGGCGTAAAGTGTAACCATGATCCACCAGGCCCACCCGGTCCTGGGGTAGAGCAGATCAAGTGCTTCCCGACGGGCCCGGGGCGATATCAATCCGTTCCGGTACAGACGATTCACGAGCGACCGGTCGGCCGGCATCTGTTCGAGTGTTTTGTCGCCCGGATTCTGTGTGTTCATCGCATCCTGAAATGAATGGTCTTGTTCTGTGTGAAGAAGTGCAATTATCATTCCACGGGTGTCATTTCCCCGCTGGACCGCTGTCATAGGAGATCTGTCATTTCGAATGATGCGGTTCCGTCTATAATATTATTCATAGGCCGGATCCAGGTCATGATCCTCGTGGCGCGAGAGAAGAGGTTTCTTCTTCGGACTTTTGATTGTTGCTGGATTCCATTTTGGCGGTGTCGCGAATGATTACCTTTTAGAACGTTATTTTCTTCATAATTCAAATTTATCGATGCGACATATTGCGTTGCTTGGTGATTCGGTGTTCGACAACGGTGCGTACGTGGAGCCCGGTGAGCCGGCCGTGGATCAGCAACTTCGGGACCGGCTGGACGAAGAGGACCGGGTGACGCTTCTGGCGGTGGATGGCGCCCGAATCGAGGGCCTTGAACGTCAGCTACAGCGACTTCCGGAAGACACCACCCATCTGGTCATCAGTGCGGGAGGAAATGATCTGATTGAAGTGATGGAGGTGTTCGATGAATCCGTCGACACGGTCGGTCAGGGGGCCCTTCGTGTTCGGGAACTTCAGGACCGATTTCGAAAAACGTACCGGGAGATCATGGAGGCGGTTTCGCGGGTGGATCTCCCCGTTTTGCTATTTACCGTGTACAGTGGCAATTTTGAGGATCCGGATCTTCGCCGTGTTGTTGAGACACTGTTACCGGTTTTTAACCGGGTGATTGAGGAAGAAGCCCTGGACCGGGGATGGCCCTTTGTGGACCTGGACCGGGTTTGCAGCCGGGACGAACACTACGCAAATCCGATCGAACCCTCGGCAGAAGGGGGCGAGCAAATTGCCCGGGCCATATCGGTGGCGATGAGAGAGGACGGGTTTGACCGCGCACGCACGGTTATTTATCCGGGGCCGGAGGATCTGGTTTGATTCGACGAGGAATCAGGGAAGGTCATTTCCCCGGGGGGTTTATATAATGTTAAAGGTCGGTTGCAAGATGAAACCCAAACACTTTCGCATTACTTTTTGAAAGAAGTTTATTCCTTTCGTCCACGCCCGATCGATCGGCCAGTTATAAAAGAGGTCCACTCGTCGAATCGGGCGTTGATCTATTTCCCGCCGGCGTGTTTCTCGAACAATTTCGGGAGTTGCTGGAGGTTTGTTTTGTCAAGAACATAATCCAGTCGTTTCTTCACTTCCGGGTTGTCCGTCTCCTTGTGCTTTTCTTCGAGTATAGGGCGTATGGGATATTGCTGAGACATCCGTACCAGTTTGTTCGTGGCTTTCTTTCGAACCTTATACGATTTGTTCCCCAATTTTTGGACCAGGTCAAGGACGGATTTTCGACGTTTTTTCCGGTCACGTGCTTCCCTCTTTTTCGGGAACCGGTTCGAAAGCCATCGGAGGCTATTTCGAATGAGCGTAGGGTTATTAAGCGTTCGTTCCGCCGAGGGCATCTCAACACTTCCTGGTGTTTTAATATCGTTGGAAGTGTTAATTAGAATTCTTCCGCTGCCGTATTTCGCCACCAGGAGGGAGGGACTCATACTTTTTCCCTTTCGGGTGATGACGACGTATTCGGCATCGTGCTCAAGGACGCGGTCGGCCGGGAACGGCACCGGAACGGCTTCGGGCCATTTGTCAACGGTTTTTTCCGGTTCCCGGTCCTCATCGTATTCATTGTGCACTGTTAGCGAATAAGGGAAGCATTCTATTTTGAGTTGTTCTCCGGCTCGACTGTGGGGGTTCGGTTGATAAACAAGAAGCCCCCCTCCCTTTTTCAAAAACTTTCGAATATCCTCCGACCGATCTTTCAGGACTTCATAGGTCTTCCTGCCTCCGGTGGCCCATTCTGAGGGAAAGTAAAGCACATCAAGAGAATGAAGCTGTTGGTTTGGAATTCTCGCACAGATGGTGTGAATCTTCACGAAGTTTA
>CAZOLI010000148.1:0-2616 GCA_964580675.1 uncultured Planctomycetia bacterium
TAACGCCCAACGCCTACCACCTGCTTTCTCGCGTCAAACTCGTTGCCGGGAAACGGTCCGTCCCTCGTTTTTCGTTTGCCCTTTCCTCATCGTTGCCCGTAACATAATACAATCGCTTTCCTGTAAGATTCGGTCCCGCTCTCGTAACCGCTGTTTTCACATCTTCCCCATCCCATGAACTCCCATCAGGAACATAACTCTTCCCCGGAATCTAATCATGATGACCGGAATGTCCTTCGAGCCCTGTCGGAATCGGTGATGGTGGTTTCCCTGGAGGGTGAAATTACGGCCCTCAACCCGGCCGCCGAAGATCTGCTCGGAATCGACGCCGATGAGTTGATCGGACGGGATGTTTCGGATTTTTTTCAACAGGAGAACGTGGTCGAGACGGCCCAAAACAGGATCCGGGAAGAGGACGTGTACAGGGGACGTCACCAGCTGCAAACAACTCAGGGAACCATCATTCCGGTTTCCTTAACCGCCTCCCCGCTCAACGACGGATCCGAAAAGGCCCGGGCCCTGGTCCTTTCCGCTACGGAGATCTCCCGGGGGAACCGAATCGGTCCAAAGGAGGAAAGACTGTTCCAGGTCATGACGGAATACATCGAAGAGGTGGTCTGGATCTTCACCAAAGATTTTTCCGAACTGATATTCGTAACCGACGCTTACGAGGACGTATACGGAGGAGATCTGGAGGAGGCTTATGAAAATCCTCGGTCGTTTCTGGCGTACGTGCATCCGGAGGCACGCGAGGAGGTAAAGCAGGCCATTGAGAAATTATCGCAGGGCGAGTCGGTTGAACTGGAATACCGGGTCAATCCGGAAAACAATTACGAAACCTGGGTCTGGGTGCAGGGGAAACCGGTCATGGATGAGGAGGGCGAGGTGGAACTGATTGCGGGAATTTCCGCCGACATTACCGAACGAAAACAGATCCACCGTCAGCTCGAAGAACGGGAACAGCAATTTCGTCAGATGGCGGAGACGATTGATGAGGTTCACTGGATAGCGAACGCCGACGTTAGTGAGGTTCTGTATATTAACCCCGCCTGTGAAGACGTGTTCGGATACACACAGGAGGATTTTTACGCGTCCGTGGAGATTTTCTTTGACGGCATCCATCCCGAGGATCAGTCAACGGTTGAAGACGTGATTACCCGGGTAAAGGACGGTGAAAGTGTCCATTACACGTACCGGTTTGAACGAAACGAAGGGGCGTACATCTGGATCGAGGGTCACGCCGATCCAGTTTACGATGAGGACGGAAACATCTACCGGATCACCGGCGTAAACCGGGACATCACCCGTCAGAAGGAACTGGAACAGTCCCTGCGGGATCAGCGGGATTATTTCCAGACGATTATTGATTCCGCCGCTCAGGCCATCTTCGTCAAAAACTGGGACGGGGAGTATCAAATGATCAACGATGCGATGGCCGACATGCTTGATGTACCAAAAGAGGAGGCGATCGGCAAAACGGATGCGGAACTGTTTGGCGATCCGGACATCACCGGCCAGTTCGTTGAGGACGACCGTCAGGTACTGGAAACCGGAGAAAAGAAGAAAGTCGAGGAACGGGTTCCCAACCCGAGTACCGGTGAAATGGAAACGTTTTTTACGATTAAGGTGCCACTGAACCTGGATCGCCCACCCGAGGAACGGGTAGTGCTGGGAATTGCCACCAACATCACAGACCGCAAAGAGATGCAGAACCGGGTTCGGTCTCTCAACGAAGAATTACAGGAGAAGAACAGGAAACTTCAAAAAGAGATCGAAGAACGAAAAAAGCGAGAAGACGAACTCCTCAAAACCCAGAAAAAACTGGAAGAAGCAAATAACCGGCTCGAACAATTGTCCGTCGAAGATGAACTCACCGGCCTCGCCAATCGTCGGAAGTTCGATCGGACGCTGACGTCCGAATGGGCGTTGCTCAAACGAAATGACATGCCGATTTCCCTGATTATGATCGACATCGACCACTTCAAAGAATTCAACGACACCTATGGTCATCCCGAGGGAGATGAGGTTCTGGTGAAGGTGGGCTCCCTTCTTCAGGACGTGGCCAAACGGGAATCGGACACCCTCGCTCGGTACGGGGGAGAAGAATTCGCGGTCATCCTGCCGAATACCCCACAGGAAGAAGCCCGTGAGCTGACCGAGAACATTCGACAGCATATCGAAGACGAACAAATAAAGAACAAAGCCTCTCCCACCTCCGACCACATAACCATCAGTGCGGGCGTCTGCACACTGGAGCAACTGCGCGAAAACAACCATCAACCCGACGACCTCGTGAAACAGGCCGACGAAGCGCTGTACCGGGCGAAGGAGAAGGGACGGAACCGGGTCGAGGTGGCGGAGTAACAGGCAGGACCAAACAATCGCTTATGGGTGAAGGGCCGTTCTTGGGTTCCGCTCCTTCGCCCCGGGACCTTCAAGTTCTCCTCAACCGGTTCTTTTCCACTTATTGCTTGTTTCCTCTGGTAGGAGGTGTACGGAGGGTGACAGCGTCGCTCGGGGTACACGTTGTCTGTAAACGAAGGAGCCCCTTTTTATCTTAGAAAACGTGCACTTCGCTTCCGCTCCGTGCACTACAACAGAACCCATTTCCCAACG
>CAZOLI010000149.1:0-2558 GCA_964580675.1 uncultured Planctomycetia bacterium
ACCGTCCAGCCGGGATAATACGCTTCGGAACTGACCAGCATGGACCGGTTGGGGACGTTTACCGATATCTCTACGGCATGCCGGCTGTAATCCGTAATCTCCACCTCGGGGGATCCGTTGTACGATTCCCGTGATCCGGAAAACGTTGGCTGTTTTTCAAGCAATGCGGTCTCCGATGGGTTGGTCCCTTCCTCCAACCGCCGCCATACGTCTTCCTGCCCGGAACAAACCGCCCACTGACCCGCCAGCTGATACAGCGGTTCGGCAGGACGGTACCGGTAAATATGTACCCCTTCCCCCGAAAATACCGGGTCCAGGTGATCCTGGTGTATGGGCCTGTTCGCCCCCACGTACCGAACGGAGAGGTACTGAAACAGATCCGGCCGCTCCAATTGAAATGCCTTCATCTCGTACGCCCCGTGACGGATCCACTCCGCGGCCAGTTTCTTAAAGCGCACCACACGCCTGAGGTTGAGGGTGTCGTAATTCCGGATGTCCCGGTAATCGTACATCAGGTGAGGACCGGGCGAAAACGACGGGTACAGTCCGAGGAACCGGTCCGTTCCGGTGTGTTCTCGAAGAAACGTTGTGGACTGCAACTCGGGCCGGTGGTGTTCCGGCGACATCGCGGGGACAAAGTGCATGGACCCCCGGGACAGATCCAGGAACAGCACCAGGACCAGGCCAAGTAACATCCAGCCACGCCACCGATGGTGTTCCTCCCGATGCTCTCGCAACAAAATTGCGCCCGATCCCGTTATTGCCGCAAACATCAGCAGTTCGGCGGTCACCACCCGCCGGCCAAGAGCAAGATAAAACGGAATTTTTTTCTCCCAGTACGACCAGGGATGCGTGTGTCCGGGGGCGCCCAGGTCCTCCTCGTAGAGGGATCGCGCCCGCTCGGTGACAAACTCAAGAAGGGAGGACTCGAAAAGATACGATCCGCCCACAATTACTCCCAACAGGACGATTGACCCGCCGGCCGCCCACGGAAGGAGCCGAACAAGCCTGTCCCGGTGTTCCTCTTCCTGCAGAAACAGCGCGGCCAGCACCGAACCGGCAAAACAGACGTACAGGTCCAGCCGCCCGTTTTTTACGAGGGAAAACAGCGGCAGACGTTCCACCATCTGCGCCAGGAACGGAATCTTATAACCCAGAACCAATCCAAAGGCCAGAAATCCCGCAAAATATTTCACCCGGGATCGCCCCCACAGATACCATATGCCCCAGCCGGAGAGGAAAAGGGGAAGGACGCCAAAAAACCCCCCGTTGCTTTCGGCGTAACCCGTTAAACGGAAGAACGAACCCACGTAATTCTCCGCACCGCCGATCGGGGTGCCGTACATGCCGGGGAACAGCAACATCGGAAGATGAGCAAAAGACTGGATCACGGGCCGGCCAAAGGGATGTCCGCCCGGTGACGTCCGCCACTCGTACACGATGCTCCGGGTCAGGTACTGCAGGTACGGCACGAGGTGGACGGAGGCCACACAGACACCGAGAAAAACAGCCCCCGCCGTCGCCGTAACAAACCAGGTCCTTCTCCCGCTCTTCCCGGAATTCACCGGTTCCTGGAACAATAAAAACACGAAATAGGACATCGCCGCAACGGCCAGGTGAAAAGCCGTTGGACTGTGCCCCCCGAAAAAAATGCAGGCCACGATCACGGCCAGGAACCCGGTCCGGGCCCAGGTCACCCGGTCCCGCAGAATGCGCAGGGAAAGAAACAGGCCCGGCAAAAACACGGCCACGCTCGAGATGGACGTCGTCTTAAACAGCGTCATCGTCCCGCCCAGCCCAAACCCGAGTGCCCCGAACAGGGCATACCACGGACGGACGGAAATCCGTCGAAGAAACCCGTACGCAAACAACCCCGCCAGGAACAGTTTCAGAAACAGGATGATGGTTTGCGTAAACAGGTTGGGCCACAGGTAAAACGGAAGACGAAGTGGATAAAACACGGCGGATTGGTCATTTCCCACGAAGGGCACACCGGCCGCACTGTCGGGGTTCCAGAGGGGAATTTCCCCGTTCCGAAGCGCTCCCGCCGCCTCAAATTTCCAGGGCTCCATCTGCTGCGCGTCGTCAAAAAGGACGGGGTTGACCGCCGATTCTTTTCCCCGGAATCCCTTCCACGGTTCCACATCGTACAGGGCGTCGAAGCCGGATGGGGGATCTCCCGTGATCATGGACGGGAGAAAATGAAGCACCGCAAAAAGAAACAGCAGGGCAATACACTGCAGGTCCCGGTTTCGGGTCCACTTTCTCCATGTACCGGTCTGATCGGGATCGTTCCTACCCACGGGTTCGTTCTGCGAATTGCGATGCCTGTTCAACGAATTCTCTGTATCATACCGGTCGATTATTCGGGTTAAAAACGTTCACCGGGCCCAGTACCCGCGAAACGTCTCTTCTGAACATTCAAGGGGACGTGAAAAAATCCGAAATTCGAAATAAGAAATCCGAAAAATACAAATCCCGATCACAGAACAGGGCCTTCGCGCGTTCTCCTTATCTTTATCTTTATCCTTATCTTTATCTACGGTCCTCTGGACCGT
>CAZOLI010000150.1:0-2486 GCA_964580675.1 uncultured Planctomycetia bacterium
CGGTAAAACAACTCGAGAAGGAAGAGAAGGACGTCTCCCCGAACAAAACCAAACCATATGGTTGTTCGGTGAAGTACAAGGAAGAGTAAGGAGAGGTCAGTAAGGAGTGAGGAGCGGTCAGTGAGGAGTAAAGAGTAAGTAGTAAGGAGTCAGGAGCAAAGTATGATCGTTCTGTTGGGGTGAAGGGAAACGTTGTCCCCAAAGCCGGAGCCCCGACGGTAACGGAGCGGGCCATTTATTACCAAAGCCGGAATCCCGACGGTGACGGAGGGGGACGGCCTTCGGCCGTGGATAAAGATAAGGATAAAGATAAAGAGAATGCATATCGGGGCCCCGTCGTTTTTTGACACAGGGGTATATACCTTCACACAAAAACGTGCACTCCGCTGTTGCTCCGTGCACTACAACAGAACCCATTTCCCAACACAAAACTGTGGAATTGAAATTGTTGTGTTTGTTGTAGTGTACGCAGTACGGCAACGCCGTCCGGAGTACACGTAATTTTTTTGACGCCGGGCACTACTTCTATTCGAAAATGTCATCGTCTGCGCTCCGTGCGCCAATACGAATTTCCAAGCCAACAACGCGTTTGGGGAAGTTTGTAGTGGGGTACGGAACGAGCGGTAGCGACGTGGAGTATCCGTTTGGTACCACGGGCTGTCCCGCCAGAAATGCCAATCACCGGGCCCGGTGGAAATCCCCCCCCCGAACCCCGACATGGGTGACGCACATAACTCGGAGGGAAAACCAGCAAAAATCAGGCCTTTTTCCCCGGCGTATACGCGAACGGTGATAGTCTTATCGTCGTGATCTGTCAGAGTTTCCAAACACCGGGCCAGTGGCCGGCCCGCCCAAGAACCCCGAACGGGGTGGCAGAATCGTAGCCCGGGGTGACGTGAGTGAAACGAACGAAACCCCGGGTACAAAAATCAAAAACAACACCCGGATTCCCGAGCGCAGCGAGGGAATGGATCGTTTGGAACGCCCCATAGTTTATGAAACACGAAACAACGCTTGAAACAAGAACCCGTCCCCGGTTCAAATGAGACCAGGTGAATCAAAGATGTCACTCGAACGGGAGACCAGTTATCGAAAATAGAAAGATCCACCCGGACCACGATGACCCCCTCCCCCTTATCACCGCTCAACGATCGACCATCAACCGATACGTTTGCTGGAAGCGCTCATGTCGTACACCAACCTGAATTATCACATCATCTTTGGCACCCGCAACCGCCAGAACCTAATTGTTCCGGAAATTCGAAAGCCACTATTCAAATACATTGGTGGCATCATCCGCCGCCAGAACGGCCGGTTAATAGAAATCGGCGGTGTGTCCGATCACCTGCACCTTCTCTGTAATTGTCATCAGACCAATCCCGTGGCCGACTTTGTTCAAAGCATCAAAGCAAACGCCACCCGCTGGATAAAGGACCGGGAGGAAGGTCACGATAACTTTCGCTGGCAGAACAAATATGGTGCCTTTGCCGTCAGCAAATCAAGGATTGAAAACGTCGCCCGGTACATCCGGAACCAGGAAGAACATCACCGGACCAGAACATTTCGCGAGGAATTTGAGGAATTTCTACAGCAACACAGGGTGGACTACGAAGAGGAACACCTCTGGGGTTGAGAGGAAGGCTGTTGAGTTATGGTGCGTTCCATGCGATCCACCCCGTTCGTAAACGGCATGAATGGGGTACTCCCTGCTTCCATCGGACTTCATCCGATATTGTTTATTGCTTTATCTGCCCACTCCCTCACGGTCGGGGCTCTGGTTTTCTAGAACCGGTGACTCTACTCTTCCGTTTGATGGTGTGTACATATCTGTTCAGGTTTCCTTTCTTGTCCTGAATGGGATGGTCGGTCCGTCTATTCGGGTTCCGCTCGTGTGACTCGCTTCACCCGGGGCCTAAGTACTGTCACCCCTGCCGGGGTTCGGTGACAGCTCATCCACGGTCTGACTGATAAGAGATGACGTTTTTCCGTCGCCGACATCTATAAAAATAAAGGGTCTTACACCGGGGTCGGTGGAAATCCCTCCTAGAACCCCAAACGGTGGCACCATGTAAATCATGGTGGAAACCCCGCAGAAATCAGGCTTATTTCCTTCGGCGTACACGCGATCGGTGTCGGTCTTATCGTCGTGATCTGCGAGAGATTCCAAACACCGGGCCAGTGGATGGTCCGCCTCCGAACCCCGAAGGGGTGGAAACAAAAAAGCCCAGGGTGAAGTGAGTGAAACGAACGAAGCCCTGGGTAAAAGGATCAAAATACCACCTGGATTCCCGAGCACCGCGAGGGAATGGATCGTATGGAACGCGCCATAAATGAACGTCCTTTCCACCTTCTGGCTGTCGTTTTTCGAATTTCGGATTTCGTATTTCGAATTTATGGTTGATCGGCGGGAATGGATCGTTTGGAACGTGCGAAATAGACCCCTTCTGAACAGGGGAATATGTAATGAAAGCGCGACCGGAGCGTTA
>CAZOLI010000151.1:0-2447 GCA_964580675.1 uncultured Planctomycetia bacterium
CTGAAGAACCCCCCCATTTTAGAGGAAAAACCGAGCCATATGGACGAACACAATAACATCGTTTGCCATCACCGAAACGTGGTGTTCCTTCAGCGGGCCCGCCACCGGGTCGTCCTGCGGGGAATCGGGACGAAACCAGTTCCACAATAGCGGGTTTTTGGGATCCCGTCGTCATTGAAAACGCCGGGTAGCCACCTAAAATGTTTTCTGGATGTTTGGAGGGGCGAGCAGACGGTCCGGTGGCGTCTCCTCTTCGAAAAAACGTCCCGGTTTGGCGCGGAACGCTGTTTTTTCGCCACCAATGTACGTTTCTCCGACATTGCTTCCTCTAAATTTCCCGTTCTGCCTCCAAAAACGGGACGCCGAGATGCATCCCTCGTTCGATTGCGGCCCCATTCGAATGCATATTGCGTTTCAATTACAGGAAAAGGCGAATGAACGCAGAACCAGAACCTGTACAGATTGAGGACGTCTCGCGAATTGACCTGCCCGGTGATCCGCGTATGCGCCCCGGGGGTGGTGAAATTCTGTTTACCCTGACCCGCCAAAGCCGGGAGGAGAACCGCTCCTTTTCAAATATCTGGCGGGTACGTACGGCGGAAGGAACCGGCCGTCCCCTTACGACCGGCGATCAGCAGGATCGGATGCCCCGGTGGTCCCCCGGTGGAGACCGTATTGCGTTCGTGTCCGATCGTGGCGAGGGATCATTTCAGAAACTCTGGATACTTCCCTCGGACGGTGGGGAAGCGCACCCCGCCGGGGAGGTCGAAGGAGAAATTGCGGGTCTTGATTGGGGCCCGGACGGGCGACGCATTGCCGTTTCCTTCCGGCAACCGGACGAACGGGAGAAACGGGAATCGGAACAACTGGAGGCGGATTCGGAGGAACCGGGAGCGACATATCGTGAAATTACCCGTTTGCGGTTCAGGGAGGAAGAACGAGGGTTCCTTCCGGACGAATGGTTTCACATCTGGATTTATGACCTGCAGAAGGATGCCTGGAAGCAGTTAACGGAAGGCCCCTACGACGATCTGCAGCCGGCGTTTTCCCCCGGGGGTGATTGGGTGGCGTTTGTGGCCAATCGGATTGACGAGCCGGATTATGACCCGAACAATTCGGACGTCTGGCTTGTGGATCCGGAGAGTGGGGACACCCGGCAGCTCACACAGAAGCGGGGGCCGCACCTGAGTCCGACCTGGTCCCCCGGCGGAGATCAAATTGCGTTTGTGGGGCATCAGGGCGAACCGGGGACCTTTATGACCGAACCTCTCCACTGCTGGATCGCCACCCCTGAGGGCGACGTACGTCCGGTGAATCCGGATCCTGACCGAACGGCGATGAATTTAACCCTTTCCGATACCAAGGAATTCGGCGACTTTGGTCCCCCGTTGCTCTGGCGGGAGGATCCGGCGGGGCCGCGACTTCTTTTTCCGGTCAGCAACGAAGGATCTGCTGAGCTTCGCGAAACGCTCGTCGAAGAAGGGACCACGAAGACCGTTCTTTCGGGAGATTACGAACTGATCTCGTTTCACGGTCGACCGGACCTTGACACCATATCCTGTCTCATCAGCACACCGGATCAGCCGGTCTCTCTCTTCACGGCTGATGTGTCGGAGCAGGAACTATCGGAGGCTCCGGCCGGCATAAACGACGATTATGCGTCGGAACGGAGCTTTCTTTCACCGGAACATCACCGCGTTTCGGGGGAACATGACCATGAAATGGATCTCTGGGTGTTGCTTCCGGATGAAGAACCCCCTGACAGTGGATATCCCCTGGTTCTTCAGGTTCACGGGGGCCCACACGCACAATACGGGTGGACGTTCTTTCATGAATTTCAGGTTCTTGCCAGCAATGGATACGCCGTGGCCTACGGCAACCCGAGAGGTTCCCAGGGATACGACACCGATTTTGTCCGTTCCATTCGGGGAGACTGGGGAGCCCCCGTGTTCGATGATTTGATGAACATGGTGGATTTTGCCGTATCGGAATATCCCGTCAATGAACAGGCAATGGGGGTCGCCGGGGGAAGTTACGGCGGCTACATGACAAACTGGGTGATCGGTCACACGGATCGGTTTGAAGCGGCCGTGACCATGCGTTGCGTTTCCAATATGTTTTCGATGTTCGGCACAAGTGACTTCGGATACCAGATGCAGTGGGCTCTCGAGGCCCTTCCCTGGGAGAATCCGGAACGGTACCGCGATCTTTCGCCCCTGACGTACCTGGATCAGGTAAACACCCCGCTTTTGATCATTCACAGTGAAAATGATCTGCGGTGTCCGATCGGGGAAGCCGAACAGGTCTACACGTATCTAAAAACAATGAAAAAAACTGTAAAAATGGTGCGGTTTGAAGGAGAGACACACGGCCTTTCCCGCCAGGGCCGGCCGCTGAACCGGGAGGAGCGACTCCGGCAGATTCTGGACTGGTTTGATTCTTATTTA
>CAZOLI010000152.1:0-2386 GCA_964580675.1 uncultured Planctomycetia bacterium
CCGGCCTCTATTTCCTGAAAATCCGACCGGAGCATTCCGTTAAGTTTTTCACGGGCCGCCTCCGGGTTGTCCCCGCGGCCGATTTCGGCCCGCTGCCGGATGATCTCCCGTAAGGGACCAAAGGGACGATGCCGGGTCGCCCGGCACTGTCCTTTCCACACCGAAACCTCTTCTTCTCCCTCGAAATGATCCTGAAGTTCGTACATCAGCCGGCTTTTGCCCACCCCGACCGGACCGGTCAGAATTGTATAGGTCGGTCTGCTATCCCGGTTTGATTCCTCGATTTGCTCGATCAACTGATCAAACTCCTCGTCCCGGTCGACCATCCGGGACTGAATTCCGCCCACATCCTGGAGCTGCTCCGGTTCCGTTCTCTCGTCCCGAACCTCAAACGGCTGCACAGTTCCCTCCAGTCCCTTCGGCGAGAAGGTCGGCTGTTTCTCAAACCGGAACCGGTCCGCGGTTCGGTTCCGGGTGGCTTCGGACACCCACACCGTGCCCGGCTCGGCAGCCTCCTCCAGACGCCGGGCCCGGTTGACCTCATCCCCCAGAACCGTCTTCTCTCCGTCCGGCATCTCGCCCCAGATGACCTCCCCCGTATTGATCCCGATCCGGAGGGTCAGCTGATCGTCCGCATCGAATCGGGCGTTGAAGGAAGTTATTTCCTCCTGCATCGAAAGGGCCGCGGAGATGGCACGGACGGGGTCGTCCTCGTGGGCCGCCGGCGCGCCAAAGACGGCCATGATGGCGTCCCCCATGACCTTGTCCACCGTGCCGCCGGCCTCCCCGATGATCGTGGCGAACCGGTCAAATAATTCATTCGCAATACGCTCAACCTCTTCGGGATCTCGTGTTTGGGAGAAGGCGGTAAACCCGACCAGGTCGGCAAACAGGATGGTTACCACCCGTCGTTCCTCGGAGAGCAGGTCCGAAACGGCCGGTTCCGGTGTTCCCTCCAGGGTCTCCCCGCATTGAAAGCAGAAGGAGGGATCCAGTTCGGCGGGCATCTCCGCACCGCAGGACGGACAGGTCAGCAACTCGGACACGGCGTTCACCAACAATTCGGTCTATTTCACGTCGATGCTTTATTGTAGTTTCCCCGACATTTGGATGTAAAGAAACAAATGGTCTTTTCTGCTTCAAATCTATTCCTGTCTGGATTTTAACCGGAAGCAAGGTCCGATAAACCTTCGGATTCTTCGGGAACATAATGAGTTGTGGAGACCCTTACCGTCCGGGGGACACGCCCGCCAAATGTCGAGGAATATTTCTTGGACCTGGATCGGATTTAGCCCGTAAAAAAGGATCGATTCAGCCAAATCCGGTACCTCCCTTCGAACTGGTTACGGATCACACCCCGAGAACAAACACCTCCACGTGGAAACTCTGGGCGCACCGGTGGACGCCGGACAAACCGGGTCGGTACCGAATTCGACTGCACGTGAACCGGCCGGAGGTTCGGACCCGCCGGCTGGATTCCGGTTATTATGATCGCACCGTGAAGGTAAAAAAAACCTGACAGTCGGTGTCGACGCTTCGGGAAGATTCGTGTCTACTGGATGATTGTACGGTCCACAATCCCCGGTCACGGTATTTTCCCTGCACCAACCGGAGGCGCAGGGAGGCGTGCCGTAACGGCCTCCACCTGGTTTTAAAACTGCTACAAATTCATTTCCGGGTGCCATATTCTGGTCTGTTCTTTGTTCCTCGATCGTTTATTTTACCCCTGTTTGTCGGAAGAATGTTCCATGAAATCACAGACCGAGTACCTTGCGTTCAACATACCGGAACGGATGGATTTTAAAAACATCACCTACGACGTCGAACAAATCGTCCATGAATCCGGCGTGGAGGAAGGAATGGTTCTTGTCAACGCCATGCACATTACGGCGAGTGTGTTCATTAACGACGCGGAACCCGGTTTGCACGAGGATTACGAGGAGTGGCTGGAAGATCTGGCCCCGTATGATCCCACGGGTGAGACCTACAAACACAATCGAAACACCGGCGAGGAAAACGGGGACGCCCACCACAAGCGCCAGGTCATGGGCCGGGAAGTGGTGGTGGCCATTACCGACGGCGAACTGGACTTCGGCCCCTGGGAACAGATTTTCTACGGCGAATTCGACGGAAAGCGCCGAAAACGCGTCCTCGTCAAAGTGATCGGCGAATAACTGCGGATTGCCGATCGGGTTATCTTGTAAATCCTCCGAGAAACCGCATCCCATTGAATTGAACGGGAGGTACAGCAAACGGATCCGAATATATGCCGTCCTTCAACCGGGTGGCCCGTGGAACGGCAGATGGACGGTTTAATTCGAGGAGAAGCATGACATCGTTTCTGGAGAAGTAAACCGTTCATTCCCCCGATTTCGATGAATGCCGT
>CAZOLI010000153.1:0-2359 GCA_964580675.1 uncultured Planctomycetia bacterium
ACATCAGAGAATTTCAGAGGAAACTGTACAGAAGATCCAAGGACGAGCCGGATTTTCGGTTTTACTCGCTGATGGACAAAATCAAAAGCCCCGGCGTCCTCGAGATGGCCTACCGGAAGTGTCGGGAGACCGGAAAAGCGCCCGGCGTGGACGGGGTCCGGTTTGAGGACATAGAAGAGGAAGGGGTGGAACAGTTTCTGGAAGAGCTGCACCAGGAACTGAGCAGCGGAGAATACAGTCCTTCACCGGTACGACGAACGATCATCGAGAAGCCGGGAGGGGGCGAAAGGCCGCTGGGAATACCGACCATCAAGGATCGGGTGGTACAAATGGCGGTGAAGATCGTCATAGAGCCGATCTTTGAGGCGGATATGAAAGACAACGCCTACGGCTACAGACCCGAACGATCGGCGGTGGAGGCGGCGAAGCGCCTGCACGAGGCCGTACAGGAGGGAAAGGATGAGGTGTTAGACGCGGATCTGTCCTCCTATTTTGACACGATCCCCCACAAGCAGCTCATCAAATCCGTAGCCGCCAGGATCTCGGACGGCGCCGTACTCTCGTTGATCAAAGGGTGGTTAAAAGCACCCGTGCAGTACAGAAGAGAGGACGGGAAGACGGTGATGAGAGGAGGAGCCAAAAGCAGGAAAGGCACGCCGCAGGGAGGTGTGATAAGCCCCTTGCTGGCCAACATCTACATCAACCGGATGCTCAAAGCCTGGGAGCAGCAGCAGATGAGCCAGAAGCTCGACGCCGAACTCATCAACTACGCGGACGACTTTGTGATAGCCACCGAAGGCAACGCAGAGGAGGCCCTGGAGTGGGTGAAGGAAGTGGTTGGGCGGATGGGACTGAAACTGAACCAGGAGAAGACCAAGATCCGAGACATAAGCGAAGGAGAGCACACGCGGTTTCTGGGGTACAAGGTGGGAAAGAAGGTCTTCAAGAAGACCGGAAACACGTATATGGCCCTGGAACCGACACAGGAAAGTCTAAACCGTTTCATGGAGGCAATTGATCGATACGTTCAACAGTCCCAGAACAAAAGCTGGGGGGAAGTACTGAACCGATTGAGGCAGAAGATCATTGGATGGGTGGGATATTTCAGACACGGATCCAGATACGATCCGTACAAGAAACTACAGAACCACCTGATCCATAGACTCAAGAAGTACTTCCGGAGGAACAACATGTTTGGAAGAGCCACCGAAACAGCGGTTTACTTCGTGAAAGACGTTCTTGATCCGTTCATGTGGGCGAGGAAGCTGGCAAAGAAGTCCGTGTCAGATCTACTGTGAAACCAGTCGGAAAGCCACGTGCGGTAAAACCGCACGCGTGGTTTGATGAGAGGGTGGGAGAGACCGATCGTATGATCAAGGCGCTCCCACTCTACTCTACAATAGGTTTGTCGGATCGGTTCCAAATTTGACGAACATTCTTTTTATGAATTTTTCATTGATGTTCTGCACCCGGAGGGGGTGAAGTGTCCGGATTGTGGGGCCGATACCAGCAGGGGCCGGATTCTTTCCAGAGCCCGTGGGCCCATTATGAAGTATCTCTGTGAATGAGGCTGTTTTTATAACGTATTTACCGAGACCCACTGGATAGGGATTCATTATTCCCCTTCTACGATTGTACAGATTCTGAAGGGGTTCCTGCAGGGCCGAACGATCAAACAGATGGCCGAAGAGCTGGATCTAGATCGGGGAAATCTTTTTCGTCACCGTCACCAGATCCAGAACAACGTGGAGTTAGCGCGTCTGGAAGATCAGTTTCCGGATGATGTCCTTGAAGTGGACGAAATATACCATGATGAGGAAAAAAAGTTCCACACAATGAGCCAGATGATCCTCCTCGACAAAGAGCCAACAAAACACGGGGGAATGGTACCTGGAAGAAAGACCGTCCACCGGTCCAGGGGACCGCAAAGCAACCACGAACGATTCCACAGACCGTTATTCCCCCTCTGAAGGCACTCCGGTCTACCTCCGGTCACACCGAAAACCCCGGCTGAACCGGTTCGTCTATTTTTTTCGTCATTTTCTGTTATTAAAAAGGAAGGTGCCGTCTCTTATTTTGCATTTGTTCCGGATGTAACACAGAAATCCGTTCAAATGAACGGCTGTTGGTGAACGCCAGTTTAGAAAGAGGCACCGGGTCGTGTCCGGGGTTGTTGATTCAACCGCTGGCCGGATCAAAATTGTTGACAATTCTCCTGAAAGTCTATGAGCGACGATCAACGTCATGATCTGAAACAGAAAGTCGAGGAGCTTGAATCCGAGGTGAACCGAATCAAATCGGAGAGGCTCCGGACAACGTTCAAAATGAATATCCCCATGATCGCATTTATGCTTGTATG
>CAZOLI010000154.1:0-2310 GCA_964580675.1 uncultured Planctomycetia bacterium
AAGCCATATCATACGCCCGACAGGCCCGGGAAACCCCGGAACGGACGGAGGCCCGTCTTCTACTGGCCAAATCTCTTTCCGGGCTTTCCCGTTACGAACCGGCCCTGGATGAAATCGAGTCCGTGCTTGAGGAAGACCTCAACGAGATCCAGCGAATACGAGCGCTCATTATAAAAACGCATTTGCAACAAAGAATGGGGACTACCAAATATGCCCTAAAAACGATCAAGCAGATCAAAAACGATCCCGCCTTCACCGGGGAGGATTTGCCCGCCAGGTATAACATTCGTGTGCTTAATGAGGAGGGGAAGATACAGAAACTTCTTGGAAACTTCGAGACCGCTAGAGAGATCTTCGAGAAGTCTCTGAAGGAAGGGAAAACAGCGGGAAACGATTATCTAGTCGGCAAAACGTTGGATGTACTTGGCCCCCTGTATTACAAACTCGGAGCAAACGAGAAGGCGCTGGAGATGTTCCATGAATCCCTCGATATCCGCCGTGAAATCACGGATCGGACCGGTTTGTCCGCAAGTCTAAATAATATCGGTACGGTGCAACAATCCATCGGAAAATACAAAAAGGCATTAGAAAACCACAAGGAATCTCTACGGATAAAGCGTAAGATCGGAGACCGATCCGGCAAAGCAAAAAGCCTTAACAACATCGGCAGATTACATAAATCGCTTGGAGAATACAGGAAGGCGTTAAAGAACCTCAGGGAAGCTCTACAGATAACCCGTCAAATTGGAGAACGGATTGGTCAGGCCAAAAGCCTAAACAACATCGGTAATGTGTACTATATTCTTGGAGAGTACGAAAAAGCGCTAAACAATCACAGGGAATCGCTTCAGATCAAACGAGAGATCGGGTACCGAACCGGCGAGGTCCACAGCCTCATTAACATCGGCCGACTGAAGCAGAGCCTTGGCAAATTCGAAGAGGCCCGGGGCAAACTGGAAGAGGCCGAAACCCTCTGCCGGGAAATCGGACACAGAAAACTTCTGCTTCGTTCATTACTCGCCCAGGGCCGAAACGACCTTGTGTGTCGTCGGTTGGAAAATGATCAGAAGGCCTCGGGGCCATCGACGTCGTTGAACAAAGAGGAACTACTGACAATTGCGAAAGAACTGGGAGCAGTGAATGAGTTGAAAGCAACACATATACTCCTGGGGAGGTTGGCCGTGGAAGAAGGAGATCTGAAAAAGGCCGGGAATCATCTGAAAAAAGCCCATGAAGTCTTGCGGTCCGTCGAGAACCATCAAGTAACGAAGAAATACCTGCGGGCCAAAGCCGAACTGGAGCGAGCACGGGGACACGAGGACGAAGCGAGGAACGTCGGAAAACAGATCCTGGAGCTGGCCCGTGAGACCGGCGAGCGTCCCTGGATCGCCCGGGGCCACTACCTGGCCGGCGAAGAAGAAAAAGCACGGGAGGTCGCGAAGGAGATCGGGCTTCAATCCCTTCTTGACCGGATGAACAGCGAGTAACAACAAGGAATCGACGGGCTTCCCTCCCTCATCCAGAAGCCCCTTTCCCTTTGCTTTGGGGTTCCGAACGCACATCGCTTCGGTCCAACATCAGAAACCCGGATCCTGGTCCGGGCCAAATCCGACCGCAATGAATTCATAAGAAACCAACAATATAAACGGCATTCAAAATAAACCGGCACTTTGTAAAAATCGAACCCGAACGGATCGTTGACCCGCTTCAAATATAAGGAGCGCCGGATCCGGACGCCACACACACAGAAAACCACGTTTGTTCCTAATCCTTACCCTGAACCGGCATGTCAGACACAACCACCTGTTCCGAGTGCGGCAAGGAGTGGCCGACGGACCTGGAACTCAACCACTGCGGAAAATGCGGTGCCGAATTAACGACCGACCAATCCGAAACCACCGCCCGGGAACGGCGTACCTTAAACGTCTTGTTTGCAGACCTGTCCGGGTTTACCACGTTTAGCGAGGAAAAGGATCCCGAGAAGGTGGAGGAGCTCATTGATGACCTGCTCTCCCGGCTGGGAGAAATCGTCGAAGAGTACGGGGGATACGTGGACAAGTACATCGGCGAAGCGGTAATGGCAATCTTCGGGGCACCGAAAGCTCACGAGGACGATCCTCTTCGTGCGGTCCTTACCGGTCTGGAGATGGTTGAGGAAATTACCAAATTTAACGAGGAACAAAACGAAGACCTTTCCCTTCGGGTCGGCGTCAACCGTGGTGAGGTCATCTGGAGCCGGGTCGGAGGTGGGGGTCACACCGCCACCGGTGATGCGGTCAACGTCGCCCAGCGGCTGGAAGAGGCGGCCGA
>CAZOLI010000155.1:0-2306 GCA_964580675.1 uncultured Planctomycetia bacterium
CATTCACACCGTCCCCGGTCATGCCGACAATCTGCCCATCGTCCTGGTGCAGGTCAACGAGGTTCAGTTTTTGTTTCGGAGAGACGCGGGAAAAAATGGAGACGTCCAGGAGGGTTTTCTTCTCTTCCTCCGACCAGTCACGTTCCAATTCCGACCCCGTCCTTGTCTCCGCGGCCTCCGCCTCCGTGATCCCGACTTCCTGACCGATACTTAGCGCGGTTTCCGATTGGTCCCCCGTGACCATGATAACCCGCACGCCGGCCCGCTGTGCGCGATCAATCGCCGGACGCACATCCGTTCTCGGAGGGTCCAGAAATCCAATAAACCCCCGGAAGACCAGCTGCTCGTACGGATCGGCGTCGGCGTGGTCCACTTGCCGGTCCGCCATGGCAAGCAACCGCAGACCACCCGATGCCAGCTTTTGATTTTCCTTCAACCACTCTTCTTTAAGATCGGACGTCAGATCCTGTTCCCTCCCGTTGATCTCAATCCGATTCGACGCGTCAAGAACGGCTTCCGGTGCGCCTTTGACCGCCACGTAACATTGACCGTTCTCCTCTTCATGAAACGTGGCCATCATCTTGGTGTCCGTGGAAAACGCCTCCTCCCGCACTTCCGGAAACCGCTCTTGAAGATCATTCCGCCGAACTCCCATTTCCTCCCCAACGCGGATCAGGCCCGTTTCCATCGGATCCCCCACAAGTTCTTCCTCACCGTCATCGGATTCAACATACGAGGCGTTGTTGCAGAGAACGCCGATCCGAAGCAGTCGTTCAAGATCCGGGGAGGACGCCTCCGAAACGGATTGATCGTGCGTGTCCTCCCGGGTGAGGGATTGCTCCGGGGAAACCAAGGATCGAACGGTCATTTTGTTTTCGGTGAGCGTCCCGGTTTTATCGGTGAAAATGGTGGTCGTCGAACCAAGCGTTTCGACCGAGGACAGCCGGTTGACGAGTGCATTTTTGTCCGCCATGCGCCACATTCCACGGGCAAGTGCCATTGTGGCAACAATGGGCAGCCCCTCCGGCACGGCGGCCACGGCAAGTGCAATGCCGGTTTCAATCATAAGAAAAAGATCTCGTCCCGCGATTGCCCCGACCACCGTCACAAGAAGCGCTATGCCCAGGGTCAGGAAAATAAGCTTGTTTCCCAGTTCCTCGAGCCGTCGTTCCAGCGGGGTCTGTTCGGATTCCGCCTCTTCAACAAGCTCCGAAATTTCTCCGAGTTCGGTTTCCATGCCGGTTCGAACAACCACACCGATGCCCTCCCCGCGGGTAATGGCCGTGCCCTTGTACACCATCGAATGCCGTTCGGCAATAGGGGCATCTTCCAAGACCGGATCCACGTCCTTTTCAACGGCCACGGATTCTCCGGTCAGCGCGGATTCGTCCGCCTGGAGGTTGTTTCCCTCGATCAAACGAATGTCCGCCGTGACGAGATCTCCCTCCTGTAATTTCACGACATCCCCGGGAACGAGTTGTTCGGCGGGAACTTCATTGACGTCCCCATCACGGAAGACGAGGGCCTCAACCCCTCCCAGTTCCCGGAGCGCCTCCATCGACTGCATGGCCCGGAGCTCCGTAACGAATCCAATCAGCGTATTGATGACGATGACGACCATGATGGCGATGCTTTCGATCACTTTCTCAAACGCGAGTGCCACGATGGACGCCACCGCCAGCAGGGCAACGATCAGGCTGCGCACCTGGGCCCAGAGAATTTCCAGCATGCTTCGGGATTGGTGTTCCCGCAATCGATTTTCACCGTACGTTTCACGGCGGGTCGCCGCCTCCTGATCGGACAAACCCGTATCGGGGTCCGTGTCCAGTACACGAATCACGTCCTCAACGGACGTGCTCCACGGTGTTTCCAGTTCGTTCTGTTCCATTTGTCAGAGCATAGAGAACATCAGGACGACGGACAAAGAGAAATTTCGACTGTGGGTTTTGCTTTCTTCATGGGTCGAGTAAAAGACGGCGGGAACAAGGTGATCATTTCAGGAAAGATCAATGGTCTCTCCCATTTCCGGAACTTGAACGTTCCAACCGTACCGATCACGAAGCCGAATTCGCAGGGCATCCATTGAGGACGGTTCCCCGTGGACGAGAAATGCTTGTTTAACAGTGTTTTCAATTGGTTCACACCAGGACAAAAGTTCACGCTGATCGGCGTGTGCGGACAATTCGTCCAGCGATTTCACCTGGATGTTCACCGGCCAGTACTCGCCCTGGAATTTAATCTGTTCTGCTTTGTCCTTAAGATGCCGCCCCCGGGTTCCCTCAGCCTGATATCCGGCCAGGACAAGA
>CAZOLI010000156.1:0-2227 GCA_964580675.1 uncultured Planctomycetia bacterium
CCCCCAGTGGGAAGGAATGCTGTTCGAATTGGGGCGAAGGGCATCCGTGCCTTTGCAAAAAGGTGATATCGGAGAAAAAAGGATATGTGAAGGCGAGTCCGCTTCAACACCCGGTAAAAATCCCCCGGGACAGGGGCGTCCTTTTCACGCAGGAGGACCTTCTTCCCTTCAGAAAATAACGTGCACTCCGCTGGCGCTCCGTGCACTACAACAGAACGCATTTCCCAACGCAAAATTCTTCAAATGAAATATTTGTGTCTGTTGTAGTGTCCGCAGGACGGCAACGCCGTCCGGAGTACACGTTATTTTTGACGCTGGGCCACCAGTTCATTTCAAAAACGTGCACGCCGCATCGCTCGCGCACTATAACGTACATCCTTTTTCCCCTTCCCTCGTTACAGGGAATTTATGGGCAAAGGTCAGATATTACGAAGGAACGCCGGGGTGGTGAACTAAACCTTCATTGGTGGGATTATGGGAGGGTCACTTCTTAAAAATCTGGGGATTTCGTTCAATAAACCTTGTTATCCATCGGACCAAAAATGATTTTTGATTGTATTTTAAGTAAGCATATCCGAGGAGAGAAATAAACAGGGACCCTGAGGTATCCAGGATCAGGTCCCACATGGTGTCGTCCAGTCCCCCGTCCTGCATGGCCATGCCGAAGGATTTGTCCACGAAAAACTCAAATATTTCCCAGAACGCCCCAATCGACACGGCGAAAGCACACGAAAACAAGGCCACGAAGCCCGGTTTCATGTGCAGGCTGATGTTCCGGTGCTGGTTCAGCACGTGGACGAGCAAAAATCCGACGATGCCGAGCAGAACCCCGGAGGCGGTGTGAAGTGCGGCATCCCACCACCAGAATTTCCGATAAAAATCTCCGAACTCCCCGAGAAACAGGGAGGAGAAGATAAACAGGATCGCCACCATTTCGAGTTCGGGAGGAATGTATACCTCGAACCGGGATCCCAGGAACATCGGCAGAAGCGTGATCAGGAGAATCACACCGATAAGAAATGACTCCATGTATTCGCCTTTGATCACAGCCCATACCATCCCCCCGAAAAGAATGAATTGCATGGTCAGGGTGAGCACATAATGGATCCAGGTCTCCCAGTCCTGGTCCGTTTCTCTTGACTTATTCATTTCTATGGACCCGTCGATTCCTCGGAATGTTGTCAATTCCCATGTCGTCGATTTGGGATGTTGTTCTCCCCATAAGCGAAAGGGGGTAACGGAGGTATCGTATTCTGTAAAACGTATGCTGTTATGTAATGCGAGGTCGTTTTTCCGGTTCTTCTTTATTTGTTTCTGCTTCCGGTCAGTTGAACGGGAAGTGGTAGTCGTCCGTTCGAAAAGCCGTTCGTGTTAAACCGAAAGGAAAGGACGAATTCCTGTTCCTGGTTCAGCCAGTTTCCCCCGGCAAATGATGTTACGGGATCGACGGAAAACGAAACCGTTTTTCGTTTTCCGGGTTTCACCCGCATCGATTTTTTTGCACGGGGGCCGTTCCGGCAATCGATCGAAGATCCAGAGTACCATAAACGGATGTTGACCGATGTGATTATTCTTTTATTTAATCAGGTCCGGCTGGTTCTTCGCAACCACCCCTGCATAAGAGTCAACACCCGGAAATGCGGAAGTTTACCCCCTCCGGAACGAACCCATTGAAATACACGAATTGTAAAAAATAAGTTGTTGGTCTAAGATGACGACATGAGTCGCCGGTGAATGACAAACAGGAATTCCGGCAAATATTCCATCCCGGTCATTGTGCTAATATCTCCATCGCCAGTTGTTTTTTTACCGGTCCGTTACCCAATACGCCCATGTTCAGGAAACACGGTAGTTCTCCCGACGTTGGTCACCATTTCCGGTTTCCGGTTCTGTTTGTTGCCGGTTTGTTGTTTGTTCTGGGTTCAATTCATTCACTGTCCGCACAGGAACAGAACAGCTGGTCCGCATCCGATAAAGAACGCATTAAAACCCTTATACAAAAGGCACTGTCGCCCCACGTAGGCACGAAAAAAGAGCCACTGGAGAAATTGAAATCGTTTGATCCGATGCCCGACGGCATGCGGAAGTGGGCACTTCGAATAGCGGGCAAAGCCCTGGGAAAGGGGTCAAAAGCCGAACCCGACGGCTCCGGAAAAGTGACGTTCACCGCCGGCCGGTACGACGGAAGTTACGTCATCAAAGGAACGGGAGGGGGGAAGAAACCTCT
>CAZOLI010000157.1:0-2140 GCA_964580675.1 uncultured Planctomycetia bacterium
GCCTTTGACGGATCGCCCACGAGAAGATCGACATCGGCGGGTCGAAAGAAGTCCGGATCCACGGTGACCACGATTTCGCCGGTGGACGGGTCCCGTCCCACCTCCTCCACACCGGATCCCTCCCACGTAACCTCCATTCCGACCACCTCGAACGCCGCTTCCGTGAGTTCCCGGACGCTGTGGGTCTCTCCCGTGGCAATGACGTAATCATCCGGTTGATCGGCCTGAAGCATTCGGTGGGCGGCGTCCATGTATTCCGGGGCGTAACCCCAGTCCCGATGGGCGTCGAGGTTGCCGAGCCGGAGTTCCTCCTGCTCTCCATTGCTGATCCGAACCGCCGCCCGCACCACCTTCTGCGTGACGAACTCCTGTCCCCGTCGCGGTGACTCGTGGTTGAACATAATACCGCTGCTGGCAAACAACCCGTGGGCGGTTCGGTAATTTCGCGTCATCCAGTGCGCGTACAGTTTCGACGTTCCGTACGGGCTGGTCGGCTGAAACGGTGTTTCCTCGTCCTGCGGAACCTCATCCACGTTGCCGAACATCTCGCTGGTGGAGGCCTGAAAAAACCGAACGCCTCCTCCCGTCTCCTTCAGGGCCTCAAGAAGCCGGAGTGTGCCCAGGGCGTTTACGTTTGTGGTGTGTGCCGGCTGTTCAAAGGAGGCCGCCACGTTGCTCTGAGCAGCCAGGTTGTACACTTCGTCCGGTTGCACCTCCTCCACGATCCGTCTCAATCCCGCCGCGTCCGTGATGTCGCCCCGGTGAAGATGAAATCGATCCGACAGGGCCTGATCGGATTGTAGATGCCGGATGCGTTCGGTGGAACCGGTGGAGGTCCGTCGAACAAGCCCATGCACTTCGTATTCCCGGTCCAATAGCAGTTCCGAAAGATACGATCCGTCCTGGCCGGTAACACCGGTTATGAATGCTTTTTTCATGATACGCCCTCCTATTCTTTTCTGTTGAACCTACGGATTACATTCCCGGCACGGGCTCAAGCCGTCCAGCAGAGCAGCCCTGCGCGTTTCGTAGGAGGTGATCCAGTCGTGGTTCTCCGGATGTGCCAGGTCCTCGCGATCGATGTCCATTTCGTCGAAGACCGAACAGTCGGGACGGTGAAACCGATACCGTTTTGTAAACCGGAGGTACCGTTTCTCGTCGCCGGACGGAATGTGTTGAAACAGACCCCGTCCGTTTTGAATCGCCTCCTTCTGTGCCGCAACCAGTTCGTCGTGTTTCTCCGGGTTGTCCCGGTGAAGAAACGCCCGGGCATATCCGCGTCGGATCAGTTCATCGTTGACGAAACGGGGCGAATCCTTCGGTTTGCCGTCTTCCTCCAGATCGTAAACGTAGGCCAGGATCCGGTCATAACGATCCCGTTTTTCTCCGCCGTACGCCACGCCGATTTCTTCGTCTCCCGAAAGCCATTTCCGGAGAAGATTTCGTGCTCGATCGGCGTAGGGCCGGTCCTTCTCCGGTGCGTCCACGCCGATCAACCGGAGTTCTTCGCCGGAGGAAAGCAGAAGGGAATCCCCGTCCAGAACGTTTTGCAACCGGACGGTATCGGTATAGGGCACGGACTCCGGATCGGGCTTTTCTGTTTCCGGGGTGGCACCGCCTGTTTTATTTGCCGGTTTGTCGGTGGATTCGGCTTCCTTCGTGTCGGATGTCGACCCCGGAATTTTTCCCCGTCCAACGGGCCGCACAAACAGATACGTAGCGGCGACGACCAGAAGCAGTCCCACCACGGCCACACTCGTGCTCCACCGGCCGCGGTCCCGGGTGTTCGATCTATCTGTGTTCATGCGCGAATCACCGGATAAAATCGAAAACAAGAGGGAGAACGAGTATGGTGAAAATGGGGATTTTGGTTGAACCGCTTATTAAAATCATTCCCGGCAGGTCGCCGATCCCGAATTCCTGACAGTTGCCTGATTTGATTTTAGGGGTTTACGCAAAGAAAAACAGCAGCCGGAAGCCGGAAGGGACAAGCCGTCCGTCAAAAACGTAATGGACGGGATGAACAGGATGGACAGGATGGTACAACCATTCTTTCTTTTATTGACCTTTACTATCACCGGTGCTCGGGGGGGAGAACCCTCGAGGGACCTCTGTCAACGTTTACCTTTCGTAGATCGGG
>CAZOLI010000158.1:0-2132 GCA_964580675.1 uncultured Planctomycetia bacterium
GGGAGTTACAACCAGGTTCGTTCCCTCCCCCTTGTGTTCGAGAGCCTCCGGCGGCAGACCGTGATGCCCGACGAAATTATCGTTGCGGACGACGGTTCCGGTTCGGAAACAATGAATCTCCTCGAAGAGATTCAGGACGGTTTTCCCGTTGAGGTTCGGATTGTCCGCCATGAGGACACGGATTACCGATACGGGGAGATTCGAAACAAAGCCTTCCGGGAGGCCACGGGCGACCTGGTGATTATTCTGGACGGCGATGTACTGCCCAATCCCGGGTTGGTGGAAGTGTACAGGGATCATTACCAGCCGCACTGGTTTGCCGTCGGCGCCCTGGTTCGTCTTTCGAAGCAGGAGAGCCGGGAGATTATTGAGGAGGGTCTTACGGACGAGACATTTGAGAAGTACCTTACGGCGGGCCGGAAGTTTTCGATGATGAAAACGTACCTGAAAAACAAATTTTACTGTCTGATCGGACATCCCCGGAAGCCGAGGATGTACGGTGGGAACTTCGCCGTGGACAGCGGTCTTTACTACGGAGCCGGCGGTTTCGACGAGGCCTACACGGGGTTGAGCTCGGCGGACGTGGATTTTCGGAATCGAATGAACCTGCTCGGAGCAGACGCTCAGACGCTGTGGTACCCGGCCTATGCTCTTCATCTGCACCACGACGTTGAGCCCGATCGCCACACGGATACATCCAGCCGGAAAAGCGGCCGGAAAGAGGGACTGTACGACCGTCGGAAGGGAGAACACTGGCCGCTTAGAGGACTGCGAATTCAGGAATCCAAAGAGAACTCCGGGGAGTCCTGACAATGACGGAGATGGTGTTTTTGCTTTCAACAGGCCGATCGGGAACGAAGTTCCTGGGCGAAAAGCTAAATCAGTTCGACGGGGTGTCGGCCGTACACGAGCCCAAACCACTGCGGCACAGGCACGTATCCCGGTACCTCCGCCGAAAACACGGCACCTTCCGCCACATGAAAATTCGGAACTGGCTTCCGTACGCGTGGTGGTACCGACAGTTGTTCAGGTGGTCACGAACCTGGAAAACATGGTTCCTGAACGCAAATTATTACGTGGAGGCAAATATGTACCTCACCGGATTTTTGCCCGAAGTGGTGAAGGTTTTCCCCGGAGCCAAACTGGTGCAGGTGGTGCGGGACCCCCGGGACTTCGCGGAGTCGGCGCTGAATCGAGGTATGTTCCTGCGCAGGGACCTTACGTCAAAGCGGGTGACGTCCTATTACGTGGGGGACACCTCCAAAGGAGAGTGGTCGGACATGACACCGGTGGAACGCATTGACTGGTACTGGCGGTACTGCAACCGGGAGATCGAAAATCAGGATCCCGATCTGTTCCTTACGTTTTCTTCCATTTTTCAATCCCCGCACGAGGGTTTCCGGCGGTTCGCCGAATTTCTCGATATTTCGAACCCGGTAGAGGAGGATCTGTTCGAGGAGAAAGTCAATCCAACGGAGCAAAAGCTGATTACCCCGTTTGAGGAATGGGACCCCTCCTGGCAGGAGCAACTCGAACCGGCCGTGAACATGTACCATCAACTCCGTGATCGTTACTTGACCTGATGCAGTTCCGATGAGTTCTCCATCCATCGCCATCGTCTGCAAATCGATTGATCCGTCTCGAGGCGGTCACGAGCAGTACCTGAACCGTCTCATCGGCGGGCTGCTGGATCGCAACTGGTCGGTGACGGTGTTTGCCCGGGACGACACGGTGCCGGAGCAATATCAGGAGGACGTGTCGCTTGTGAAGGTACCGGTCATTCCGCTGGGCAAAGGATTGAAGTACCTGACCTTTAACTGGTTTGCCCGACGGGCGGTACAAAACCACGATGAAGAACTGGACCTGGTGTTTACCACCGGCAAAGTCTCCTTCGGCGACGTCCACCGGTCCGGCGGCGGGGTGCACCGGGTGTTTCTCGAACGTTGCGGTGGGTGGTTTGATTCCTATCGTCTCAAGAACATCATCGCCTGCTCCATCGAGGAGGACGCCTTTACGGAACCCCCACCTCAAACCATCGTGGTGAATTCCAGAATGGTGAAAGAAGAAGCGAGGATAACGTACGGAACGTCCTCCAAACGAATCCGTGTGGTGTACAACGGCGTGGATTGCGA
>CAZOLI010000159.1:0-2117 GCA_964580675.1 uncultured Planctomycetia bacterium
GAATGTTTCGGAGGGAAGCAAAACCCGGGACCAATAATTACGGATGCAGGGGCTTCTGTTTCGGCCCCGGCGGAACATTAATTCGAGATCAAACAAAGAAGAAAACCGTAACGACCGTTTGTAAGAACACAACCTTGAACTGTATCAAAACCGCTAATTCCAACCACCATGACACAACAGAACTCGACTGATCAAGACGCGGGTGAGGAACCCACACTTTTATTTGAAGCCCCCAATCCCCTCCGGTCAATGATCCGAGGAATGGCCGCTGTACTTATTGTCACGGCCGGTCTTTATTTCCTGACGGCCCCGGAATACGACGGAGGAACTCGTCCCCTTCCGGGCAATACGCCAAATGCAAATGGGAAGTACAGCCAGCAGGAGGTCGGGAAAATGGCCCAGTGGCCCTACTGGCGTCCCGCCGGAGTCCCCCTTCGGGAAGAGGATCTCTCCGAGAATCCAGCCGAACAGCGGGGAGACGTCGTTCCGGTAATTACGGAAGGAGAATCTCCTGGTGTGGTCTATGTAGGACCGGATCAGAAGAAGCTGTTTTTTGCCGGAACAAATCCCGGTCAACGTGACGTGGGCGGGCTCGGTGAACGAACAACGATCACGGATCGTTCCGGTAACCAGAACGAAACCATTGAATTTTTCGACGCCACATGGGGGCCAGATGGAACCATCCATGTGGTTGCGGAGTTGAAAAGGGTCGAGAATTTCACGGATCTTAATTCGGTGTATTACTTTTCGGGAACTCCTGACAATGGTTTCACCGAAGTGCTTGTGGCGGAGGGCAAAGAAGAATCCAAAGCACACACTCACGACGATGACTCCCACACCCACACCGAGCCCGTTGTATATTTCATTCCTCACATCACCGTGGATCCAGCCGGGACGGCCCGGGTGGTGTTCGGCGAAACCGACGAACGATTCTGGGCAAATGGCGGAGCGGATCACGGCGACCGGGTGAGGGCTCTTAACCACTGGGAACCGTCGATGGGGAGAAAAAATTTTCAGACCGTGGACGACGGGGTCATGGGAGAAGACCAGGTTCCCCGAATCATTCTATCAGGACAATCCACCCCGAATCCAAATCTGTTTGACGTGGAAGCTGCCGAAACCGGTACTGTCACTATCGCCTGGACGCGGGGTCCTTTTAACTCGGACCCGGATACAAATCTGGACGTTGTATCGGAGGATCCCGTTTCGGGCACCTCACGGAAGTCCCTCGGCAACATCAATCAATCGGCTCTGAGGCTCATAAACGTAGGGCGATCACCGGATGGAGATTCCTATGTCCTGTGGGGAGGACGTACCACTACGAGCTTGATAAAGAAGTTGCACTGGCGGCCTTCCGGCGGCTTCGTTCAGGAGGACCCGATTGTGGAAGATGGTCCACTTGGACCGGTCATCGGTGACAAAGATGGGAACGCATTTGTGTTTGGAATGGCGACCGGATCCGGGGGGGATGTTGGACGCGTTGAAGCTGGAACCCGCACAGAGGTAATCCGCAAAATGGGTAGTGACCAAAACGCTACATTTGAGGCTCATAGAACAAACGGATTCATTGCTCGTTCCCCACGAGGCGGATCATTTTTCACCCATCATCCCCGGCTCCGACGGAGCAGACGAGGAACATTTTATCTTAGTCACGCAGCGGGGATCATGAAGACCTTCGAGCCGAACCTTGGCGGACAGGACGATTGGACCCAGTTTCAGGCCGGCCGGGGAGCCACGGCCAATGCCACCAACGGAAACCTCTTCAGGACATTCTCCCAGTTTGATACCGACGGGCTCGGCCCGGATCTGGACCTGTCCCTGATTTATAACAGCCAGGACAGCCGCCGTTGGACCGGTATGGGAGCCGCCAAAGGCTGGAAACACACCCTGCAGGCCCGGCTGGAGGTTCTGAATCCCCCGCAGCAGGGATGGCAGAAGGGCGAATACTATCCGAGAGTGCTCATTCACGCCCCGTCCGGCGAAAAATTTATTTGTTACGCTGTCAGAGAGAATGATGACCCACTGGGTGGCGGTTCCGGTTCCGACGCCCCGATAAAAGACGGCGTGCCGCAGAATGTCCCGCTTCAGACGTATCAATCCAAAAGAGGCGGCGTCAT
>CAZOLI010000160.1:0-2110 GCA_964580675.1 uncultured Planctomycetia bacterium
AAGCTGAGCGGTTCTGCTGAAATAAAAAACCTTCTGGGCTATAATTGGGGTGAAAAGACGTAGAATTCGCTAAAATTCTCTTTTCCCAATTTCACCCAGAAGGTGACTGTATTATGAGACACAACGGAGGGGGAAACAACCCCAGAATCGACGAGATTGGCCTCACCACAGACACGCTCACCTCCCGAGCCGGACTCCCGTTTTTCTCCAGATATCTGGAACAGATCAACATTTATCCGAGACTGGAGACGCTGTTTGGTTCGGTCCGCAAACATGACAAAGGAATCCCGGTGACCGAAGCGTTTCACCAGGCCCTGTGTTTTTTTCTGGACGGAACCAAACGATCTCTGAAACAGTTCGACCGTCTGGCCGAGGATGAAGGCTACGCCCGCTCAATCGAGGTTAAACCGGAGGAGATGGCCTCTTCGCATCAGATGAAACGGTTCTGGAAAAATTTCAACTTCCGGAACAACCACCAGTTTCGACGTCTGCTGCAGGACCTGTTTGTCTGCCAGCTTCACAGCCAGGACCCGGACCTCATCCGGCTGGACATTGATACGATGGTGCTTGACAACGATCACGCCGAGAACCGGGAAGGCGTCGAACCCACGTACAAAAACGTGAGAGGATACAAACCCCTGCAGGTGACCTGGAACGGACGGGTGATAGATGTTGTGTTTCGAGGAGGAAGCAAACATTGCAACAACGGAGAGACCGTTGTGAAGATGATCCGGCAGCTGGTTGGACGGATCCGGGAGGAATACGACCCGGATGTAGCCATTGTGGTCACCGCCGACGGGGCCTTCTTTGACGGTGACAATTTCCGTGCATTTGAGGAGCTTGGGATCGGATATGTAGTTGGCGGGCAGCTGATTGATGAGGTCCGGGAAAAGGCCGAAAACCAGCCCGATCATGCCTGGAAGACGGTAAAAAAGGAGTATATGAGCGAAGCCCGGGGCCGGGCCACCTACGAAATTACGGCGTTTATGGACAGAAGAGACAACTGGGAGAGAAAACGCCGGCTGCTGTTTTCGAAGCTGGTCTCCTCGGAGGGCCAGAAAACATTAGGCTGGAGAGATCGGGTGTATTACACCAACCTCGGCGTGGACCCGGAGATCACCCTGAAACTTCATGAAGCTGGCAGAAGGGAGTGGATCATAAACGAAAAGAAGTGGCTGCAACTGGCCCACACAAGAGGCAAAAGTGAGCTGGTGAACCGCAGTCTTAAAGGGTTTGGAACCGAACATCTGCCGTTTGACCGTTTCGCCGCCAACCACGCCTTTTACGGCACGATGCTGGTGGCCTACAGTTTGTACTGCTCGTTCAAAGAGCAGGTCACCGGGGAAGTGGTGCCTTCCAACTGTTACCCGGAAACCTTTCGCAGGAGCTTTCTTGACGTGGCCGGAAAAATTGTGAGCACCTCCCGGAAGGTGATTCTCAAAATCACCGAATCCGTGATGGATCGGCTGCAACTCGATGAGATCTGGGAACGGGTGAATTCCCCACCGGTCATCTCCCTCTGTTAGGATCGTTTCCTGAAATGCCCCTTTGCCCCTACAGGGATCCGTCTGTTTTGTGCAGCTAAAAAGGAGGAAACCCCCCGGATCGAACCGTCATCAAACACGTTGAGTGGTGGTGCAACGAGAGACTGAACTGATTCATAGACAATTCTGCCCGATGAAGATAAAATGAAGGGAGCTGATCCCCGAATTTCCCAGAACCGCTCAGTTCAGGAAATACAGGAAGACGTTTACGCATACATGGCCGGTATCATCAAAAACGTGGAGGGATATCCCTTTCTCATAAACGGCACCGGCGACCACGTGCATGTTCTTATGGGATTGCATCCGACCACATCCGTGTCGGATGCCGTCCAGAAGATCAAATCCGGATCCTCGACGTGGATTAACGAAGAGAAACCGGACATGCCGGCGGAATTCCGCTGGCAGACCGGGTACGGGGCCTTCACGGTCAGCCAATCAAAGGTGGAGGACGTGTACAGTTACATTGTAGATCAGGAGGAACACCATCGAAGCGTGTCCTTTGCGGAGGAATTCAGAAGGTTCCTGGATCGAAATGAGATTGATTATGACGAGGAATATGTGCTGTA
>CAZOLI010000161.1:0-2091 GCA_964580675.1 uncultured Planctomycetia bacterium
CAGCCCCGCGTCTGTGTTTCTTTTTCCTCCAGTTCCTTGTGGTTGTTGAAGAAGTAATCAATCTCTTTGATCTTGTGTTCCACCACGTCGTTAAGGGATTGTTTGGAACCGTGGGTTGGATCTTCCACGGGTACCGAAAGGACGTTCTGATCCAGCTCGTCCATGTCCACCACCCCAAGCAAACCGATGGGTTTTCCCTCAATCAGACACCCCGGAAACGTTGCCTCGTCAATGATGACCATAATATCAAGGGGATCGTCGTCCTCGGCAAGGGACGAGGGAATGAATCCATACCCCACGGGATAGTGCATCGGGGAATAGAGAACCCGGTCCAGACGAAAACAGTTTAATTCGTGGTCGTACTCGTACTTGTTCCGGGTCCCACGCGGAATCTCGACCACCATATTGACCCGGTGGGGGACATTTTTGCCAGCCGGCAAATCATCAAGTGATCCAACGTTTTTGCCCCCGTCTTCGGGGTTGAAATCACTCATGAACAGGACGTCTGTTATTCGTTGTTGCAGGAAACAAAAACCGTGTTACGGGAATTCGATTCGTTCTTTCCGACTCCTCATATTGTAGAGGGGGTGGGGCGATGTCCCAAGACAGAATCAACTCTGTATCGGTGATTTCTCGGACAGGGCCGGGGTCAATTTGTTCATATGCAATGGAGGGGATCAGGTCCGGAGAAAGGTACGAACAGGGTTATTTCGGCTCCCCGGGCCTCCCGGGAAGTTTCTGATCGAGAAATCGGGTTTCCTCGCCCGTCCCTAACCAGCGATTCAGCTCCTTTTTCATTCTGCGGAAGACATCCGGGTACCGGTCCTCGACCCGTTCGGTGCAGTGAGGATCCTCCCGTATGTGATACAGTCGCCAGAACGTGTATCCCTTGCCCGGTGAACGGATGATTTTCCAGTTTCGGGTTCGCAGACAATATTCTTTTGTTTCCATGACCAGGTCCCGGTACTGATCCTTTAGCACCAGGAAATTGTGGAACTCCGGGTCCGGTGAAACCGCCTGATCCACGGGGATAAAGTCCATTCGCTCTTCACCGGGCACATCGTGGCGGAAGAACAGGTACGATGTCTCGCCATAAAAAGACAGCCCCGATCGTTTTTCCTGGTTTTCTACGTAAGGCATGAGTGAGGTACCTTCCCACTGATCGGGCACAGGGATGTTCAGATAATCCAGCAGTGTCGGGGCGATGTCGATGGTTCGGGACATGGCGTCCGTGGTCCGTGATCGAATGTTTCGGTCCGGGAACGAGATGACGAACGGGACGTGATTGCTCTGGTCTCCTCCTTCGAAACCGATACCGTGCCCGAGTGTGGTCCCGGGTTCAAACAAATTGTCCCCGTGGTCAGAGGTCACGATGATGATGGTGTTGTTCCGTAACCCCAGGGTTTTCAGGTATGAATGAATTCGTCCCACCTGGTCGTCAAAGTGGCGGATTGTGCCGTCGTACAGGCCGATGATCTGCTCTCTGTCCTCCCGATCCAGATCAACGTTGAGCCCTCCTTTAATAAATTGATCCACGCTCGGAAAATCTACGCGGCGCTGATGAGCTCCTGCATAGTCCGGCTTTGTAAACAGATTGTGGTACGGCTTCGGACTTCCATACGGAAGATGCGTGCAGGAAAAAAATGATTTAATGAGGAACGGTCCTTTTTTCTGGCTCATGCGCCGGATGGCGTCCAGCGTTCGTTTCGTTACCTCCTCGTCCGAACGCATGGACGACCCGCTTTTGAGTTCGGGAAGGAGTGCAGCCCCCACGCGGTTATTGCCGTAAAGACCGACAAACGGGTGTCCACCGAGGAGTACCTCCCCAACCAACGAGTTAAAGGTGAGTTCTCCGGTCAGTTCCACGCGGTCAAAACCGGCGTCGATGCGGCGGTAATTTGTGCCCGCCCAGTCCGAGATTACCCGGGTCTGATAATTTCGACGCTTCTCAAGCAGATCGGTGAGAAACGTGACCCGGTTTTTGACCCGCCGGCATTCTTCGCGGCCGGGGAACATGTGGCGGAGGCCATGTGTCCTCGGGTACGTGGACGAGAACAGGGATACGCAGCTTTCCACCGTGCTTCCGATCGG
>CAZOLI010000162.1:0-2049 GCA_964580675.1 uncultured Planctomycetia bacterium
CAACACCCGGATTCCCGAGCGCAGCGAGGGAATGGATCGATTGGAACGCGCCATAAACGTCCTTCCGCATCCCTCTTCCACCTTCCGCTAAAGATTTTCTTCGTGCCCTGATGCCATTGCGTTATATTTCTTGTTTCGAATTTCGTATTTCGTATTTTTGATTGAGCGAGGGAATGAATTGCATCCAACGCGCCATAAACATACTTACGTCTTCCGGCGCAGGAACCCGATCGGGAGGGTGGATGGTTTTTCTCTTGTGGATCCTGTCCAATTTTTTTGAAAGGAGTTTTACGCAACATACAATGAAATATTGATTTTTGCACGTCCATTTCCTACATTGGCAACGAAATTAAAAAAATTTGCTGTCCAAGAATCAGGAGTTTGTCCCATGTTCAGAAACGTTTTTCCGCACGTCAATGGCTCTCGAATCATACTTGTGCTATCGGTTTTTGTGCTTACGGCCGCGGTTGGATGTGCCTCGCCAGAAGGATTTGTCAAAACGACAAAGCCGCAGCGGGCGGAGATTCAGATCAAGGAAGACCTCTCTTACGACCAGGCCTGGTCCCGCACCGTGGACCGAGTCGTGCGCCGGTTCGACGTCGAAATGATGGAGAAGGACACCGGTTATTTGCGAACCGCCTGGCTGTATTCCTGGACCGGAGAGCAGCGTCAGGATTACCGGGTCCGTCTGAAAGTAAAATTTAACAAAGAAGATCACACCGTGGCCATCATTTCCGAGGCCCAGTACGGTGGTCCCGACAGCTGGGTCAACGGTTCGGACACGGAACTGCTTGAGAAGATCAAGTCCGATCTGATGGGTTCCCTCGGTCGTACAACCCGGTAACGAGAAGAAGAACCAGCCGGTCATCGGTCGTCAGATCCCGGGAGGACATATCGTACGGCGTCATCCAGGATAGACGAATCCCGGGAAGGGGTTCTCTGGTCGGAAGGTGACAATTACCGGGAACGTTATTCAGGGCCGCTAATGGAGGAGAGGAAACCGGAACACGAGGTGGATCCGGACCAGGTGGTGTTACTTCATGCCCGTCACGAAATCTTCGACCGGAATGGCGGCGAGGGTCTGGCTTTTGGCGTTGAGCCGTGTGCCGAGTTCCACGGAGACCCGTGCGACCGTTTCGTTGTCGGGGGCTTCGAGGATGGTCAGGAAGTCGTAAGAGCCAAGAAGCGCATACTGTTCAATTATTTTCCCGCCGAGGTTCTCCACTTCCTGTTCAACGTCGTTGATGACGGAGGGTTTTTCCTTGATGCGTTCGACACCGCCTTCCGTCAATTCGCTGAGCAGCACGTATTTGGACATAGTAGTAGCGTGGTAAAGCAGTTCAGAAAATAAATCTGTTCAAAAACCGGACGGTATTATACCGGAGCCGTGGGGCGGCGTCAACGGGACATCGAGTGGACGGAGAAGGGGGAACGGAAGAGTTTTTCCGAATCAACCTCCTTCTTGGGTGTTCATAATATTCACTTATACAGCTGGTCTCCGTTCGGTTACGTTGAGGGTGTTGGGGGGAGATGGTTGGATGATGGATCCCTACCCAGGTGCTTGTTTCTCCGATTTTATCCATGGGGCGTTCCATACGATCTACCTCGTTCGTAAACGGCACGAATGAGGTCCGGTTACTTTTTTCGATTCACTCACCCCGGGTTCCGCTCGTGAGACTCGCTTCACCCGCGGTTATATGCTGCTATCCCTGTTGGAGTTCGGTGTCCGCTCATCCACAGCTTCCCTGAATTGAAATGACGTTTTCCCGTCTCCGAATAAAAGAGAGAGATGCACCGGGAAAGAACGGAATCGGGAAACGACAACGATGAGGACACAGAACCTCAGGAGACGCGGGGAATTACAATGGGAGAAATGACAACAGTCAAAGCGAAAGGAAGGAGGGGAGCGGTTGAGAGAGGGGAGGAAAAAGAAAAAGGAAAAGAGGGGAACGAAAAGACCAGTCCGCACCATCTAAAGGTGCGAAGAAAGAAAGTTAAAGGAGGTGATCCAGCCGCTGATTCCCCAACGGCTACCTTGTTACGACTTAG
>CAZOLI010000163.1:0-2044 GCA_964580675.1 uncultured Planctomycetia bacterium
GTTATTTCTCGTCGACAATGCACTTTTTACGGCATTGCCTCCTCAAAATGCCTTGATATGCACCAAAAATCGGACGCTGAGTACGCACCCCCTTTTCAGATGGGGTCTAAGTAATGCTACACGAGAACACACCACAGTGACAAGGGCGGACGGATCTGAATCCAGCGCCGGTTGAAGAGGAAACGTTGACCATCATGTACGTTCATCCGTGCACCTGCCGATTTGGACCGGATACCGGAAGCCTGTCCTGTGCCGGTTTCAACGGATGCGCGATTTTCGTCCGGACGCAGGCTTCCCCTTCCTCGATCACTCCGTTTGTTTCACGTCACGTTCTTCCGTCGTTCGAGCAGGGCGGGAAAATCAGGTTGTAATGTCGTCTGTGTACGAGATCCCATGGAACTTTTTCTGATGTGATCCGTCCAATAGAAAGACGTGTCCGATTATGCTCACCGTTTTGCATCCATTTTAACCGAATTACGTCCATGCGGATACTTCGTATTTCTTTTTCAGCGAACGTCTTCCGTTGGTTTCTGCTTCCCGTCCTTTCGGGATTGATCGGAACCGCGACCCTCGCTCAGGAAGAGAATCAATCACGATCCGAAGACGACATCATCTCCCGTATGACCCGTGCGGAAGTGTTGCTCGTCGCGACGCTCAAGAACATCCAGCCCACGGTTCAATCTCAGAGCATTCCTCCTACGACCACGTATATTCTTACGTTTGGAAACGATCGGAAACAGCTTCGATCCACGTCCTCCACCGTTCCCGAACGGGGTAAGTATCAGCATACAAAGGGGAGGCCGGGTAAACCGGTACAGGGTCAACGGTTTCTTCTCCTCGGCCGATTCACCGGTCCGCCCGATCAGAAGGGGAATTCAGATCAAAACAAAAAAGAGAAGAAGCCGAATAGGAACATCGGCGGCCGACCCACCATACCAGGCGGAAACGTGTCCTTCAAGGTAAATCTATGTGTGCCCGTGACGAAGAACCGTCTTGCCGCGGCCAAAAAGATCGCCGGGTTCCATCCGGGATGGTCACTTGACGATCAGGATCAACCTCGTTCCCCCTGGACCCGTCAGAACGTGGGATGGCCCGATCCGGAACAGGACGAGTTTGAAACCGAGGTCCGAGACGGAAAAACCGGACGCCCGATGGGGACCGTTCCCGACGGCATCCGAATCAGCGTGCAGCCGGTGGTACCGGAGGACGCAAAGAAATACGTGAACCCGGACGGGGATGGAAAATTCCGAATTATCGTAAAAAACGAGACGAAGAAAGAGCTCCGGGCCCCCGCAATCGTGGCCTCGGAAGAAAAGGTCCGGTGGCGTCAGAGTATTTTCCTGATTTCTCAGGGCCGAACCCATCTTTTGCCGGGAACCGAATCCCCCCGTCTTCCGCTTCATCCCGCGTCACTGGAGGCCGGGGAAAAGATTTCAACGGTAATTGATCTTTTACCGCTGGAGACCGTGGACTGGCCCGGCGGAGCGTGGAACGTGAATTTCACGTTTTGCATCGGGGATCGTTGTAAGAAAAGCACCTTTTACTACAAATCCGATTATCACGACGCCCTTCGGTAAGGACCCCCCCTTCACGGCGGCCGTGTTTGACGAACTCATCCCAGCGAAGAAACACAGAGCAAAACCCGGGGTCTAGTTAGACCGGATCTGAAAAGGGTGCGTGCACTCAGTGATCCTTCAGCGGGCGGTCTGCACGGAATATTGACGAAGAAACCCCAATTTCAGCGGGTTTTTGAGGAGATATGACACCGCAGAGCGCCCGCTGAGGACTCATCCCGTACGGGACGGACCGTATTTTGGCCGGAAAGCACGGATTTTCCCCTCGATTATCCGCAACCTCAGCAGCTTTATTTCGGCGAAGGTCACGGAATTCTTCCTCGAAAATCCGTGCAGCCACACGCACGTAGTGCGTTGGAGGAAATGAATGCCTTAATGGCATTCATTCCTTCAACATGAAGAACTGAGGGCGCGTATTTCTCGCGTTGTCATGCTAGGAGACTGCTGAAAAACCCCCGCTTCGTCAGTAC
>CAZOLI010000164.1:0-1027 GCA_964580675.1 uncultured Planctomycetia bacterium
TGGTTGTTTACTCCTCCGTTAGATGTTCACGGGCGAGTTTGGCCCGGTTCCTCAACAGGCTGTCCTTCGCCTGTTTCTGGATGTGTTTTAATAGGGAGGTTTCTTCCTCGGTTCCGGTCTGTTCCAGTATCATCGTTGCCCGGATTAAACGGAGTCGATTCCCGGCCGGGGGTTTTTGTTTTACCTGTTTCTGGATGTTTTGAAACCGGGAACGGACTTCCGGATTCTCCTTATTGATGTGTTTCCTGATTTCCGCAAGGGCGCCCGGTGTTGCAACCGCGCGTGCGACAAGTTTTTTCTCTGCATTTTGACGCCGGGACAGGTTCTTGCTCTCCAGCAATTTCACCTGTTTTTTGATGTTCTTCTTTTCTTGCTCCCCAAGTTGAAGTGATTGTTCAATCAATGGCTTGAGCTTCGAAAGAACAGCCTCTCCTCGATCAACGAGCTCCCACCATGCCCGGTAGGCTTTCCGCGGGTGATCGTCACTTAACGCTTCCCATAGAGCGGCTACCGGTTTTTCACCGGGGTGTTGAATGGATGGGTTCGTTTCCCACCGGTTCGGGTTCATGGAAAACAGGACGACCGTGGAATTGGCCAGACCCGCTGAAATCAACTGTTTTTGGAAGGAGACGTCCACGTCAAGCACTCGTCCGCCGGACGGAGAAAATGAATGGATCAATTTACCGGTCCTTGTTTCCCAGAGTTTAATCGTGCCATCGCCCCCACCGGTTACGATCACGTTCCCGCCCGAGTTGAAGCAAATTGCATTAATGCCTTTTCCCGGGTGCCCTTCTATGGTTCGAATCTTTTTGCCGGTCTCCGGGTTCAATGTTGTGATTTTGCCATCGGCATCCCCGGCGACAAGCACTGTTCCATGCGGTGAAAACGCGACGGCACGAATGGATCTGGTGAATCCGGAGAACGTTTTGTGCTTCTCGGTTTTCCGGTTCCATAGATGAACCAGGGGATCCGACATTCCGGCCGACTCCGCGGCTGCAACGAATCTTCCGTCCGGGGAAAAATCCAG
>CAZOLI010000164.1:1037-1974 GCA_964580675.1 uncultured Planctomycetia bacterium
GCGGAAACGGGAAATTTCCCGGAACGCTTACCCGACTTCGTGTTCCACAACCTCACCGGATCGTCTCGAGATCCGACGGCCAGATGATTGCCGTCCGGAGAAAATGCAAGGGAAACGATTTTTCTTGACCGTGGTTCGAACGTTGTTCGTTCGTTCCCGGTTTCGGGATTCCAGATTTTTAGTTTTTTTCCTTTTGCCGGGGAAGCGACGACGTCTTCATCGGGGGAATACGCAACAACAAAAGCACTGGTGCTGTAGGTCTGTTTCACGTCTCCCGACTCCGTGTCCCAGAGTTTCGTCGCTCCGGATCCACTGGATATGAGTTTTTCTCCATCCGGGGAAAAGGCCACCGAATAAACGGAATCGGCATGTCCGGTAAAATGATGACGCTTTTCTCCAGATTCTTTGTCCCACAAAGAAACGGAAGCAGACTTACTCCCCACCGCAATTGTTTTTCCGTCCGGGGAGAAGTCCAATGTGCGAACTGAATGAAATTCATCGGAAATGGCCCGAACTTCCTCTCCCGTTTCCGGATTCAAAATCAGCAACCGGTTCCGATCGCCTACTGCGAGAAGATTGCCATCCGGTGAAAACTGCAGGGCTTTGACAGGTTCCTGAAAACCATCCAGCTCTCGAATTTTTCTGCCTGAATTGAGATTCCACAGGACGACTTTTTGAGATGAATTTACGGCGGCCAGTGTGTTCCCATCAGGAGAAATTGCAATCGAGTCGACCCGGTTTTTCTCTTCGGTGAGGGAATGGCGCTTCTTCCCGGTCTCGGCATTCAAAATCACGGTGCCATCAAAACACCCGAATCCAAGAAGGGTTCCGTCCGGGGAATACGCCAGGGACGAGACGGCGCCGTGCGGTTTGGAAAAGGTCGCCATTTCTTCCTCCGACTCAACGCCCCATATTTTCACGGTGCCGTTTTTGGCCC
>CAZOLI010000165.1:0-1895 GCA_964580675.1 uncultured Planctomycetia bacterium
ATCCGTTCGTCACGGCCTCAAACACCTCCGCCACCGGCGTGTACTCGGGAACCGGTCTACCCTTCGGTTCCGTGAACCGGATCGTCTGCGTTGCCAAAGCGTACACCACGAGAGTGGGACGGGGCCCGTTTCCCACCGAACTGGACGGCGAAGAAGGAGAACGACTGCGTGAAAAAGGGGATGAATTTGGTTCAACGACGGGCCGACCGCGGCGGTGCGGCTGGTTTGACCTTGTTGCTTCCCGTTACGCCTGTCGTGTGAATGGTGCCGACGCCCTGGCCCTCACCAAACTGGATATATTATCGGGACTGGATACAATAAAAATTTGCACGGGATACACAATGGACGGTGCCAAACTCGATGATTATCCCACACAGACCGACCAGCTCCAGAACGTTCGGCCCACGTACAAATCCTTTTCGGGCTGGGACGAGGACATAAGCAGTTGCCGGACGTTTCCGCAACTTCCCGGAGAAGCCAAACGCCTGGTTTCGTTTCTTGAAGATCGGTTGCAGTGTCCGATCAAATGGATCGGCGTGGGTCCCGGGCGTAAGGAACTCATCCGGCGACGGGATTCCACCCTCTAAATACCAGACATATGAACAAAAGCAAACTACCGGAACACATCGGGATTATTATGGACGGAAATGGACGATGGGCCCGGAACCGTGATCTCCCCCGGGTAAAAGGACACGAAGAAGGGGCTTCCACCGTACGGGAAATCACCGAATGCTGTGCGGAAAACGACATACAGGAATTAACCCTTTTCGCCTTTTCCCGGGACAACTGGAAACGTCCCGATCAGGAAATCGACTTCCTCATGAACCTCCTGAAGGTATACCTCGACCGGGAATACAGCACGATTATGGACAATGACATTATTTTCCGCACGATCGGTCGAACTGAGGAACTTCCGGGGGACGTTCAGGACCGAATACAGAACCTGATCAATGAGAGCCGGGAGAACAGCGGCATGATCCTCCGGCTTGCACTGAATTACGGTGGCAAACAGGAACTCCTTGACGCCACCCGTCAGATCGCCAAAAAAGTTCAGAACGGCGAGTTAACCCCGGAAGAAATCGACGAATCAACGGTCCAGAACAACCTTTACGACCCCGATATGCGGGATCCGGATCTCTTTATCCGAACCGGTGGGGAAAAACGGATTTCCAACTTTCTCCTCTGGCAGCTTACCTACACCGAAATCTTTTTTACGTCCACGTACTGGCCGGATTTTGACCGGGATGATTTGATGACGGCCATTTCCTCATTTCAGGAACGGGAGCGCCGATTTGGCGGGCTTCAATCCAAGGAAAGTGAAACGGCCTAGCATAACAACATTCGTTCTTCGTATCTCGTGAAATACCGCCTTCTCTATGCCCCCATTCCAATCCTGATCACGGTTGCACTGATCCTCCTGGATTTTTTTACGGTTCACCATACCGGGGTTGTCCTTTTACTCTCCGCTGTTGCCGCCGGAGGGACGTACGAATTAACGACCGCCTATTGCGGGGACGAACCCCGAACCGTAATGATTCTCCTCAGTGTGACTCCGTTTCTCTGGGTTCTGTGGATCGGATATTTGCTTCTCGGCGTTCCCGGTGCCGACAACCTGTTCCATCCCTGGGGCTCTCAATCCGCACCGTCCCTGAGTTACCTGATCTATCCCGCCCCTCTTCTCCTGGCCTCGGTCTTGGTGTTCGGCCTGAAAATGTTTTTCTATGGGTACCGGAGCATGACCGGAACCCTCACGGGAATTTCACTGATGGTTCTTTTCGTACTCCTGTTCTCCCACGGTATCTTTACCCTTTCTCTGTTTTCGGAACACCCAAATCAGGGGACCCTTTTTCTCCTGTTTCTCGGTGTTCTGAACAAACTATCCGACACCGGTGCCT
>CAZOLI010000166.1:0-1876 GCA_964580675.1 uncultured Planctomycetia bacterium
ATTTGGAGAAGAAACGGCGGAGTGTGCAGTGAGAGTTCGTCCCCACTGTGAAAGAGGATCATTCGGCGGTGCCCCTGCGGGGGCACCGCCGCGCCCGGTTCCAGACGAACCGGGTTGGATTTTTTTGAGAGACCGCGTATAACCCGGACGGGTGGGGAGTCTACTCACGTGACTCTGGAGTCGTAAGACTGCCAGTCGTTGTAGATTCCCTACCCACCCGCCGGGCCATAGCGGCTATTTGGGAAATTCAGGGGTGCATGATAGCACGGCCTGTCATGATCCGCAAGTATGCCGGGTCCGGATAACGGTTGGAACTTGTCTCGTTTACCTGCAATTTTACCAGGAGTGTTTTGCCCATGAGTACCGTTAGCATCGGAATTGATCTCAATCCGAACACAGCAGACCAGGTGAACGTCCTGGACGGACCTGGAGAGATGATCCATCAAGAAAAAGCCTCGACAAACTGGGATGAGCTTTCCTCCCTTCTGGAGGCGGTCACCGAAAAGATCGAAGACGATCAGGAGATGGTCGTCGTGCTGGAAGCCACCGGCATGGCATGGTTTCCGGTGTCGGTCTTCTTTGATCAACACGAGATTGAAGTGTACCGGATCAAGGGACAGCGTTCAAAAGATCTGGGGGAATTTCTGGAAAAGCACGCCAAATCCGACCCGGTGGACGCCCGGGCCCTGGCGCTGATGCATTTTTTGATTCCCGACAAGCTGAACCGGCTGCATTTTGCCGATCCGGACCAGCACGCCCTGAAACGCTGGGTTCAGCGTCGAGAAGATTACGTGGATCAGAAAACCGCTGAGATCAATCGGCTTCAGGATTTGATCAAGTGGGCTCTTCCCACCCTTTCCGGAGAGTCTTCCCGGTTTACCGGTAAAAAGATGCGAAAGATCATCTCAAAAACGGTCAACAGCGATGCGTTGAAGGGAATGGGAAAGGACCGCTTTTACGAGTGGTGCAGAAGACGAAACGGCGAACTCACCCGAAAGGAAACCGACCGCCTCTATGAAGCCAGCATGGAAGCGCGGACGTTTTACAAAAACGGGTCCGATGCTGAGTACTATCATCCCCGCCAGCTCGAACAGGAAGCACGGGATCTCGTTCAGGAAATTACCCACCTGGAAGAGAAAATCAAAAAGATCGAAAAGAAAATCAGGGACCATAACAAGCAGGTCCTCCCGGAAAAACCCCTCACCTCCATGTACGGGACAGCCAAGCTGACTGAGTCGGTCCTGAAGGCTTTCCTGGGAGATGGAAGCCACTTTCCCAACCTCGATTGTGTGGAAGCCTATGTTGGTTACATTCCCAAAACGGATGATTCAGGAGAAAAACAGCGTACGGGAACAAAAATACGAAAAGATGGACCGGCGGTGTTGAAGAAGTTCCTTTACAACGCTGTGGAGACAGCCCGTCAATGGGATCCCCAGATTGCTGCCAAATATCACAGGGAGATGGTGGAAAAGGGAAACCCGCACCGGAAAGCCATCTGCAACTGTGTAAACAAGTACCTGGCCCGAATCATGCGGGTGCTTCGAACTGGAGAAGAATATGAATTGCGGGACTGCAATGGGGATGCTGTTAGCGTAGAGGAGGCACAGAAGCGAATCCGGGAACACTACAAAGTACCAGACAAAGTACGCGAAAGACTACGGAACCGCTCCTCATAAAAAAAAAGAAGCCCGGAGCAGGATAACTGGCAGTCTCTCGCCTCCAGAAACTCCGAGCTTCAAAAAGATACATTAAGAGATCTGGAGTAGTGATTCCAGAAAACGGAAACGGAAAATGAACACCCTTTGAATCGGCTTAGGAAATCTACAACGGAACACGCTCCCGACGGTGATCCGTCGATGTTCGATCTCCGTACAGA
>CAZOLI010000167.1:0-1865 GCA_964580675.1 uncultured Planctomycetia bacterium
AACGACCCCCACCTCCTTGCGGGGTGGGTGAAGGAGATTTCGGGCAGGGAGTCATCGGTGGCTGGAACAAACTCATTCACCTGCGGGGTAAACCCGCAGGGGTCTTTTTCGGTTTGAGACCGCTTCGTAAGTTAGCTTAAAAACTTGTTCACCCCCGGGATAAACCCGGGGGGGTCCAAACGTTTGATGAATTTTTAATCCGGGTGGTCCCGGAGGAGGAAACGAAAGGCTTCCGTCTTTCGGTTTCCGACGGAGGGACCGGACGTGGAAGGTTGTTGGTTGTACAATCCAGTCGTTCTTGTTGATCCCGTCCAATTCTTTTCTTTTATGAACCAAATAGGCAGGACGTGATGGTCGGCCATTGGAATTATTCGTCCTGTGAGTGAAGTGATCGGACCGACAGGAGGGAGGGGTCTTTCAGTGTGCCTTCCGGAAACATTTGGCGGAGTTCAGCCTGTTCCAGGAGTCGTTCTTCAGGGGTCATCCGGGCCCATTCCCGCTGTTGTTCCCGTTCGGCTTCTTCGGTGTTTGAATATACCTCGAGGGTGGATTTGTTCATGACCGTCTCTGTATCGGGTGAAAAAACCAAGAACGTCCATCGATTGATTCATTGTTATTGTACAATAATCCGCAGATTTTTTGTATTTTAAAAGCATTATTTGGCTTTACGGCCTATGGCGTTCGTCTTCCGGTTGTTATTTATTTATCCGGTCGTCCAGTTGTCCTTTTCGAATTTCGAGTTTCGGATTTATTGTTCTTCGCGTCTTCGCGCCTTTGGGTTATTTGCCGTCTGTTCGTCTTCGTTCCTCGTATGCTCGGTTGCATTTTGATCTTTATTGATGTAATGTATACATGTACATTACACTGGTAAACAGGAGGCGTCATGGAGCGGACGCAGATTTACATCACGGAAGATCAGAAACGGATCCTGAAGAAGTTGAGCGAGGAGAAGGGGGTGTCCGTTGCCGAACTGATTCGCGACGCGATTGACGAACACCTGCAGTCGGTCGATGCGCAAACGTTCCGGGAGGCCCTCTCGAATTCCTTCGGGGCCTGGCGGGAGGAAGACGCACGGGAGGACCGGAGCCTCCATGACCTGAGGGAAGAGTGGGCGGAACGGTCCGCCCGGAACAATTCGACGTAGTCAAACCATGGAACCGGCCCTCGTGGATACGGATATTCTGATTGATCATCTGCGCGGAAGATCAGACGCTCGTGAATTTCTTCAAACCTGCGGCGAGAACCACGACCGCCTGCTGATCTCCGTCATTACCCTCAGTGAAATTATGGCGGGGGTCCGGGAAGGGGAACGACAGAAAACCCGGGCTCTCCTCAATGCGTTTGAACACGTTCCCGTCATGCCCGGGATCGCAAAAAAAGGAGGGGAATACCGGAATCATTTTGGCTCCTCTCATGGGGTTCGGCTGCCGGATGCCCTGATCGCGGCGACGGCCGCCGTTCGGGAAGCCCGGTTGTACACCCATAACGTACGTCACTATCCGATGGACGACGTCACCGTGGTGGATCCGTACGAACGATGATTGTTATAGTTATACGACATCATATGTCCTGAGTTCCGACCATGGTTCTGTTGATCCTGCCTGATTCGTTCTTTTAAACAAAAATATTTGACGGGATTGACAGGATTTACAGGATAAAAACGAGTACCTGATAATATAGTCTTTCTCCATTCCCGGAAATTCTGGCGAAATTCCATCTTGTGATTCGCATTATCCTCGAAAAGTGTAAGTCCGTCCGGCCTTTCATTTTCGTCGGATACACCAAATCAAGGGAATGGAGAAGAAACAGTCCATTCTACGGTGATCCCAAATCATCGTGATCGACGGGATGTGGTTGATCCGGTC
>CAZOLI010000168.1:0-1839 GCA_964580675.1 uncultured Planctomycetia bacterium
ATCCCCGTTGCCGGTTACGAGATAGATTTTCTTGCCGTTTGGACCAAAAAGGGCATCCCCAATCCGATTGCCAGGGCCTATATCCACAAATTTTGTCCGTTTATTTAGGCCCTTTTCTACGTCTTTGTTCAGGAAAAACAACGAAACGCTACTGTGCCAATCCTCCATCTCAATGGGGCGTCCGTTTACGTCCGTCACGTCGTAATTTCGCAGATCTGCTTCTTTCGGAAGCTGCATTTCGTGATGGGTTTTGATCTCGAATTCGTCCGTCAGGACATATAACTCAAGTTGACTGCTTCTTCCCTTTGCAAATAACATGGTATTTCCGGAAAGCTGGTGAAACCGCAACCGGACGTAGTCTTTCTCGGAAGTGGAAAATCGCCGAACGGGTTTCAGCGTCGAGGTGCTCCAGAACGTAAATTGCCGGCTGCCATCTTCTGTTTTTTGCGTCTGCTGATCAAAGGAGAAATATTGGCTGCCGGGGGAGAAAATAACATTCCCCCCAAAATAACCGTCATGAGGCCGTTTTATGGTCTTTAGGTATGTAGGACTTTTGGTTGTAACGTCCCAAATTTCCATCCTGCTTTTTTCTTTGTTATGGGCTCTGTACGTAAAAAGAATCTTCTCTCCATCCGGGAAAAATTTTATGTCATAGACAAAATGAATATTTCTTTTCGTTACGGTTGGTTTCCACTTCTTGATGACCTCTCCCGTTAAGACGTTTGTGAGCCGTAAGACGCCGGCTCCCATGCCCACAAGCCAGGGTTTGTCCGGGTGCCAATCTGTTCCTTTACCACCGGCATTTGTCAATTTCTTCGCCACTTGATTGTGTTTTAGATCCACGATGTATTGTGTGCCGGAACTACCGATGGCCAGATACCGCCAGGAGGGGGTCTTTGACGGCCGAATCCGGTACTTGAATCCCGCCCCAAGTTCGATGTGGCCGGAAGCAAATTCCGCCATATCCTGCCTGCGAATATCGAACTGGTCCTCTGAGCGATGGGCGTATTTGTTCCCGGTTTTTTCCTGATAGTATTCCAGTGCTTTTCCCGTTAGTTTGGATTCCGACCCGTTGTTTTGTGTGGAGGTATGACTCGAGCAGGCCACCACCAAAAGGCAAAAAACGATCAGTACCGATTTGGTGATTTGTTCGGTGACATGAGGATTTGGAATGATCATTGTTCTTCGATTCGTCGTTTTTTTTGTCTCAGGGTACGTCTTTTGTTTGTTCGTTTTCGGTTCCGGGTCCGTCGCTGTCCAGCTGCCCGCGTTGCCCGTCCCTTAACAGTACGCGGACAGAGAGCAGAGTGTGATGGCATAGACCTTAATCATATAAATACAGAATCAAAAAGTGTTGAAGCAGGCTAGTTGTAGTGCACGGAGCGGAAGCGAAGTGCACGTTTTCTGGCAAGCAAATCGGTACTGATAACAACGTGCACACCGGGCGACGTTGTCGCCCATGTACACGACAACAAATTCGAAGTCTCCGTACTACTCTCCATTGTGATAAATGGTGGACCGTTCGGCCTACCTAATTTCGATGAACTTCAAACCCATTCGTTTCAGGTTATCCTGGCCCACTCCCTCACGGTCGGGGCTCAGGCTTTTTGGAATCATTCATTCTGTGGTTCCGTTTGAGGGATTTTCCATCGCAGTTTTTCGTTCAAGGGGTACCGAGTCTGAATTTATTGTTTGTCCGTTTCCGACCGGGCCCACCACCGATTTATGCTCCTGTTGCTTGCCGTCTTCCTCTGTGCGGGTGAGAGGACAGGATGGGTGGTTTCATCAGGCCAGTCCGTGGTGTTCTCGATACATACCGGCGATCAGGAATTTTCCTTC
>CAZOLI010000169.1:0-1834 GCA_964580675.1 uncultured Planctomycetia bacterium
ACGGCCGATGAATACGATAAAAAAAATTACACATGCTTGAACGCGTATCGATCACCGACCCGGACGATCGTTCCGTGCCGATCGTCTCACGGACGTCTCCCTCGGACGACGGTCCAGCCCTGTTGTTTCTCCACGGCCTCGCTGCCAATGCTTCTTCGTTTAAAGAAGCGGGAGAACGACTTGCCGAGCTGGAGGCCCGGCTATTGATTCCGGACCTGCCCGGCCATGGGGAGTCCACGCCGAACGAAGATTATCCGTACACGCCGGACTGGTATCGGTCCGTGCTCGAATCCTTCCTTCAGCATCTCAACGCCGAGCCGGACGCCATCATCGGCCATAGCATGGGCGGCACGATCGCTCTGCTCCTGGCTGAAGTTCTCTCGTATCAGCCCCGCCTGGTGTGTATTGAAGGATTTCCCCGGAAGCTTGACTACCTCCGTCGACGCGCGGAACGGTACGAACAGTACGACCCGCCCGGTCGAGGATACGACGAGATGCTCCACGAATTTTCACAATCGACCGACCCGGGCGTGCAGGAGTGGGTGAAATGGGCGGAACGAACGGATCCCACCGCGTTTTTCACCAGCGCCCGCGAATTTGCCGAACTGTGGGAGCAAGAGGACATGCTCGATCGGTATCGGGACTACCCGGCCGACCGCCGCGATTACGTGTGCGGTGGGGAGGGGCAATACGAATACATTTCCGACGAGCTTCCCGAGGACGAGGTGAACGTTGTTCCCCGCGCCGGCCATTTTCCAATGGTAGATCAACCCGATACCTTCTGGTCGACGGTCCGCGAGGTGCTAAACCGGTAAACAGGGAGAGCCCCAGACCGCTCAGGGGAGAGACACATGAAAAGTAGGGGGCGTATTTTTGATCCTGTTCATCCCGTCGATCCGTGCAAAATTTTTTGATGTTCCTGTTCTCCTTATAGATTAGAAATTTGGACAGGAGTAACAGGATCTGCGGGATAAAAAAATTCTGTCTGTTTTCCCATACGTCATTCAAGCAGGATGTGGACTCGTAAAAATACTTTCAACGTTCGTGTTCGTCCCCCACAATTATGACTCGTTTGTGCTCCTCTTTCTTTTTTTGGGGAACAGACTTATGAACGAGATCATTTCCCAGGTGACACGGGAGGTGACCGAACTATTCGGTTACCTGCTCCCGCAACTCGTCGAGGTGCTGATCTTGGTTTTGATCGCATACGTTCTAATCCAAATCGCGCTTCGAATCAGCAGCACGGTTCTTGATCGGGTCCTCTCAGAAGAACATGAAGCGATACGTGAATTCTGGATCAAGCTAACGGAGGGTATTCTGTGGTTTTCCGGGGTGCTGATCCTTTTAAATGTCCTGGAAATGGAGTCCCTGGCCGCCAGCCTTGGGACCGCCACCGGATTCGTCGCGCTGGGGGTGGCTTATGCGATGAAAGACATTCTGTCGGACCTGGTGGCCGGATTGTACCTGATTCGGGACGATCAATTTCAGCCCGGGGATCGCATTGTGACCTCCGTGGTCACCGGTGAACTAAAGTCGATCGAGTTCCGAAAGTGCCGTTTCCGCGACGACGACGGGAACGACGTCGTGGTGGCCAACACGGACGTCGAGAAGAAATGGACACGGGTCCGGAAGGGATCCGGCGAGGGCCAATCGACCGAAACCGGTGCTGAATGAAGGCGACAAAACGAACACAAGGAAATAAAAAAATGATCATGAAGATGGTATCATGATCGTGGACGTTACGAGGAACCGGAACTCCATTTTCTGAAGGGGATGGTATACGCCCTGAGAAAAGAAGTGGGGGACTCAAAAACAGGGGGGGGAACGCTCCCGA
>CAZOLI010000170.1:0-1811 GCA_964580675.1 uncultured Planctomycetia bacterium
GGCTCCCGGACCGAGGGTGGCCAGACAGACCCCGGCTTCACCGGTCAGCCGCCCGTGCACATCCGCCATGAACGCCGCTCCCTGCTCGTGTCGTACCGGCACAAAATCCACGTCGGCATCCCGAAGGGAAAACAGTAGGTCCTCCATTTCCTCGCCGGGCAACCCGAACACTCGTTCCACCCCCTCCCGTTCAAGACACTTCACGAGCAGATCGGATGCTTTTTTCATGAGAGACCTTTGGAAAATACGTAACAAAACAAAAAGGAATCGTATGTGAAACCAGCAAAAGGTGGATCGTCTACTCCACCCATACGGTTTTTCGGTTCACGAATTCCCTGATGCCGGGTCCGGAAAGCTCCCGACCGTAGCCCGAGTTCTTTACCCCGCCGAACGGTACTCTTGGATCGGACTTGACCAATTGATTGACGTACGTGCATCCGGCGTCGATCCGTCGCGCAATCGACGCGCCCCGGTTCCGGTCCTGCGTCCAGATGCTGGCGCCGAGGCCAAATTCCGTGTCGTTTGCTATTGCGACGGCTTCCTCCTCGGAACTCACCTCGAAGACGGCCGCCACCGGGCCGAAGACTTCTTCCCGGGCCGCAGGGCACCCCTCGGGCACGTCCGTGAGGATCGTGGGCGGATAGAAGTATCCGTCGCGGTCGAGCGGTTCGCCACCGGTCCGGACGTTTGCTCCCGCATCGACGCTTTGCTGCACCTGCTCGTGCAGCTGGTTCATCAGCCGCTCATCGGCCTGCGGCCCGACGTCGGTTTCCTCCTTCGTGGGATCGCCGACGGTCAGGTCTTCGACCTCCCGGACGAAATGATCGAGGAATTCCTCGTAAACCTCCGTGTGGACGACAAATCGCTTGGCGGCGATGCAGGACTGTCCGCCGTTCAGGTTCCGCGCCCAGGCCCCCGTTTCGGCGGCCTCCCGGAGGTCCGCGTCCTCCAGCACGACAAAGGGATCACTTCCCCCCAGCTCCAGGACGGTTTTCTTGAGGTGTTCCCCGGCCGTCTTCGCGACGGCACGTCCGGCCGGGCCGCTTCCGGTCAGGGTGGCCGCCCGCACGCGATCGTCCTTCAGAATATCATCGACCTCGCTGGATCCCACAAGCAGGGTCTGAAACACGCCCTCCGGATACCCCGCCTTCCGAAAGACCTCCTCAATGGCCAGGGCACAGCCGGGGACGTTCGACGCATGTTTCAGCAACCCGACGTTGCCGGCGGTCAGGTACGGGGCGGCGAACCGAAACACCTGCCAGAACGGAAAATTCCAGGGCATCACGGCAAGGACCGCTCCGATCGGGTCGTAAACGGTTCGCACGCGGGACCCCGGCGGGCTCGGATGGGATTCGGACGCCAGATACGTCCCGGCGTACTCGGCGTAGTGATCACAGACCCAGGCACATTTTTCGACTTCCCCGCGTGCCTGCTGAATGGGTTTGCCCATTTCGGTGGTCATGGTTTCCGCATATTGTTCTTTGTTTTCCCGGAGTACTTCGGCGGCGGATTCAATCAACAGTTCCCGATCGCGTACGGGCCGTTCGCGCCACGATTCAAAAGCGGACTGCGCGCGATCAAGGCGGGCCGGTATTTCGCCGGGGGCCAGCTCTTCGTAGGTCGTCACCTTCTCTCCGGTGGCCGGATTTACTACATTTAATGTCATGGGCTCTTTCGGTAAGAAGAATTCGGTGGGCAACAAACAATAAACGTCATCCGAACAAACGGGGTTCGGGCATCGGGAAATCCGCTCTCCCTGCTGTCTCCCTGGTGGAAGGGATTATAGCCGGAGCGGCCGCAGTAACTCAAGA
>CAZOLI010000171.1:0-1796 GCA_964580675.1 uncultured Planctomycetia bacterium
TTTGTTCCTTTCTCGACGGGAAATGCCCGAAGGCTGGAAGCCTTCGTTCCAATTATTACAGACATCCACTGTTTCGGGCATCATAATTGGAACGAACCCATCTTGCTTTCAATACGGCGACCGGAGGATCTTCCGTGGACGCCGGCAGAACGTCCATGAAACCGGGAGAGGTCGGAGGCCGGAAAAAGGAAATGTAACGGATGTTTCTTCATGGAAGGAAGAGGTCCGAAGGCTGGAAGCCTTTGTTCCAATTATGACAGACATCCACTGTTTCGGGCATCATAATTGGAACGAACCCATCTTGCTTTCAATACGGCGACCGGAGGATCATCCGCGGCCGGCAGGAAAAAAGTCAATGGCCGTGAGCGGTCCGGGGTACGGAAAAAGGAAACGTAACGGATGTTTCTTCATGGAAGGAAGAGGTCCGAAGGCTGGAAGCCTTCGTTCCAATTTAGTTCCCCATTTCGGCGAAGGCGCGGTCGATGGCTTCCAGGGTTCGGTTCAGGTGGTCGCGGGTGTGGGGAACGTTCATAAACACGGTTTCGAACTGGGAAGGGGGCATGTAAATGCCCTGGTCGAGGAGGGATTTGTGGAATTGCGCGAACCGTTCGGTGTCGCTGGCCGCGGCATCGGTGTAGTTCTGAACGGGGCCCTCCTGGAAGAAGAACGACATCATGGACCCGACGCGGCTCGGACAGATGGTGATGTCGTGTTTTTCGGCAAGATCGACAACGTTTGTGCTGAAGGTCTCCGCTTTCTCGTCCAGGTCCCGGTAGGGTTCCGTTCCCTTCAGAATCCGGAGGGTTTCGAGTCCGGCCGCCATGGAGACGGGATTGCCGGACAGGGTGCCGGCCTGATACACGTTGCCCGCGGGGGCGAGGTGTTCCATGACCTCCTGCTTTCCGCCGAACGCGCCGACGGGCATGCCGCCCCCGATGATTTTGCCGAGCGTGGTCAGGTCCGGCGTGACGCCGTACCGTTCCTGGGCACCGCCCATGCCGAGACGGAATCCCGTGATGACTTCGTCAAAAATCAGGAGCGCACCATACTCGTCCGTCACCGACCGCAGGGTTTCAAGGAATTCGTCCATGGGAGGAATCACGCCCATGTTCCCGGCCACCGGTTCGAGGATGACCCCCGCGATATCCTCCGGGTGTTCCTCGAACAACTCCCGAACCGCGGAACCGTCATTAAACGGCAGCACGTACGTGTCCTCTGCGGTTCCGCCGGTGACACCGGGACTCGACGGAATGCCGTGCGTCATCGGTCCGGAACCAGATTCCACAAGCAGGGAATCGCCGTGTCCGTGATATCCCCCTTTGAATTTGACGATCCCATCCCGGTTCGTGTACCCCCGGGCCAGGCGGATTGCGCTCATGGTGGCTTCGGTTCCGGAGTTCACAAACCGAACCTGGTCGATGGAGGGCACGTGATCGACCACGAATTCGGCAATGTCGGTTTCCAGCTCGGTGGGGGCCCCGAAGCTGGTGCTTTTTTCCGCAACCTCTTTGACACGATCGACCACCTGCTCGTTTGCGTGGCCCAGGATCAACGGTCCCCACGAACCGCTGAAGTCGATGTATTCGTTTCCGTCGATGTCCGTGAGGGAAACTCCTTTTGCTTCCTGAAAGAACACGGGGGTGTCCTCGACGGACGAGAAAGCCCGGGCGGGACTGTTCACCCCTCCCGGGATGACCCGGCATGCTCGAGCGAATTCATCGGATGATCGATCGCGTTTCATGGATATCAGAGAAATGGAATGACGGATGACAGAAACGGAAGGTCGGGAAGAAGGT
>CAZOLI010000172.1:0-1751 GCA_964580675.1 uncultured Planctomycetia bacterium
ATCCGTTCGTCACGGCCTCAAACACCTCCGCCACCGGCGTGTACTCGGGAACCGGCCTTCCCTTCGGTTCCGTGAACCGGATTGTCTGCGTTGCCAAAGCCTACACCACGAGAGTGGGCCGGGGTCCTTTTCCCACCGAACTGGACGGCGAAGAAGGAGAACGACTGCGTGAAAAAGGGAATGAATTTGGTTCAACGACGGGCCGACCGCGCCGGTGCGGCTGGTTTGACCTTGTCGCTTCCCGTTACGCCTGCCGTGTGAATGGTGCCGACGCCCTGGCCCTCACCAAACTGGATATTTTATCGGGACTGGATACAATAAAAATTTGCACGGAATACACACTGGACGGTGCAAAACTCGATGATTATCCCACACAGACCGACCAGCTCCAGGACGTTCAGCCCACGTACAAATCCTTTTCTGGCTGGGACGAGGACATAAGTAGTTGTCGGACGTTTCCGCAACTTCCCGGAGATGCCAAACGCCTGGTTTCGTTTCTTGAAGACCGGTTGCAGTGTCCGATCAAATGGATCGGCGTAGGTCCCGGACGTAAGGAACTCATCCGGCGACGGGATTCCACCCTCTAAATACCAGACAAATGAACAAAAGCAAACTACCGGAACACATCGGGATTATTATGGACGGAAACGGACGATGGGCCCGGAACCGTGACCTTCCCCGGGTGAAAGGTCACGAACAAGGAGCTTCCACCGTACGGGAAATCACCGAATGCTGTGCGGAAAACGACATACAGGAATTAACCCTTTTCGCCTTTTCCCGGGACAACTGGAAACGTCCCGATCAGGAAATCGACTTCCTCATGAACCTCCTGAAGGTATACCTCGACCGGGAATACAGCACGATTATGGACAATGACATTATTTTCCGCACGATCGGTCGAACTGAGGAACTTCCGGGGGACGTTCAGGACCGAATACAGAACCTGATCAATGAGAGCCGGGAGAACAGCGGCATGATCCTCCGGCTTGCACTGAATTACGGTGGCAAACAGGAACTCCTTGACGCCACCCGTCAGATCGCCAAAAAAGTTCAGAACGGCGAGTTAACCCCGGAAGAAATCGACGAATCAACGGTCCAGAACAACCTTTACGACCCCGATATGCGGGATCCGGATCTCTTTATCCGAACCGGTGGGGAAAAACGGATTTCCAACTTTCTCCTCTGGCAGCTTACCTACACCGAAATCTTTTTTACGTCCACGTACTGGCCGGATTTTGACCGGGATGATTTGATGACGGCCATTTCCTCATTTCAGGAACGGGAGCGCCGATTTGGCGGGCTTCAATCCAAGGAAAGTGAAACGGCCTAGCATAACAACATTCGTTCTTCGTATCTCGTGAAATACCGCCTTCTCTATGCCCCCATTCCAATCCTGATCACGGTTGCACTGATCCTCCTGGATTTTTTCACGGTTCACCATACCGGGGTCGTCCTCCTGCTCTCCGCTGTTGCCGCCGGAGGGACGTACGAATTAACGACCGCTTATTGCGGGGACGAACCCCGGACCGTAACACTACTCCTCAGTTTGACCCCGTTTCTCTGGGTTCCGTGGATCGGATATCTGCTTCTCGGCGTTCCCGGTGCCGACAACCTGTTCCATCCCTGGGACTCTCAAACCGCACCGTCCCTGAGCTACCTGATCTATCCCGCCCCTCTTCTCCTGGCCTCGGTAGTTGTGTTCGGCCTGAAAATGTTTTTCTATGGGTACCGGAGCATGACCGGAACCCTCA
>CAZOLI010000173.1:0-1723 GCA_964580675.1 uncultured Planctomycetia bacterium
GTCTATAGCGTCAAAAAAACGTGTACTCCGGACGGCGTTGCCGCCCTCCGTACACCACAACGAATACAGGGATCCCACTGACGATCGTATCATTTTCGGGTAAAGCCGAGCGCTCACGGTCGGGGCTCCGGTTCTGGCTCGACGGAGGCAGAGGAAAACCCTTGTGGAAACGGTTAGTCGTGTGTGTGTGTTCCGTAGGGGGTTGTTCGTAGAGTGATCGTTCCCGTGGCCGGTTTCCTAATTCTCGGCGAACAGGTAGAGGCGGTGTTGCAGTTCCCGGCGTTTGCTCCGGTAGACGGCCGAGTGGTCCACGGCAGTTTCGCGGAAGCCCGCCGGAACGGAATGACCGTATTGCTTCAGGATGAAGGCGGCCATGGCTTTTTTCTCCGCGATGAAGTTCGCTCGCCGGTCCGTGTCCGAGATGTTGCTTTGGTAGTAATTGACGATCTTCTCCACGAGCGACGCGAAGTCGCTTTTCGGGAAGGCCGTGTCGGTTTCGGGCAGGTAATCCCGGAAGAACCAGCCCACCTGGTTGTAGTTCATCCGGTCCAGTGTCTGATCGGTCGTGAGGGTGTTGTCCTGTATGGCCTGTTCAAGCATTCGTGCGTGGTCCCGGTTGGTTTTGAGGGTCTGCCAGGCGTTGTATACCTTCTTTCCTTTCTGGCTTCCCTCGACGTAATGCACGCCGTCGGCCACGCGCCAGTCGAGTTCGCCCGCCGAACGAAGGTCCTGTTTCCGGGCGTCCAGAAAGGCGATGGCGTCAGAGAGAACGGTTGGGGTTCGCAGGCGCCGGCAGAGGTCGGCCGCCGCCGCGGCCAGGTTGGGGTCGTCGGATTGTACCCAGGTTTTCAGGGTGCCCAGCGCGTCGGCTTCGATGGACGAGAGCACGTCCGATCGGGCGAGGCGGTTTTTGAGGGCGAGGACACGAACGTCGATGGACCGGTCGTCGTTGTTCACCAGTGATTGCAGGGCGGTGTCCAGGGCGTCACTCCGACCGATGTACGGCGTGACCCGCCGGAGGAACATCTTTCGCACCATCCGCATCCGTTCGTCGTGGGTGCTGCCGGGATAGGCGTCCGCCAGCCGGTTTCGGGCCTCCTCCGACAGGTCGTTCTCCAGAAAGGACCGGAGGGCCCGGAGGACTTCCGCTTTCCCGTACCGATCGGTCAGGTTGTTCAGACGCTGGATGCTGTCGGCAGGGGTCAGGTTCCGGTTTCGCGTGCCGTGTACGTCCGGCACGAACGTTTGGACCAGGACCATTTCCGCGGATTGGTCCCCGGTGTCCTGATCCTGTGCAAGAGTACCGGGGGAAAAAACGAACGTCAGCGCGAAGACCAGAATGAGGACGATTCCGTTACCCATCGCCAGTTTCGTACGGGTCCGTGGTTTTTTGCTGTTCCGATCTGTTGTTTCTTTCATGTCATTAATCATTGTGCAGTCGTTTCAGCATGTGAAAGTCCGTGGCTTCCGGGCCGCTTTCCTCGACCCACCGTTTCCATTCCCAGTCCGAGATCACGTTTCCTTCTCCCACCGTGCCGGTGCCCGGTGATGTATCGTACAGGATGTATTGTTCCGGATTGGTCAGCTCGCCGGAATCGTAATGGGCGGGATCCCCTTTCGATGTGGGATAGCCCGATCCCCGTCCCAGGATGTGGCCGAGTTCGTGCGCCGTCGTGTCCGTGCCCTCATTTCCAATGTACTCATTCACAATGGTGAAGTTGCG
>CAZOLI010000174.1:0-1676 GCA_964580675.1 uncultured Planctomycetia bacterium
CATCGGAATCCGGGCGCCGGGACCTGTCCTCCCGGATGAACATCGAAACACTTCGATCCGTACAGGGGGAGGTTCGTGCGTTAGCGGAACAAATTCTGTCACGAAATATTCCCGGTACCGGGGAGAACATGGCCGCAGATGCCGGTGAAGGGCGTGCGGGAACCGAAGGGATCGAATCCCTTCCGGAGGACCTTCGATCCGCTCTCCGTGATTTCCTCACGCAATTTCGTCGGATCCTGACGGAAGCCTCCATGGGCCACCCGGAGGATCCCGGAGAACGGATCCAGAACACGAAAACCCACCAGCAATTAACCCGGCATTTCACAACGGAAGAACAACATTCATTAAACGAACTCATCCGCCGACTGTCGGATCAGTTTCAGAAACAAACCGCTCAATCCACGGCCACCGGATCGGGAGCCGATATCTCGGCCGTCCTTCAAAATGAGGTATCTGTTTCGGATCAGGACATTCCGAATCGATCCCTCAAGGACGTTCGAAAACTGTTGACAAAAATTCGTATGGATCTGGACCTTGGTTCGAATCAACCGGACACCATCAAAAAATCCCTACAGACCCTCATCCAGGAAACGGTGATGACCCGGTCGATGGATGGGGTTCACGTAAATTCCGGAAACATCACCGGGGAAACGGAGAGTGCATCTCGTGAGTTACAGTCGGCTCTGGATCGTTACCTGAAATCCAGACCTCAATTTCGCCTGATCGACGACGCAATAAATACCATTATTAAATTAATTGATCTTGAGGGGACGACTTCGACCGGCACGGGAAGCGCGGAACCGTCCATCGATGCGGTGGTGAACAACATTCGTCAGCTCATCGATCAGGTCGCAAAGGACGAAATAACGTTTTCGGAGGCGAAGCAACAGGTTGTGGAAGTGCTGAAGAACACCGATGCTTCCACTCGTCCCTCCATCCTCTCCCGACTAGAAGCCGTGGAGAAGAATTTGATGCAGAACGATCCCGTCACACGGGAGCTGACACAGCTTTTGAAACACGCCGTCCGTTCCGAATCGGGGACGGAGGCAATGCGTCTTCTCGACGTGCTTCAATCCCGTCCCGGAAAACAGGTGTACTGGGTTCGTGTGCCGTCCACCGGCGCCATGAACGAACCCGGATTTCTCCGATTTGAAATTCGGGAGTCGGCGGAGGATCATGACGAGCCCGCCCAGACGAAGGACGAGGATCAACCCGAACGGAGTGGGGATTACGTGACGACCGTCGGTATTCACCTCTCCCTTTCGTCTCTGGGAACCGTAACGGGAAAAATTGAACTGGCGGAAAATCAGCTGTCGGTTCGGATCGGGGTGGCGGATCAGAAGGCCCGGGATCACTTAACGCAACGAAAAAAACGACTCGAACAATCACTGACGGAAATTGATCCGAACCTCGAGGTCCATCTTTCGATCAATGAACATGAAGAAGAGCCCCGGGTGGAGGATCTGCTTCCGCCGGGCGGAAGCGGGCCGGATGAAACCAAAAAGGTTGACCTGACGGTATAGTTTCACCTCATTCACACGTTTTTTCCATGAGACGACAGGTGGCCGCCGCGCTTGGATACGACGAAGAAGAGGACCCCGCCCCGCGTCTGTACGCCAGAGGCTGGGGATACACGGCCGAGGAAATGATCAACGTGGCCGAGGAAAACGGTGTTC
>CAZOLI010000175.1:0-1676 GCA_964580675.1 uncultured Planctomycetia bacterium
ACCCTCTATACGTGGCCAAAGAATACGGGGTCAACCGCTACGAACGCATCACAGAACCCCCGCTCGAAAAATCGGCGAAAGAGCACTGGAAAAACACCGGTGTTTTCTGGGAGGTGGTCCGGGAGGAGTGGGGTCGCCTGCTCCAGAAGTGGGATCGAATCAGCCTGAAAAAACGTGTGGAAGGCAAAACACTGCACCGGCGCCTGTTTCAGCGTGCAAAAGCCTTTCGCAACCAAAAGAATCCCGACCGGGAAACCGTCCGCGAACAGGTTCGATCACTGCTGAGACGATACGTGTCCTCATAAATTTCACCCGGTGCACGACAACTGCTTTCATAACGGACTTTTTTCACCACCCTACCCTGTTCTCTTGGGGGAAAGGAGATCCGGAAATTCGGTCGGCCCGTCGAACCCGATCCAGACATTTCCCGGCGTAAACTGAAAAAGAGTGATCAGGTGATCAACAGGGGTCAATCGATTTGTGTTCAAATTCCTCGACCGGAATCGTATACTGCATGATTCCCCGGTGAACACAATAGCCCTTTTCTTCGTCATACTTCATTTGTTTTCAGACCAATACCGATGATCGAACTCCTCGGACACATTACGTTTTCGGACGCCCCGCTTCTCCTTCTCTATCTGGTACTTGGTTTTGCCGTTGCTTTCGCGGCCCGGGAAGCGGTTTCCCGGTTAAGCGAAAGCGAGTAAGAACCGTCCGTTGTAACCACACCCGTACGGATCCGGTAAACATTCGCACAAATTTTCTTGTTTAAACCCGCTTTCCGAATACCCTGAATCACGGGGACAATGGTCCTCCCACGGCCGTTTCTCTTCATTTTCCGGGAACGAAGAAATTTGATCTGTGAAAAACCTGCCGAGAGCACCGGGGACCGACCGGCAAATCGAGAAAACCGTGATGTACAGGTGGATGAGGTTATTATAAATATATTTCGCGCACCTGTGATTAGTGTTCTATAGTGGAGCCTCACGGAGAACGACAGATCTCATAATCCATGGCGTTCTGAACGTGTGCATGACAGGGAATCGGTAGGTAGCGTCTCCTTTCAGAGAAAACGACCTGTTTGGGGCGCGAACCGGCTTCCTGCTGCGTTATCAAATCACGTAACCCGGCCTCCTAACCCTCCCCTGTTCTGTATCCAAAAGCAGAATGCTGACCGGCCCTTCTTTCAAATAAGGTCCAATAAAACGGATTTTTATTGTCCGAAGCAGTTATTGATGGTATAATAAAAAGAGAGGGGAGGAAGAAAATTTCGACGTCTATCCGGAACCGTCCCATTCGTGTTTACATCAAACACGGAACAGAAGAGCAGTTGAAGGTGTGGTTGCAATTCCCCGGCATGAACCCGGGACGAAACGGGTCCATTTCGCTCCGAACCATCCCGCAACAGGAAGCTCAGGGCCCGGAGGATGACGTAGAAACTCACATTGTTCCCCCGTACACCCATTAAACAGAGTGAAGAAATATGTATAAACCACCCATTGAAGATGTTTTTTATGCCTTCCCGGGAAACGCGGCTGTCATTAATAGGGAAGGCAAAATTGTAATCACCAACGCGAAGTGGAATCAGTTCGGACACGAGAATGGTGCTCCGAACACAAAATGGCCCGGACGGAGTTACCTTGATGCCTGTCGAAACGAACAATTCGACGGGACCG
>CAZOLI010000176.1:0-1625 GCA_964580675.1 uncultured Planctomycetia bacterium
CCTCCGAAAGGGAAGCAGGCCGGTGGCGATGAGCATGAATCCAAAGAGGAGGGATAACAAAATCCCGGTCTTGCTCGTGGTGGGTGTTGCCCGGTGCCTCCGCGAGGGATTCGTCCCCCGGGTCTTCACCTTGCTGGCGTACCAGTCGTACGTCGGACGGACGGAACCGTCGTCAAAGACCACGCCACGGGTCGAGACCGGGACCTTCCCGATGTGTTCATTCACGCGTGTGTTCAGTTTTTGAATGCCCCATTCCCGAACCGGACGAACCTCCCGATCCTCCGACCGCCCGTTCTGGTTTTTGTCCCGCCAGATCGACAGCCCGTTTAGCTCGTCACCGCTCAGCCATCCGTCGCCGTTATCGTCCAGGTACCGCATCGGCTGAAAGCCGTTTTCCCAGAACATCCACCACGTAACGTTGCCAAACAGCCGGCGGCCCGACGTGATGTTTTTCTCGTTCTCCGGATCCCAGACCAGAAGACCGGCGTGCGGGGAGACCCAGGTCCAGCGGGCCGCCTTTCCGTTCCCGGTCATGTCGAACGAGACCCCTGTATCCGGCTCCGTCAGTGCCCGGAATTCCGTTTGTTCAGTCATGGGAACAATGATCGGTGTTTTATGGGTTACGTTAAAATTATTCTGCAGGGTCTGTGTATTTTGCCTGATCTTTTTTCGATCCGTCAGGGAAATGTCGTGTTCTTTGGCCAGCGCCAGAAGTCGTTTTCCGGCCTCAAGGGCCACGGAACCGTGCCATCCCAAATTATTCACTTCTCCTTTTTGCAGTTCGGATTTGACACTGTTGTCATACGCGTGGCGATAAATGGCGGTTGCCTCCTTCGATTTGCCCGCCACCTCAACCGCCCAGGCCAGAGCGAGAAATATTTTCGGATCGGGCTCCTTTTCCGATGCCTCCACGGACTTTCGATAATAGTATACGATTCGGTGAAAGTACCGCAGGATGTCTTTGTGGTCCTTCATTTTCTCCTTCAGCTCCTTATCGACGTTCGAGGGCAAGGAGGGTTCTTTTTTCACGTTCGGTAGCGTGATCGATCGACGATGATAATAATCCAGAATACGGTCCAGCCGGTGTTTCTGTTCCGCGCTGAGATCCCGGTTTTTTCGTAGTTTGTTCAGGTACGGTTCGATCTTCCGGCCCATGTTCTTCAGCTTTTGTTCGGCACCGGTTCGTTTTTCGTAACTTTTTGCGCCCAGTTGCCCGACCTGATTGTCGATGTTCTTCTTGATTTGCTCCGAGAGCTGTTTTTCGTTCCGGTCCTCTTTTAATTGAAGCCGGGAAAAGTATGCTCTCATCCAGTCCGGCTGGTTGTTCGGATGATTCGGGAAGAAGCTGTTTTCAAATACGTGAGGACAGACCTCCTGCAGATCGGTTTCGCCCCGGTAATGAATACCGTCCAACTTCGCGGTCCGTCCGGCAAATCCGAGACTGTAGACCCGGCCAAGAGCAAAGTATCCCCGCCAGTCCTCCGGGTTGTTTTTGATGTATTTTTTTCCGTTTCTCACGATTCGATCGATGGGAACGTCTCTCGGCGGTCTTTTATGTTTGGGGAAGGCCGAAATGGACGAAAGCAGAAGAACCAGAACAGCCAGAAATGCCTGTTGAAACGAGT
>CAZOLI010000177.1:0-1601 GCA_964580675.1 uncultured Planctomycetia bacterium
AAATTTGGGGCTTACGAGGAGTCGACCAGCATCTGGATCTTTTCCGGGGAAAAAAAGCAATGGCGTCAAATGCGCGTGATTGGAGAGCGGCCGAAGGGAACCGTCTGGCCGGGAAGCATCGGTTATCATACGTCCATGACGTACGCCCCCGAATACGGCCTGACCTTTCTGATGGCCCCTCAAAATGAGAAATCCAATCTGTGGGCGTATCACGCGTATTCGAACCGCTGGATTCCGTTTCCGATGGACCAAAAAAATCTTCCGTATACCGCGGCCGCTTCTATTGCCTGGGATCCGGGGGAACATACACTGGTGAAAGTGGGGGGGTTTAACACCGTCATGACGAAGATGGACGGCACGGAAATTCCCGATACGTACGTGTATGAGATGGAGAAGAAACAGTGGACTCACCTGGACCTGAACACCGGGCTCCCCACGTCGAACAAAAAGGTGAAGTACAGCATGGTGATGAACTACGATCGTCAGGACGGGGTTCTGCTGGTGTTAAGCAAGAATGGACGTCACACGTCCACGCTCGAGCTGGGGGAGGAGGAGGGCTGGAGGACGGTCCGCAACGATCCCGCCCCACCGGGCGGGGGTCCGCTGGGGGACGGATTTACCTACGACCCCGAAAACGACGTTCACTATTTAGCTTCGATGGCGGGAAACGAGATCTGGTCCTATCGAGGTGGAGATCGGGAGACGCCGAGAATTCCCCGCCCTGAAGGCGTCCGGGGAGTGACCGAAAAAAACGAGATCAACATTCACTGGAAACCGTCCGAGACCTCCGATGTGACCTATCACGTGTGGCGAACAGCGTGGAACAAGCGTCCGGGGAATTACAAAAAAATCGGGAGCACGACGGAAACGCATTTTACCGACAGGCCATCCTTCGAAAAACAGGAGGAATACAGTTACACCGTGACAGCGGAGACGGCCTCGGGCGTTGAAAGCGACCCGTCCCTGCCGGTGTACTCGTATCCGTTGAGGCCCGTGGGATTGACGGCCAGCGTGGTTTCCGCACAGAAAATTGAACTGCGCTGGAAACCGAATGAAGCGAACGACGTCGTTGGATACCACGTCTATCGGGGAAAAGGAAAAGTTCCCTTCAGGGACAGAGAAGAAGACTCATTTTTGAAACGGGTGACCGAGGAGCCCGTGAAGGATTCAACGTTTGTGGATACGTCGGTGGATCTGAGTGACGGCATCATACGATCCTACACCGTCCGCGCCGTCAACAAGCTGGGTCAGGAAAGTGGAAATGCTCCTCTTACCTACTCCATCCCGGACCCCGTCGGCGGTCCCTGGTTCAACAAGCAGAAAAATCGGATTCACTGGTTGCCCCCCGCCAATGACCATATCAAGGGGTATCATGTGTATCGAGGTATCTTTTCACGGGGAAACGATCGAGCTCGGCCCGAGAACCGGCTGACGGAAAAACCGATTTCAGAAACGAGCTTCAAGGTGGACCCGGAACTGTGCGCCAATTATTCCGTCGCAGCCGTGAACAAACGTGGACAGATCGGATTTGGATCCGACGACGTGTTCGTTGTCGGTCCGAAGGTTCCCTGGAGAAAGGGAAACTGGTGTCCGTTTAAGCA
>CAZOLI010000178.1:0-1591 GCA_964580675.1 uncultured Planctomycetia bacterium
ATTACCATTGAGGTGAACGTCATGATGCCGAAAAACCGAAAACCCACGCATCCCGGACGAATACTTCGTAAAGAATACCTTGAGCCTGCCGGGATAACACAAACCGAACTGGCCGACGAGCTTGGTATTAGCGTTCAGCGGGTGAATGAAATCGTTAATGAGAAGCGGAAAATCTCTCCCGAGACTGCACTCCTGCTGGCTGATCACCTTGGAACCTCCCCTCAACTATGGATGAACCTCCAGCAAGATGTGGATTTATGGGAGGCCAAACAAACAATGGAGTCTGCTTAACAGTATCCTGAACTGAGCGGTTCTTGTTTTTATGTCGCTTCAAAAGTGGCAATTTTCACCCATTGGTGTTTTCAATTCAAATTTTCTCTCATTTTCCCTTTATTTTCCCAGAACCACGCTCGTTTGAGTCATCCAAACGGCCATTCTCCCTCATTCTCCCTCGAAAATCTGACTTTTTGGACATGACCGACAGACGAATCCCTGAGGGAAAAGGGAAAATATTGTTAAAAACCTTTTCAGCAGAGGGGAATCACAGGAGGGGAATTCACTCGTTCCCGGATGTCGTCCAGGGACAGTTGATCGTGAACCGCTTCGTTTATTCTCAGGATCACCTCCCTGCCGCTATCCACCACCTTACCGGCCACATCCAGAAACCGACGTCGAAAGGTGTCCGGAGAACATTCCGGTTCGACCACCTCCCCCGTGATCTGTTCGGAAAAACAACAGTACAGCGTGTGAGACACAAGCATGGTTCCATAAAAGGCGTGGTTGGCCTCAAATGGCTCGAACGGAAGATGATCGGTTTCAAATTCTTTAAGGTCTCGATGGACCAGTTCACGTTGTCCCCGCGTATGAGCCAGATCCAGAAGTCCTTCCTCTGACATCCAGTCTCCCTTTCCAATCCGTGTAAGCTGCCGGGTGATCTGTTCGTTTACGCCCAGGTTGGTGCAGTACACCCGTTCCCGATATCCCAGCTTCCTCTGGCCCTGCGAGGAAACCAGCCGGCAAAAAAGCGCACGGCGCTTTCTTTCCCAGCTGTCCCGCCGGTCGCGAAACGTGGTGAGACGGTATGTGGCCTCTCCACGGGCCTCGCTCATGTAGGGCTTGTTGACCTGTTTCCAGTCCTCTTCGGACTATTGATCGGCCTTCTCTACCAGCTCCTGATACCTCTTCCCGTCCACCACATATCCAATCTCCAGATCCTCAAAAGCCCGGAAGTTAACCTGATCGAAAAACGCGTTGTCGGCGCTCAGAAGAATCAATACCTTCCGATCGTACTCGGAGCGAATGCGCTCAACAACATGCTGGATCATCTTTACAACGGTCTCTCCGTTGTTGCAGTGTTTGGCTCCACCACGAAATACGAAATCGATGCCCCGACCGTTGTATTTGAGCTGAAGGGGTTTGTATCCTTTTACGTTTTTGTACGTGGACTCGACCCCTTCCCGGTTTTCGGCGTGGTTGTTGTCAAGCACAACCGTGTCCAGATCAAGTCGGAGTAGATCCGGCTGCTGCTCATTGAGCTGCCAGATGAACAGGTCCTGCAGCATTCAACGAAACCGGTGATTGTTTCGAAACG
>CAZOLI010000179.1:0-1553 GCA_964580675.1 uncultured Planctomycetia bacterium
CAGGCTACATAAAAAAAGAGCTCCTGCCGAATAGAATAGGGAACAATTAACCTTTTCACCAATTCGACAGGAGCTCACAATGAAGAATATATCATTCGACCAATATCGAAAGAAAGCTTTACAGAAACTGACCAAACTCGGTCAAAACCCCTTCGGCAAATTGGTCTCAAGAGAGGATCTGGATCAGGCCAAAGCCAAAAGCATTCAACGAAAGACACGAAACCGAAAGTTTCCAACTTGTGTCATCTTCTGGATGTATGTGTTTAACTGTTTTTTTGATTCCTTTCGGGAGACGTTTCTTCAGCTGTGGACGGCACTCCGTCTTGGAACAGATCCCTCGCCGAACCGGGACCGCCCCGTTGATCTGTCCGGATACGCGCATGCCCGTTATCGATTTCCCCTGGATTTTCTTCACAACATCTGGGATCGTCTGATCCAGCGATTTCAAAACAACGTTAGTGACTCGATTCGCACCTACAGGGGATTTGTTCCCCTTGCGGTGGATGGGACAAAAGTGACCTTGCCGCGGTCCTCTAAACTGCTGGAGACCTTCGGGGGTCCGACCGGCACCCCGACGCAGGAGGAACCCGAAACCGCCCAGGCGATGTTGCTGGGTGTCATGAACTGTTTGAGTGGTTTTTGTCTGGATTATCTGGTTCGTCCCTACGCCACGCATGAATCCCCTCAACTTCGGTCACTGCTTGATCGGTTTCTGGAGGAAAACCGGCCCGAGGACCCTCTTTTTTTGCTGGATCGAGGGTTTTTCAACCACAAGAACATGGTGTTTTTGTTACAGAAAGGGGCTCATTTTTTGATGCGGGCTCGGGACTTCAATTACCGGATCATTGAAGAAGTAAGTCCCGGAGAATGGCGTGTCCGGGTCCAGGTATCAAAAAAAGCACGCAAGGCGTTCCCGGAGGCGCCCAGGCACTTGGAACTTCGGTTGATTCGTTACCAGATTAAAGGGTTTCGCCCGAAGATGATTCTCACAAATGTGTCCCCGAAGCGGTTGAACAAACAACAGCTGGTGGGGTTGTATCATCTGCGGTGGCGGATCGAGGTGTTTTACCGGGAAACCAAACACACCCTCTCGATCTCAAACCTGCGGAGCAAAAAACCCTCGGGCATCCGGAAGGAAATTGCCGCCCAGCTTTTGACCAACAACATGATCAGGTATCTGATGGCCGAGGCAACACAGGGGAGTGGGGAGGTGCCGATTTTATATAGTTTCCAGGACAGCCTCCGTGTGGTGGAGAAAACACTTGAGACCATCCTTGTGTATACGTTCGAAGAACAACTGGATCAACGGAACCGTCGAACGGTTATTATGAAGCTCTTCAGGCGGATGTTAAAACAAATCAAAACACACCGGATTCACAAAAGACCGGGAAGGTGGTACCCAAGGAGAGCGCGTAATTCACCGTCAATCATGCCGGATCCAAAATACGAAGAACCCGTGGACGAAGAGATTGTTTTTTGTGAGTCATCTCAGTTAAATAAGGCCCTTAACCGGAATTATCCCGTCCGTATCGCTTAATTCAATGCCATTGGCA